>JBMTQX010000016.1:0-56923 GCA_049446715.1 Pseudohongiellaceae bacterium
ACCAGGGCCTGCAACGAATCGACGATGTCGGGGTTGTTTCTGCCGGTGAGGCCGATTGTTGAAAATTGCGCCATGGAGGAGTGTTCAGGTGGCTGAAAAAGAAGCCCAGTATATCACGGCGCATCCTGCCACCATCGATTAATCTTGAGGGTTGTCAGGCAATCCGGGGCCTTCCTTGTTTATAATGGCCGCGCCTTTTAGGAGACTCACCATGGACATCAGTAATAGCAAAATTGCCGTCGTCGGGCTGGGCTATGTCGGCCTGCCGCTCATGGTCGAATTCGCCCGGCATTACCCTACCCTGGGTTTTGATATCAATGTGGCGCGTGTCAACCAGCTGAGCCAGGGGCGTGACAACATGATGGACCTGACGCCTGATGAGCTTGCGGGTGCTATCCATGGCTCCTACTCCTCTGACCCCGACAGCCTGGCCGGCCACAACGTCTATATCGTGACTGTGCCGACGCCGGTCGACAGGCAGAACCAGCCAGACCTGACGGCATTGAAAAATGCCTGCAATCTGGTGGGTCATTACCTTTCGGATGGCGATACGGTCATTTTTGAATCCACAGTGTATCCCGGCTGCACGGAAGAGATCTGCGTGCCAATCCTGGAAAAAGTCTCCGGCGGCACCTTCAACCGGACTTTTTTTGTCGGCTATAGTCCGGAGCGCATCAACCCAGGTGATAAGAAACACCGGCTGACTAATGTGGTAAAGGTCACCTCCGGCTCGAATACCAGCACAGCAGCTTTTGTCGATGCGCTGTACCAATCAATTCTGTCGGCAGGCACCCATCCAGCCAGCAGTATCAAGGTGGCAGAAGCATCGAAGGTTATCGAAAACACCCAGCGCGATCTCAACATTGCCCTGATCAATGAACTCAGCATCATATTTCACCGTCTCGGCATCGATACCGAGGAAGTGCTCGAAGCGGCCGGGTCAAAGTGGAATTTTCTGCCGTTCCGACCCGGCCTGGTTGGTGGTCACTGCATCGGCGTTGATCCCTACTACCTGACCCACAAGGCACAGGAAATCGGCTACCACCCGGATGTGATTCTGGCTGGTCGTCGTATCAATGACGGCATGGGCACTTACATCGGTGAACGCCTGGTCAAGGAAATGACCAGCAAGCGTATTCACGTGGTGGACTCACGCATCCTGGTGATGGGATTGACGTTTAAGGAAAACTGCCCCGATATCCGCAATTCCAGGGTCGTCGACCTGGTCAGAAGCCTAGGGGAATACCACGCCAATGTGGATATCTACGATCCCTGGGTCGACAGTCAAGCCGCTGAGGAAGAATACGGCTTGTCACTGGTGAATGAAGCGGAAGCACAAGCCTACGATGCTGTGATCATCGCCGTCGCGCATACCGCCTTCAAGGAGATGGGGCTGGCGAAAATCCGGCAACTAGCACGCGACAGGCATGTCCTGTTTGATGTGAAGTACCTGTTCCCGATTTCCGAAAATCTGGCCCGTCTCTGAGCCCCCTCTTCCCTGTGACACGTGTTACAGGGTATTAACAGTCAGGGCCACGGGGGTGGTACCAAATACCAGTTCACCGGTATCTTGCATGCGGTACGCGACAAACAGCTTGACCGCCCTGTTCACGAGTCCGACAGCCGCCAGATCCAGGCCTTCTGTCACTTCCACGAGTTCCTGTGCAGTCATGTAGCGATCACTGTTGACGGCCTCCAGTGTTGCTGGTTTGCGGTCCCAGGGTTTCAGCACACCTGACCCGGTCAACTGGTAGACACTGGACTGTCCGGCAAGAAATACCACGTGAGTTGAATACATCTTGCCTAGGTGACGAGCTTCGGGGGTGATCTTCATGCGCAGGTTGATGCTGTCAGCCGTGGTAAACGTGCTGGCAAAATTCTCCGATCCCAACGCATAGGCTCCAAGCCCGAGTGTCGCACTGGTATCGCCGGTCAGCAGTGAGCGGGCCTTGAGAGTCGGCATGCGGCTTTCCTGGCTGGCGTAATAGGCGGCTACCTGATGTTTGACAAGCTTCAGGGTCGCCACCGCATCGGCGGCTTCGCCCAGGCTGTCGTCTGCTTCTCCGCACAGGTAAGGCCCGCACGCGCGTGCCGGGTCTGAATACCGGTAAAGGCGATTCACGACCTCAAAGTCATTCGGAAAGGCCATCACAGTCACAAAGCGTGTATCGACCCCGAATCCGGCCGAGGCCGCCTGGGTACCGCCATCGTTATCTTCCCGCCTGGAATGCACTAGGCCCAGGTTATGCCCGATTTCATGGGCCAGCACGCTGTCATCCTTGCAGTCCGCATTGATCACGGAATAGGCAAAGTTCTTGTGGTAATCGGCACTGAAATCGCCCTGTGTGCCTTTACCGCCCAGGTTCGCCAGGCCACACAAGCCGTTTTCCTCACCTGTGCGCAGCAGCACCACCAGGTCTCCTCCGTAGAGTCTGCGCCTGGCCAGCAGATCGTTAAAAGCGGGATCTTCCTGGAACGTCAGTGTGCTCAGGTCAGTGAACAGTTCCTCGGCAGGCGTATATGGCACTTCGTAAAGACCCACCGGACGCAGCACGATGCCGGCATGGCTGTCCGAGAGGATGCGGTTGGCTACTTTGAACAACTGGTTTACCCGGGTGGCGACTTCACCCTGGTAGAGACTGATTATATCGTCAGTGTAGGCGACCAGCACATCGATGATGGCATCAGGGTCAGCGGAGATGGCAAATTTGTTGGTGCCGATGAGATCTTCAACATAATCGCTGATACCGTCACCATCGCTATCCTTGGTGACGTCCTTGTAGACCTCGATGATGGCATCACTGCGGACCTCGCCCACCAGCACAGTGCTGTATACCAGTGGATGCGAGTCCAAGGAGGTCGTCACGGTAAAGGACAGCTGTTTTCGCTGATTAGCCAGCAGATCCCCCAGAGCACAACTGAGCACCGGTTGCTGCTGGGTTGATTGCAGAATTTCACAGCCCTGGGGCAGCTGTTCCAATGTGGTGTTTTCCAGCAGGAAATAGATGTCAGCGTACTGGGTCAGCTGTGGTGCTGAGCCCAGGTTTTCAACGCTTAGGTTGAAGCTGATCTGGTCACCCGCCGGCACCACGGTGGCCGACACCGTCTGGGTGATCTTCAGGGGTTCTTTCTGGATCACATCCACCGGGCCGGGGTTGCCCGGTGTCGTAATCGTGTCAGTGCTGGCGACTTCATCGCGAACATGGCGCAGCTTGTGGAATTCGCCGCTGAACAGCTGGCCGTCCTCAGAACGCCCGTATAACTGGAAGATACCCGCCGGGGACGTCAGCACCAGGTGCGCGGTATATTCTCCCACCGTGATGACTAGAGAGTAGTCCAGGCCCTGCTCCAGGATGGAGCCGGACCAGACCCGGTCGCCATTGCTCATCACCTCGCGTTCATCGACACGAATCGTATAGCTGTTTTTGCTGTCGACCTCGATATCAAAGGTATCGCCAGGCTGCAGGAGTTCCAGCAAGGTGACGTCCAGCACCGCCATGGCATCACTTTCACCCGTCGCGGCCGATCCTGTCAGATCCAGGCGCCAGACCTGGGCGCTGGCCTGGCCTGTCAGCAGGCCCGTCAACAACAGGCACAGCAACACCCCGGACAACAGCCGGTGCGCGGCCAGACCGTTCAAGGCGCTGCGAATGAGCCTTAAACATGTCTGCAACAGTGTATTTATCAGTGCCTGCATGGGCATCCTGCCGTGACTATAAGAGCTGAAAGAATTTTAACTATTCGATATAACTCTCTGATTAATCATTATTCAAATCATACAAATCCACGCAATCCTTGCAGCCCGCCTCCGTGGACGGCCAGTATACGAGAATTATGTGGGAAAATATCCCTTTTTTTGGCCGCCTCGTAAATGGCATACAGGAGCTTTCCCGAGTAGACCGGTTCTAAGGGTATCCCATGGTCCGCCTCGAATTCTGTTAAGAAGCGCAAAAGTTCATTGGTGACCCTGGCATAACCGCCATGATGCCAGTCCTCCAGAATACGCCAGGGCACTTGGGGCGCCAGCCCATAGCGGGAAAAATAGTCATCAACTTCTCTCACCAGATACCCCGCCCCTTTCAGTACCTGTACGCCGACCAACGGCAGTCGGCTGGTCAGGGCCATGCCGGCCAGCATGGTGCCCGTGCCACATGCCATGCAGACCAGATCAAAGCTGTCCTGGTCATAACGCTCAGTTATGTCGGCGCAGCCCAGCAGCCCTTCCCGGTTGGCCCCGCCTTCAGGGATGAGGTAGAAACGACCGAAGCGTGCGTGCAGTGAAGCGATGATGTCCGGCTCGGATTTGCGGGCATAGTCGGCACGGGACATGCCCACCAGTGTCATGCCTGCGGCACGGGCATCACTCAGGCAGGCATTGAGGGGGGAAGGTAGTTCACCGCGAACAATACCAATGGTGCGCAGACCGCAGATCTGGCCGGCACAGGCCAGGGCATGCAGATGATTGGACCAGGGGCCGCCAAAACTCAGCAAGGTATCGTGGTCCTGAGCCCGCGCGCTGTCCAGATTGCGGATTAACTTGAACCACTTGTTACCGGAAATCTGTGCATGGATCCGGTCCAGGCGTAATACCGACAATTGTACCCCGGCACGTTCCAGCACCGGATCCCGGATGGCTTCTACCGGGGTGTCCTGCGGGACAAGTCTGTCTAAAAAGGCCACTGGCACGCTCCCTGAAAACAGCGATTATGCCAAGGCCGGCATAAATTCACAGACCTGGTGACCCCAATTGATCACGAGATAGCCCCTGCCCGTCAGGCATTTCCTGACGACCCGCTGAGCGTACCACTGGCAGCGCCGACACCGGCGCCGCGGCGGGCCGCTTCGCTGTTGCCTACGGCGGCCCCGATGACGCCGCTAACGACAGCGCCTGTCCCGGCACAGGCGATCACCTGGCGCCCCGACTGGACCTCATCGGCAAAGCTGGAACAGTCCGCCATATCGGCGGCCAGGACATCGGGATCCACACCCTTGGTATCGACGATGGGACGATGCCCGGTAAGTTCCTCTACCTGGCGACACGACGACAGCATCAGCAGCAGGCAAGCTGTCAGAATGAACCATTTCATGGCATGACTCCTGTTGCGGGTCTCGCAAGGAACAAAAGCCATACAACAAAATGCGTTGACTGGCTGATGCCATAAACCCTGTACTGCAGATACCAGGAATATCAACGGGATCTGGGCGTTTGGGGGGATGAGATTTTTGGAGCTTAGGAGCTTAAGAGCTTAAGAGCTTGACGGTAATAAATGGCGGACCGGACGGGACTCGAACCCGCGACCTCCGGCGTGACAGGCCGGCATTCTAACCAGCTGAACTACCGGTCCTTAGAATGATGCAAATTAGGCTGTTTGCAAAGCGAAAGCACTTTGGTGGGTGAAGAGGGACTTGAACCCCCGACATTCGCCTTGTAAGGGCGACGCTCTCCCAGCTGAGCTATTCACCCAAAGCGCTAAGGGTGCGCATTTTACCTGCTTATGGGGTCATGTCAATAAATCCTGACACCTCTGTATGCCGCGCATTTACTACTTGCTGGTATGCCTGAAAGTACCGTCCCAATCAGCTTTGAGGGCCTGTGTGCGCAGGGCCGGAATACGCTCTAGATAGACATCGTAAAGGGCCGTTTCAGGATCGCTTTCCTTGAGTTTGCTGAACATTCTTTCAGCTTCATCCCAGTCCTGGCGCACATAATAGTTATGAGCGCGGTGATACTCATTCACCAGGCCCACCAGTTCTTCGGAAGCCTCTTTTTCCAGACACAAGGGCTGGTAAATACGTATCGCCTGTTCCTTGCCTTTAACCTGCACCTTGTCCACCAGGCGGCACAGGTAACCCTCGATATGATCATAGGTTTCCTCGCCGATCAGCAACTTCACGCCATAAACCTTAGTAATGCCCTCGAGGCGGGAACCAAGGTTTACTGCATCCCCGAGCACCGTGTAGGAGCGCCGGTACGTGGATCCCATATCGCCCACGTTCATGTAGCCAGAGTTGATACCGATGCCGATATTGACCTCCGGGAAGCCGCGTTTGTCGAACTCCGGCTTTAACTCCTCTACTTTTTGCAGCATTTTCAGCGCTGCCGCGATGGCATGTTCGCGATGATTGGGGTCATCCAGCGGCGCGCCCCAGAAGGCTATGACCATGTCACCCACGTATTTGTCGATAGTGCCCTGGTAGTCAAAAATGATGCCGGTGATTGGCGTGAAGAAATCGTTCAGCATTGACTTCAGTTCGGTAGCGCTCAGGCTTTCGGAGATGGACGTGAAATTGCGGATATCGGAAAACAGCACGCTGAGTTCTTTGCTCTCGCCGTCAAAATTGTAATTGTCCGGATTGCTGAGCATGGCATCGATATGTGCCGGCGGCACGTACTGGTCAAACATGCCCTTGATAGCACGCCGGTTGACCCCTTCCTTAAGGTAGCCATAGGTCAGGTTGATCACGGTCAGCAGCAGGATCAGGAACAGGATGATGACCAGGGAAATATCCAGCTTGAAATCCGCCCATAGCTTGAAGTTCAGTGCGGTAATACCAAGCATGAACGTCAGGCTGGACATCATCAGCAGCGCCGGGCCAAGCAGCGGATACACGAAAGTCAGAAACAGGCCGGACACGATCAGGGTGAACAGCACCGCGCCTTCCTCCCAGTCAGGCTTGGACGGAAATGGATCCAGTTGTGATGCCGTCAGGTCGGCAATAAACGCATCAAGGCCGGTGCTGCGGGTCATGCGTTCCTCGATAGTCTCGACGGTGTAGGTCGGTGCCGAATTGAGAATGGCATTGAGGATGTTGGCGTGCACTTCCACCCCGGGATAGATATTTTCCATAGGTGTTGACCGCAAATCGAACAGGCCCGTCGCCGTCGAGCCGATAAAGACCAGGCTGTTGAACAGGACCTTCTCTTCCTCCGGTTCCAGGGTGTCATTGAGGATATCGATTGCACTGATATACGGGTAGGTATTGCCCTGCCCCAGTCGCGACTCGCCGATATAGGGCACAATCACCTGCCCAAAGCGGTCCGTGGGAATGAAGACCTGGCCCATCTTGATGCCGGTGATTTCGCGCCTAGTGGCCCCGGGTACAGGCTCGGTCTCAAGACTGAAGTTGTCTTCGAAGAAGTACAAGCGTGCCATGTCTAGCGCGAGCGAAGGATAGAGGTTGTTCTGGTAACGCAGAATCAAGGGTGAGCGTCTGATGACGCCATCAATGTCGGGCAGGTTGTCGATAAATCCGGCCCCTGTGGCGGCATTCTGAAGAACATCGACATTGCCCTCATAGCCCTGCATGTTGGCAATAGCCAGGCTGTTGGAGAGTTCTTCATCAATTTCGATAATCGGATTGGGCAAGGTGCCATACCGCAGGAATTCGTTTGGTTTGAAAGAGAAGCCAAGGACCACGTCGCTGTATTCCATCCCTTCCGCGAAAGCCTTGTCACCATCGAGCAGGGTCTGCAGTTCAGTCAGTCTTGGCAGGATGTCCGCATAATCCGGGCCATCCCCGCTCTCGATGGCTCGTCTCAGATCGCCAGTGGCATTGCGTTCATACTCGGGGAAGAGAAAGTCCCAGCCGATGACCAGCGCGCCGTAGTGGGAGAGCTTTTCAATAAACGTACCCAGCAGGCGCCGCGACCAGGGCCACTGCCCGATTTCGGCCAGGCTGCGCTGATTGACATCGATGATGACAATGCTGTGTTCACTTTCGGGAGGTGGCTCGAGCATGAAGGTGAAACGCTGGTCATAGACCAGGTTGTCCATGCGCGCCAGAAAATTGCTGAGCATGGGCTGGTTGCTGACATAGAGCATGATCGTCAGCACGGTCCCGAGCAGACCGAGAAAAACCGGTAAGCGCGCCCCCTTGAGGAGTTCAACCTTGAGCCTTCTCAGGATTTTAAGAATGAAGATCACGCGCTGCCTATCGATCTCTTGCCCTGCTTGACCAAATCATTATAAGCGAAAGCACTGTACATGACAGTGTCCACTCCTTACCATTACGTCCGCTGAAAGACCGGGAAAATCATGCAGATATACAAACGATTCACCTTTGAAGCCGCCCATCGCCTGCCTCACGTGCCCGAGGGGCACAAGTGTGCCCGCCTGCATGGCCACTCCTATAATGTCGAGGTCCACATCAGCGGTGAACCGGACGCCCACCTGGGCTGGATCATGGACTTTTCCGACCTGGCTGCCGCGGTCGACCCGGTCATCCGTCGCCTGGATCATTATTACCTGAATGACATCGATGGCCTGGACAACCCCACCAGTGAAAACATCGCCCGCTGGTTATGGCAAGAACTGAAACCGGCATTGCCACCCCTGGCGAAAATCGTGATCAGTGAAACCTGCACAAGCGGGTGTGTCTATAGCGGGGATTGATCGCCGACTTGGCTCTCCTGTAGGTCGGCACACAGCCCTTTGGGCCTATGCCAACCTACGATGGATTTTCGATATCAGGCAGTGCCCAATCGATGGGTGTTTGTCCGGTTTCGGTGAGATAGGCGTTGGTTTGCGAGAAATGCCGACAGCCCAGGAAGCCCCGGTGGGCTGACAGCGGAGACGGATGGGTGGACTGCAACACGAGATGTCGCTTGCAATCGATGATCTGGCCCTTCTTCTGGGCATAACTTCCCCAGAGCAGAAACACCAGGTTTTCCCGTTGCGCATTCAGTATTTCCACCACGTGATCGGTAAAACGTTCCCAGCCCTTGCCCTGGTGGGAGGCGGCCTTGAATTTTTCCACCGTCATTACGGCGTTAAGGAGCAGCACACCCTGCTCCGCCCAGCTTTGCAGACAGCCGTGCCTGGCCGGTGCGATACCAAGATCGGCCTGCAACTCCTTGTAGATATTAAGCAGCGACGGCGGCACCGGGACACCCGGCTGGACGGAGAAGCACAAGCCGTGGGCCTGTCTGGGACCGTGATAGGGATCCTGGCCGAAGATCACCACCTTGACCCGGTCCAGTGGCGTGGTATTGAGCGCGTTGAATATCTGGTCACCCGGCGGGTAAATGGTTTTACCCAGCCGTTTTTCCTGTTGCAGAAAAACCTTCAGGGCACGCATATAGTTCTGCTCGAACTCTGATTGCAGGTGCGCGAGCCAGGCCGGTGCGAGTTTGACCTCCCGGGAACTGCCTGCGCGGCTTTCAGTCATGGCAATCGATCAATCCTGTTGCGGTCGCATATGCGGGAACAGGAGCACATCGCGAATGGACGGTGAATCGGTAAACAGCATCACCAGGCGGTCGATGCCGATCCCCTCACCGGCTGTCGGGGGCATGCCGTATTCCAGCGCGGTGATGTAATCCTGGTCAAAGTGCATGGCTTCCTGGTCACCAGCATCCTTTTCGGCCACCTGCGCGCGAAAGCGTTCAGCCTGGTCTTCCGAGTCATTGAGCTCTGAGAAGCCATTGGCGATTTCCCGGCCACCGATAAACAGCTCAAAGCGATCGGTCAGTGTCGGGTCATCATCACTGCGCCGGGCAAGTGGTGAGACTTCCGTGGGGTATCCCGTAATGAATGTCGGCTGTTGCAGGGTTTCTTCCACGCGAGCCTCGAAAATTTCCAGCTGCAGTTTGCCAATGCCCCAGTTGTCCTTGACGGCCACGCCCAGGGTCCTGGCCAGGGCCCTGACGCTGTCGAGATCCTGGAGCTGCTCGCGGGTGACACCTTCAACATTGGCCAGAATCGCCTCAAGCAGCGTCATGCGGGTAAACGCCTTGTCAAAATCCAGCGTGATGTCCTGGTACGTCAGCGTGCCCTGCCCGAGCACGTCATGGGCGAGCATGCGCAGCATGTCTTCAGTCAGGTCCATCATGTCCGTGTAATCGGCATAGGCCTGGTAGAACTCCAGCATGGTAAATTCTGGATTATGGCGGGTTGACAGACCTTCATTGCGGAAATTGCGGTTAAGCTCATAGACCCGCTCGAAGCCACCGACAACCAGCCGTTTCAGGTACAGCTCCGGCGCGATGCGCAGGTACATGTCCTGGTCCAGGGAGTTATGGTGTGTGATGAACGGACGCGCCACGGCACCGCCGGGAATGACCTGCATCATGGGGGTTTCCACTTCCATGTACTGGCGGGCATTCATGAACTGGCGAATGGCGCTGACGATGCGGGAGCGCAGGATGAAGGTCTGGCGCGATTCCTCGTTGGCAATCAGGTCGACATAACGCTGGCGATAACGCATTTCGGTGTCGGTCAGGCCCTTGTGCTTGTCCGGCAATGGGCGCAGCGACTTAGTCAGCAGGCGGATCTTTTCCACGCGCAGGCTCAGCTCACCCTTGTCGGTGCGCATTACACGACCTTCACAGCCGATGATGTCGCCCAGATCCCAGCTCTTGATCTCGGCCTTCTCCGCTTCAGGAAATTCCTTGATATTCAGGTACAGCTGAATCTGGCCGGTCATGTCCTGGATGACAATGAAAGGCCCGCGCTGGCGGATGATGCGACCGGCCACTATAGCGGCGCGGTTCAGTTCCGCCAGTTCTTCCTTGCTGTTCTCACCAAAGGCCGCATGCAGGTCGGCGGCAAAGTCTGTCGGGCGGAAGTCGTTGGGAAACGCATTGCGTTTGGCACGAATGGCATCCAGTTTTTCCCGGCGCTGGGCAATCAGGCGGTTTTCATCGGCGGCGTCGCTGCCCGGGGCAATAGTCTGGTTCTTGTCGGTCATGTGTGTTTCCGTAGTGCGAGGAGGCATTACAGCCCCATTTTTAGGCTGGCTTCCATGAATTTGTCGAGATCACCGTCAAGCACGGCACCGGTGTTGCTGGTTTCCACGTTGGTGCGCAGGTCCTTGATACGGGAGGAGTCCAGGACATAGGAGCGGATCTGGCTGCCCCAGCCGATGTCGGCTTTTTCATCCTCGATTTCCTGCAGGCTTTCTTTCTTCTTCAGCTCTTCCAGTTCGTACAGCTTGGCCTTGAGCTGCTTGATCGCCATGTCCTTGTTCTTGTGTTGCGAACGCTGGCTCTGGCACTGGACCACGATACCGGTAGGTTCGTGGGTTAGGCGGATCGCCGAGTCGGTCTTGTTGACGTGCTGGCCGCCGGCACCGCTGGCGCGGTAGGTATCGACACGCACGACATTCATGTCCAGTTCGATCTCGATATCGTCGTCCACTTCCGGGGAAACAAACACCGAGGCGAATGAGGTATGGCGGCGATTGCCGGAGTCGAACGGGGATTTGCGCACCAGTCGGTGTACACCGGTTTCCGTGCGCAGCCAGCCAAAGGCGAATTCGCCTTCAAAGTACAGCGTGGCGCTCTTGATGCCGGCCACTTCACCGGGAGACACCTCGACCAGCTCGGTCTTGAATTCGTGCGCCTCGCCCCAGCGCAGGTACATGCGCAGGATCATCTCGGCCCAGTCCTGGGCCTCGGTACCACCGGAACCGGCCTGGATGTCCAGGTAGGCATTGCTGGCATCCATTTCACCGGAAAACATCCGGCGGAATTCGAGTTTTTCGAGGGCACTTTCGGCACTTTCCAGGTCGCTGACGGCTTCGGCCAGCAAGCTCTCGTCATTTTCCTCCCGCGCCAGTTCGATCAGTTCCCGCGCATCGCTGAAGGACTGATCTAGACTGGTCATGGTATGGACGACCTTTTCAAGCTCCGACCTTTCCTTGCCCAGAGCCTGGGCATATTCGGGCTTGTCCCAGACAGAGGATTCACCGAGCTCGCGCTCTACTTCGGTGAGACGTTCCTGCTTCTGATCGAAGTCAAAGATACCCCCTCAGCACCGCTAGGCGCTCCAGGGATTCCTTGATGGTTTGCAGATAGTGATTGACTTCCAACATGCTTGCTCGACCTGAAAAAAAGGCGCTATTTTACTGGAACGCAAGTCAAAATACATCTCGCGCCTCAAGCGGCAGCGCTGCAGCCTGATAACCCGCCATGGCTCCCTCGGGACCACCCCTGCTGCATTGTCCGGGGATGCGAAAAGATTGTTGCTGTGTGATCGGAGTTTCAGTCGCGAGTGGATACATCTGCCGATCAGGTTTGAGACACCGCCGTCCTCACGCGACCAGTCCGACACCGACATTACCGTGAAAACCGGCCACGCTTTATACTGTTGCCTTGTCGTTACAAGACAAGGCCGGGCCACACCTGGCCGACACGACCAACAGCGCTGTGACCAGCGCCCTGGACCACACACATCAGCACATCACTGCTACAGAACGCCGACATCATCTGGGACCGCAACGGCCTGCCCCGTTCACGCGCCTATGATGATATTTATTTTTCCGTCAACAACCCGCTGGATGAAAGTCGGCATGTCTTCATCAACGGCAATGGCCTGGCGGTACGTTTTCCTGAGGTCAATCGCCAGCCATTCATCATTGGCGAGTGCGGCTTTGGTTTTGGCCTGAATTTCCTGCTCACCGTGGAGCAGTTCAGTCGTACGGCACCGGCATCGGCACGCCTGCACTACATCAGCTGTGAGCTGCATCCAGTCCGGGTGCAAGACCTGAAACGCTATTACGCCAACCTGCCCTCTTCCCTGTTGACCCTGGCCGCCATGGTGCTGCGCCATTATCCGGAACAAGGCAAGGGCCTGCATCGGCTGCAGTTCAGTTACCGGCAACGCTTCTTCACGCTCGACCTGATTTATGACGAAGCCACCAGGGCCTTGCGCGCACTCAGCATGCCGGCACCAGCCGTGGATGCCTGGTATCTCGACGGTTTTGCCCCGTCGCGTAATGACGACATGTGGCAGCCGCGTCTGTTTCGGGAAATCGCCGGACTCAGCAAAACCGGCACGACCCTGGCCTCCTATTCCGTAGCCGGCGCTGTCCGCCGCAGCCTGGAAAGCGTGGGCTTCCACATCGAAAAGTCACCCGGCTATGGCAACAAACGTCATATGCTGTCAGGTCGCTTTGACACGCAACCGCTGCCGCTTGCTACCGGCTGGCAGTGTCCCTGGCCGGGGCCACAGCGACAAGCGGAAAACGTTGCCGTCATCGGGGCCGGCCTGGCCGGCTGCGCAACAGCCCAGGCCCTGGCCATCAGGGGACTTCGGGTCACCCTGATCGAAGCGCAGGACACCGTCGCAACAGGCAGTTCTGGCAATCCCCGCGGTATCGTGCATTTCAGCCCGGCCAGGCAGTTGACCCCCGCTGCACGCTTCCGGTTACAGGCCTACTGTCATGCCCTGCAGCATTACGCGGTGCTTGCCGGGAAACATGACATTGGCTGGCATGACAGTGGCGTCATCCAGCTGGCCATGCCCGGCAAGGAACAACGGCAATGGCAGGGGCTGGCAGACGCCGGCTGTTATGATTCCTCGCTCTTCAGGTGGGTCAGCAATCCGGAAGCACAGGCGCTTGCCGGGGTCCCCTTACCCGGCGGCGGACTGTTTTTCCCCCGCGCAGGCAGCCTGGATCCCGGCGCGTTGTGCAGGGTCCTCAGTCAGGCCAGGGGGATTGATCTGCGCACCCGGACCACGGTGACGGCGATGATGGCCGGACCCGAAGGCTGGACCCTTACCCTGAATGAGGCGAACGGCAGCACCGAGGCCCGCTTTGATACCGTGGTCATTTGCACCAATCCGTATGCACGAAACTTTCCGTTCCTGCCCGATTATCCCCTGGTAGCCAACCATGGCCAGACTGATACCTATACCTTCAGGCACACCGGGGCGACAGGGACTGATTCCCCTCCTGTGTTGCCAAAGACCGTGGTGTGTCACAAGGGGTATGCCGTGGCCTGGAAACAACAGGGCGATCATAGACTGATGACCGGCGGCAGTTTTGCCCAGGGACATCATGTTGACGCCGATACCGCCATGTTGGCTGATAAAAACCAGACATTGCTGGCCAGCATGCTGCCTGACCTGGCGGCCGGATTAGCGCTTACCGGTCATGCCTGTGAGAGCCGGACAGGCACGCGTGTCACAACGCCGGATTACCTGCCCCTAATAGGGCCGGTTGAGGACCCTCAGGCATGCCGGCAGATTTTTGCCGGCCTCGCGCGCAATGCCAGGAAACCGGTGGATGCCCGCCCTGACTACCTGCCAGGGCTGTATATCAACGCTGCCCATGGCGCCAACGGTCTGGCTACTACGCCCCTGGCCGGGGAATACCTGGCCGCATTGATCTGCGGAGAACCGCTGCCCGTGTTGCAGGAGGACATCCAGGCCTTCCATCCCCTGCGCTATCTGGTGCGTGAGCTGAAAAAACAACAGGCGTGAGTGATGCCGGCAGCGAGCCGTATTGCTGTCTTGTGGCTGGGGGATCAGCGGTTAAAAAAGGCGGTCAGGGCTGTCGCCAGGTAGGCAGCGTCCTGGCTGCCGGCGGTTTCGCGAATGGAATGCATGCCGAATGTGGGGACACCGAGATCAAGGGTTTTGACACCGAGTTCACCGGCGACGATCGGCCCTATGGTTGAACCGCACGCCATGTCATTGCGCACCACGAATGCCTGCACGGGTACGTTGTTAACCTCACACAACTGTCGAAACGCCGCCGAGGTTTCACTGCTGGTGGCATAACGCTGATTGCCGTTGATCTTGATGACCGGACCCTGGTTCAACAGGGGGCCGTGTTTGTCATCATGCTTGTCGGCAAAGTTCGGATGAATGCCATGGGAATTATCGACTGAATAGAACGTGGATCTGTCGAGCGTGCGGCGTTTCGCTTCAGCGCCGGCAGTCCCGAAGGCCTCGCCAATCCTGTCCAGCACCGCCTCAAGGAAAGGCCCCTTGGCGCCACTGGCAGACACACTGCCGACTTCCTCGTGATCGGTACATACCACCAGGCTGCCATGGTCTGCCGTGCAGTCGATGAGGCTCTGCATACCAACGTAGCAGCTCAGCAGGTTATCGAGTCGTGCACAGGCAATGAACTCGTCATGCAGTCCGACCAGGGCCGGCGGCTGCACGTCATAAAAACGCAGATCAAACGACAGCACCTTATCCACGGTCAGGCCCAGCTCCTCAGCCAGGTACTGCTGCAGGAAATCCTTGAACACGAACTTGCCTTCGCCACTCTGCGCGAGGATCGGCGGCAGATAGGTCTGGGCGTTGATGGCGCGGCGTTCGTTGGCTTCCCGGTCAAGGTGGATGGCCAGGCTTGGAATGATGGCAATGGCCTTCCTGAAATCAATCAGGGTGAAGCCCAGCTTGCCGTCCTTGTCGCGGTAATCCACCCGCCCTGCCAGGGACAGGTCACGATCGAACCAAGGATTCAGCAGCACGCCGCCATAGACTTCCACACCAAGCTGGATGTATTGCTGGCGCAGGATTTCCGGTTGCGGTTTAACCTTCAGACAGGGGCTGTCGGTATGGGCACCGACCATGTGAAAGCCTGACTCGGCCAGGTCATCCTGGCCGGTGCGAAAGGCAATGATGGAAGACTGGGCCCGAGTTACGTAATAGCTGCTGTTCCTGTCCAGCTGCCATTGCCCGCTTTCCTCAAGGCGCTCAAAACCTGCCGCAGCAAGCGCGGCAGCCAAATTGGCGACGGCGTGGTAAGGGGTGGGCGAGGCCTGAACAAACTGCATCAGGCCCGTGTTGAGTGCTTCCTGGTTCATACTACCCAAGCTGTTCTGACAGGGTCAGCGGCCGACTTACTGGATTTCCAGCAGTTCGACATCAAAGATCAGGGTGGCATTCGGCGGAATCGCACCACCGGCACCGGAAGCGCCGTAAGCCAGCTCTGACGGAATGGTAAACCGGAATTTGTCGCCAACACTCATCAGCTGTACACCTTCAGTCCAGCCGGGAATGACACCGTTGAGGGGGAAAGAGGCTGGCTGGCCACGCTCCACGGAGCTGTCAAAGACCGTGCCATCCATCAGGGTGCCATGGTAATGCACGGTGACTGTGCTGTTTTCACTCGGCTTCGGGCCGCCGGCACCTGATTCGAGCACTTCGTACTGCAGGCCGGAAGCGGTCGTGGTGACACTGTCCCGCTGACCGTTCTGGGTCAGGAAGTCCCTGCCCTGCTGGGCATCGGCTTCAGCCTGGGCGGCCATCTTGGCCTGTTGGGCCATGGCAAATGTCTGGATCGCTGCCATGAGTTCTTCTTCAGACATCTGCAGTTCGCCGCTGATGGCATCACGCAGACCCTGGATCAGTGAATCGACATTGAGTTCGTCCATCGGCATCTGGTTGATGATGTTCATGCCGATATTGGCGCCAATACCGTAACCGGCCTTACCAGCTTCGGATTCCAGATCAACCTGGGCCAGCAGCGCTCCGCTCATCAGTACCGCGGGAACCACACTTGCCCTGGCTGCCAGTTTCATCAATTTCATAATACGTGTCCTATTGTTGAGGCCGAGGTACGGCCTTTACTCAGTGAATTTTTCCAATGACAATAGCGTCTTCAGGAATCGGCCATACTACCGGGACTACAGCGGAAATACTACCTCAGCCAATACAATTGCCGGGCGCTTACACTTCTGTTTTACAACGTTTTTATGCCTTTTGAGGCAGCCAATACACCGTTTACAACAGTGCAGTGAAGTGGGCCTTGAACGCGCTTTTACAGCCCCGATTCCGCGCCTTCAAATCCCTGCCAGTGCATCCTGTCAGGATGACCACCACACAGGGAAAGCCATGACCAAAACACTCGTAAGGGCCTTGCTGTTGCCCATGCTGGCGATATCCTTAGCGACGCTTTTGGGCGCCTGCAGCAGATACCAGTTTGTCCTGAACAATAATGTGCTCTACAGCCCGACCGGTGTGCCGGCAACGCCGGGAATTTTTGCTGATGCCAATCTGCAGGGTTGCCTGAACCAGCATTTCATCAACAATGACAGCAACGATCCTGAAAGCATCAAGCTGCTCGCCTGCCCTTCGGCCGGCATCCAGAGCCTTGCCGGAATCAGTGCCCTGCCCAACCTGGAACAACTGGAACTGTCGGATAACACCATCACCGATATCCGCCCGCTGCAGAACCTGAAAAACCTGCGGGTGCTGAGCATGAGCAATAACCGCCTCAACAACATTGCCGTGCTGACTTCGCTGCCTATCCTGCGTTTCGTGGCATTGGCTGGCAACAGCAACATACCCTGCCGCCAGCTGGACGAGCTCGAGGAAAAAATCGGCAATACTCTGACCCGGCCGGCCAGTTGTGTGAACTGAGCAGGCTTCTTGTCAGGCGGGAATGCCGCTGTGAAAGCGGAATTCCTGGTCAGGCGTGGTTACCAGCTCGGCTTCCTTTCTCGCAAAAAACGCAATCCGTTCATTCAGGTCTGACCCGTCGTATTGCCGCGCCAGCGCAATGTAGTCGGCAAAATGCCGGGATTCCGAGCGCAACAGCGACTGGTAAAAGCGCCCTGTCCGAGCATCAAGCTTCGGGGCAATGGCGGCAAAGCGCTCACAGGAGCGGGCCTCCACGAAGGCCCCGACAATCAGGGTATCAATAAGGCGGGCAGGTTCGTGCGTGCGCATGTGGGCGCGCAGCGATGAGGCGTAACGTGATGGTGACAGATGGGTGTACGGGATATCCCGTTCTGCCATCAGGGTCACCACCTGCTCGAAATGCAGCAGTTCCTCGCGGGCCAGCTGGGACATTTTCTGCAGCAAATCCGGTTTGTCCACGTAACGGTACATCAGGTTCATGGCACTGGCGGCGGCTTTCTTCTCGCAGTTGGCATGATCGATGAGCATCAGGGCCTCATTGGCCAGTGCCCAGTCCACCCATTCGGGCGGCGTCGGGCAAAGCAGAAAATCCTGGGCAGAAGAAATGTCAGTCATGGGTCTCTGGTTTGAGGTCTGGCGTGATGTCAGCGACTTCGTGCAAAGCCGGCTCAGACTTGCTGATTATCCGGTTCATCAAAGGCGTCATTGAACGCGCTGTCTAAATCCAGGCGCGTCTCGCCACTGGCCTGCTCCGGTAAGGATTCACGGTCATAGGATTCGTCCAGCATGTGCTCGGGCAGTGTTTTGCTGGCCTTGGCACCCAGAATACGCAGTTTTTCGACATTGGACACGAGGTTACCGTGGCCGGACACAAGCTTTTTGTGGGCATTCTCGTAGGACGCCTGGGTCTGTCCGAGATGGGTGCCGATTTTTTCCAAATCCTCTGTAAAGCCGACAAACTTGTCGTAGAGCTTGCCGGCGCGGTTCGCAATGTCCATGGCATGCTTGTTCTGGTCTTCGTAACGCCAGATATTCTGGATAGTGCGCAGGGTGGCCATGAGGGTGGTCGGGCCAACCACGGCAATGTTGCGTTCAAAGGCTTCGGTGAACAGGCTCTGGTCATGTTCCACGGCAAGGGCGAATGCTGCCTCAACGGGCAGGAACATCATGATGAAATCGAGGGACCGCACGCCCTGGAGATTCTGGTAATTCTTGTCGGACAGTCCGCGAATATGCCCACGGATGGATTGGATGTGTTGCTTGAGGGCTTCGGCCCTGAGCGCCTCATCCGTCTCTGAATAGTACCGCTCATACGCGGTCAGGCTGACCTTGGAATCTATGATGACATCCTTGTTTTCCGGCAGGTGTACGATAACGTCAGGTTGCTGCTTGGTGCCTTCGGCAGATTTCAGGCTGACCTGGATTTCGTATTCACGGCCCTTGCGCAGACCCGACTGCTCCAGCAGTCTTTCCAGCACAAATTCGCCCCAGGTACCCTGGGTCTTGTTTTCACCTTTCAGGGCATTCGTCAGGTTGACGGCATCCTCACTGATGCGTGCATTGAGCGCCTGCAGATTCTGTATTTCCCGGGCCAGGGAAAAACGCTCCTTGGATTCCTTGTCATAAGTGTCCTCGACCTTTTTTTCAAACTGCAAAATTTTCTCCCGCAGCGGCTTGAGGATGTTCTCAATATTCTCGCGGTTGCTTTCCGTAAAGTCCTTGCCCTTCTTCTCCAGGATTTCGTTGGCCAGATTGCGGAATTCCATGCTCATCTTTTCCCGGGCATTTTCCAGCAACTGGAGTTTTTCCTGGTGCTGGCTCTGCTCTTCCTGCAGACGGGTTTCAAGACGGGATACGGTTTCACGCAGGGAGGTCATTTTTTCATTGGCCGCCAGCAGATCTCTCTGGCTAGCGTGGTACTGATCATGCAGTTTTTGGATTTCGAGCTGGCGGGATTGCAGTCGTTCCTTCAGCACATCGACGGATTCCCCGCCAACACTTTTGCCGGAGGCAGATCTCATCAGGAGAAAGCCAAGCCAGGCCGCCAGCATGACCAGGACAGACAGCAGTCCGATGATGACCAGTGTTTCAGTTGCCATCAGTGCCCTCCGTGACGGGCGGGCTGTTTTGGCATGGCTCGGGTTTCAGGCAACGCTTCAGCCAGCGCTTCAAGCAACATTGATACCCAGGCGTTCGGCGACTTCCTTGTAGGTTTCAATAACATCTCCCAGGTCCTGGCGGAAACGGTCCTTGTCCATTTTCTTGCGGGTTTCCTTGTCCCAGATACGACATCCATCCGGGCTGAACTCATCACCTAACAACACTTCGCCGTCATGCAGGCCGAATTCAAGCTTGTAATCCACCAGCAACATGCCGGCTTCCAGGAACAGGCTCTTGAGCACTTCATTCACCTGGAAAGTCAGGGTTTTCATGATTTCGATGTGCTTCGGATCAGCCCAACCAAAGGAAGCAATGTGGTAGTCGTTGATCATGGGGTCATGCAGTTCGTCATTCTTCAGGAAGAATTCAAACGTTGGCGGATTGATTTCGGTACCTTCCTTTATACCGTAGCGTTTGCAGATACTGCCGGCGGCCAGGTTGCGGACAACACATTCCACTGGAATCATGTCCAGGCGCCGCACCAGGGATTCGGTGTCCGACAGGGTCTTCTCGAAATGGGTTTTGATGCCGACTGCTTCCAGTTTGCCCATGATGAAGGCATTGAAGAGATTGTTGACCTTACCCTTGTCGTCGAGCTTGGCCACCTTGGTGCCATCAAAGGCCGACGTGTCATTGCGGAATTGCATCACGTACAGATCCGGGTCGTCTGTTTTGTAGACAGACTTGGCTTTTCCCGAATACAACTCGTCATGTTTTTCCATCAAGCTCTCCAAAAAAGTTAATGCTGCCAGCCGGCAAGCGGCCTGGTTCAGGCAATGGTGTTTCTGATCAGGTTCAGCAGCGATTTCGCCGCTGCTCTCAGTTCGGCTTCGCGCTCGGGGTCGGCGCTGCCATCAGTCAGCGGTTCCACGATGATTTCCGTGGCGTCATCTAGGTCCAGCACCAGGATGCGCAGGGGGTAATATGCCACCGCTTCCTTTTTGCTGAAGGCGCCGTTCAGGGTGACCACGCGCGTGAAGATACCGGGTTTCTCCTCTTCCTCGTTGCCGCCTATGACGTAATCCACTTCGACAATACCGGATTCCTGGCTATCCGCAACGACCTCGACACCTGCCCGGTCCAGGGCGCGGGTGACAGCCCCCCAGCTGCGCCGGAATGGCGCTTCCAGGTGAAGCACCTCACGACCACCGGGTGTGCTGATGATGGAAGCCTTGCCGCGGGAATTGATATTTTCCGCCAGGAAGGACACGGTGGACGCCTGGTAAAGTCCGGCAACATCCGCGAGATAGCTCGACATATCTGCCAGGAAATCATAGGCCACGTCAGCATCCGTGGACTCAACCGGCCAGTTGACCTGGTCCAGATCCGGCAGTGCCTGCGCTATCCCAAGATGCAGCAGGCGAATCTCGGCACTGTCATTCTGGAAGCCGGGTTCTACGGTCACCCGGATTTTTTCCTTGGTCAGCACGTTTCCTTCCAGTACGAACCAGCCGGTATCGAGAATACCGCGAGTGGGGTTTTCAAACGCCACCGGGATGCTCTGGCTTGTCCAGTAATCCCGGATGCGTGGCCAAACCTCACTGGGGCTGACATCGACGACGATCCAGCTGTCCTCACTCATGCGCTGAATGATGACGCCACGCTCGGAGCGGCCGTTGAAAGACCGTGGTCTGGGGGCATCGAGAAAGGCTTCTGTGTTGGTTTCCGCGATCCGTGGAATCACCATCAGGTCGTCGATGATGTAGCTGTCATACTCATCGGGAATACGGGTCGGGGGCAGTACCTGGGCTTCCAGGTAATCACCCTGGCGGTCACGTAACAGTCCTTCCTCCCCGGCAATGTAATCCATGCCTGGGATCGGCACAGCATCCAGCATTGAACAGCCGGCAAGCAGCGTGGAGGCGACCACTGCAGCCAGGGCCGTCAGGCAGCGGGCTCTGATGGCAGCAGCGGAACGGAAACCTGGGTCACGGATCAACATCTGGCATTCATTACCGGTATTAGAGGGCACCAGACTGTTGCAGCGCTTCGCGCAACGGCTGGTGGTATTTCGGATCCAGTTCAACCAGGGGCAGCCGGATACCCGGGCTGATCATGCCCATTTCCTGCAGGGCCCATTTCACGGGAATCGGGTTGGCTTCCAGAAACAGCAGTTCATGCAAACTGGCAATCTTGTCGTTGACGGCAGCTGCCTTCTCGGCCTCCCCGGCCAGTGCCAGCCTGACCATCTCCGCGAGCTGGCCCGGCACCACGTTGGCTGTCACGGAGATCGTGCCCACCGCCCCGGCCAGGATCAGTTCGAGAGAAGTGGCATCGTCGCCGGAGTACACCGCAAAATCATCACTGCACAGGGACAGGATTTCCTGGCCTCGCGGGATGCTGCCGGTAGCTTCCTTGACCCCGACGATATTCGGCACTTCAGACAGGGTGTGCACGGTTTCCGGCAACATATCACAGGCAGTTCTGCCCGGAACGTTGTAGAGAATCTGGGGAATGTCGACACTGTCCGCAATCTTGCGATAGTGCTCAACCAGACCACGCTGGTTCGGCTTGTTGTAATACGGGGTCACCAGCAGGCAGGCATCGGCACCGGCTTTCTTGGCGGCCGCCGTCAGTTCAATGGCTTCAGAGGTGGAATTGGCACCCGTGCCGGCGATGACGGGGATACGTCCGCCAATTTCAGCCACCACGTGACTGATGACCTCACAATGCTCGTCCACATCCAGTGTCGCAGACTCACCGGTGGTACCAACGGCCACGATGGCATCTGTGCCCTGCTCCACATGCCACTTCAGCAATCTGGACATGGCAGGTATGTCCAAGCTGCCGTCGGGATGCATGGGAGTCACAATTGCTACGATGCTGCCTTTGATCATAAGTAATATCTGACTTGTTTAAAGGTGAAACGTTACCGGGAAGGCGGGTATTCCGCATGGTGCCGGTGTCGTCGGCTGGCCCGACAAAAATGCGATCCGTTTCGCTTTTTATGAAACGCGTAATTCTAGCCTAACCGGGGATAACTTAGTACTGCCTGAACGGCAGGAAATCAGGCGGGCGGCGGCACCCTGATAGCCTGACTGACCGGCCACGCCCGAATCACAGCCTTGATGAAAGTGGCCAACGGAATGGCAAAAAATATGCCCCAGAAGCCCCAAAGGCCTCCAAAAATCAGCACAGCCGTGATAATGGATATCGGGTGCAGATTGACCGTTTCGGAAAAAATCAAGGGCACCAGGATATTGCCATCAATGAGTTGCAGCACCGAATAGGCAACAACCACCTGTAACAGTTCACTGCTGAAACCCCACTGGAAGAAACCGACCATGAAGATCGGGATGGTCACCACGGTGGCACCGACAAACGGCACAATGACGGAAAGACCGACCAGGACAGCCAGCAGCACCGGATAGTTGATGCCAAGCAGTTCAAACAGGACAAAACTGGACACGCCGACAATCAGGATTTCAACCGCCTTACCGCGGATGTAGTTAGCCAGCTGATCATTCATCTCATGCCAGACCTGGGCCATGATGGGCCGCTTTTCCGGCAGCCAGCTCTCCAGGAAATTCAGCAGTTTGGTGGAGTCGCGAAGCATGAAAAACACCAGGATTGGGACCAGCACGGTATACACCGCCAAGGTCACCAGCCGGGTGATGCTTGACACCGAATAGGACAGCACATTTTGACCGAACTGGCCCAGCATGCCCTGGATGTTCTGTAACCATTCCTCCACCTGGGATTCGGTGAACACTTCGGGGTAATTTTCCGGCAACACCAGCAGCAGCGAGCGCATCTGGTCAATCATGGCCGGCAGTTCATTGACAAATAGGGCCAGCCGGCTCCAGCTGAAAGGCAGGAAAATCAGGAAGATGATCAGAGTCGTGCCCAGGAAGAGGATGTAGACCAAATAGACAGCCATGCGATACGGCATGTTGAGCCTGTTCAGGGCGTTCACCAGCCCCTGCAGCATGAAGGTAATCACCATGCTCCAGAGCAGCGGCGCCATGACCCCGCCCATGGAGACCATCAGCACAACACCGGCAATCAGCAAAAGCGTAAAGATGATCGCCTCTTCTTCTGAGAAGTAGCGCTCATAAAAACCGCTAAACACTTTCAGCATACTGCGCTCTCGATGCTTGTCTTGTAAAAAATCATGTCACTCAAAAACGGTTACCCGGCAGCGTTGGCAGCGGTTTTTTTCTGCAGCCAGTACACAAAGCGGTCATCCTGTTTCTCGAACTGTAACAACAGGTTACCACTTTGTTGGGCAAACACCTGGAAATCACGCTCTGAACCCGGATCGGTCGCAACCACCCTGACCACTTGACCTGCAGCCATCTTGTTGAGTGACTGCTTGGTTTTCAGCAGTGGCAGCGGACAGATCAGGCCGCTCAGATCGAGTTCTATGTCAGGTGTCGGCAACATGGCGGCATTCTAGCAAAGCAGACAGCAAAAATCCGAGATAAACCGGGCCAATGGGGACGGGATGCATTGCCGGTCGCGGCTGTGGGTCTTTCGGGGGAATAAAGTGTACTATTGCGGGTCTTAAGGGGGACATATCTATTCTTTTTATGCAGTCTTTCAAGTCGTTTTCCATGCCGCGATCCCGACCAGCTTTTGGCCGTTTGAACGCCTCCTTTACTGCCCTTGTGACCAGTATTGCGCTGACCGCTTCCCTGCTGACGGCCCCGGCCCTTTCACAGGTCAACCTGCCCGTGCTCGGCGATTCGGTCTCAGGCACCATCTCCACCCAGCAGGAATATGAATTCGGCCGTGAACTGCTCAGGCAGATACGCCGTGAAACCCCCATGCTCAATGACCCACTGGTCATGGAATATATTGTCAGCCTGACCTACAAGCTGGCAACCAATAGCGAAGTCACGGACCATCGCCTGGAATTCGTGCTCATCGACAGCGAAATTCTCAACGCCTTCGCTGCGCCTGGTGGCATCATCGGGGTCAATGGCGGCCTCTTCCTGCATGCAGAAAACGAAGGCCAGTTTGCCTCGGTGCTGTCCCATGAGCTGGCCCATATCAGCCAGCGCCACTATGCGCGCTCAGTCCAGCAGCAGCGCAACAACATGCTGCCCAATGTCGCCGGCCTGCTGGCCAGCCTCATCATTGCCTCGACGGTCGGCGGCGATGCCGGCCAGGCTGCCCTGATGACCACCCAGGCCGTCGGGCAGGAAAACCAGTTACGTTACAGCCGCAGCAATGAGCAGGAAGCGGACCGCGTGGGTATCCGCACGCTTTATAACTCCGGTTTCGACCCCTACGACATGGCTGGCATGTTTGAAAACATGCTGCGAATGAAAAGCTTTTCCCGCCGCCTGCCAGAATTCCTGTCCACGCACCCGCTGGATGAAAACCGTATTGCCGACAGCAAGAACCGCGCCAACAGCCTGCCCGGTGTCGATCATGCCCAGAACGTGGAATTTCTGCTGATGAAACAGCGCGTCACCATGCACTACACGGAAAACATCGATGCGGAAATCCTTGCCCTGCAGCGCGCCCTGCCCCAGCTCAATGGTGCCGAGGCCGATGCCGCACGCTACGGCATAGCCCTGGGGATGATGGAAAGCGGGCGTTTTGCCGAGGCCACGCAGTCCCTGCAGACCCTACTGGACAAGGAGCCCACCCGAATTACTTATGTCATGCTGGAAGCCGATATTGCGCGCCAGGCGGGACAATATGCCAAGGCCCGGGAAATCCTCGAGCGCAATCTGCGCATCAGCCCCAACAATCATCCGCTGACCATGGCACTGGCCATGACCCTGAACGAAAACGACGATCACGAACAGGCTGCTGCCGTGCTGGAAAAACAGTCACAGGTCAGGCCCAACGACCCGGAACTGTGGTTCCAGCTGGCCGAAATCCAAGGCCAAGCCGGCAATATCACCAAAGTCCACCTGGCACGCGGGGAATATTTCATCACGATCGGGGATTTCACCCGCGCCCGCAACCAGTTCAACCTGGCCATGGAGCAGGAAAGGGATCGCCTGGTCAGAGCAAGAATCCAGCAGCGGCTGGATTACATTCGCGACCTGCAGAATCGTTATTACCGGTAATTATTACGAGTCCTGATGATGATCCTGAAGGATCGATCAGGAATGAGACTGGGACTGGCGAAAATCCAGCATGCGTTGCAGGGGAATCATGGCCTGACGGCCCAGGGCCGGATCAACATGGACCTCATTGCTACCGTCACGCAGCGTTTCATAGAGATTTTTCAGGGTATTCATGCCCATCCAGGGACAATTCGCGCAACTGCGGCAGGTGGCTCCCTGCCCGGCCGTGGGTGCCAGAATGAATTCCTTGCCCGGTGCCAGTTGCTGCATCTTGTAGAAAATACCCGCATCGGTGGCCACGATGAACTTTTTCTCAGGCCGCTGACAAGCAGCCCTAATGATCTGGGTAGTGGAGCCAATCACATCCGCCAGTGCCAGGATTGACATCGGCGATTCCGGATGAGCCAGTATGGCGGCATCCGGATGCAAATGACGCATGTCTTCCAGCGCACGGGTCTTGAATTCTTCATGGACGATACAGGCGCCATCCCAGATCAGCATGTCTTCTGCACCGGTCTGCTGACGAATGTAATTACCCAGATGCTTGTCAGGCGCCCAGATCACGGACTTGCCCTCACTGACCAGATGCTCAACCACATCCAGGGCAATGGCTGAGGTAACCACCCAGTCTGCCCGCGCTTTCACCTCGGCAGATGTGTTCGCATAAACCACCACCTGGTGGTTGGGGTGCTGATCGCAAAAGGCGGAAAATGTCTCCGCCGGACAACCAAGATCCAGCGAACAGGTCGCTTCGAGTGTCGGCATGAGGATGGTTTTTTCGGGATTCAGGATTTTGGCCGTCTCACCCATGAACTTGACCCCGGCGACAACAATGGTTTGCGCAACGGACTGGTTGCCAAAGCGGGCCATCTCCAGGGAGTCGGCAACAAAGCCGCCGGTTTCCTCGGCCAGTGCCTGCAGAGCGGCATCAGTGTAGTAATGCGCCACGAGGACGGCATTGCGTTCCAGCAGCAAGGCCTTGATGCGATCACGATAATCCTCGGCTTCGGCCTCCGGAATGGCACAGGTCTGAGGCACTTTGTCGAGGTGAGACCTGACCAATGCGCGCTCAGCGGCAAATTCCGACTCTGTATTTTTGTTGAGGATTTTCATGAAGCGGAGGTGAACTGTACTTGGCAAGCTATACTACCATAAACTGCTGATTCTGCTTCATATATCCACAGAAAGGCTTGCTATTTTTTGCCAGATCAGTACCATGTGCGGCTTATTTTTGCTGCCCTTTCCAGGGGCTGTAAAGATCCTTTCAAAACGCAGTGTGTCTGCCTGAAAGATTTTCAGATTTCGGGGCGTTAGCTCAGCGGTAGAGCAGTTGGCTTTTAACCAATTGGTCGATGGTTCGATCCCATCACGCCCCACCACTACAACGAAAAGGCCGCTATCAGCGGCCTTTTTGCTTTCTGGCTTTCTGGCTTTTAGCTTTCTTGCTCTCTTGCTTTGCGCAATCTTGCCACCGGACAGTGTTCGGCCAAATCCGCGATCAGACAGCCTGATAGTGGGTCGGGTCCGGTACACCGGCATCGGCAAAGCCCTTCTTGCGCAAGCGGCAGCTGTCGCAGCGGCCGCAGGCCTTGCCGGCAGCATCGGCTTGGTAGCAGGATACGGTGGCACTGTAGTCCACGCCCAGCGCAGTGCCCCGGGCAATGATCTCGGCCTTGGTCAGATCGATCAAGGGTGTCTCTATCCGAATGACATCGCCTTCGACGCCGCGTTTGGTCGCCAAATTGGCCAGGGTCTGAAAAGCCTCGATAAAAGCGGGCCGACAGTCGGGGTAGCCCGAGTAATCCAGCGCATTCACCCCGATGAAGATGGCATCGGCATCCAGCACTTCTGCCCAGCCCAGAGCGTAGGACAGGAAAACGGTATTACGTGCCGGCACATAGGTGACCGGGATCCCTTCACTGGCTGCTTCAGGTACAGCAATACTGTCATCGGTCAGTGCCGAACCGCCTATGCCACGCATGTCGACCGGAATAACCTTGTACCCCGCCAGTCCTGCCGCGTCAGCAAGGCGGGCAGCGGCCGTCAGCTCAGCCCGATGGCGCTGACCATAGTCAAAACTGAGCCCATAGCAGGTGTATCCGGCATTTTTTGCAATAGCCAGGCAGGTCGCCGAATCCAGCCCACCGGAAAGCAGCACAACAGCCTGTTTTTGCCTCGTTTCAGCCACCATCAATGTCCCGGCTGGTTGTCCCAAAGGTATTTGTGCAACTGAACCTGGAAGCGTACATCAAGCTGGTCAGCCAGAATCCATTCCGCCAGTTCCCGGGCTTCCAGTTCCGCGTTACTTGGTGAAAAAAGGACATCTGACACCTTTTCGGTCAGCGCAAACTCCTTTACCTTGCCAACAGCCCATTCGTAATCTTCGCGATTGCATATGACGAATTTGACCTGATCATTGGTCGTGAGCCTGTCGATATTGCTTTCCAGATTTTTCGCCATCTCCAGTGAACCTGGTGTTTTTAGGTCCATGACTTTGACCACACGCGGATCGACCTTGCTGACATCCATGGCACCGGCTGTTTCCAAGGAAACTTCATACCCTTGCTCGCAAAACGCCGTCAGCAAAGGAAGGCAGTTAGGTTGCGCCAGAGGCTCCCCACCCGTCACCGTGACGTAGCGTGCTCGGTATTGCCCGACTTCCTGCAGAACCTGCTCTATGTCATAGATGACACCACCACTGAAAGCATAGGCTGTATCACAGTACTGGCAACGCAGGGGACAGCCGGTGAGGCGCACGAAAACCGTCGGTCGCCCCACGGTTCTGGCTTCTCCCTGAAGGGAGTGAAAAATTTCGGTAATACGCAGCGTCGCGCTCATCTGGAGTTTGCCACGGGCAGTAACTGGTTCAGAGTCCGGCGTCGTTCAGGTATTCGGTAGCCAGCTCAATTTCCGAGGTGCTGTTAGGATACACCTGGCTGATACGGCGCCAGAGATCAACGGCGCGCTGGGTATTACCCATTTCATTGTAGACAGTACCCAAGCGCAACATGGCTGTCGCCGCTTTCGGATCCTGAGGATACTCGTCAAGCAGACGTTGCAGGACTGATATGGACTGGGTGTAGTTTTCCAGCAGGTGCAAGGCTGCCCCCTGCCAGTAAAGGGAATTGGTCAGGTAACGTCCCTGCGGGTAAACATCGATATACTGCTGAAACAGGTTTACTGATTCCTGGAAGTTTTCTTCCTCCAGCAACTGGTTCAGGGCGAGCCGATACAGTTCCTGCTCATTTCGTGGAGTACTGACTGCAGGCAGGTTTGTTGACACGATACCGGCTCCGGCATTGGCCCCGCCGACACCGGCGCCCGCAGTCATCGGCTGGGGCACAGCGGTGGCTGCAGCATTGCCTGCGGCAACCGGCGACTGACCATTATTGTTCAGCACGGAGGGCGTAGCCGCATTACTTGGCGGCTGCTGGCCATTATGGAATGAAAACAGTTCTGTCAGACGTGAATCGGTGTCCAGGTAACGGTCCCGCGACTCGGTCTGCAAGCGGCGAATCTGGTAAGACTGCTCTTCAACCAGGCCACGCAGGTTCTGGATCTCGGTTTGCAGGGATTCCAGGCGCAGGTACATCTCAACCATGATGTCGTTCTGGTTGCCTACACCCGCTGCCGGAGCAGCCTGAGCGGAAATGGCCTGCCCCCGGTCACTGGCGGCATCGACCACGCGCGCCTGGGCCAGTGCCTGGCTGCTGACGGCCATCGAGACTGTCATAGTCAAAGCTGGCAAAAAGAGTCTGCTCAATCGTTCATGTCTGCTCATGTCGCTGTGCCTGTCGCTGAAAAAATTAAGCCGGGCGAACCCGGCTTAATCATATGCTTTTACTGTAACCAGTGAATGGTCAGTGAATTTCTACCCGGCGGTTTCTCTGGTAGGCAGCTTCAGTAGTGCCTCGGTCAACCGGGTTTTCCTCTCCGTAGCTGATGGTTTCCAGCTGGTTGGAAGAAACACCCTGTACCTGCAGGTAACGCTCAACTGCCTGGGCGCGGCGCTCGCCGAGGGCCAGGTTGTATTCACGAGTACCGCGCTCGTCAGCGTGGCCTTCCAGACGATAGCGCAGAGAAGGATTGGCTTTCAGACGGTTGGCGTGATGCACCAGTGCAGCACGGGCTTCGGCGCTCAGGTCGGAGCGGTCGAATTCAAAGTAGAAGACGCTCATGGCCAGGGCGTTGTCACGTTCCATACGCTGGGCAGGTGTCAGGCCATCGTTGTCAGCACCGGAAGTGGTTGCTGAACCGGAGGAGCTGGTACTGGACATGGAGCCATCGCTCATGTCGTCATCAGCCATTTCCTCAGTATCGCTGGAAGCACAGGCCGCGAGGGTCAGTGACAACAGTACAGCCATACTGAGTTTGAATACGTTTTGGGTTTGCATAACTACTCCTTTTTTCACTATGCGTTCAACTGCGGGGTATAAAAAATCTGACTTAATTTTCCAAGATTTTTCCCGTTATAACAACACCTATTGGGGATATTGTGCAATTAATCAAAGAACGGGGACCAGGCAGGCTCCCTGACATCACCTTGATCCGATGGTAGCTGGAACTTTACGCGACCGTCAATGGACACGGCGTTCAGAATCCCCCGGCTGCCGGCCTTGGAGGCGTATATGACCATACTGGCGTTTGGGGCAACGCTGGGCGACTCATCCAGGGATGTCTGGGTCAGCTCTCGGATGGTGCCGCGGTCGATGTTCTGGATCGCCAGGTGGTACTCGTCATAGGTATTTTCACGGTGCACCATGAGCAGATTTGAGCCATCGGGCAGCATCACACCCTTGGAATTGTAGGTGCCCTGGAAGGTCAGGCGCTCAACCCAGCCGCTATCGAGATCAACCTGGTAGATCTGCGGCCGGCTGTTGCCGCCCCGCTCCGAGGTAAAAATGAGCGATCTGCCGTCCGGCGTCCAGCTGGGTTCAGTGTCAATGGCAAAATGGTTGGTCACCCGCTTCAGGTCACGGGTACGCAGGTCTAGCACATAAATATCGGGATTGCCGTCTTTCGAAAGCACCATGGCCAGTTTTGTACCGTCAGGTGAAAAAACCGGGGAGCTATTGATGCCCGGATAATCAGTCATCTGTTCGCGATTGCCGGAACTGAGTTCCTGGATATAGATACGCGGACGCGTGGACTCAAAGGACACATAGGCGATCCGGCGACCATCAGGCGCCCAGGACGGCGACATAATCGGCTCCCCGGATGTCAGTAGCACCTGCGGACGGCCACCATCGGCATCAGACATGTTCAGCCGGTAGGTCATCTGGTCGGGACCAGGTCCTTGCGACGTGATGTAGAGCAGCTTGGTCGAAAAGGCGCCGCGCACGCCGGTGACCGCCTGGAAAACCTTGTCGCTGATCTTGTGGGCAACATCGCGCAACTGCTGAGGGCTTGCCGTCAGCACTTCGCCGATCAGACGTTCTTCCCGCAGCACATCAAAAAACTCGTACTGTACTTGGAAGTTTCCGCCCGGACCTTCGGTGATCTTGCCCACCAGCAGGTACTGGGCGCTCAGGAAACGCCAGTCACGGAAAAAGACCTCGCTCTCCTCATGGGGCGTACTAAGCATGTTGGCCTCAGGAATGGCGGCAAACTCACCGCTGTTTTGCAGATTCGACGTGATAATGCCGGCCACATTGTCGGGCAGCACGCCAAATCCGGTCCATTCAAAAGGCACAATGGCGATATCCACGGGATCATCCACCCCCTGGGTAATGACGATCTGCAGCTGGCCAAAGGCAAGTGACGAAATGAATACGGCTGTGAGAAGCAATGCACGAATCCATGTCATTAAAAATGTCGTCATGAACGTCGCCATGACTGGTCGTGCTAATGTCCTCGCTCTGTTACTCATCGCAATAAATCCTCTGGTCTGAATACTAGGGTGAATGTCCTGAAATTCCGGTCAAACAGGCTGCGGTCCTGCTGGGCCAGGTCCTGCAGCTCGGTAAAGCTGCCGGCACGCTCCACTGCCTGCAGTACTGAACGGTCAAAAACCGGGTCGCCGCTCGCCTGTATGATGGTGGCGCCCACCACCTCGCCGGTTGGCACCAGGCGCAACTCCACAGTAGCCATCATGCCATTGCGGGCACTGGGTGGAATCTGCCAGTTTTGGCTGATCAGGCGTTTGATGATATTCGCGTACTGGGCCACGATCAGGTTGTCACTGGCCTGCTGGCTGGCTTCGGCTTCACGGGCTGCCTGTTCCTGGGCCAGGCGTTGCTGTTCCTGCTGACGCTGCTGTTCTGCGGCGCGCTGCCGCGCCGCTTCGGCATCACGCTGCCGCTGGGCCTCCGCTTCTGCCTGGCGGCGGCGTTCTGCATCGGCCTGCGCCTGTTGCTGCCGCTCGGCTTCTGCCCGTTCCCGCGCCTGCTGAACCTCCCGCTCCTGCCTGGCACGCGCTTCTTGTGCCTGGCGCTGACGCTCCCGGTCCTGCTGTCGCTGGCGTGCCGCCGCGGCTTCTTCCTGTTGCAACCGTTCAATACGGCGCAGGCGTTGCGGATTCACATCGACAGCAGTAGCCGTAACGATTACTGGGTCCTCGATGGTGACATAGTCCGATGGTGATACCGTCCTGCCCAGAATAAACAGCAACAGCAGGCCATGCAGAAAGAGCGAAGCCACGACTGCCGGAGGATAACCCTCAAACTTGAGCAGAATGGCTAATGGATGAAATTTGCTCATGGCGAAAAAGCAGCAATTCCGCTCAGTTGGTTGCTGGTGGCCGGGTGATCAGGCGCACATTCCCGGCGCCAGCGGCTGCCAGTGTGGAAAGCAGATCGGTGACCAGCCCATAGTTGATCGACACATCACCCTCAAGGAAGACAGGCACATTGGGATTCTGGTTCAGAATCTTCGTCACGTCTTCTTGGATGCGCTCCAGGGGCACCGGTTGTGGATCTTCCTCGGCACCCAGGCTGATGAAGTAATTGCCCTCGTCATTGATGGATACCACCAGAGTAACTTCCTCGTTGCTCTCCACCGGCTCGGCATCAGCCTGAGGCAAATCCACCTTGATACCCTGGGTAATCAATGGCGCTGTGATCATGAAGACGATTAGTAGCACGAGCATGACATCGATCAACGGTACCACGTTGATCTCTGCCATTTGTTTGCGACGACGCGGCCTGTTGTCCATCAGTGGCCCGCCTTGTTGTGGTTTTCTGTGTCAGGCACCTGAATCACTCCTTCGGCCTGCGACTGTGGGCCTGACGATGCAGGATGCTGGAAAACTCGTCTGTAAAGGTCATGTAGCTATGTATAACCGAATCCACCTTGGCGGCATAGCGGTTGTAGGCAATAGCAGCGGGTATGGCGGCAAACAGCCCCATTTCGGTAGCCAGCAGCGCATCGGCAATACCGGGTGCGACCACGGCCAGGCTGGCCTGGCTCTGGTTGGCCAGGCTGACAAAAGTATTCATGATGCCCCACACGGTACCGAACAGCCCCAGGTAAACCGATACCGAGGCAACCGTGGAAAGCACTGGCAAATGTTTTTCCAGTACCTTTTCTTCCCTGGCCAGGGCGACCCGCATGGCTCGCCCTGCACCCTCCATGACAGCATCGGAATCAATCCCGGGTTGCTGTCGCAGTCGCGTAAACTCCTTGAAGCCTGAGCGGAACAGGTTTTCCATGCCGATCACACTGGTGTTTTTCTGCTTGCTGGTGCCATCACGGTACAACTGGCTGAGGTCCATGCCGGACCAGAAGCGCTTTTCAAAGTTGAATACCTCTTTTTCAGCATCGGTCAGGATGATCCATTTCTGGACAATGATGACCCAGGACATGACCGAAATCAGGAACAGGCTGAGCATGACCAGCTGGGCCAGCCAGCTTGCACTTACCACCAAATTCCAAATACTCAACGACTCATTCATGCAATACCTCTGATACTTCCAAATACACTCTCAACAGCTTGGCTCTTCAATCTGTTCAATGCGGCTTTCTTTACTATAAATATTAAATATGGCTTTTTTCTGGCAACTTCGATTTTCTATCCGTAAATCTTATTTTTCAGTGCAGCCAGGGTTACCTAACCGAAGCGATTCAGCGCCAGATGCTGGAGTAGCTGCCTGCCGCATCCGGCCAGGTCTTCAATCACTGTCCGGCGCACCCGGTTCCGGGATGGCAAACAAGTCCGCCGGTGCGGCATTCGGGTTGAGGCCAAAATGACGGTAGGCAAACTGCGTCACGATGCGGCCCCGCGGTGTGCGCTGGATGAAGCCCTGCTGGATCAGGTAGGGCTCCAGGATGTCCTCGACCGTGCCGCGCTCCTCACTGATGGCAGCGGCAATACTGTCGATGCCGACCGGGCCACCGTCAAACTTCTCAATCATGGTCATCAGTAGGCGCCTGTCCATATGGTCAAAACCGTTCTTATCGATACTCAGCATGTCGAGTGCCGTGTCCGCGATATGGCCTTCGATACGACCATCTGCCTTCACCTGGGCATAATCGCGCACCCTGCGTAATAGACGGTTGGCAATGCGCGGAGTTCCGCGCGAGCGGCGGGCAATTTCCTCGGCGCCGGTATTGTCGCATTCGATCGCCATGATGGCGGCCGACCGCTTCACAATATCGGCCAGCTCAAGCATGGAGTAGAACTCCAGGCGTTGCACGATACCGAAGCGGTCACGCAGGGGCGATGTCAACAATCCGGCGCGTGTCGTCGCCCCGACTAGGGTGAACGGCGGCAACTCCAGTTTCAGCGAACGAGCCGATGGCCCTTCACCGATCATGATGTCAAGCTGGTAATCTTCCATGGCCGGATAGAGGATTTCCTCGATGGCCGGATTCAGGCGGTGAATTTCATCGATGAACAGAACATCGCCCTGTTCCAGGTTGGTCAGCATCGCCGCGAGGTCGCCGGCCTTTTCCAATACCGGCCCGGCCGTGCTTTTCATGGACACACCCATCTCATTGGCGATGATATGTGACAGGGTGGTTTTGCCCAGGCCGGGCGGTCCGAAGACCAGGACGTGGTCGAGCGCCTCGCCGCGCTTGCGGGCGGCGCTGATGAAGATGTCCATCTGATCCTTGACCGATTGCTGGCCAATGTAATCGCTGAGCTTGGCCGGACGGATGGCATTATCCTGGAATTCCTCCCCGGATTTGTCGCTCGCTGAAATAATTCTGTCTTCTTCACGCATGAGGATTCGCCGTTCAGGACATGTTCCTGAGTGCTGTCCTGATCAGGTTTTCACTATCAGGCACCTGTCCTGATTCTTCAAGTATATTTGCCGCCGACACCACCGCCCTGCTGGCATCCTGCGGTTTGTAACCGAGATTGATCAATGCTGTCTCGGCCTCTTCCAGGCTCGCATCCCTGCCCGCCCTCACGGGCTTGCCCGGCATCGCGCCGGCCGGCTGACCTTCCCACTCATCCAGTTTGTCTTTGATGTCGATAATCAGGCGTTCGGCGGTCTTCCTGCCGATACCCGGCATCTTGACCAGCGCATTGACATCCTCCTGTTGCACACAGCGCACGAAATCCTCGACTGCCATGCCGGACAACATGGCCAGCGCCAGTTTCGGGCCAACGCCATTGGTGCGTATCAGCAGCCGGAACAGAGCCCGCTCGCGCGCTTCCAGAAAACCGAACAGCAACTGGGCATCTTCGCGCACAACAAAATGAGTAAAGAGGGTGACGCCCTTGCCGGTCTCCGGCAGGCTGAAAAAGGTGTTAAGAGGCACATCGACTTCATAGGCAACACCCTGCACGTCAATCAGTGCCTGCTGGTCCGCCTTCTCGAGCAATATGCCGGTTATTCTGCCAATCATGTTCTGCGCTTCGTCCTGTGGAGTGACTTCATGTGGCCTGCAGACGCCCACGCCTGCCGGTTTTCACATCGGCCATGCGGATCAGGGTGTTCTGGGTGTTGGCATGGCAAACGGCAATGGCCAGGGCATCGGCGGCATCTTCCGGCGGCATCCTGGACAGCCCCAGTAAGGATTTGACCATTTGCTGGACCTGTTTTTTGTCCGCCTGGCCGCGGCCGACCAGCGCCTGCTTCACTTTGCGGGCCGCATATTCGGCCACAGGCAGCTGGTAGTGGGTGCAGGCAACAATGGCGGCGCCCCGGGCCTGACCCAGCTTTAGTGCCGAACTGGCATTTTTACCCATGAAGACTTCTTCCACGGCAGCCACATCGGGACCGTGCTCGATGATGATGTCGGAAATATCGGAAAAGATGGTATGCAGGCGTTCAGGAAAAGTCAGCGTGCCCATGCGGATTACCCCGCTGGCCAGATATTCGAGGGAGTTACCCCTTGCCCGGATCAGGCCGTAGCCGCAGATCCGGGAGCCCGGGTCAATCCCTAGAATGACACTCATCAGCTCGCCTGACTCCCCCTGATGTCTGAACAGCCGTTGTGGCTGGTTGGCTTATTATAAACAGGTCGGGGTCAGGATGCTTCATTCAGTTGCTGCATAACCTCATCGGAGAAATTGGCGTTCGAATATACATTCTGGACATCATCGAGGTCTTCCAGGGCCTCCACCAGGCGCATCAGCTTTTCGGCATCCTCGAACGAGAGATCGGCTTCAGTGCTGGCGAGCATGGTGACCTCGGCACTCGCGGCTGACAGTCCCGCCGCATCCAGGGCATCTTTGACCTGGCCGAAATGTTCGAACCCGGTATGCACATCAATCGAGCCGTCCGAATTGTTGATGATGTCCTCGGCACCGGCTTCGCGCGCGATTTCCATCAGCTTCAGTTCATCTACGCCCCTGGCATAGGAAATCACGCCGGTACGGTTGAACAGGTAGGCGACCGACCCGTTGGTACCGAGATTGCCACCTGCCTTGGAAAAACAGTGCCTGACCTCGGCCACGGTGCGGTTCTTGTTGTCCGTCATGGTTTCGATCAGAACCGCCACACCGCCCGGACCGTAGCCTTCATAAGTCAGCTCTTCGAGGTTGTCGCTTTCGCCAGTACCGGCACCGCGTTCGATGGCGCGCTCGACGGTGTCCTTGGTCATGTTGGCACTGAGTGCCTTGTCGACCACACCCCGCAATTTCGGGTTGTCGGCAACATCGCCACCGCCCTGACGGGCGGCTACAGTGAGTTCACGAATGATTTTGGTGAAGATTTTCCCGCGCTTGGCATCCTGTCCTGCCTTGCGGTGCTTGATATTTGCCCATTTACTATGGCCAGCCATAGTCTCCCCTGCCTTTCTTTCCGGTTCTGGTTATCTTCGACATTGTGTCAAACAAGGCGACAGCCGGTGATGCGCCTGGGGGGCATAACCCTGTGTCCGGGTCGTTGACGTTGTGCTTACCCTACCCAACCTGGCGGGCAAGCACAAACCGGCAATTCTGCGCGTGCGGCTTAAGACTCTGCCTTTTCGGCCCCGCCAGCATCGGCCTTGGGCTGTTCACGCAGGCGGATATTCAGCTCACGTAACTGCTGGCTGCTGACCACGCCGGGCGCATCGGTCAACAGGCAACTGGCAGACTGGGTTTTCGGGAAGGCAATGACGTCGCGAATGGACTGCGAACCGGTCATCATCATAACCAGCCTGTCTAGGCCGAAGGCAATACCGCCGTGGGGCGGACAACCATAGCGCAGGCCATTGAGCAGGAACCCGAACTTCTCTTCAGCCTCTTCCGGACCGATACCGAGAATGCGGAACACCGCCTGTTGCATATCCGGCTTGTTGATACGAATGGAGCCACCCCCCAATTCGGTGCCGTTCATGACCATATCGTAGGCTCTCGACAATGCGGTACCGGGATTGGCTTCCAGCTCATTCGGCGCACACGATGGAGCCGTGAACGGATGATGCACGGCGGTATAGCGGCCTTCCTTGTCGTCGTATTCAAACATCGGGAAATCCACCACCCAGAGCGGCGCCCACTCACATTCAAGCATGTTCAGGTCGATGCCCACGCGCACACGCAGTGCGCCCATGGCCTCATTGACGATGCCGGCTTTGTCGGCACCGAAGAACAGGATGTCACCGGTGGTGGCACCACTGCGCTCGAGCACGGATGTAACCACGGCCTCAGGCATGAACTTCAGGATCGGGGACTGTAGCCCTTCCAGGCCGGCATTGATGTCATTGACCTTGATCCAGGCCAGGCCACGGGCCCCGTAAATACCGACAAAATCGGTGTAGTCATCGATCTGCTTGCGGCTCAGCTCGGCACCGCCGGTGACCTTGAGCACGACCACACGGCTGGCCGGGTCATTGGCAGGTGCATTGAAGACCTTGAATTCCACGGCTTTCATGAGGTCGGCGATATCCACCAGTTCCAGCGGGATACGCATATCCGGACGGTCGATACCGAAGCGGCGGACTGCTTCCTCGTAGGTCATACGCGGAAAGGCCGGCAGGTCGACACCCAGGTGGGTCTTGAACACTTCACGGATCATGTTTTCGGCAATGCCCATGATCTGGTCCTCATCGAGGAAAGAGGTCTCGATGTCGATCTGGGTAAACTCCGGCTGACGATCGGCTCGCAGGTCCTCATCGCGGAAACATTTGGCAATCTGGTAATAGCGGTCCAGCCCGGACACCATCAGAAGCTGCTTGAACAGCTGCGGTGACTGCGGCAGCGCGAAAAACTCACCCGGGTGCGTGCGGCTCGGCACCAGGTAATCTCTGGCGCCCTCCGGGGTGGCCCGGGTCAGGATCGGTGTTTCGATATCCAGGAAACCGTTGTCGTCCAGGTAGCGGCGTACGTTGCTGGTGATCTGCGAACGCATGCGCATGCGGTTGAGCATCTCGGGACGGCGCAGGTCGATGAAGCGGTTACGCAGGCGCACGTCCTCGGAAACCGACTGGTGCTCGTCCAACTGGAATGGCGGGGTGTCAGCAGCATTGAGGATTTCCAGTTCCTTGCCCAGCACCTCGATGCGGCCCGTGGCCATATCATTGTTCTCGGTGCCAGCGGGACGGGCACGCACGCGACCCACCACTTTCACGACATACTCATTACGCACCTGCTCTGCCGTGGCAAAGGACTCCTGCGTATCGGGATCGAAAACCACCTGGGTGATACCGTCTCGGTCGCGCAGGTCTAGAAAAATGACGCCGCCATGGTCACGACGACGGTGAACCCAGCCGCAGAGTGTGACGGTCTGGTCGATGTGGCTTTCATTGAGTTCGCCACAATAATGAGTACGCATAATCTGTCCTGTTATTGGTGCTGTTTATTACTGCTGAATACTTCTTATCACGGCCTGCTGTTACCAGGTTGCCAGCTGCTACCTGTATCGCTGTGCCCCGGCTTTGGTGCTAATTCGATCCTGACTTTGGGCCAGACCTTAATCTTACCTTGATCCTTATATAGTCGTGTTATAGCCCTGAGCCTGAGGCCAATTACCGTGTTGCTGGAAATGCTCGACACTTTTCCTGGAAATTTACCTGGCAATTTTTCTGGCATTTTTCCTGGCATTTTGCCTCAGTCGCTGCCTGACGCCTGGCTTTTGCCTGAGCCGCCATCGGATTTGCTGCTACTGCTGTCAGTTGTACTGCTCTTGCCTGACGTATTGCTTTTGTCAGCCTTGGCGTCTTTGGTCGACTTCTTGGTTTTGAAGTCAGTCTCGTACCAGCCTGAGCCCTTGAGGCGGAAACTGCTGGCTGAAACAAGTTTTTTTAGGGTGGATTTGCCGCAGGCGGGACAATCCGTCAAGGGGGCGTCACTGAACTTCTGGATTTTTTCCAGCGTTTGCCCGCATGACTCACATCGATATTCATAGATAGGCATATATGCTCTTCCATACCTTCCAAAAAGGATCCAAAAAGGGAACTTATCGAGCCACAAAAAACCGCGTATTGTAACCCATTATGATTTGGTCTGGCATTACTAATGTCGCCATGAAACGACAAAAGCGGTCAGTTACCGAAGTGCCAAAATGGTGCCGATCGGGTAAATTCCAAGGCGCTTTTTCAGGTGTGATTTTTTCGGGTAAATTTTTCGGTGCTTTGTTTCCGTTTTCCGCAAAAGTTGGCAGAAAGCCCTTGCCCGTCCAAGGCTATTCCGCTATAAATAGCACCTCGTTCAGTACGATATTTCCGGATGCTAATCATCTCTGAATACCAGTAAATTTTCACTCCTTCCGTAATCGGAGATATACGCTTCAAAGTTCACGTCTTTACCCTGCTTTCAGCCAATAGCCGTTATCATGTTAACCCTGTTCGCTGACCCGTCAGGCAAGACTGCAACAAAGGAGCTATACGCAGGAGACCAAACAAAATTCACTGTGTATCGCACTGTATAAAATCGACGTTCTCGGCCCTGCCGGGGTAACAATAACCAGTAAACGCGAATCCAAGAGAGACCAAAACATGGCTGCAAAAAAACCTGCTGCTAAGAAGGCACCTGCCAAGACAGCGACAGCAATTCAGGAAAAATACACCAAGACCCAGATCCTCAACACCATTTCAGAAAACACCGGCCTGACTCGCAAGCAGGTTTCTTCTGTTCTGGACGAGCTGGACACCCTGATTGAGCGTCACATCAAGAAGCGCGGTGTCGGCGAATTCACTCTTCCGGGCCTGCTCAAGATCAAGGCTGTTAAACGTCCGGCCCGTCCGGCTCGCAAGAACGTTCCGAACCCTTTCCGTCCGGGCGAAACCATGGACATCCCCAAAAAGCCGGCCACTACCCGCGTCAAGGTACTGCCGCTGAAGAAACTGAAAGAATTTGCCCTGTAATTAAACGCTTAATTACCAGGCAAAGCGCTGCAGCAGGCCGTCTCCAGGGTGCTGCAGCAAAACACGAAAAGCAGCCTCCGGGCTGCTTTTCTGTTTCCTGACTGTAATCTGTTTGATTACTACAATTTATTGACTACAGTAGCCTTCGATTGGCACCCTTTGCCACCCTATACTATTAATAACGCCTGCCTTTGACGGCACGAACTAAAGCAAGACAACAGCCCATGCGTACATCCCGATATCTCATCGCCACCACCAAAGAAACCCCCGCCGACGCCGTAGTCGTCAGTCACCAGCTGATGCTCAAGGCCGGTATGATCCGCAAACTGGCCACCGGCCTTTACAACTGGCTTCCCTTGGGCTTGCGAGTGCTGCACAAGGTTACCCGTATTATTCGCGAGGAGATGGATGCATCCGGTGCCCTGGAGATTTCCATGCCGGTCGTGCAGCCGGCCGAACTCTGGCAGGAATCCGGTCGCTGGGATGTGATGGGCGACGAACTGCAGCGCCTGCAGGACCGCCATCACCGTGACTTCTGCCTGGGCCCGACCCACGAGGAAGTCATCACCGATATCGTGCGCAACGAGATCAGCAGCTACAAACAGCTGCCCATGAACATCTACCAGATCCAGACCAAGTTTCGTGATGAGCGCCGTCCGCGCTTTGGTGTTATGCGCTCAAGGGAATTCATCATGAAGGATTCCTATTCCTTCCACCTGGATCAGGCATCGCTGAACCAGACCTATCAGCTCATGTATGACACCTACAGTCGTATCTTCAATCGCCTGGGATTCAGTTTCCGCGCTGTGTTGGCTGACTCCGGCAACATCGGCGGCAACCAGTCCCATGAATTCCATGTTCTGGCCGACTCGGGCGAGGATGAAATTGTTTTTAGCGACCAGAGCGACTATGCCGCCAATCTGGAAATGGCCTCCGCCAAGGCCCCGGTAACGGAAAGGCCCACACCTTCAGCAGGGATGACACTGGTCGCCACACCCGAAGTCCGCAGCATCGATGATGTCTGCAAATTCCTGTCCGTCACTGCCGATACCACCATCAAGACCCTGATGGTGCGGGGTGAGGACGAAGAAGGAAAAACGACACTGGTCGCCCTGGTCCTGCGCGGAGATCACCAGCTCAACGAAATCAAGGCTGCCAAAGTGGCCGGTGTGGCCTCACCCCTGGCGTTTGCCAGCGATGCCGAAATCAAGGCTACTCTGACGTGTGAGTCGGGCTCCATCGGGCCGGTAAACAGCCCGGTGCGTGTCATTGTTGACCGTGATGCCGCTGTGCTCGCCGACTTTGTCTGCGGGGCCAACCAGGATGACCATCACTACACCGGCGTAAACTGGGAGCGCGATGCCCGAATCGATGCCATCGAGGACCTGCGCAACGTGGTCGAGGGCGATATCAGCCCCGATGGCAAGGGCACCCTGTCGATCAAACGAGGTATCGAGGTTGGCCATATCTTCCAGCTGGGCAACAAGTACAGCAAAGCGATGAACGCTACCGTACTTGATGAAACCGGCAAGAGCGCCATCATGGAAATGGGTTGTTATGGCATCGGTGTCAGCCGCATCGTGGCAGCCGCCATTGAGCAGTGCCATGACGACAAGGGCATCAAATGGCCCGACAACATTGCCCCCTTTCACGTCGTGATTATTCCCCTGAATGCCCACAAGTCGGAAAAAGTGACGGAAGTCAGCGAAGCCCTGTATGCGCAACTGCAGGCGGCCGGCATGGACGTGCTGCTGGATGATCGTGACAAGAAAACCAGCCCCGGGGTGAAATTTGCCGATATGGAGCTGATCGGTATTCCCCATCGCCTGGTGGTGTCTGACCGCGGCCTGGAAAACGGCATGGTGGAATACAAAAAGCGTGGTGATGAAGACACAACTGATGTGGCCAAAGCAGATGTGGTCAACTTTCTCATAGACCGGGTCGTCATCGACTGACCCGGTGCCACCGATAATGCGTCTAGGCCTTGTCGGGCGTGCCCCGGGCCAACCGGAAATACCCGGCAATGGACTGGTCAAAGGTGTCTTCTGAGACTTTTTCGATCTTGCTGAAACGCTCTTTCAGCTGGGAGAATTCCGGCAGGTGACCGGCCACCGGTTCCGGAATATCGCCTGCCAGGTCCTTTGCTTCAGGCAAGCCCCACGGTAATGGTGACTGCAGCTCCCACAGGCTGATACTGTCCAGCTCCCGGTTTAGGATGAACTCCCCTTCTCCGCAATCACGAATGATTTTGCGCTCCTGCAGGATGAAGATGCAGCGACCCAGCAGATCATTCTGAAAAGCCCAGTCATCATCCATCAATTCTCGAATAGTGACAGAGGTGCCTTCTAGGTGATGCTGCCAGAACTTGTTGAGCAGGCCGAGAATCAGCAGCGTGGGATGGATTTTCTTGGTCATGATGCGCAGGTGGTAAATCGGAATCGCTCTGACTAGGTTGGCCCCGAACAGGATGATCGTCCAGCAGATGTAAATCCACATCAGGAAGATCGGAATGGCGGCAAAGGTACCGTAGACAAACTCAAAACTGGCCATGGTGATGAAACGGGTAAATATCCATTTCACGACCACAAACATTAGGGCTACTGCCGCACCGCCCACCAGGGCATGTTTAAGCCTGACGCCGCAGTTGGGTACCGCCACATAAAGCAGCGTAAAGGCAATCGTGGTCAACAGCGCCGGAAAAATACCCAGCACTACCGTGCGCGCGCCGACAATATCCGATACTTCCGTGAAGGTTTCAAACAATGCCAGGGAGGTGACATAGGAACTGATGGCAAAACCCACCCCCAGCAGCAATGGACTTAGGCTCAGGACGCTCCAGTACAGCAGGAAACTGGAAATGCCTTTGCGCGGCTGTGCTACATCCCAGATGCGGTTGAAACTGCGTTCAATATTGACCAGCATGAAATAGGCGGTGGCAAAGAGCATGACAGCACCTATCCAGGTCAGGTTCCTGGCCTGCCCCGCGAAATTCTCCAGGTACTGTTCCAGTTCACTGCTGGACGAGGGCAGCAACCGTTCAAAAATCATGTCCTGGATACGGTCGCTAAACACCTGGAAGGAAGGAAAAGCTGACAGGATGGACACCGCCAGGGTCATCAGGGGCACCACGGCAAACAGTGACATGTAGGTCAGCGATTTTGCCGTTTCGAGGCCGCTGTTGCCCAGGAACTCCTTGAACACAAAGCGCAGGAAACGCCAGAGCCTTGCGGGGTCGACCCAATCCGCCAAGCTCCGGTTTTGTTCTGTGTTCCTGCTCATGATGCCTTGTTTAACCTTTTGTTGATGTCTACCATAGACCCCTATGCCGGATCACCCGTTCCCTGCCAATTCCTGGATGGAAGCTGCCAGGGACAACCAGGAATAACGCCATGAACGCCAGCACGTCTTCAGCACACGATATCCGTATTTACCACAATCCACGGTGTTCCAAGTCACGGCAGACGCTGGAATTATTGCAGGAAAATAACATTTCACCAGAAATTATTCTTTATCTGGACAATCCACCGTCAAAGTCCGAGTTGCAGTCTTTGTTGAAAAAACTCGGCTTACATGCGCGGGCTTTGTTGCGCACATCCGAGGATGCCCACAGGGAACTCGGGCTGGCTGATCCCAACCTGGATGATGAACGCCTGATTGAAGCCATGTTGCAGGCGCCAAAACTGATACAGCGCCCGATCGTGGTCGCCGGCGACAAAGCCGTTCTCGGCCGTCCACCGGAAAATGTCCTCGCGCTGCTGTAACCACTGGCGCCCCATCAACATCACTGACAACCCGCTAACGCACGGAACAACCCCATGAGCAGCCCCTATATCCTCATTCTGTATTATTCCAATCATGGTTCGGTCGCCAACATGGCCGCCCAGATTGCCCGGGGCGTGGAAAGCATCGAGGGTATAAGTGCCATGCTGCGAACCGTACCCAAGGTGTCAACGGTCATCGAAGCCAGCGAGCCGGCTGTACCAGATGAAGGCGCGATTTACTGCAGCGAGGACGACCTGGCCAACTGCAGCGGTCTTGCTCTGGGCTCACCGACCCGTTTCGGCAACATGGCAGCAGCCATGAAATATTTTCTCGACGGTACCGGCGCGCAATGGATCAGTGGCTCGCTGGTCGACAAGCCGGCAGGCGTATTCACCTCCACTGCCAGTCATCATGGCGGCCAGGAAAGCACGTTGTTAAGCATGCTGCTGCCTCTGCTGCATCACGGCATGCTGTTTTGCGGCCTGCCTTATACGGAAGCCGCACTCAATGAAACACAAAGCGGCGGTACGCCCTATGGCCCTACCCATGTTGCCGGCAGCGGCAACAGCACGACATTGTCAGACCATGAGGCCACACTGTGCCAGGCTTTAGGCAAACGGCTGGCCATGACCGCCCTCAAATTAACGTCATGAGCACTCAGGCAGGCAGTGCACTGGCCGCTCGGCTCGGCCTGGTTAGCACGGTACTGTTGATTCTGCTGTTGCTGATCATCAACCTGGCCCGCCCGGGTTTCAACGTTCTCTTCCTGCTCGTGCAGTTGCTGCCCTTGCTGCTAACCCTGCCTGGGCAATTTCGCGCCACGCCTCGCACTTACCAATGGCTGTGTTTTGCCGTACTGTTCTATCTAACCCAGGGCATCCTGCTGGCCTTCACACCCGGCTGGCTGCTGGCTGGAGTGGCAGAAACGCTGATTTGTCTGGCCATCTTCGTTTCCGCTATCATTTTTATTCGCACTGCAATCAAGGCTGCCCGACAGCAAGCCAGTCCCTGAACCGGCCCGGGCGACCCGGCTTACCGGCCATGACAAGACCATGACAACGATCCCAGTCAATCAGGTGACGGTTTACACGACAGTAGATTAACCGTGCTGATTGTCACGAACTTTTCAGGCTTTAACACGGCATGCAACGCATATGAACAAACCAACCAGCACACCGGGCAAATTCCTCCACGGCCTCGCGAGTATCTACCGGGGTTTCAGGGCGATTGTCCTTAATGGCCTGTTCCTGGTTGCTCTGCTGATTGTGGTCGCCTCGCTCATCGGACAGCCGCCGGTCACCGTCCAGAACGGCAGTGCCCTGCTATTGGACCTGAATGGCGTGCTCGTGGACCAGCGCACCTATGTGGACCCGCTCAGCACACTGATGGCGGATTCCCTGGATGCCGATGTGCCTCGGGAAATCCTGCTGCAGGATGTGCTTGATGCTATTGATTACGCCGCTAAGGATCCCGCTATTTCCAGCGTTGTGCTGATTCCACATGATCTTGCCGGTTCCGGCTTTTCCAAGCTGCAGGATATCGCCGCGGCTCTCATCAGGTTTCGTGACAGTGGCAAGAAAGTCTATGCCTATGGCGACAATTACAGCCAGGGGCAGTATTACCTGGCCGCCCACGCCGACGAAGTCATTCTGAACAACATGGGCAGTGTCAGCCTGGAGGGATTCAGCAGCTACCAGTATTACTATCGGGAAGCCCTCGACAAACTCGGCATCAACGTCCACATCTTCCGAGTGGGCGAATACAAGTCCGCCGTGGAACCGTTCGAACGCAACGATATGTCAGCGCAAGCCCGGGAAGCCAACAGCGACTGGCTTGGTGATCTCTGGCAACTCTATCTTGCCGATATCTCCGCAGCGCGCGCGGTCGAGCCTGGCTTCTTTCATGCCCTGATCAATAATCTGGACCGTGAACTGGCCGATTTTGCCGGCGATGCCACGGCCCTGGCTCTGAACCGCAATCTGGTCGATACCGTGCTGAGCCGGGACGCCACCATCGACCACCTGATCGGAGAGATCGGCGCAGATTTCACTGGCGATGATTTCCTGAGCATCGATTACAGAAACTATCTGGCAGCGCGTGAGACGGCCTTTGCCAACCTGCAAAGCCAGGCTGGACAGATCGGTATCATCGTTGCCAGCGGCACCATTTATGATGGCAGCCGGGAAGCCGGCGAAATTGGCGGTGACAGCCTGCAGCGCCTGATTCGCAAGGTCCGTGAAGATGACCGTATCAGCGCCCTGGTTCTGCGCATCGACAGTGGCGGTGGCAGTGCTTTTGCGTCCGAAATTATTCGCGATGAGCTTGCCGGCCTGCGTCGCGACGGCAAGCCTCTGGTGGTATCCATGGGCAGTGTGGCGGCATCGGGCGGCTATTGGATCGCGACACCGGCCAATGAAATTTGGGCCAGTGCCAGTACCATCACCGGTTCCATCGGCATCTTCGGCCTCTACCCCACCTTTGCAGACAGTTTTTCCCGCCTTGGCCTGAATACCGACGGGGTTGGCACCACGGACCTTGCCGGTGCCTTCATGGTAGGCCGGGATTTGCCGCCACTGGCCGCAAATATCCTGCAGCAACAACTGGAAGACGGTTACAACCGTTTCATCAGCCTGGTGGCCGAGAGCCGCAACATGAGTCTGGAAGCCGTGGATGAGATTGCCAGGGGACGGGTGTGGTCAGGTGCTGATGCCCAGGCCCTCGGGCTGGTTGATCATCTGGGCGGACTGGACAATGCCATCGCCGCCGCGGCGTCCCTGGCAGGACTTGAGGACTACCGGACGCAGCTGATCGAAGCGCCACTGACTCCCGGTGAACAGTTGCTGCAAAACCTGGCCGGCAATTCCACATTACAATCCTGGCTGCCGCAACAGCCCATGTCGCTGCCGACAGCCCTGCCCGCAACAAGCGCGCTGGGTCGCTTTTACCGGCGCCTGAATGCCGACCTGCGCGCCCTGGTACAGTTCAATGATCCGAAAGGGCTCTATCTGCACTGCCAGGAATGCCAGGGCACCTTCTCGCCCTGACGTCTGTGGCTTCTCAGTCCCAGCCCATCACCTTGCGTACAAACGGCAGGGTCAGTTTGCGTTTTTCCGCCAATGACAACTTATCGAGTACCGTTATCACGTCGAGCAGACTTTGCAGATCCCGGGCATGGCGGTTGTAGATGTACAGCAATACTTCATCCGGCATGTCCAGCCCCCTTTCCTGCGCCCGCCCGGACAGTGCTGACAGTTTTTCCTCATCCGCCAGTTCATGCAGCTGGTAAATCACTCCCCATGTCATGCGCGACGCAAGATCTGGCAGGGCAAAATCCAGCCCCCGTGGTGAACGGTTAGCGCTGATCAGCAATTTCACGCCGGCATCCCGTGAGCGATTAAAGAAGCCGAACAGGGCTTCTTCCCAGTTCTGCTCACCCACCACCAGGTCAATGTCATCCAGGCAGACCAGGTCCATGTGATGCAGGCTGTTAAAGACATCCGGGCCGAATACCTTGATCCTGTGCATGGGCAGGTACAGGGCCTGAAGACTGTCCCGAGCTTCAGAGTCCGTGCAAACGGCCTGCAAAAGGTGACTTTTGCCAACACCCTCAGCCCCCCAGGCAAACACCACGGGTTCATCAAAGGTCTCGATCTGTTTCAACAGGGCAAGCAGTTCCGCATTCCTGGCTGTGACCAGGAAATTGTCGAAGGTGAATTTTTCCGAAACGGAAAAGTCGAAAGGCAGCTGGGGAGAAAAGTTCATGCGTTGGTCATTAAAAACCTCAGCTACCGATTCCAGAGGTAGCTCAAGTAGACCTGGTTGTCTTCACGCACCAGCTCACCGGCAGGTTGCAGGTTACGATTCAGGGCTATGGTTTCTACCAGCTGGCGTAACTGGCCACCGGTGGACAGGCGCAGTTCAATAGTCTGATCCTTCACCCGGGCGATGCGCAAGCCGTTGACATCGGTCAACTGGCTGACGTAATGGAGCAGACCGGCGTAATCCTCAGCACTGCGGATGCCCTCAACGGTGAGATTGACTTCCATGTTACTGTCGGTGCCTGACAACAGGACCGCGTAATACCCAGCCAGTTCATCAGCGGCCAGGGCGACACTCTGCTGAAGAAAACTTTCCAGGGGCTCCTCGAATGCATCCAGCTCAAATACCTGCCCTCGGAACAGGTAATTGCTCTTACCCAGCACATCACCTGCCACCGTCCTGAATACCCGCACCAGCAGGATACTTTCACTCTGGTAGCGCGCAGAGGCCGCCAGCAGCGCCTCGGTATTCATGTCCCAGACATCATTGGCCGACACCGCCCGCAGGTCTTCAAAATCCAGAATCGGCAGTAGCAGAGGCAGGCCGCGATTGCGCGCCTCTGACGCCAGCAGGCGCTGGATTGTCGGATAACCGCGGGAACTTGTTCCCAGCAACTGGCGCACACCCAGCTCGTCCTGGACTACCAGCCAGAGCAGTGTATAGGGTCTGTTACCCGGCCAGAGGGGAATGCCGGCACCATCAAGGAGCGTCAGCACCTGCGGTTCGAAAAACGACACACTGAGCTCAATCGCTAAGGTGCTGCCGTCATCGGTCTCCAGGTTGACGGTTCGATACGACCAGGTGTCCACGTAGTCATCAGCATTGACCAGCGCACGGCGGATGTTCGGCTGGTTGTAGATAGCGCTGTCCCCGGTCACTTTTAGCAGCACCTGGCGCAAGGCATCGGAAAACGCCCTTTGCCGTTCGCGTACATCGTCGCGCGAGTTCACCGTCACAATGCCCTGGTACAGCCCCGTCACTTCAATCGCAGACAGCGAAAATGGCAGTGCTGACAGCATGAAAAACAGGGCTGCTAAGGTACCGTTAAGGCGACGCTTGAGAGGATTTTTTACTGAAAAATCAAGGCACTTCATGGCCGCCATCATAACTGATAACTGGACGAACAACCATTAGTTCACTACCATAACCGGCAATCAGGGAACCCACGGAAGTGATTGTTTTCTAAACAAATATGAAACCGTCAACTGACATTGAAATCCCCTGCAACCGCCTCTCATCCTCGCGTTGGTTTCTGGCGGTCCGGTGTCTTGCCCTGGTGAGCGGCGCACTGCTCGTCTCTGCTACCCGGGCCGCCCCCCCGGCTCCCTTTGCTGCCGAATATGAAGCCCGCTATGGCGGCTTCAAGGCCAGCGCCATCCGGTCCCTAGAACACCTGGCAGACGGCGAAATCCAGATGGAAACCATGCTGGCCCTGAAACTGCTTGGCAAAACCATCAGTCGCGTGCATGAAGTCAGTTCCCTGGTCACGGACAGTGACAGTGGTACGTTGCGTCCCCTGAGTTACAGTTTTGACCAGACCGGGCTGGGCAGTCGCAGTCGCTCCGTGGTTTTTGACTGGGATAATGCCGCCGCCGTGGCCCAGTCTGGACGCGATGAAAACATCATTGTCCTGGACGGCGTTGCCATGGATAACCTGTCTGCCTACCTGGCCCTGCGTGAACAGCTCCTGGCCGGCAAAACAGAGGTGGCTTTCCAGGGTATCGACAAGGGGCAACTGGAAGAATTTCATTACCGTGTTATGGGCGAGGAATTGCTGGAAACTGACGTTGGTGCTTTCCGTACGGTGAAACTGGAACGTGTTCGTGATGCATCCAGCCACCGCACCACGGAAATCTGGCTGGCGCTGGACTGGGACTACCTGCTCATCAAACTGGTGCAGAAAGAACCCGGCTCCAACACCATCAGCCTGGAACTGACCAAAGGCGCCGTCGACGGCAAACCTGTCCTCGGCTCGGAAGACGCCTAAGCGCTAACCGTCCTGCCCGGTCTAATAGTTTTATCAGTGCTTATCCGCCGCGCCGAAAACCGAGGCCACCAGCTCCGCATGCTGCACCAGATCCTCCGGTATATCGATATCCGGCTGGGCCGGCAGCTCATGCCAGTCTAAGGCAGCCTGTTGCAAACGCGCCCGGGTCTGGGGCATTACCTGTGAAGTGCCCCAGTCAATGCCCGTAAACAGCGCAACCTGCGGCTGACGCAAACCCACCAGCACATAACCGCCATCCAGAGCTGGGGCAAACACCGCATCCTGTCCAGCGGCAAGCGCGGCGAACGCGGCTTCGAGGGTCAGGGCATCGAGTCCGGGACTGTCACAGCCAATAAGCACTGCCTGGTCATGCCCAGCCAGCGCCTCGGCCAGGGCATAGGCCATGCGTTTGCCGATATTGCCGTCACACTGCGACAGCACACGACCCTGAAAGGCTTTTACCGCAGGATGTTCCGCATCCCCGAGCAGACTGAGATGGCGCGTTACCTTTGGCATGCTGTTCACCAGCGCGACCTGGTGTGCCAACATGCGCGTATAGAGTGCCAGGGCCCTGTCAGTGCCGAGACTGGCAGCCAGCCGGGTTTTGACCTTGCCCGCTTCGGGCGCGCGGGCGAACAGGATGAGGCAGCGCCGTTCACTCATGGTCAGGGTAGTAACGCCGGGCCAGCTGATGAGGATCGGCACCAAGAAAATAAGCCAGGCGCAGGCGCCACATCAGCAGCACCGTGCTGACTACCCCTTGCTGCTGCCAGCGCCTTGCTGACGTGACCAGTCGGTCTGGCAGGCAGACCGGCCAGGACAACCGGCGCAGGCTCTTGCTCAGCGCCACGTCTTCCATCAGGGGAATCTCCTGATAGCCATCCACCTCGTGAAAGGCCTGCTTGCGCACAAAGAGGCCCTGGTCTCCGGTTGCCACACCGGAGAGGCGGCTGCGCAGGTTCATCATGAAGGCGATGGCCGCATAACTGATGCCGGCGGCATCCAGGCGAACATCGAATCGGCCCCAATGCCGGTCTGGCCGGGACAGCGCCGCCAGGATGGCAGCAACCGAATTGCCCGGCAGACGGGTATCGGCATGGAGAAACCAGAGAATGTCATGGCGCGCAAATTCGGCACCGAGGTTCATTTGTAGGGCGCGCCCTCTGCCGCCGATCATTAGCCGGTCTGCCAGTGGTCTAGCCACCGTCATGCTGCCATCGGTACTGCCACCATCCACCACCAGAACCTCATGCCCTTCCGCACGCAGCGACTGCAACACCGGTAATAACGCCGCCAGGGCATCGCGGTCATTGAAGACGGGAATAATGATGGACAGTAGTGGCATGACTGGCGTCAGGCGGGAAGAATGTGTCAATCGTTGAGGGCGCCACCACAGCTGCTGCCCTGTCCGGCCGTACAGCCATAGCAATGCTCACCCACGGCAATGGGTTTGCCGGCCAGGTCATCGTCGAGCAGATCGCGCAGGTGTGGTTTGGGCCTGCTGCTGGCGACCAATGGCAGATTCAGCATCTGGTTGAAGTCGCAATCATAGACATAGCCCTGGTAATCAACACTAATCAGGCTGCGACACATCACGGTTTCCAGGTTGGCGGCCGCGTAATTGTCTTTCAGGATGCCCATGTACTTGTTATACAGCCCCTTGGCCAGCAGCATGCCACCGAAGCGGCTGATCGGCATGTTGGTGATCGTGAACAGCTGGTTAAACACGATATCAAATTTTTCCGCCAGGATACGTTTGTAATCGGCCTCCAGGCCTGCCTGTGGCGGCGGCAGGTTCAGATCAATCGGGTTGTAGACCAGGTTCAGTTGCAGGTGTGGCTCGCGGCCATAGCCTAGCGCGTTGAGCTTTTTCAGCGCCGTGATACTGCCATCATAAATGCCCTTGCCGCGCTGCTTCTCCACATTCTCTTCCAGGTAGCAGGGTAATGAAGCGGTGATGGTGACACCGTTTTGCGCTAGGAAATCTGCCAGATCTTCATAGCCAGGCTCCAGCAGAATCATCAGGTTGCAGCGATCGATGACCTCTACCCCCAGCTTCCTCGCTTCCGTGACCAGGTAGCGAAAATGGGGATTCATTTCGGGTGCACCGCCCGTCAGGTCAAGCAGTCGAATCTGTTTACGCCTGATGTACTCCAGCACCAGTTCGACCACCTGAAGGCTCATCAACTCCTTACGTCGCGGGCCGGCATTGACATGACAATGGGTACAACTGAGGTTGCACAAATAACCCAGATTGACTTGCAGCGTGTCCATCTGGCCACGGGTCAATGCCGGAAAATCGGTGGTCAGCAGTAATGGTCGGGTATCAAGCATGGGTTTTGGATAGTCGTAGCCGAAAATGAAAGCAGGTTACCGCGGTCAGATAAAAAGACCTCCAGTTGCCTGGTTTGCTTGCATCACGCAACGGGCCTGTCGTGGCTGGCCATTGTACGGGAAAGCCCGATCACGTGACAGCCGCCCCGATTTCGCCTGAGTGCCGCGGCACGTTAGAATAGTCCCATGAATTCTGCCCTGGACCTGAAAAAACTCGACGCCCTGGATTTCACCTCATCGTACGTGACCGACCTGCCCGGCGATCCCATCCGGGAAAACTATACCCGGCAGGTCCCAGCAGCCTGCTATTCGCGGGTCGCACCGGTCACCTTTCCGAATGCCAGCCTGATTGCCTGTTCCCGTGACATGGCCATGACCCTGGGCATTGACCCCGAAGAGTGCGATACCGACTTTTTTACCGAAGTCTTCAGCGGCACCCGGCCCCTCAAGGGCATGACCCCCTACGCCTGTTGTTATGGCGGCCACCAGTTCGGGCACTGGGCCGGCCAACTGGGCGATGGTCGCGCCATCAACCTCGGCGAAATCACCGCGCCAGACCGGCAACGCTGGGTGCTGCAACTGAAAGGCGCAGGGCCGACCCCCTACTCCCGCTCGGCTGACGGCCTGGCGGTGCTGCGTTCCTCCGTGCGCGAATTTCTCTGTAGTGAAGCCATGCATCACCTCGGAGTACCCACCACCCGGGCTCTGAGCCTCATTGGCACTGGGGAGTCGGTGGTTCGTGACATGTTCTACGACGGCCATCCACAGCGGGAGCCCGGTGCCGTGGTTTGCCGTGTCGCCCCGACCTTCACCCGTTTCGGCAGCTTCGAGATTTTCACCGCACGCCAGGAAACCGATGTGTTGAAACAACTGGCGGACTACACCATACAACGCGACTTCCCGCACCTGCTCCAGGCCGGCCAGACGCCTGACAAGGACACCTATGTTGCCTGGTTCCATGAAGTCTGCATGCGCACGGCCGTGATGATCGTGCACTGGATGCGCGTGGGCTTTGTCCATGGCGTGATGAACACCGACAACATGTCCATCACCGGGCTGACCATCGATTACGGTCCCTACGGCTGGCTGGAAAACTACGACCCGAACTGGACGCCTAATACTACGGACGCGGAAGGCCGCCGCTACCGTTTTGGCAACCAGCCCATGATCGCGTTGTGGAACCTTGTCCAGCTCGCCAATGCCCTGTACCCGCTGATCGGGGAAGCCGGGCCGCTGGAGGCCACCCTGCAGGAATACAAGCAGCGCTATGAAGCAGACTGGCTCAACATGATGCGCAGCAAACTGGGGCTCAGTGCGCCGCACCCGGATGACGAACCCCTGATTCTCGACCTGATTACCACGTTCGGGCTGACGGAAACCGACATGACCCTGTTTTTCCGTCACCTGGCTAAATTGCGGCAGCAGGATAAGGCGGAATCCGCACTTGAACGCATCACCCCGGCCTATTATGCCGAAGCCATAGGCTCCGAAGCTGAGGCAGGATTCCTGGCCTGGCTGCAGAAATATCTGGCGCGCCTGACGCTGGAAACACGCACAGACGAGGCCAGACGTGATGCCATGGACCAGGTGAATCCACTGTATGTCCTGCGCAACTATCTGGCGCAACAGGCCATCGACAAGGCCGAATCCGGCGACTACAGCATGGTGCATGAACTCATGGATGTGCTGAAACAGCCCTATACCGAACTGGCCGGCAACGCCCACCTAGCCGACAAACGCCCGGAATGGGCCCGCACCAAGCCGGGCTGTTCCATGCTGTCCTGCAGCTCCTGATCCCACCAGCGATATCAGAAATCGACTGTCTGGTTGTGACATCCTGCAAAAGTGCCCAGTGCTACCCTGTTGTGGGAGTATTTGCCGCCGTTATGATCCGTGCCTTGCTCAACACTGCGGTGGCACAGCTGGATAGGTTTACACTTGGTCAATTCCCTCCCCGCAACGCGCTCACAAATTCCTTGTCGTGACCTGCAGGTCCTTGCGGAATCATTCCCCTAGAAGTGCGCAGCACTTCCAGGGTGTGGTAGTATTTGCCGCCGTTATGACCCGTGCCTTGCTCAACGCTCCGGTGGCACAGCTGGATAGCGCGGCCCCCTCCTAAGGGGCAGGTCGCAGGTTCGAATCCTGCCCGGAGCGCCAATTTTTAAATCATCCCACTGCCTTTGCCCGGCATACGGTGTCAACCGTGATGCACTACCAAGAGTCGGGTTCAGGTGGCCACAGACCTGATTTTTCCGTTCAAATTGATTAGTATCCGAATACAGATGTATTACAGATTATCTGCCCATGTCCGCCACCATTATCCCGTTTGAACTACCCCGCAACGAAGCGGTGATGGCTGTTCACAGCATCATCCCTGAAACTGCCATGACCGCAGATTTCCTCGGGACCGAACGTGAGAGCCACGCCATCCAGATCAGCCCTGACGGTCTCATGCTGACCGTGGGTTACTCGATCATGGAGGCCAGCGAAGTCTGGATTACCAACCGTCGCGGGCAGACAGCCGAGGGCATCGTCATTGCCCAGGACTACGATTCCGGTATTGCCGTGATTCGCCCGACGAGCAGCCTCGGCAAGGCCTATCTGGATACCGATGCGCACGACACCGTGCATATCGGTGATCGCGTCGAAATACTGACCAGTGAAAACAGCAAGGCCATGAATGCCGCGATTTTTGCCAAGGAAGAATATGCGGGCCGGTGGGAATACCTGCTTGAACATGCTTTCTACACCATACCGCTTTGTGAGCACTGGTCCGGGGCGGGCCTGCTGAACAAGGACGGCAAACTCGTGGGTCTCGGTTCGCTGGCTCTGGGCCTAAAAGGGCCAACCGGTGATATCGTGCCGGGTAATCTCTTCATTCCTACCGACCTGGTCATGCCCTATCTCGACCACATGACCGCTTACGGTCAAAAACCCGGCGCACTGCGCCCCTGGCTGGGCACACTGATCGAGGAACATGATGCCGAACTCTGTGTTGTTGGTCTCTATATTGGCGCACCGGCTGCCCGCGCCGGCATTCGCACCGGTGACATCATCCTGTCGGTGGATTCGCAACCGGTATCGTCGATGGCCGGCTTCTTTCGTACGATCTGGCATTACGGCCCGGCCGGTACCCGCATTCCGCTGACGCTCAAGAGCGGCGACAGCACCCGCGAGGTGCTTCTGGATACCATAGACCGCAACAGCTTTTTTGTTCAGCACGCCAACAATCACATACTGAATTAATTCGGATTCGAAGCTATGCGCATGCTTTCATGGAACGTTAACGGCATTCGAGCAGCCGTAGGTAAAGGATTTGTTGAAGCTATCAACGCACTGGACTGCGATGTCATTTGCCTGCAGGAAACCAAGGCCCAGGATGATCAAGTGGCAGCGGCCCTTTCTGCGCTTGAGGGTTATCACGTCTACAGCAACTCGGCACAACGCAAGGGTTATTCGGGTACGGCCATCCTGAGTCGCCAGGAACCTGCCACAGTCATACCCCATATCGGCATTGACCACCACGATGAGGAAGGCCGTGTGCTGTGTGCTGAATACCCCGATTTCACCCTGGTGACCGTGTACACACCGAATTCAGGCAACGGCTTGCGTCGGCTGGAATACCGGCAGCAGTGGGACCGCGATTTTCTGGCATATCTGAAACACCTGGAAAAGAAAAAACCGGTAGTGGTCTGTGGCGATCTCAATGTCGCGCACCAGGAAATAGATCTGGCACGCCCGAAGGCCAACTACAACAAGACGGCCGGATATACGCAGCAGGAAATCGATGGCATGGATAATCTGGTGTCGGCAAATTTCGTGGATTCGTTTCGGCACCTGCACCCCGATACCATCCAGTACAGCTGGTGGAGCTATCGTGCAGGCGCCAGGGGCAACAACATTGGCTGGCGTCTGGATTACTTCCTGGTCTCGGACAGCCTGAAGGATGCGATCCATAAAGCCGAAATCCATGACCAGGTGACGGGGTCGGACCACTGCCCTGTCCTGCTTGAGCTAGTGATGTAGCGCCAACAAACATTGTTTTGGCCCAGACATAAAAAACCCGGCATCAGCCGGTTTTTTTCAGTTAGTCAGCAGAGACTTAGCGGGGAGTGCCTTGCAGCAGGCCCAGACCACCCAGTGCAGTGGCGTCATTGGTCAGTGAGAAGCCTGTAACAAAGCCATTGGTGCCTCCGACACTGGTGAAGACGCCGCCGAGGCTACCCTCGATACCTTGGGTCATATCCGCCGGTGTGATAACCACATCGTTGGTGAAATCACCCATGGTGGCTGTGGCGCCATTGACGCTGCCGCTGAAATTCATGGACCAGTGCTCTGCACCGTAACCCACCGTCGCATTGAAACTGCCGCTGGTGACGGTGCCGGAGTTAAGGTCGACATCAAATCCCATGTCGAGGCCGGTCAAGGTACCGGCAGTGCCGGAACCGGTGAACTGGTTGGCTACTGAACTGTAAGACCAGTTGCCTGATACGGATTTGAGATCATCTATATTGGCAGGATCCACTACCGCCAGGTAAACGCGCTGGAATTCCTCGCCACTGATTTTCTGACTGCCATCCATCAGGCCCGGCAGGCTCCAGTAGCCCCAGTCGACAGTGAGATCGCCAACACTGGCGGAAGACTCAACGCCACCGGCTTCCGAGGTGGTGATGGCGGCATACAGGACTGTTTCACCGGCAACGTCAGTGACATTGACCTGCGCAGCCGTGTCAGTGATACCACTGACCAGTTGGCGAATGACACCTTCACCAGACTGTTCCAGCGTGCTGCTGCTGTTGTTGCCATTGCCCTTGTTATTGTTATTGCCGTTGTTACCGTTACCATTACTGTTGACATTACCATTTCCGTTGCCTGAATCGGCTATGGTTTTAGAGCCATCTCCTACATTGGCAGTTTCTTCAGGTGCTGGCTCCGGATCTGCGGCAGTTTCTTCAGGTGCCAGCTCCGGATCTGGGGCAGTTTCTTCAGGTGCCGGCTCCGGATCTGGGGCAGAGGCATTACTATTATTTCCCCCACTACTTACGGAA
>JBMTQX010000017.1:0-51262 GCA_049446715.1 Pseudohongiellaceae bacterium
GCTCTTGCATAAGCCCTTAACGAAGTCCGGGAAATTGGTAGCGGGGGCAGGATTTGAACCTACGACCTTCGGGTTATGAGCCCGACGAGCTGCCAGACTGCTCCACCCCGCAACACATCAACTTCTTCTAGACTTCACTTTCCCCGGGCTTTCAGCCCTACGGAAAGGCCGGGAATTATAGGAGCATGACCCGTGATGGTCAAGGTCAAACTCCTGGGCCTTAGCCCGAAATGGCCCGTAAATGCTGAATTTCCACAAATACCAACGCAGGCATGACCTTTTCGGGAACGCATGGCGCGTTCCGGTCGGGTTCAACCTCGTCATGTCCCCGACCAACCTTTCCCCTGGATTCGGGGAGATATGGCAGGTTTTTACCCTGACATTTGAGATTCAGAAACGCTCTCGCGTTCTGGTCGAATTCAACCTCGAATCCGGTTATCCGTGAAAACCCAAAAGGTCAGGTAATCTCCGGGTATTGTTTGGTGCCGAAGGCCGGACTTGAACCGGCACGACCGTTGGGTCACTACCCCCTCAAGATAGCGTGTCTACCAATTCCACCACTTCGGCTTATTCTTGTGTTTCACCGGCATCAAGCGCCGGGATGTCTTCGTTCAGCGCAGGCACATCAGTGTCCTCTACTGCTTCGAATACAGGCACATCACCAGCATCATCCCCACCAGCCAGAACAGGAATATCATCCAGTGCCTGGCTGGCACTGAGTGCCGCAGCTTCCTGCTGTGCCGTGATTTCATCCAGATTTTCTATCAAACCGCTGTTATCAATACTGAGATCAGCTTGCTGCCTGGCCAGTACAGCCAGCCCCAGGCTGGTAACGAAAAATACCACAGCCATGATGCTGGTTGATTTTGTCAGCACGTTGCCACTGCCAGAGCTGCCGAAAATGGTCTGCGAGGCACCGCTGCCAAAAGAGGCCCCCATGTCCGCTCCCTTGCCCTGCTGGATCAGGACCAGGCCGGTGATGGCAATGGCCGCAATGACGTGTACAAAAATAATGACTGATTCCATAGTTGCTCTCTTGTGACGCTTACCTGGTCCGGATTTGCCGGTGTGCCAGCGTAAGTGCCGGTATTAACTGATACTGTTACAAATCGTTAAAAAATCTTCTGCCACCAGCGACGCGCCGCCCACCAGGCCGCCGTCGATATCGGGCTGGGCAAACAGTTCACCGGCGTTATCCGCCTTGACGCTGCCGCCATACAAAATCCGTATGCCCTCGGCCACTGCCTGACTGGCCTCGGCCAGGGTCTGCCTGATCAGGGCATGCACTTCCTGCGCCTGCTCCGGAGAGGCTGTCAGTCCGGTACCAATGGCCCAAACCGGTTCGTAGGCAAGCACAGCTTCCGCAAATGCCTCAATGCCGACATGGTCCAGCACAGCCTGTAGCTGCTTTAGCACCACCGCTTCTGTTTCACCGGCTTCCCGCTGTTCGCGGCTTTCCCCGACACACAGTACCGGCTTGATACCCTGTGCCTGGGCTGCCGCAAACTTGGCTGCGATAAAGGTATCGCTTTCCTGAAACAGCTCGCGGCGTTCCGAATGGCCAACAATCACATGGCTGCAGCCGAAATCCCGCAGCATGGCAGCCGACGTCTCGCCGGTAAAAGCACCGGCCTCTTCGGCATGAATGTTCTGCGCGCCCAGTTTGATCGCACTGCCCTGCAGGATTTCACCGGCCTGTTGCAGGTAAACCGCTGGCGGGCAAACCAGGACCTCAGCTGTGGCATTCGTGTCCAGTCCTGCGACCAGTGCGCCCAGCAGTGCCGCATTGCTTTCAGTGCGGCCATTCATCTTCCAGTTTGCTGCTACCAGTCCTTTACGCATACGGTGACAGGCCTGCTTCTTATATCCGAGTCTGTCTTCAACCGGCATCGCACCCTCCCCAGATCATCATTGATACTGACAGGATTTTGCCGGCCGAAAAATGGGCGCCAATACTAACCAACATGGGGGGTATATGCAAGAAAGCAAGCGCCTGAAGACAAGGGAATTCAGGGGTTTGAGGGGTCGCATCGGCCCGGGGCTGAATCGGCGCTCAGGATAGTATCAAGTCACTCTCAAGCCACGTCAGACTGCATTTCGGCAGTGACCACATCGGCAATAGCCTGCGCCAGCCGCGCGACCTGGTCACCGTTTTCACCTTCCACCATGACACGAACAACCGGCTCGGTACCTGAAGGTCGCAGCAACACCCGGCCAGTCTTGCCAAGCTCTTTTTCTGCACTGACGACTGCGGCCTTGATGACCTGATTGTCATTGAGCCCATCCTTGCTTGCGATGCGTACGTTGATCATGGTCTGCGGGAACTTGACCATGCCCTGCTTGATCTCATGCAGTGGCTGGGAGAAGACCTGCATGGCCGACAGCACCTGCAGTGCGGACACGATGCCATCGCCGGTACTGGTGGCATCGAGACAGATAATGTGGCCGGAAGACTCACCACCATAAAGCCACTGGCGGGTCAGCAGCTCGGACATCACATAGCGGTCGCCCACCTTGGTGCGGCGAAAGGGAATATTCATTTCACCCAGGGCAATCTCCAACCCGAGGTTGGTCATCACTGTCCCGATGATGCCCTGATCCTTGACCTGACCCGTGGCACTTTTGCCCAGCTTGTACCGGGCAATAATGAACAGCAGTTCGTCGCCGTCAACGATCTCGCCCTTGTGGTCGACCATGATGACGCGATCGCCATCCCCATCGAAAGCAATACCCAGGTCGGCATTTTCGGCCAGCACCCGGTCCACCAGTTTTTGCGGATGGGTGGAACCGCAATCCCGGTTGATGTTCAGACCATCCGGCTCCGCGCCAATGGCAATGACTTTGGCACCCAGCTCACGCAGCACATTGGGTGCTATGTGATAGGTCGCACCGTTGGCACAATCCACCACGATGGTGAGACCGTTCAGGCGCAGGTTGCCGGGTACCGTGCTTTTGCAGAATTCAATATAGCGGCCGCTGGCATCCACAATGCGGGAGGCCTTACCGATCCGTGCGGAATCCACCGTGGTCAGTTCCTCGGCCATGGCGTCTTCAATAGCCAGTTCAATATCGTCCGGCAGTTTGGTGCCGTCACCAGAGAAAAACTTGATGCCATTGTCCTGGTAGGGATTATGGGAGGCGCTGATCACGATACCGGCCTGGGCCTGAAAAGTGCGCGTCAGGTAGGCTACTGCGGGTGTTGGCATGGGACCAAGCAGGTTGATATCGATACCGGCGGAAGTGAGACCGGCTTCCAGGGCGGATTCAAACATGTAACCGGAGTTCCGCGTGTCCTTGCCAATCAGGATCTTGCCACCACCCTGCTTGGCAAACACCCTGCCGATCGCCCAGCCCAGTTTGAGGACAAAGTCAGGTGTGATGGGATAAGTGCCTACCGCGCCGCGTATACCGTCCGTTCCGAAATATTTTTTCCCCAAAATCTTTCTCGCTTTTGCTGGATTCAGTGTGATGCGGTCAGGCGCTTCAGGACTTCATTGCAGACCTTGATGGCATCCACCGTTTCACAGACATCATGGGTGCGCACTATCCTGCCACCATTCATGACACCGATGACGGCGGCAGCCACGCTGCCCTGCATGCGATCCTTTTCGCGTCGGCCGGTAATCATGCCGATCATTTTCTTGCGTGACATGCCCACCAGAAGGGGCAATTCTAACTGCTGCAATTCGGCAAGTCTGCCCAGCAACTCAAGATTATGGTCCAGGGTTTTGCCAAAACCGAAGCCCGGATCCAGGATAATGCGATCCCGGGCAATACCGGCGGCAACACAGGCCTCGACTCGCCCCGACAGATAAGTCGCCACATCGCGAACAACCTCTTCATACACCGGGTTGTCCTGCATGGTTTGGGGAGTGCCCTGCATGTGCATGAGGCAGACCGGCAATGAGGTCGCCGCTGCGGCGGCCAGGGCACCCTCGCGCTCCAGGGCCCGCACATCATTGATCAGTCCCACCCCGGCACTGGCGCAAAGCTGCATGAGCGCGGGATTGCTGGTATCCACCGAAATGATGACATCCAGATTCTGCCTGACCGCTTCCACCACGGGCATGACGCGATTGATTTCCTGGTCAGTGGTGACCGGGGCGGCACCCGGACGGGTCGATTCGCCACCGATGTCCAGTATGGTGGCACCGGCCTTGACCATGGCCTCGGCCCGCTGCAGCACTTTCGCCAGTTCAACATGGCCGCTGCTGCTCATCAGTTCTCCGCCATCGGAAAACGAATCCGGCGTGACATTGAGAATACCCATGACGTGGGCAATTCCCAGGTCCAGGGTTTTGTCGCCAAAATGAAACAGGGAAGGAAATGCGCTCATGGTTCTGTCAGATTTGATCTTGTGAAAATGTAAAAGGAGCTCTTGCGAGCTCCTTTCAGAATGACGGTTTTATCTCAAACCCTCTCGAGTCCCGGTCCTTATGACTGGTGCTGCAGAGAGGCTCCGCACAAAGAAGACTTAATGCTCACCAGCCGGACCACCAATGGGTTTGCCGGTATCTGCATCCTTTTTCGATTCGCGGCTGGTATCGCGGGCTTCGGGTTCGACCGTGGCCGTGGTACCTGATCCGTAATCATCGTCATGCCAGCCAGCCGGCGGGCGCGGTTTCTTGCCAGCCATGATGTCGTCAATCTGCAGGGCATCGATGGTTTCCCACTCCAGCAAGGCATCCTTCATGGCTTCCAGCATGTCGCGGTTTTCCTCAAGGATCCGTTTGGCGCGGCCGTAACAGTTATCAATAATGCTGCGGACTTCCTCGTCGATGGCCCGGGTCGTTTCCGAAGACAGTACCTTGGAATTACCGGATGCAGCAGAGCGACCGAGGAAAACATGATCTTCCTCGTCATCGTACTGAAGCGGACCCAGGCGTTCAGAGAGGCCCCACTTCTTCACCATGTTGTGCGCCATCTGAGTGGCGCGCTGAATATCGTTGGAGGCGCCTGTGGTCACCCCTTCGCTGCCCAGCGTCATCTCCTCGGCAATACGGCCGCCATAGAGGCTGCAGATCTGGCTGAGAATACTGGTCTTGCTATGGCTGTAGCGATCCTCTTCCGGCAGGAACATGGTCACGCCCAGGGCACGGCCACGGGGAATGATGCTGACCTTGTAGACGGGATCGTGTTCTGGCACCAGGCGACCAACAATGGCGTGTCCGGCCTCATGGTATGCCGTGTTGAGCTTTTCCTTGTCAGACATGACCATGGACTTGCGCTCGGCGCCCATCATGATCTTGTCCTTGGCTTTCTCGAATTCTTCCATGGTCACGCGCTGCTTGCTGGCACGGGCGGCAAACAGGGCGGCTTCGTTGACCAGGTTAGCTAGGTCGGCACCGGAGAAACCGGGGGTGGCACGGGCCAGTACAGCCTCATCAACCCCGTCGGAAATCGGCACTTTGCGCATGTGGACTTTCAGGATCTGTTCACGACCGCGGATATCGGGCAGGCCAACAACCACCTGACGGTCGAAACGGCCCGGACGCAGCAGCGCCGGATCAAGGACATCGGGACGGTTGGTCGCTGCAATGACGATGACACCTTCATTGCCTTCAAAACCGTCCATTTCCACCAATAACTGGTTTAGGGTCTGCTCGCGTTCGTCGTGACCACCGCCGACACCGGCACCACGATGACGTCCGACCGCATCGATTTCATCGATGAAGATGATGCAGGGTGACTGTTTCTTGGCCTGGTCGAACATGTCGCGAACACGGGAAGCACCCACACCCACGAACATCTCTACAAAGTCGGATCCGGAGATGGAGAAAAACGGTACCTTGGCCTCGCCGGCAATGGCCTTGGCGAGCAATGTCTTACCGGTGCCCGGCTGACCCACCATCAGGATGCCGCGCGGAATGCGGCCACCCAAGCGCTGGAATTTGTCTGGCTCCCGCAGGAAGTCCACGAGTTCTTTCACGTCTTCCTTGGCCTCATCGACTCCAGCGACATCAGCAAAGGTGACCTTGACCTGGTCCTCGGTAAGCATCTTGGCCTTGCTCTTACCAAAGGCCATTGGTCCGCCTTTGCCGCCGACACCGCCGCCCTGCATCTGCCGCATGAAGAACATGAACACGGCAATGATGATCAGGATCGGGAACGAGGCGACCAGCAACTGGGTCCAGATGCTTTGCTGTTCAGGCTCCTGCCCACGGATACGCACGTTGTGCGACAGCAGGTCGTCGATCAGCTTCGGGTCTTCGATATAGGGACGAATCGTGTTGAAACGAGTGCCATTGCTCTTCTGGCCGACAATATTGACACCACTGATGGTGACTTCAGAGACATTGCCCTCCTGCACTTCACGGATAAAGTCAGAATAATCGAGCTGTTCGGCATTGCTGGGCTGATTGAAATTATTGAACACCGTCAGCAGAACAGCCGCAATAATCATCCAGAGAAGTAGGTTTTTTGCCATATCGTTCAAGGGGTTATCTCCCTTTTAGTATCCTGGTACGGAAAGTGTACCGCTTGAATTAGTGGGCCTGGCCCGGGGCCGGGTCCCTGTTTATGGGCATTCGGGCCATCAGCCTGAATGAATTCTTACATTATTTGCCGGCTTTTCCTACATAAGCGGCCGGCTTTCAGCGGCTATAACCCCAGCAATCACGCGGGCTTTAGCCGGAATTTACCGTTATGGAGGGCGTTTCAGCCCTTGAATCCCTTCGCCAGGAGGTAAACCTCCTTGGAACGAGACCTGGAAGCATCCGGTTTTCTGCTCAACACCTGGGTATATTCATTGCGCAGGGCTTTCAGCAGGTCATCAAAGCCGTCTCCCTGAAAGACCTTGCTCAGCAAAACACCGCCCGGTTTCAATGTTATACGGGCAAAATCCAGTGCCAGGTCAACCAGGTACATGGACCGTGGCTGATCTATTGCCGCCATACCACTTAAATTGGGGGCCATGTCTGAAATTACAAGGTCCACGCAATGCGGGTCAGACAGGTCCCGTCCCCCGTCTACCAGGCCAAGAATAGCCTTCAGGCAAGATTCTTCCGTGAAGTCACCCTGCACAAATTGCACATCGGCAATCGCATCCATGGGCAGAATGTCCGAGGCAATGACCCTACCCCTGTCACCCACGAGTTCGGCGGCGACCTGGGACCAGCCACCGGGGGCGGAGCCCAGATCAACTACGGTCATGCCGGGCTTGATCAGTCGGTCGGATTTCTGGATCTCGAGCAGTTTGTAGCTGGCTCGGGAGCGATAGCCGTCGAGCCGGGACTTTTTCACCCAGGCATCGTCCTCATGCTCTTTCAGCCAGTTCTTGCTGCTCTTGGATTTGCTCATGCTGGTTTCGCCACGATCGGCAATTCTTTAAATCTGCAGGGTTTACTGTACAATGCGCAGCCCTTTCGGGCCCCACCTAACGAACACGGCATACTACTCATGGCATTGGACAAGAAAACCCTGAAAAAATACCGCAGTATCGGTCATCACCTTGACCCCGTGGTCATCGTCGCCAAAGACCTGCGCGAAAACGTGCTTGCCGAAATCGACCGTGCGCTTTCCGATCACGAACTGATCAAGGTCAGGGTGGTGTCTGAGGACCGCGATGACCGGAAAGCCGTCATGGATGAAATTTGCGCGTCGCAGAAAGCAGAACTGGTACAGGTCATCGGCAAGATAGCGCTGATCTACCGCAAGGCCGTTGAGCGCAAGCCGCATCTGTCCAATATCGTGCGCTTCGCTCACCTCGATAATTAACGATAAAGGGAAAAAGTATAAAGCGTATTTACCCCGAATCCGATAAAGAGCCGAAGTCACTCAAACAGCAACTTTCTCTGTTAGGGATCTAAGCGGAGAACTCCGTTTGTTTACGCTTTATCGTCGTTTTTCGTTTTTATCGCTTTCTCGAGAAAACTCTTGCGTCGGCAAACGGGCTACCCCCTATGCTGATCTACAAATGCTCTACCTTTTCAATCTCGTATGCGACATCACCGCCGGGCGCCTTGACGGTGATCTCGTCACCCTCTTCCTTGCCCATCATGGCACGGGAAATGGGCGAGCCGACTGATATCTTGCCGTTTTTCACGTCAGCTTCATCCTCACCCACGATCTGGTAGGTCACCGACTGTTCAGTGTCGAGGTTGTAGAGTGTGACCGTGGTCCCGAAAATCACCTTACCGGTTTCCGGAATGGTCTTGATATCGATGATTTCAGAATCGGCCAGCTTGCCTTCAATTTCCTTGATGCGACCCTCACAGAAACTCTGCTGCTCGCGGGCAGCATGGTATTCGGCGTTCTCCTTGAGATCACCGTGTTCACGGGCTTCGGCAATGGCCTGGGTTATTTTCGGGCGCTGGACTGTCTTGAGATCTTTCAGTTCCGCTCTCAAGCGCTCGGCGCCATCAATGGTCATGGGTACTTTACGCATGTCCCAACTCTTTTATGTTCTCTCAGAATGACTTTAACAGAGATAGCCTGACCAGAGTCAGGCTTTCTGTTCTGCGTGCAGGTGCTGGAGGCTGTTGACTGAAATGTCTCCGCCAAACACCAGGGCTTCGTAAACCGCCTTGGCACTGGCAATTGTGGTGGTGCAGTACACACCATGCCTCAGGGCAGTGCTACGGATGGTCGCCGAGTCGGCAATGGCCTGGCGGCCTTCCGTGGTGTTCACGATAAGATCAATTTCATCATTTTTCAACATATCCACAATATGCGGACGGCCTTCCATCACCTTGTTGACGGCTTCAACCGGAATGCCGGCATCGGCGATCACCTTGGCGGTACCCTTGGTGGCGACCAGCTTGAACCCCAGTTCGTGGTAGTTCTTTGCCAGTTCGGCCAACTCACCCTTGTCGGCTTCGCGCACACTGATGAAGGCCTTGCCGTCGAGCGGGATATTGAGCTCACCCATGCCCTGTGACTTATAGTACGCCTCGGCAAAAGTTTCACCGGTACCCATGACCTCACCGGTGGATTTCATTTCCGGTCCGAGAATCGGGTCAACACCCGGGAACTTGTTGAATGGGAAGATGGCTTCCTTGACCGAGTAGAACGACGGCACGATTTCCTTGGTGAAGTTCTGGGACTTCAGGGAAATACCAGCCATGCACTTGGCGGCAATCTTGGCCAGCGACACCCCAATGCACTTAGAGACGAAGGGTACGGTCCGTGAGGCACGCGGATTCACTTCGATGATGTAAACCTCACCGTCCTGGTACGCCAGCTGGGCATTCATCAGACCAACCACGCCCAGCTCCTTGGCCAGCAGGATGCACTGTTCGCGGATCTGGTCCTGGATATCCATCGGCAGGCTGTATGGCGGCAGTGAACAGGCGGAGTCACCGGAGTGCACCCCGGCCTGCTCGATATGCTGCATGATGGAGCCGACCACGACTGCTTCGCCGTCGCTGACCACATCCACATCCATCTCGATGGCCGAGTTGAGATAGTAGTCCAGCAGTACGGGGCTTTCATTGGACACTTCCACGGCGCTCTTGATGTAGCGCTTGAGTTCAGCCTCGTTGTAGACGATTTCCATGGCACGGCCACCCAGGACATACGAGGGACGCACGACCAGCGGATAACCAATCTGCTCGGCCTTGGTAATGGCTTCTTCCAAGCTGCGTACCGTGCTGTTGGCCGGCTGTTTCAGGTTCAGTTTCTGGATCAGGTTCTGGAAACGCTCGCGGTCTTCTGCGCGGTCGATGGCATCGGCGGGCGTGCCGATAATGGGTACCCCGAGTTTCTCTAGACGGGTCACCAGCTTGAGGGGCGTCTGGCCACCGAACTGCACGATGACACCGGCCGGCTTTTCAATGCGCACGACTTCCATCACATCCTCGAGCGTTACCGGTTCGAAGTAAAGGCGGTCGGAAACGTTGAAGTCCGTGGACACGGTCTCCGGGTTGCAGTTGATCATGATGGCTTCAAAGCCTTCCTCGCGCATAGCCAGCGCGGCATGGACACAGCAGTAATCGAACTCAATACCCTGGCCAATACGGTTCGGCCCCCCACCCAGTACGATGATCTTCTTGCGATCGCTCACTTCCGCCTCGCATTCCTCTTCATAGGTGGAATACATATAAGCCGTTGAAGAACGGAATTCCGCCGCACAGGTATCCACGCGCTTGTAGACCGGATGAATGTCCAGTTCCCAGCGCCGCTCGCGCACGGCTTCTTCCTTCACCCCCATGACCTTGGCCAGGCGCTCATCGGAAAAGCCCTTGCGTTTCAGGCGGTACAGGGTGTTGCGATCCAGCTGGTCGAGACTGACGGTGGCCAGGGTCTGCTCGTCCTTGATGATGTCCTCGATCTGGACCAGGAACCAGCGGTCGATATGGGTGTATTCAAACAGCTCATCGACAGACATGCCGGCACGGAAACCATCAGCCACATAGCGGATGCGTTCGGCACCGGGTTCCTTCAGTTCGCGCAGCAGCTCTTCCTGGGCGTTGCTGGCTTCTGAATCCAGCACCGGGTCGAAACCACAGATGCCCACTTCCAGGCCGCGCAGGGCTTTCTGCATGGACTCCTGGAAGGTGCGGCCGATAGCCATGACCTCACCGACAGATTTCATCTGGGTGGTCAGGCGGTCAGGAGCCTGCGGGAACTTCTCGAAGGTGAAACGGGGAATCTTGGTGACCACGTAGTCGATGGTCGGCTCGAACGAGGCCGGCGTGATACCTCCGGTGATTTCGTTGCGCAGCTCATCCAAGGTGAAGCCGACCGCCAGCTTGGCGGCGACCCGGGCAATCGGAAAACCGGTGGCCTTTGAGGCCAGCGCTGATGAACGTGATACACGCGGGTTCATTTCAATGACAACCAGGCGACCGGTTTTTGGGTCCAACGCGAACTGCACGTTGGAACCACCGGTTTCCACACCAATCTCACGCAGGACGGCGCAGGCCGCATCACGCATGATCTGGAATTCCTTGTCGGTCAGGGTCTGCGCGGGCGCAACCGTGATGGAGTCACCGGTATGGATGCCCATCGGGTCGAGATTCTCGATGGTACACACGATGATGCAGTTGTCGTTCTTGTCACGCACAACCTCCATCTCGTATTCCTTCCAGCCGATGAGCGATTCATCAATCAGCAGCTCGTTGGTCGGACTGAGTTTCAGACCGCGTTCGCAAATCTCCTGGAACTCTTCCTTGTTGTAGGCGATACCGCCGCCGCTGCCACCCATGGTGAAGGACGGCCGGATGATGCAGGGAAAGCCGAGTTTCTCCATGGCTTTGGTGGCTTCTTCCATGTTGTGGGCAAACTCGTGATTGGGGGTTTCAAGACCTATGGCTTCCATGGCCTTGTCAAACAGTTCCCGGTCCTCGGCCTTGTCGATGGCATGCTTGCGGGCACCAATCAGTTCACAGCCGTACTTTTCCAGGATCCCATGCTTGTCCAGATCAAGTGCACAGTTGAGTGCGGTCTGGCCACCCATGGTCGGCAAAATAGCGTCAGGCTTTTCCTTGGCGATGATTTTTTCCACCGTCTGCCATTCGATCGGCTCGATATAGGTGGCATCTGCCATGCCTGGATCGGTCATGATCGTGGCCGGGTTGGAGTTGACGAGAATGATCCGGTAACCCTCTTCACGCAGGGCCTGGCAGGCCTGGGCGCCGGAATAGTCGAATTCACACGCCTGGCCAATCACAATGGGGCCGGCGCCGATAATCAGGATACTTTCAATGTCAGTTCTTTTGGGCATAGTCAGTCAGCAGTTTGATAGCGGTTTTCTGGTAGTGGCTTATCCGACATGGGCCTGGAGCAGATCAATGAAATGATCGAACACAGGCGCGATGTCATGGGGGCCCGGGCTGGCTTCAGGGTGTCCCTGGAAACCGAATGCGGGCTTGTCAGTCAGGTGAATGCCCTGCAACGAGCCATCAAAGAGGGACTTGTAAGTGGCTCTCACATTGGCCGGCAGGGACTCGCCATCAACGGCAAAACCATGGTTCTGGCTGGTGATGAACACGCGACCGGAATCGAGATCCTGCACGGGATGGTTGGCACCGTGATGGCCCAGTTTCATCTTCACCGTGCTGGCGCCACTGGCTAGGGCCAGCAACTGGTGACCAAGGCAGATACCAAAAACTGGAATGTTGGTATCCAGGATTTTCCTGATCGCCGCGATGGCGTAATCACAGGGTTCCGGGTCACCCGGGCCGTTGGACAGGAAAACGCCGTCCGGGTTCATGGCCAGGACTTCACTGGCCGGCGTCTGGGCAGGCACGACGGTAACCTGGCAGGAGCGGTCAGTCAGCATGCGCAGGATGTTGCGTTTGACACCAAAGTCGTAGGCAACCACATGGAACTGGCCGGGTTTCTTCGGGGGTCTGTGACCTTTACCAAGCTTCCATGACCCTTCAGTCCAATTATAGGATTCGGAACAAGTGACTTCCTTCGCCAGATCCATGCCGACCAGCCCCGGGTATTCCCTGGCTGCTGCCAGTGCCTGTTCCCTGCCTTTCTCGGGATCAATGGCGAGGATACCACCGGCGATGACACAGCCGTTGAGCGGGCCGTTATCGCGCAGGATGCGGGTCAGGCGGCGCGTATCGATCTCGCAGATCGCCACGACATTGCGCAGTTTCAGGAAATCTGTCAGGGTCTGCTCGTTGCGGAAGTTGCTTTCGAGCATCGGCAAATCGCGGATGACCATACCGGAGGCCCAGACTTTTTCGGACTCATCGTCTTCGCTGGTCGTCCCGGTATTGCCAATATGGGGATAAGTGAAAGTGATAATCTGCTGGGCATAGGAAGGATCCGTCAGGATTTCCTGGTAACCGGTCATCGAGGTATTGAATACCACTTCCCCGGTTGTCTGGCCTTCAGCGCCAATGGACACTCCCTCAAACAGGGAGCCGTCTTCAAGTGCCAGGATGGCGGGCTTGTGTTGCATAGTCTCTTCTTCTCACCTCTTTTTTGCTCTTTTTCATCTCATCCGTTGACGCTGTACTGGTAAACAGCGATGAACAGTAAGCGAAATGAGTTCAGTATTCGCCTGCTGCAACCTGTCAGACCAAAATTCGGCCCGTAGAATGCTTCAACCGGTGATCCGGCTGAAACATGACAAGATACAAGTGATTTAAAGACTTACTGTGACAACACCAGAATCTGGCTAACAATAAACAGTTAAAAAAAAGCGGAATAGGGGGGAACCCTATTCCGCTTTTTCAAATTCTGTGTGGTCCGTTGGGCAGGACATTTTGTTGTTTCAGTGTCTTCATACTGAAAACCCATTCTATGAAAAACTGCCCCTGCTTGTCCATGGCAGACTGACAAAAAGACCGACTATTTCACCGTGTTACTGCTCAAAGGCCCAGCACATCCTGCATATCATAGAGACCGCTATCCTTGTCCTTGAGCCATAGCGCGGCTTTCACGGAGCCGGCGGCATAGGTCATGCGGCTATTGGATTTATGGGTGATCTCAATGCGTTCGCCTTCACCGGCGAACATGACGGTGTGATCGCCGACGATATCCCCGGCCCGAATGGATTCAAAGCCGATGGTTTTGCGGTTACGCTCTCCGACATTGCCTTCACGGCCATAGACGGCCACTTCGTTGAGGTCGCGCCCGAGGGCATCAGCGACAACCTCACCCATCTTCAGCGCAGTCCCTGAAGGGGCGTCCTTCTTGTGGCGATGATGGGCCTCAATGATTTCGACGTCGGTGTCCTCACCAATCACTCGGGCGGCTTCTTCCACCAGTTTGAGGCACAGGTTCACACCCACACTCATGTTGGGGGCAAACACGATCGGAATGGATTTGGCGGCATCATCAATGGCTTTTTTCTGTTCATCACTGAAACCGGTGGTACCAATAACCAATTTCTTCTTTGCCGCCAGACAGAATTCAAGGTGGGCCATGGTGGATGCCGGACTGGTAAAGTCGATGAGCACATCGAAGTCTTCCAGAACTTCCTCAAGATTGTCGACCGCATAGACGCCCTGCGATGGCAGGCCGCACAGGCCGCCGACCTCTTCACCCAGGCTCGGGCTGTTGGTGCGCACCGACGCGGCGCCCAATGCTACGCCTTCTGTGCGAGTGATCGCCTCGACAATAATTTTACCCATGCGACCGGCTATGCCGGCGACAGCGATACGCAACACCATACTGAATCCTTACTGATAAAGCGTCCTGATCAGGACTTTTCAAGACTTTAATGCATCAACGAATTTTTTCACACCGTCAAAGAAACTGGTCTTTTTCGGTGACTGCTTGTTACCCTGACTTTCCTGTATTTCCTGGAATTCTGCAAGCAGTTCTTTCTGCCGTTTCGTCAGGTTGACCGGGGTCTCTACGACCACCCGGCACAGCAGGTCGCCGGGTGCGCCGCCACGCACGGGCGTGACGCCTTTATTGCGAAGACGGAACAGTTTACCGGTCTGGGTTTCGGTCGGAATCTTCAGTTTCACGCGACCTTCCAGGGTCGGCACTTCCAGCTCGCCACCGAGGGCGGCATCCACGAAACTGATGGGGATCTCGCAGTGCAGGTTGCTGCCATCGCGCACGAAAATCGGGTGTTGCTTGACCGCGATCTGCACGTACAGGTCTCCGGGCGGACCGCCATGGATACCGGCTTCGCCTTCGCCGGTTAGGCGAATGCGGTCACCGTCATCGACACCTGCCGGGACTTTCACGGCGAGGGTCTTGGTTTCCTCCACGTTGCCACGGCCATGACAGACATGACACGGATCCTTGATAGTCTTGCCTGCACCCTGGCAGCGCGGACAGGTCTGCTGCACGGAAAAGGGCCCCTGGCGCATGCGTACGTGACCCATGCCGCCGCAAGTGGCGCAATTTTCAGGGGTAGTGCCTTTCTTGGCGCCGCTGCCATCACAGGTATCGCAAACCCTGGTGGTGGGGATGCGGATTTTGACCTCGGTGCCGCGCACGGCATCCTCAAGGGGGAGACTCAGGGTATAACTCAGATCAGAACCGCGCTGGACATGGCTGCGGCCACGGCTGCCGCCAAAAATATCACCAAAAATGTCACCAAAAATATCGCCAAAGCCCTGGGCGCCGGCACGACCGCCACCGCCCATGCCACCAACCCCGGCATGGCCGAACTGGTCATATGCGCTGCGTTTTTCCTGGTCGCTGAGCACTTCGTAAGCCTCGTTGGCTTCCTTGAAGCGCTTCTCAGCCTCATCGTCTCCGGGATTGCGGTCCGGGTGATTTTTCATGGCAATACGACGATAGGCCTTCTTGATCTCGGCCGTGTCAGCACCACGTTCTACACCCAGTACTTCGTAATAATCTCTTTTATCCATTCCAGTTCCAGCAATTCCGGATAGCAAAAAACTAACGCAGGCCAAAGCCCGCGTTAGTCAGGTAGGTACCCATAAACCCCTGAAGTAGGGGCTTAAGCCCCGAAGGGTGTTCGCGGCTAAAGCCGCTCCTAAGGTGCCCGGCAACTGTCTGCCGGGCACTTGTAGCAGGCAGGTTTATTTTTCGTCTTCTTTGACTTCTTCAAACTCAGCATCAACGGCATCGTCTTCAGAGGAAGCCGATGACTGGGCGCCGCCCTCGGCACCTTCAGCACCGCCCGCAGCTGCCTCGGCTTCAGCATACATGCGCTGGGCCAGGCCTGTGGATGCATCGGTCAGATCCTTGGTCTTGGCTTCGATCTCGGCCAGGTCATCACCCTTGATAACGTCTTCCAAGGCCGTGATGGCAGCTTCGATCTTTTCTTTCTCACCCTCTTCCACTTTGTCAGCCGCTTCAGTAAGCGTCTTCTTGGTGGCGTGAATGAGACCGTCAGCCTGGTTGCGGGCCGTGATCAGTTCTTCAAACTTCTTGTCCTCGGCGGCATGTGATTCCGCGTCCTGGACCATCTTGTCGATTTCCTCGTCAGACAGACCACTGGAGGCCTTGATGACGATGGACTGTTCCTTGCCGGTAGCCACGTCTTTGGCGGACACGTTCAGGATACCATCGGCATTCAGGTCGAAGCTGACCTCGATCTGCGGCATACCGCGTGGCGCCGGGGGAATGTCGCTGAGGTCAAAACGGCCCAATGACTTGTTCTGGGCTGCCTGCTTGCGCTCACCCTGGACCACGTGAATCGTCACGGCAGTCTGATTGTCTTCAGCGGTGGAGAAGGTCTGCTTCTTGCTCACCGGGATCGTGGTGTTCTTCTCGATCAGCGGCGTAGCCACACCACCCAGGGTTTCGATACCCAGGGTCAGCGGGGTCACATCCAGCAGCAACACATCAGTGACATCACCGGCCAGGACGGCAGCCTGGATGGAGGCCCCCATGGCAACGGCTTCGTCTGGGTTCACGTCACGACGTGCTTCCTTGCCGAAGAAATCAGCAACTTTCTTCTGCACCAGCGGCATACGGGTCTGACCGCCAACAAGAATGACGTCATTAATGTCAGTGACTTTCAGGCCGGCATCCTTCAGGGCAACCTGCAACGGCTCGATCGTACGGTCGACCAGGTCTTCCACCAGCGATTCCAGCTTGGAACGGGTCAGTTTCACCACAAGGTGCTTCGGACCCGAGGCGTCGGCCGTGATGTACGGCAGGTTGACTTCGGTCTGCTGGGAAGAGGACAGCTCGATCTTGGCTTTCTCGGCGGCTTCCTTCAGGCGCTGCAGGGCCAGCGGATCGTTGTGCAGATCCATGCCGGAATCCTTCTTGAACTGCTCGGCCAGGTAGTCGATCAGGCGCAGGTCGAAGTCCTCACCCCCGAGGAAGGTGTCACCGTTGGTGGAGAGCACTTCGAAGGAATGCTCGCCATCAGTTTCGGCAATCTCGATGATGGAGATATCGAAGGTACCGCCACCCAGGTCATAGACCGCAATGGTGGAATCGCCACTCTTCTTGTCCATGCCGTAGGCCAGGGCTGCGGCAGTAGGCTCATTGATAATACGCTTAACATCAAGACCGGCGATCTTGCCGGCGTCCTTGGTGGCCTGGCGCTGGGAATCATTGAAGTAGGCCGGCACGGTAACAACCGCTTCGGTGACTGTCTCGCCCAGGTAATCCTCGGCGGTCTTCTTCATTTTCTTCAGCACCTGCGCCGATACCTGCGGCGGGGCCATGGATTCATCGCGGACGGAAACCCAGGCATCACCGTTGTCGGCCTTGACGATCTTGTAAGGCACCATCTTGATGTCCTTCTGCACCACCGAGTCATCGAACTGGCGGCCGATCAGGCGCTTGATGGCGAACAGGGTATTCTCCGGATTGGTGACCGCCTGGCGCTTGGCTGGCTGGCCAACCAGCGTTTCACTGTCTTCGGTATATGCAATGATCGAGGGCGTCGTGCGATCGCCCTCGGCGTTTTCGATGACTTTGGCCTTACCCCCCTCCATGATGGCAACACAGGAGTTGGTGGTACCCAGGTCTATTCCGATAATTTTGCCCATGATGTCGTAATCTCCAGCAAAGCTTGCGCTTCAAACTTAGTAATGAGGTCTATATAGGCCCGGCAGTTGATAATTCAAGGCTTTCCGGACGGCTTTTATGAAAATTCTGGCTCCGTTTTGTCGCCTTGGCGCCTACGGGGCCTTGGACACCATCACCATGGCCGGGCGGATGACCCGGTCATTGAGCGTATAGCCCTTCTGGACCACTGCCACGACGGTATTGGGCTCCACATCCGGATTTGGCACCATGGACATAGCCTGGTGCCGCTGCGGATCAAACGGCTCGCCTTCCGGGTTCACCTGCTTGATATGAAATTTCTCGCAGGTTTCCAGGAAGCCCTTCAGAGTCAGCTCGACCCCCTCGCGCAGCGGGACAATAGCCTCATCGTCCTTGTCTGCCACAGCGGCAAGGGCCCGCTCCAGGTTGTCGATCACGGTCAGCAGGTCGGAGCTGAAGCGCTCTAGGGCAAATTTATGGGCCTTTTCCACGTCCTGCTCGCAGCGGCGGCGCATGTTCTGCACTTCGGCATGGGCACGCAGCACGGAATCAGCCTGTTCGGCCAGCGCGGCGGCCACAGCTTCCTCGATGCGGGCGTCGAGCTCGGCATCAGCGTCTCCGGCTTCTGCGGCGGTGTCTGGGGATTCAGCCGGGGTTTCCCCGTCTGGCTGGTGCTCTTGGGCCGGGTTTTCCTCGGCCATGTCTTTGTCAGCGTCTTCGCGCGCCATTCTTTCCTCCAGCAAATCAATGTTTAGGCGACAGAATACCCGCTATATGGGGGCCAAGAGGCTGATAATCAAGATAAAACAACGAGAAATTTACATGGCGTTTTTTTCTCGCGCCGACGGCCCGAATCTGGTCTAAAATCAGAGCCATCAACCGCTATAATTCGGCCATGCTGCAGCAACTCACCATCAACAATTACGCCATCGTCGACAGCCTCGAGATCGAGCTGGATCCCGGTATGACCGTCATCACCGGCGAAACCGGCGCCGGTAAATCCATCATGCTGGACGCTCTCGGCCTGACCCTGGGCGACCGGGCTGATCGCGAGGTGATAAGAGGCGGCGCCGAACGTGCCGACATCACCGCCTGCTTCACCCTGCCCGATAACCCGGACGTGACAGACTGGCTGCAGGCCCATGATTTCGACAGCGAGGACAGTGCCTGCATCCTGCGTCGGGTCATTACCCGTGACGGGCGTTCGCGTGCCTACATCAACGGCCAGCCCACAACGCTGAACAACCTGCGCGACCTCGGCGAGATGCTCATCGACATCCACAGCCAGCATGAGCACCAGTCCCTGCTCAAAACCGCCACCCACCAGCGCCTGCTTGATGACTACTGCGGTTTGCAGAAATCCTCAGCCGAGGTCCGGTCACTGGCGAGCAAATGGCGCCGGCTCAACGAGGAACTGGAACAGATCAGGAACAAGGCAGAAGAGTCCAACGCCCAGTACCAGCTCCTCAGCTACCAGGTGAAGGAACTGGAAGAGCTGAACCTAGCAGAGGACGAGCTGGAAGCGCTGGAAGAAGAGCACAGGAAGCTCAGCCATGGTGAGGAATCCGTGGTGGTCAACCAGCAGGTTCTTGATCTGGTGTCCGAAAATGACGAATTCAACCTGGAACAGTCGCTCAACAAGGCCATTGCCCTGCTGCAGGACATTCCCTATGCCAGCAAGCAGACCGAAGAAGCCTGCAACCTGCTCAACACCGCCCTGATCCAGGTGGAGGAGGCTGCTTCGGCACTGAAGCATGCCATCGACCAGTTTGAAATCGACCCGCAGCGGCTGGGCGAAATCGACCAGCGCCTGGCCCTGATCCATCAGCTGGCGCGCAAACATCATGTGCCGGCCAATGAATTACCCGCCCTGTTCCTGAAATTGTCGGACGACCTGTCCGGCCTTAGCGAGGCCGATGTCCAGATTGAACTGATGGCGGAAGAACTCGGCCGTCTGCACAAACAATATGCTGAAAAAGCGGCATCCCTGAGCGATGACCGTGACAAGGGGGCCAAGAAACTGGCCAGGGAAATCAATGCCCAGCTCGCCAAACTCGGCATGGAGGCCGCCAGTTTCAGCGTGGCCCTGACCCGCTTCAGTGACAACACACCCAGACCGGGCGGCCTGGAAGGCGTCGAGTTCCTGGTCAGCACCAACCCGGGCCAGCCGCCCCGACCTCTTGTGAAGGTCGCATCGGGTGGTGAACTCTCGCGCATCAGCCTGGCGATCCAGGTCGTGACAGCACAGACCTCGGCCATTCCGACCCTGGTCTTTGACGAAGTGGATGTGGGCATCGGCGGCGGCGTGGCCAGGGCCGTGGGTGAGTTGCTGCGTAAGCTCGGTGACAGGGGGCAGGTTCTCTGTGTCACCCACCAGCCGCAGGTCGCCAGCCAGGGTCACCAGCACCTGTATGTCAGCAAATCCTCCGACAAGGACTCCACCGCCACCCAGTTGCAGGCCCTGTCAAAGAAGGAGCGTATCGAGGAAGTTGCCCGCATGCTGGGCGGGGACGAGATTTCCGAGAAGTCCCGGGCTCATGCGAAGGAACTGCTGGCGTAGCAGCATATGTAGGCCGGCATAGGCCTGAAAGGCCGTTTGCCGACATATTCGCCCCCCATATTTCCGCGGGTAGATTCGACAGATGTGTCGGCAAACGGGCTGCGCCCTATGCCGACCTTCCATGTTTTTGGGGAGTTAATCTTTCTGGCAATCCGCGCACAACCCATAGATATACAGGGAGTGGTCGGAAATGGTGAAGCCAAAGCGATCGGCGGCGGCGCGCTGCTGCTTTTCAATGATTTCGTCGAAAAACTCCTCAACCCGACCGCACTTGGTGCACACGATATGGTCGTGATGGTCTTCCGGTGTCATTTCAAACACGGAATGACCGCCTTCAAAATGGTGGCGGGTGACAAGGCCCGCAGTCTCAAACTGGGTCAGCACGCGGTAAACCGTGGCCAGCCCGACATCCTCATCCGCATCACGCAGCGCCTTGTATACATCCTCAGCACTCATGTGACGCGACTCGGCAGATTCCAGGATCTGCATGATCTTGACGCGCGGCAGGGTAACTTTCAGACCTGCCTTGCGTAATTCCTGGTTCTCTCCGCTCATATACTCTCTCACTCTGGGTCTTGCAGGGGGCTACAGCGTGAATGCCATGGAGACTTATAGCCCGACAAACCAGGCAGCATTCCTATTAACATCACGAACACCTTTCGGGTATTATGCCCTCTCGCGAATTCATGTAAAAGGCTGGACACTCCTGCTGCCATGCACAGGTACCTGATACTGACAACCACACTGATACTTTCTGCACTGCTGAGCAGCTGCGGTGGTGTGACGTCGTTTGCCTTTCCGGGCGTGTACCGTATCAACATTCCCCAGGGCAACATTATTACCCAGGAAATGGTGGACCAGCTGCGCCCCGGCCTGACCAAGCGCCAGGTCAACTTCATCCTCGGCACCCCGATGCTCAAGGACACGTTCAACCAGGATCGCTGGGATTATGTCTACAGCTTCCAGCAAGGCGGTGGCGAGCGCCTGCAGGAGCGACTCACCGTATATTTCGAAAACAACGAATTGTCCCATTTCACCGGTGACTTCCAGCAGACCCCGGAAAACGAGCAGTTCGGCAAGACCTCCTCCTCCGACAGCAACGACGTTTCTGCCGTCAGCCAGTAACGCTTACCTCGACTTTCCTTCCTCGTCATTACTTTTTTTTAGCTTGCCCGCTTTTCTGCCGGGAAGCCCTTTCCAGTCGTGCCTGCTTCGGATCAATCAGCAGGGGGCGGTATATTTCCACCCGGTCATGGGGTAGGAGCACATAATCTGCAGGTAACGGCATCTCCACGCCGTTAAGCGGCCGGGAAAAAATACCCAGTGGCGGTGCTTCCCCTTCAGGCAGGTAAGCAGCCACGCTGCTCAGCAAGCCTGACAGCGCCACAGCAGCCTCCGCGGTAGTGCCTTGCGGGACATCCAACGCCACAATTTCCTGGCAGTCCGGCAGCGCATAAGCCACCTCCACCGGGATCAGGGCCGTTGTCGGAATGCTGTTGCTCATCACGTCCTCATGTGTTCTGCCTGCTACCCGTAGAGTTTCTCGGCGCGATTGCACACCGCATTGACCAAGCTCTTGCTGGTGCTATCGAACAGGCGTTTGAGCACGACATCCACCAGCCCGGCGGAAAATTCAAACTCCATGACCAGGCTGATCTTGCAGGCAGAATCCGACAATGGCTTGAATGTCCAGACCGCATCGAACGCCTTGAAGGGCCCTTCCACCAGCGCCATGGTCATCGACTCATTCGCCACCAGTGTATTGCGGGTGGTAAAGCTGTAGCGCAATCCGGCCTTGCCCAGGTCGAGCCGTGCCGTCACTGAAGTGGGGTTGCGCTCCAGGATTTCCGCGCCCAGGCAGCCGTCCATGAATTTCGGATAGGCTTCGATGTCATTCACAAGAGCAAACATCTGGTCCGCCGTGTACGGCAGCAAGGCACTTTGGTCGATACGGGTCATTGGCCAGCCGGGTCAGAACCCGAAGAGATTATGGGCGAAATAGATACGCGAGACATTGTTGGCAAATACTGCCAGCAGGATCAGCGGAATGAAGGTACCCAGTGAAAAGCCGACATATTTCTGCAACAGACTGTCGGGATAACCCTCATTGTGCAGTGCCACTTCTTCATGCAGTTTGTACTTCTTCCACCGGTATGTCACAAACAGGCATACCGTGAAACCAATCAGCGGCAGAATGGTTTCGTAGAAGACATCGTAAATGAGGTCAAAAAAGGACTTGTCGATACCGCCGTAATGCATGAACCCGGTAAAGAAATCACTCATGCCGAACGACAGCGTTGCCATAATGATAAAGATAACCATCAGGCCGGCAATCCAGATGATGGCTTCACGGCGGGACTTGTCTTTTTCATCCATCAGGTAGGCAATGGGAATTTCAGTGATGGACACCAGCGAGGTCAGTGCCGCAAAAAACACCAGGGTAAAGAACACACTGGCCACCAGGCTGGCACCGAAATAGCCGATGAAGGCCTGTAATTCGAGAAAGATATGCGGCAGGTAACTGAACATCAGGCTGATGCTGCTCTCGGACAGATTCTCCGCGTCTACGCCCGGTTCGGCGGCAAAGACCGCCGGAATCACGAGCAGGCCTGCCAGCAGAGCAACGCCGGTATCGGCAATCGCCACCAGGCGTGTGGCGCTGGCCATGTTTTCCTGCTTGTTGAGATAGGAGCCGTAGGTAATCAGGATGCCCATCCCCAGCGACAGCGAGAAAAAGCCATGGTTCAGCGCCGAATTGATCACACCGCTGTCGATCTTGGAGAAGTCCGGCACGAGGTAAAACGACAACCCGGCCGAAGCATTATCCAGCGTCAGTACAAACAGGATCATCAGAATCAGCATGACGATAAGGGTAGGCATCATGACCCGGGCCGCGCGTTCAATACCGCCCTGTACACCATGGGCGAGAATGAAGAACAGCAAGGCCACCAGCCCGACCAGATAAATGAACACGCTCGGCGAGCCGACAATGCCGCCAAAGGTATCCGGATTGGCCAGGGTTTCCAGGTTGCCAAAGATGGATTGCAGCATATAGATGAGAATCCACACAGTTATCACCGTGTAGAACACGGCAATCATGAACGGCGTGAGGATGGCGAGACCACCGACGAAACGCCAGTGCTTCTCACCGCCAGACAACGCCGAGAAGGCGCCGACCGGACTGCGCTGGGAAGCGCGCCCCATGGCAATCTCCGCCAGCATGACCGGAAAACAGACAAATGCAATGAAGGCGACATAGATGAGCAGAAAGGCCGCGCCGCCGTTCTTGGAGGCCATGACCGGAAAACCGACCAGGTTACCGATACCGACGGCGGAACCGGCCGAAGCCAGGATGAAACCCAGTCTGGAACTGAACTGGCCACGCAAAACCGACATGCTTGCTTCCCGTTATTGTGTTTTACCTGGAAAATTCGAGGATCGAGTTTACCAGAAACAGTGGCATCTGCCATGACGGCCCCTATAATTGCGGGCCATGGCAAAAGCAAACAAGCCCAAGCAGCCCGATACCACGATTATCGTGAACAAGAAGGCGAATCACGACTACTTCATCGGTGACCGGTTTGAGGCAGGCATTGCCCTGTCCGGCTGGGAAGTGAAAGCCCTGCGCCAGAAGAAAGTGCAGCTGACCGACAGCCACGTCATCATCAAGGACGGTGAAGCCTGGTTGCTGGGGTCACAGATCACGCCGCTGAACACGGCGAGCACCCATGTCATTTGTGACCCGACCCGGACGCGTAAACTGCTGCTGCATAAAAAGGAACTGGCCCGGATATTTGAGTCCGTTCAGCAGAAGGGCCATACCTGCGTATGCACCAAGCTGTACTGGAAAGACCATCTCGTGAAATGCCAGATCGCCCTGGCCAAGGGCAAGCAGTCACATGACAAACGCGCGACCATCAAGGAGCGCGAATGGAATATCGACAAGCAGCGCGCGGTACGAAGCGGCAACCGCTGATCAAGAAAGTAGTGTTGTAGGTCGGCATAGCGAAGCGTTTGCCGACATGAATCGAAAATAAGGCCATGTCGGCAAACGGGCTTCGCCCTATACCGACCTGCAACCCGAAGGTTTTGCAGGCCGGCATCGCGGAACGTTAGCCGGTTTTTTTTACCCCGCCTGCAACAATAACCTGACTTTTACTTGCTGCAGCAGCACAGCAGCGACCACTCCCGCAATCATCAATAACAACCCCATCATCTGCATCAATCTTGCCCGTTTTACCGCCTCGGCACCGCGCAGAATGGGCGTATCGCGCACCACAACAAGCCCCGGCGGCGAAAACTCTTCACTGGCCAGAACGCGGTTGCTAATCTGCACAAGGTCACCGCCAAAAACCAGCAGCGGCGCCATCAGCAAAAGCATGGCGATCAGGACGAGCACGGAGTTTTTCGTGATGGTGTCAGTATGGCTGAGCAGCCAGGTAATGAGGGCGTCCTGTTGGGCCAGCTAGAGCACGGCCGCCAGCCGGCCAAGGACAAAAATGATGAGCGTCAGGCGCAATGCCCGGGAACGTGCCCGGGGATTGCCTTGGAGGACGTCGCTGATGGCGGGTTATTGCGCGGCCAGTTCCCGGTACAGCGCGGGCAGGAAGCGACCGGGATCACCGTAAGTGCCTTCAAATTCGGCAGCAGGACGGGCGGCGATCACGGCTTCTTCAGACATGCCTTCAGCAATCATACGCGCCACACGGTCTCTGACCGTGGTAACCATGCCGATATAGGTGCCATGTTCGGCTTTCTTGGTGACCACGCCGTTACCGGCGATATAGCGGGTGGAGCCATCAGCCATATCGAAAATCATCCGGTTCGCCTCGATGAAACCGGCTACCGTGCCACCGGCGACCACCGGGAAACGCTCCGGACTGTACAGGTCTCCCAGGTGCATCACATTGGCATTCACATAATGCACCAGGACATTACCCAATGAATGAGCTGGCGGCATGTGCATGACGCGCACGGTTTCGCCATCAAAGCGCAGTTCCAGCTCGCCGCCGTCCGTGATGAGTAACTCAGGGATAGCCGCAGCCGGTGCAGGCGGTCCACCGCGCTGTCCGGCCAGCAGTACTTTGCGCACTTCCTCGTGCGCAATGATGCGGGCACCGGCCAGGCCGAAGTTCTCGTTACCATCGGTGTGGTCCGGATGCACATGTCCGTTGATGAGGTATGCCACATCACCACCGTCGATTTCCTGCACCATCGCCACAATCTGGTCGTACAGGTCGGCACGTTTGCTGTCGACCATCAGGGCACGGCCATCACCGGCCAGCACACTGATGTTGGCATAGCCGCCGCCACTGATCATCCAGACATCACCGGCCACCTGCTCCATCTGCAGCGGCGGCTGGTCTGCGCCCTGGGCTGAGATGATGGTAAGCGCAAAAAAAAGGACGCTGAAAAAGCGTCCTCTGGTCAAATTTCCCGTTTTCAAATCGGCGTCCTCTATTTGTTCTTATATGATTGTTAAGCGGCGCATCTGCTCCGGATCAGACCTCCAGCATGCCGGTGCTGTTGCCAAAGCTGTCCTGGCGGATACCGAACTTGTCCAGCAGGCCGACATACAGGTTGGCCAGCGGTGTGTGCGGTTCGTACATCAGGTGGCGGCCGCCCTCAATGAGGCCGTTGGCACCACCGACCAGCAGGATCGGCAAGGGATCGAAATTGTGTTCGTTGGCATCACTCATGGAGCTGCCATACAGCACCAGCGAATGATCCAGCAGCGAACCATCACCATCGGGTGTGGCGGCCAGCTTGTCGAAGAAATTCTTCAGCACAGTAATGTGATAGTTGTTCAGGACCGCAAACTGGTCCTTGTTCTTCTCTTCATTGGAGTGATGCGAAGCGTTATGGAAGCCCTCATTCACGCCACTGCGCGGAAAGCGCACATTGCTGCCCTCACCCGCCATCATCAGCGTGGAGATACGGGTGATGTCGGATTTGTAGGCGAGCACCTGGAGGTCGAACATCAGGTTGATATGGCTTTCGAATTCCGTCGGGATACCGCTCGGGGCGTCCGGCACTTCCAGCGAATTGTCAGACAGCTTGGCATCAACCAGTGCGACGCGGCGCTCGATTTCCCGTACTTCCTGCAGATAGTCATCAAGACGTGAGCGGTCGGCATTCGGCAGCTTCAGGTTCAGGCTGGCCACATCCTCGCGGATGGAGTCCAGCAGGCTGGCCGACTGGCGCCGACGTTCCTTGCGTTCTTCATCTGTGGTGCCGTCTCCAAACAGGCGCTCAAAGACCATCTGCGGATTGTTTTCCATCGGCAGTGCCAGGCTCGGCGTCTTCCAGGAAATAGAAGCGCGGTATGAGCAGGTGAAGTTGACGTCGCCACAAGTGTTGTTGGACGGCTCAATGGCCAGTTCAACCGAAGGCAGCGGCGTGTCCTGGCCCAGGGCATCGGCTACCACCTGATCGAAGGACTTGCCGACAAAGGCACGGTCACCCGCTACCGGATGGGCAGCCGTCAGGAAGGCAGCGGCCGCGCGCTCATGGTTCTGGGCGCCACCGGCGTCCTCGCCCTTTTCCGGACCGACCGGGGTGTTGGCCAAGCCGCTGATGATGTTCATGTAGCGGCGGTATTCTTCCAGCGGCTTCAGGATCGGCGTGTACTCAAAATCCTTGCCGGTCTTGGTGGGTGTCCAGTAGGCCATGGTGGCGCCATGGGGAATATAGATACAGCCGAGACGCGGCATCTTCGGCACGGCGGCAGTCTGAGCCAGGGCCGTGCTGGCCGGGATCATGGATTCCAGCAACGGCAAGGCAACCGCGGTACCAGCACCACGCAGTAACGTGCGGCGTGACAGGTGTTTTTTGCTGATAAACATTGGTTTCTCCTGCCTCAACTCAGAGGCGTTCTGGATCCGTTTTCGGGCTCTTCTGACCACTCCCTTTCATCCCAAGAATAGTCAAAAAAGTCTTTTATTAAAACTGGTCAGCCCTAGCGCTGGGCGGTTTCCCTATTTTCTGCACCCTTGGTACGCCGGGTAAAGGCATCGCTCAGGGCGATTTCCCTGACCAGCGCACTGAAGCGGAAGTCTTCATCGGCGGCGCTGCGCACCACCTCACGCACCGCCGGTTTGTCGTAGAACTCCACCTTGCGACCCAGGGCATAGGTCATGAGTTTTTCGGTGAAGTTTTCCACGAACAGATCACTGCGCGCCATCAGCATGTTGAACAGACCATCCGGACCGGCGAAATCCATGCCGTCCCAGAACGTGGCGCTGGTATCGACCGGAATGCCATCGGTGGCCTGGCGGAACTTGCCCACCGGGTCAAAATTTTCCAGGGCAAAACCGATCGGGTCCATCATGTTGTGACAGGAGGCACAGGTCGGGTCGACACGATGCTGTTCCAGGCGCTGGCGTAACGTGGTCGGCGCTGCGCCAGGTTCCGGGGCATCATCCAGGTTCACTTCCACGCCCGGTGGCGGGGGTGGCGGCGGCGTCCCCAGCAGGTTCTCCATGACCCAGGCGCCCCGAATTACCGGTGATGTCCGGTTCGGTGCCGAAGTGATGGTCAGGATACTGCCGTGCCCCAGCAGGCCGTGGCGGCCGCTGCCGGCCAGGTCCACCTTGCGGTAATGACTGCCGCGAATGTTGGGAATGCCATAGTGCTCGGCCAGGCGTTCATTGACGAAGGTATAGTCGGCCGTCAGCAACTCCTTGATCGGCCTGTCCTCGAGGATGATGGATTCCAGCAGCAGTTCCGTTTCACGGCGCATGGCAGTTCGCAGGCTGCCATCAAAATCTTCCGACACCGGATTGACGGTGTTCAAGTTGCGCAGCGACAGCCACTGGGCAGCAAAGTTTTCCACGAGGGCTTCAGCCTTGCTGTCCTGGAGCATGCGCTGAATCTGCGCTTCCAGGACTTTCGGTTTATTCAGGTCGCCGCTGTCAGCCAGTGCCAGCAACTCTTCATCCGGAATACTGCTCCAGATAAAGAAGGACAGGCGTGAGGCCAGCTCATACGGGGCAATGTCATAGCTTTCGCCATCACGGACGTTGTCGGGCTCTTCCTCGAACCGGAACACAAACATCGGATCAACCAGAATACGGGACAGGCCATATTGAATGCCGGTATCAAAATCACGCTGCTCACGACCGTCACGGTAGAAGGACATGATGGTGTCCATGGCGCTATCGCTCACCGGACGGCGATAGGCCCGGTAGGCCAGATTTTCCAGGATCTGGCGGGCACAGGCGGCTTCATCAGCCTGGCTGGCCGGTGTACAGGTAAAGATGGTACGGCGGCTTGGCGTATCACCGGGACCGGAGGCGTTGATCGGCCCGTTAATGGCCACGGTACGCACGGAGGTGCTGTCGGACCAGACATTATGCAGGTCATCAACACCACGCGGTGACTGGGTTTTCACGAACGCCGCTTCGACGGTATGTGGTCCAGCTGGCAGCGTCAGGGTCACGGTCGGACGTGCGCCGACCAGAAACAGGTGTGCACGCTCGCCATCAATGACCAGTTCCACGGGATCTTCAATGCCCACGGGATCCAGGGAAAAGGCGGCATTGGCACCGGTGCGGGCCAGGCGGAATTCGTATTCGGCATCCAGCGGGAACACATGTTCAAACGACATGCCGCCACGGGTACCGAGGGTATTGCCTTCCTGGTGGGCCGACTGGTCCTGCTGCCCGGCACGATAGGTCTCGATACGGGCGCTGGTGGCCATGTCACCGACAGCAAGTCGGCTGACTTTGCTGGCGGCAGAAATATAGGACTGCATCAATGCCGGCGACACACTGAGTACGCTGGCGATATTATCAAAGCCTTCGCTGGACGCATCTGCCGGGAACAGCGTTGACGCGTCGATCGGCAGGTTGAGCAGATCACGAACGGCATTCTGGTATTCCGTCCGGTTCATCCGGTGCAGCATGGGTGAGCCACTGTTCGGATGATCATCCCAAGCGTTGTCGATACCGTGCTCAAGGGCTTCCACGAAGGCTGTCACCTGACGTGCGTCAGGACGCTCATTACCCAGTGGCGGCATCATGCCGGCCTTGAGCTTGAGCAGGACTTTTTCCCAGGACTCGGCATCCGCCAGCAGGTTGTCAGGGTTCATCAGATCAAATGCCAGGCCACCGGCAAAGTCATCCAGGTTGTGGCAGTCGCTGCAGTACTCATTGAGCATGCGCACATGACGGTCACTGAGACCGTCCTGGGCGTGTGTTAGCGCAGGCATGGCAAAACCGACGACCAGTGCCAGGCTGGCGAGGGTAAAGGGTTTGGTTAAAGTTATGGGTTTATTCATAGGATATGCCGGCCTCGTCCATCAGCTCTTTCAGCAGAGCAATCGTCTCCGGTTTCTGTTCAGCACCCACGGCCGCCAGGAACACGCCTTCCGCCCAGCGGATAGCGGTCCGGCCAACGGCGTCCTCAACATCCAGTTTGGCGCCCTGCTCCGCCAGGTAGCGGATAATGTCATTGGAACCGCGATTGGCGGCGCCCAGCAGCGGGGTCAATCCCATGGAGTTGGCCGCATTCACATCGGCGCCAAGATCCATGGTCAGTTTCACCGCTTCCAGCAGGGCTTCATCTGACACAGTGTATGACTGTGCGACAGTCCAGTTCACCCCGGCGGCGGCGGCCAGCGCGGTGGTGCCTTCATAGGTAGTGATATCGGGATCGGCGCCGTATTCCAGCAGCAGCTTCATCACGGGCACATCCCCGGATGCGGCCGCACGTATAAAAGGTGTCTGTCCGGTCATGTCGACCCAGGTCACATCATTCAGGGAATACAGCCATTTCTTTTCAGGCGGCCATTCCTTGGTGCGTGCATTGACATCGGCACCATGCTCAAGCAGGTACTGGATCATGTCGAGGATCGGTTCGCGGTCGATGTAGTTGTCCTGCGGGTCATCCTCACGGGAACTGTTCATTTCCAGGTTGCGGTAATCCACGGCGGCAAACAGCGGTGAGCGGCCATAGAAGTCATCCACGTTGAGTTCGGCGCCGGCATCCACGAGCAGATAGGCCACGTCGAGCTGGTTATTCAGCAGCGCCATCAGCAGTGGTGGGATTTTATTGGCCTCGCGCAATTCCAGGTCGGCGCCATTGGCCACTAGGAGCTGCGCCGCTTCAAACTGGCCATCACGGGCGGCATAGAGCAGCGGCGTCATGCCGCCTTTCTTGTCATAACGTTCACCACGATGCGGTACGCCACTGCGGTTGATGCCCACGCCTTCGGAACCACAACCTGTGCCCTTGCAGGGCGGCAGGTAGGGCGGTTCCTGGCCGATGCGGGTCTGGGCATCGATGGCGGCACCGTGACGAATCAGCATGTCCACCACCGGGGCATGACCTTCACGCACAGCAATCATGAGGGCGGTCTGCTGAAAGTCGGGGTCGCGTGCATCCACCAGCGCACCGCTAGACAGCAGCAGCTCCACGACTTCCGGACGCCCGGTGTGGGCCGCTGTCATGAGAATGGTTTCACCGTTTTCAGAGAGGGTATTGGGATCGGCTCCGGCCTGCAGGAGTTTTTTGACGATGCTGGCATTGCCATTCTGGGCGGCCAGGAACAACGGTGAAATACCGTTGCGATTCAGAGCAACCGGATCAGCGCCGGCTTCAAGCAAGGCGGCAACAGCACCTTCCTGGTCTCGCAACACAGCCCAGTGCAGCGCAGTACTGCCGTCGTTGAGACGACTGTCGACATCAATGCCGTCTTTCAGCATGGCATGCAGGTTATCGACCAGGCCTTTTTCAGCCGAGCGTGCAAGCTCCTGGTTTGCCATGCCGGGTGCCGACAGCGACAAAAAAGTGAGCAACGCAAGCGCAAGCGCTGAATGTCGTCCAGCCTTGTACAAGGTGATGTTCATAATGTTTACCAATTCTTCCCCTGAGAAAAAACCGGGATATGGCTATAGCGCTTGTGCTGCCTGCCGGTTTCTCTTGATGCCCGTACCGACCTGTTTTCGCTGCATAATTGCTACACTTTCTGCGGTCAAACCCGCATAAACAGTACTACGTGGCGCTTATGCACTATATAACAAGGGCCAATATCATCACAAGAATGTTGCAAAAGAAGACTGATCTCTGCGCGGTTGCCAGTACGCTGGTTTCTGCTACATTAGCCCCCTGCCCGAATCGGGGCATTCACTTTTAACAAACAGATTCGACTCATGATGAAACACCTGACTCTGCTATTTCTTGCCTGCCTGACGACTACGGTCCTGGCTCAGCCGCGTGCCACTGTCGAGGGTGTGCATTACCAGCCGCTGGCCAATCCCGTGCCGACCGAGACCAACGAGGATGTGATCGAGGTCCGCGAAATTTTTTGGTACGGCTGTCCGGAATGTTTCACCCTGGAACCGATGACCACAACCTACCAGAAGGGCGTCCGTGGTGACGTAAAGATGTTGCGTACACCCGCAGTATGGAACGACATCATGGCCACCCATGCCCGCCTCTATTTCACCGCGGTGGCTGTCGAAGCCGAGGAGCCGATTCACCAGGCCGCGTTTGCCGCCATTCATAAAGACAACAACCCGCTGCGCACCCAAGCGCAGATCAAGACATTGTTTGCCGAGCACGGTATCAGTGAGGCGGCATTTGAAAGCGCGTGGAATTCCGAGGAAGTCACCACAGCAGTCCAGCAGGCACGCCTGCGCACCAGTGATTACGGCGTGGAAAAGCTGCCCAGCATGATCGTGGGCGGACGCTACCGGGTCACGGAGAATGCCGAAGTGTCTGACCACATCGAGCTCAACATCGCCGTGAACAATGTCATCCGTAAACTGCGCGATGAACGGCGTACGGACTTCTGATCTGGTTGCCGGCTGCTGCTCGGCAACAACTTAGGTCGGCGTAGGGCGCAGCCCGTTTGCCGGCAACATCGAGAACTGGACGTCGTTACCTTCTGATCAACAAGAAGCTGTCGGCTAACGGCCCTTTAGGCCTATGCCCACCTACGACCTAACCGAAACTTTCTCTTCCTCTCTATTCCGGTCTATTCCGGCGCGAGCTCAAAGGCAAACAACGCGTTGCCGGGGCGACCGACGATGCAGCAGTTGCCGGACAGCACATACACCATGCCATCCACGATCACCGGCCCCGGGCCATCCATGGAACCGCCTGAGGCGGGCACACCATTGATCGTCTCGAACTGCGGATTGGTATTGAAGGTCCACAGCACATCCCCATCATCGGCGCTGTAAACACGCATGCCGCCATCGGCGGAACCGGAGAACACGGCACCCGGAATGGCCGTGGTCGCGGCCGACTGGGTTGCACGGCACCCGCGTCCGGCCTCACACAGCAAATCCGATGGCGGTGCTGCCCAGACTCCCTGGCCGCTGGCCAGGTCGATGGCATGGATGCCGCCGGAGTCAGGATTGGAATACCCGCTGACACCCACATAGGCCTTGCCGCCAGCGATGGACATGCCCCACCAGCCGCCCGAGGCACTGGGCTCGCCAGCCTTGTAGGACCAGACCACTTCACCGTTGTTGTTCGGATCCAGCGCCCATACCATGCCGGACTTCTGCGGAATCACCAGCAGTTCACGACCGGTAGAGGTCACGGTCAGGATCGGCGAGGCAGAAAAGTCCACGTCTGGACCAACATCATTCGGACAGTTGGGGTTCTCGACATCGCTGTTGCGTGAGCAGCCGCTGATGAAGGCATCATTGGCGGTGGTCTGGTTCACCCAGACCATGGCACCGGTTTCCAGGTCCATGGCAATCACGGCATCTGACGTAGGCGGCGCGGGTTCGCCATAGGCATTGCCGGTGGCGGTATAGAGCACACCGCGTACCGGATCGATGGTCGGGGCATTCCAGATACCGACGCCCGCCGGGCCGTACAGCTGCACCCCTTCATGACTCAGTCCACGCGGCTGTGCCTCATCCATGGTATAGGTCTTCCACACGATCGCGCCGGTCATCGCATTAACCTTGGTGATACTGCCGCGGAACGTGCAACACGGATACTGCGCCCCGGAAGAGTTGGTTTCCTCGACCACCCCTGCTGTCGGCACATACAGGAAACCGTCATGCAGGGTGACCGAACCGGTGCCGCGCACTCCCGGATGATCTTCCACCTGGTTCACCCAGATCTCATTGCCGGTCTGGGCATCGATGGCATAGACGCGGCCACGCAGATCCTGGAAGTACACGGCGTAGCCGTCGCTGCCATCGGCTTTCAGGATAGGGCCGACCGAGAGTGCACTGCGCACTCCGGTGCGCGGCAGATAGGTCCAGTAGGTGCAGCCACTTTTGGCATCCAGGGCATAAATGGCACCGGCCTTGTTACCGACAAACAGGCGACCGGATACCACGGCCGGTTGCGCACGGGGCTGGTCCTCTCCCGGCAGACCGAAGACCCACTTCAGGCGCAGACGGTCGATGTTGTCAGCGGTGATGCCGGCGTCCAGCGCAGCGCGGGCATTGCGGTGATCACCACCCCAGCCGTTCCAGGCCGGTGATAACGCCGGATTGCCCATGGCCGGATTGGCTTCACACAGGTTGGTGGTCATGGTCAGTCCCAGGTCCGCCATGGGGCGACCGGCTATGGCTTCGGCCACAGCCTGCAGTTCGGCATTGGTGAGCCCGGCAGACTGAATGCGCATGACCCCCTGGGTCAAGGCACCGTAAATGGCTTCCGGCGCCAGCTGCTCGAGTAATTCACGAGCGGGTGCCCTGACGGCTTCATTGGCAGGCGGGTTATGACAGGCGGCACAACGTGCCTCGAAGATTCCAGCCCCATCCTGAGCCTGCCCGGTCGGGACACTTAATAGCGCTGCTAGCCCAAGTGCCAACCCCGCCCTGTTGAGCAACTTCGTCATGCTTTTCCTCATACTTCCCCCGTTTACTGAATACCCGGTACTGCTGCGAAAAATGGAAAAGATACCAGACCCCTTTCCCCATTTGTTGCTATTTTTGCGTTTTGCAGGAAACAGCCTTCATGCTATTCTGCTTCGCTCGTTTCCTACCGTTCTCATAAGAGACTAATTTTTTCAGGAAACTCCAGGGGAAGATTCTCATGAAAAAACTGATTGCTGTTGTTACCGGTGCAGCATGGTTTGCAACTGTTTCTGCGGTTGCCCTTGCGCACCATTCCTTTGCCATGTTCGACCAGACCACAAAAGTGGAAGTAACCGGAGTGGTCAGCGAAGTCCAGTGGACCAATCCGCACGTCTGGATCATGGTTGACCAACCGCAGGATGATGGTACAGCCGTTACCTGGGGTGTTGAATTTACCAGCGTGGTGCACCTGACCCGTCGCGGCATGAGCCGGGATCTGGTCAAGGTTGGCGACCATGTCACTTTCTCCGTGAGTCCTTATGCCGACGGCAGCCCCGGTGGTCGTTTTTACTGGGTGCAGCTGGATGACGGCACATACTACTGCGACGTGGGCGCTGCCCAGCGCATCTGCCAGGAACGCAACAAGTAAGCAGATAGCGGTAAATACTGGCCCATAAAAAATACACAAGCACATCCCAAACAGCTTGGACAATATGCAAGTAAGGAGCGGAGCAATGAAAAACGTATTCCTGATGAGCGCCCTGGTCGCCACCGGCAGCCTGTTCTCCGGTGCAGCCCTGGCCCAGGACGGTGTCGTCTATCCGGCGAACTCACCGGTGGCAAAATACGCACCACTGGATGACCTGCCTGACTGGCGCGGCCTGTGGTTTCCGAACATGGGCCAGGTTGGCGGCGATGAGCCGGTGCTGATCGGCGAAGCCAAGGCCACCTGGGAGATGCATGCCGCCCGCATGGAAGCTGATCCCAACTACGAGGTACCGGAAACCGCCAACAACTGCGAACCCGACGGCTTCCCCTACATCATGAACTTCCCCTACAGCATTGAGTTCCTATTCACACCGGGCAAGATCACGGTCATCCAGGAAGCCCTGATGCAGGTACGTCGTATTTACACAGACGGCCGTCCGATGCCTTCACTGGACGAAATTGATCCGAACTATTTCGGTTATTCCCGCGGCCACTGGGAAGATGACACCCTGGTCGTCACCACCATCGGCACCCAGCCAGGCCAGCGTCTGGGTCGTGCCGGTATTGCTAACAGCGACATGCTGACGACCACGGAACGTATCTACCTGGACCCGAATGACGAAAACATCCTGCACCTGGATTACACCTTCGAAGATCCGAACGTTCTGGCCCAGCCCTGGCACCTGACCTACACCTTCCGCCGTGACCGCACCTGGGAGCAGATCGAATACATCTGCGCGCAGAACAACCGTCACATGCTGGATGAAAACGGCCAGACCCTGCCACCGGAAGAAATCCGCAACTGATCTGAACGCGGATCAAACACACCCAAAAAGCCCGGCACATGCCGGGCTTTTTTTATTCCCCATAAAAAGGTAGGCCGGAAGAGGCCCAGTGGGCCCCTTCCAGCCTACGTCTTTCCATAGCTTCTGGTAGTATTTAGCTATCCTGTACTGGAGGAATCCCCCATGAAAGCCATCCCCGCCCTGCGCACACTCACCCTGGCTGTTACCCTGGCCCTTCCCGCCTTGTCATCAGCCGATGAAATTACCGATGCCATCGCCGTGGATTACAACGCGTATCTGGAAGATCTCTTCCTGCACTTCCACGAGAACCCGGAGCTGTCCTTCCAGGAACATGCCACCGCCGCGCGCATGGCCGAGGAACTGCGCGCTGCCGGTTTCACGGTGACGAAAAATGTGGGGCAGACTGGTGTGGTCGCGATACTGGAGAACGGACCGGGCCCGCTGGTCGCCATGCGTGCCGACATGGATGGACTGCCGGTGAAGGAAAATTCCGGCCTGCCCTATGCCTCCATGGCACAACAACTCAATCCCGCCACTGGGCAGCAGGATTTTGTCATGCATGCCTGCGGTCACGATGTCCACATCACTTCACTGGTGGGCACGGCCAGGCAACTGGCAGCGCGCCGTGACCAATGGTCCGGCACCGCCATGCTGATCGTGCAGCCGGCCGAGGAAATCGGCAGCGGCGCCAAGGCCATGCGTGCCGATAACATCTGGGAGCGCTTTGGCACACCTGACTACGTGCTGGGCTTTCATGTCAGTGCGGGCAATCCAACCTGGACCCTGAACCTGCTGGAAAACGCCAGCCCCTATGCCGGGGCCGACATGGTCGACATCATCGTGCACGGCGTCGGCGGACATGGCGCTTACCCGCACGCGACCAAGGATCCGGTCGTGCTCGGCGCCCAGATTGTGCTCGCCCTGCAGACCCTGGTCTCGCGGGAACTGGCACCCCACGAACCCGGTGTGGTGACCGTTGGCGCGTTTCACGCCGGCACCAAGCACAACATCATTTCCGAGGAAGCGGTGCTGCAACTGACCGTGCGTAATACCAATCCGCAAACGCGGGAAAAACTGCTCAGTGGCATTCAGCGCATAGCCGAAAACATGGGCCGGGTTGCCGGCCTGCCCGAGGACATGCTGCCGGAAATGATCATCCGCGAGGAAACCGTGCCGCCCCTGATGAACGACAGTGCGCTGGCCACCCGCATCAATGGCGTGTGGCGCGAACGCATCGGGGCAGATGTACTGATTACCAAGTTGCCCGATGGCATGGGGGCAGAAGATTATCCTTTCTTCACGACGGACCCGAGCATACCGAGTATCTACTGGGAGGTTGGCGGCACACCGCAGGAAGCCTTCGATGCCGCAGCCAACGGCGGACCGGCCGTGGCAGGTCATCATTCTCCGCAGTTCAAGATTGCCCCGGAACCGGCGGTAAGGATGGGCGTGGATTCCACCGTGCGGGCCATGATGGCGTTAATGCCGGATTGATAGCCCGCTTCTTGGTGGGGGATTGAAATTTGTTCGCCGCTGAAGCCGCTCCTACAGAAAAACCTGATCTTGCAGGAGCGGCTTCAGCTGCGAAACATGAACGACGTTTTTTGACGTTCAGGCGAAACCTATTCGACGCAGGTAAAACTGTCCGCCGAATCAATATCCCCGCGACCGTTGTAGCGCGGCCAACCCGGGTAGTGGCACACGGGTCGGGTGCGTCCGGCGGTGTCCTGGTTTTCATCGATGGCCGTCAGCGTGCCGGGGGCCTCGCCACGTTCCACCCAGGCTTCCAGTGCATCCAGTGATGACAGGCGGGCATTGAAGACACCGGTGACATGCCCCATGCCGGGAATGGTATAGAACTTCACGAACTCACCCAGCGCATCGTCGTAACGGTTCTGCAGGCGTTCCCAGTACTGGATGGAGCTGTACACAGGAATGAAGTCATCAACACGGCCATGGAAGTAGATCAGCTTGCCGCCATTGGCACGGAAGCGATCGAGATTGACGCTGTTGGCACTAATCAGCTCCACCAATTCCCCGATGCGCCCGGCGTACTGTGCCGGATCGAAATCGTTCATGGTATCCAGGGTCAGGTCCTGGGCGATGGCATAACGTGGTGTGGCATCACCGGGGCCGTGCTGCAAAGCCTGGTTCGCTTGCTCGGCGCCGAGGTTCGGAGAGCCACCATCGAAGAAGGTGGAGCCTTCAAAAGGTGTCCATTTAGGAAAGACTGAGGTGAGTGCGTCATCGGCAAACACGCTGAAGCCGAGGTCGTATTCCTCATCAAACACGTTCAGCGCCTCGATCTGGGCATCGGACAGACAGCGGTCGCTGGTGTCTGCGCCGTTGTCGCAGCGGATCGGGTTGCTGGAATCCGTCTTGCGAAAATCCTGCGTGGCTTCCAGGCAGGCACTGGCGTTGCTGATGATGCCATCCTCGGCACGGTCGAGATCATCGCAGGTGTCATAGATCGCTGCGACGAAATGGGTGATCTTGGCCGGGCTGATCCAGCTGTCGCCGTTATTGGCCAGCAGGGCGCGGGCGTAGCGGTTGGCAGACAGATGCAGCATCACCACGTTGTGTGCCGGGTAACCGGCCACGATGCCATGATAATCATCGGGATAGCGCTGCATGGCATCGAAGCCTTCATGACCACCCTGGGAGCCGCCAATAAAGTAGTTGTACTGCGATGCTGTGCCATAACGGGCCTGCACCAGGTGCATGGCGACATCATGGGTTTTCTTGATCTGTTCATGGCCGTAATTACGCAGTGCTTCTTCGTATAAGAAGAAGCTGCCGTCAAAACCCGGCAAGCGCGCCTTGTGCCCGGAGTCACTGCCGAGGGTGACATAGCCACGGGCGAGCGGCGTCGGCTCACTGGAAGGCTGCTTGGCGTAACGTCCCAGGCCGGTCACCACGGTGCCGTTGAAACCACCACCGCCCAATTGCAAGGACTTGCCGTTCCAGTCACTGGGCAGGTTCACTTCGAATTCGATATCCGGTGCGTTGTAGTTCACGGGATGGATATTGCCCATGACCTTGCAGAACTCGCCGTTCTCGTTATTGCGGGCGTTGGCACGCACCAGCTCGGTCGAACTGATCAAAGCGCCGGTGGTCGCCAGACCGATGGCAGAGGCCGGAATCTGGAGGCCATCAAGTGCCGCGCAGGCATCAGCAGCACTCAGGGCAGCCAGTTTCGGCCGCCATGACGTATCACCGGCAGGCTGCGCCATGACCGCTGCAGCGCCCATGCAGAGTGCGGCCAGCGGCAGTAAGCGCCGTGAAATGAAATGAGAACGGTATGCTGCCATGAGATCCCCCTGTTATTGTTATATGGCAAAACTCCTCGCCATTATTCCCCTATTTCAAAGGCTGTTGCAAATAGTCAATTCACCTCAATATAGGAATTAATGCGCTGTGTTATACTGCCCAGTCCGCTGCATAAAGAGGCGGGCAACGGAGTGACAATACCAACTTTGGGGGTGATCTGGATTCGACGCCGGTACCAAAACCCAGGGTGCATGTCGAGAGGGTATAGACTCTCGTAAATCAATCTATGCAACTTATATAGTTGCCAACGACGAAAACTACGCTCTAGCTGCTTAATATAGCCGGCTAGCGATTGCCACAGGGATGCCTGTAAACCAGTGTTTAGCAATCGTCATATAGAACAGGATCGGTCTTCGGGTGCGTTCACCATTCGGGACCTAAACTTTAGTGAACTCGCCTTACACGCCCTGCCCGTCGGGCCGTGAAAAGGCTAACTCAATAGACGACGCTAAACATGTAGAGCCCTCGGCAGAGGACTGACGGACGGGGGTTCAATTCCCCCCGCCTCCACCAAAAAATAAAAAGGTCGCCTATTTGGCGACCTTTATTATTTTCCGAAGGTAATGGATTAAACCTGCCTCGGGAATTACTCTTTTTTTTGCTATACGTTATCCAGCGCCTGGCTGACATCCGCAATAATGTCGTCTATGTGCTCAATACCGACAGAAATCCTGACCAGGTCAGCACTCACACCGGCAGACTCGAGTTCTTCTTCATTTAATTGCCTGTGGGTGGTTGATGCCGGATGACAGGCCAGTGATTTAGCATCACCGATATTGACCAGGCGTAATATCATCTCAAGTGAGTCAATGAATTTCGTACAGGCTTCAATTCCTCCCCTGATGCCAAAGCTTAATATACCTGAGGCCTTTCCGCCTGTGACAGATTGACATAAGGGATAATAAGGGCTGTTTGGTAATCCGGCATAATTGACCCATTCGATCTTTTCATGTTTGCTGAGATAGTCCGCCAGTTTTTCCGCGTTTTCACAATGCCGCTCCATTCGCAGACCCAGTGTTTCAAGACCCTGCAGAATCTGGAAGGCGTTGATGGGAGACAAGGCTGCTCCGGTATTTCTGAGTGGTACTACACGGCAACGTCCGATATAGGCTGCAGGCCCTAACGCTTCCGTATACACCACACCATGATATGAAGGATCAGGTTCACTCAGGACTGGAAATCTGTCCTTGTTGGCGGCCCAGTCGAACTTGCCGGAATCAATGATGACACCACCAATGGAAGTACCATGACCTCCGATGTATTTTGTGAGGGAGTGAATAACAATATCGGCGCCCAGTTCAAATGGGCGGCACAGATAGGGCGTAGCCACAGTATTGTCTACGATTAATGGTATACCGTGTTTGTGGGCAATTTCTGCTAGACGCTCCATATCAACTATATTGCCCGCAGGATTCCCGATGGATTCACAAAAAACCGCTTTTGTCTTTTCATCGATGGCATTTTCAAAACCCTCAAAGTCATCATGGGAGACCATGCGCGCCTCAACGCCCTGCCTGGGAAAAGAATGGGCAAACAGATTATAGGTTCCGCCATATAATTGGCTGGTACTGACAATATTGTCACCGGTCTCCGTGATACACTGAATGGCATAGGTAATAGCGGCCATGCCGGAAGCAACACATAAAGCAGCAATACCGCCTTCCATTGCCGCCAGCCTTTTTTCCAACACATCCGTTGTTGGATTCATGATGCGCGTATAAATATTCCCCGGTACTTTCAGGTCGAAAAGATCTGCACCATGCTGCGTATCATCAAACGTATAGGAAGTGGTTTGATAGATGGGGACGGCAGCCGCTTTCGTGGTTTCTTCAGATTTGTATCCTTCATGCAAGGCCATAGATTCGAGTTTCATGGTTTTCTTTTCCTGATCAATACATTTTTATATAAATACTGCTTGAGAGTATGGCTTCTTTCTTAACCTGTCCATTTCACAAGAAAAAGACTGTCAGAAGTAGTGGCAGTTTTGGTAAGTGTAAGAACACTATATTGTCTGAAGGTGGTCCTGGATGAGCTGCTGCAGGATTTTCCCGGTTTCAGAGTTTCATCACACAGCAGTCCGGATGCAACAATGATAATGTCCAGAGGAGACCGGATATTCCCAGCAGCTCCCGGATTACTATCCTCCGATGCGAGACTCAGCTGTATTAGTATAACCATACTCCTCGAGCGTCTATTTTCCCAACGTTGAAGCGCAAAGACAGCGTGTATTTACGAATGTTCAGCATAATGCTTCACAAAATCGGAGCCGATAGCGCCTGAAGCGCCTTTTGTAGCGATCCTGTTTACCACAGAGACTTGAGTCGTTCGGCGAGGCTGATGGCGCTCAGGTAAGCACCCTCAACACGATTGTAAAGACACCAGTCGCCACAGGCGGCCAGGCGATTTTCTGTATCCAAAAGATAATCCGGTTCCAGGGATTTCTCGACACTGGCATAACGCCAACGATGCAGTATTTGCACTGCGGGTACGGGCAGTGATTTTCCGAGGATGGTCTGCAGTTGTTCCAGCATTTGCCCACTTATCCAGTCATCTTCGTAATCTTGAAACTGCCTGGCCCAGTCATTGGCAGACTGTATTACCAGGCAGGGCTTGGGCTTACGTCCAGGTTTGGAAGAATTCACCATGACCCATTCAATGCCCATATGCTTGACCCTGGCCGCATCAAAATTCAAGGAGAGGTCGACATCAAACCCCAGCATCAGAGTGCAACAGGGGCTCATGTGCACCTGTTCCAGGCCGCTCGTACTGACTAGGTGGTCGTTCAATTGAGGGCGCATCAGTTCTATGGTCTGGTTGACAGGGGCTGTACTAATCACCCAGTCAAAGGCTTCGGGGATACATGTATCGCCAGTATGGACTTGCCAGCGGAAAGAAGACTGTGGATCCCTCGTTATATCTGTTACGTGTGTATCGAGCCGGATATTCAAATTCCTACTGACGTATTTGCACAGTGCTGTCATGCCCGGCACGGCCACATAGTGGGTTTCAAACCAGTCGCGGATAGAGGGTTTCTTACCCGCTGCCAGGGTGAGAACCCTTGGTTGCCACTCAGCGACCCTGCCATCTCTGATCAGCGGGGCTAAAAAAGCCTGAAAAATTCGATTTCGCGCCGTGAAAAACTGGGCTCCGTGATCAAATTCATAGTCTCCAACGCGGCGCGTGGCCATACGCCCCCCAACCCCTCGGGATTTTTCAAATAGGGAAACATTCGCAACATCACCAAGATATTTCGCTAGGGTCAGCCCCGCCAGGCCAGTGCCTATGACAGCTACACGCATCATGATAGTAGTGCCGTTATGCAAAGGCATGTCATCACGATACCGGTAATGACAGTCCTGGTGACAACGTAGGTGCGCGTGATAATGCTGTCACGGAATAATCGCCGATCAATAATAAGCATGATGACCAGAACAGCGACCACAAAAAAAAGGAAAGCAAAAACAGGCAAGATCAGCCAGCTGATCCAGATCAGTACAGCAATTACATTACTGGTAATAAATAGGTTGATGGGCATGTTTCCCCGCGAAAGATGTTGCCCCCAGTGTATACCAGTCAGAAAGACGGAGATGACCAGCGCATAGCTGGCGATGACATTTTCGGTATCACCGAGTCCCGGCAGTGAGCGTATTCCAGCCAGCAATAGCAATGTGCCAGCTACAAAAGGCAGAACACCAGCTATAACCAGCTGATGGGATAGGTTCTTGTATGCTGCTATGTTCATGTATGGATAAATTGACCCAAATATTTCTTTATGCTGATATATCTACTGATTTTGACTGGCGGCAGATCATCCCCTTAGCCCCAATGATCCTATTCGAAGATGGCCCTGTACTGATTCTTATCCCACTTTATTTTCATCCCTCTAATCCTATATTCAACTCCCCCCGCCTTCGCCATTATTCAAATCTCAACCCATTTTTGCTTGGTTTTTTACACGCTCCCGCTAACCCCCCGCGAACACGAGTGGAGCTCAGAGGAGGCTTGCGAACCGCGTTCTGCAGTCGTAATGCGAGAATCCTTGCCTGGAAAGTTCAAATATTCGGTGTATGTAAAGCTGATACATAACTTTTAACCCGATTCCATCGCCAGCTAATAGAAGAAAGCTTTGGTATTCCTCAATGTGCTGTTGACGGTTGCTTTGCTAAGCAGCTTAACAGTCTTTGAATTGCGACATCCAGATAGACATTTTTTAAACCCCTTGCCTGATTAATATAAAAGGCCTTGAAATCTTGCCATTTTGTATATTCTTCATACGGGCTTACGGCTTTCGCTACAGCATTCATTGAAGATTATCCAACCGCTTTGCTTCTTTAAAAAACTGACATATTTCCGCTTCATGCGTGCATTATCAGCGTGGTATTTTTCTTTATTGGTGCTATTACCTTAACTCACTGCTTATGGAAATATCATCCCGCTGTTTAGTTTTACACAATGGCCCCCGGCAAAAAATTGTGTATCTTAAATTTGGAAAACTTTGGGCAATTAGATTGTGCCAGCGACTTTCAGATGGCCTGCGAACAAGGCGTTCAGTAAATCAGTAGAGGGTTTTATATTTATTGTGAAATAGTCTATGCCTGAATTTGGCTGGCAAGAAGAAAGGACTGCTGAACATGTCTCCCGTTAACCAGGTCAAAGGTAATTCAGGATGCAGCAAGAGACCAAAAAACGAGGACAAAAAAACGGCGGGCTAATGCCCGCCGTTCTTTTATTGCTACTTTCTTATCGTCAGATCATTAGAAAGAAGCCTTCACGCCCAGGAACATACGACGTCCAAGGGTGTCGTAATAACCGCCGTTGAAGCCCCCTATAGATGGCAGGCTCGGCGAATTGGGGTTCTGACAACCCGGTGCGCTATTACAGACCTGCAGACTTTCACTTGCAGGATAGCCCCTCTGAGTACCAACATTGGGTGGCTCCTCATCAAAGAGGTTGGTTATACCAGCACGAATGGTAATGCCCTCAGTGACGTTCCAGTTTGCTGCCAAATCGAACAGGTTATAGCTATCTGTATCGATCTCAGTACGAGGCGTGTAGGACAGGATAGATCCTGCTCCACCAGCAGATACTCGAGCATTATTGGCAATCAGAGCATCCTGCTGAGCCTGTGCTGCGGAAACAACCTCTGGCAGATGACGCCAGCGCAGAGTGACACTCCAGTTGTCTCTCATATAGCTGATGTTACCAAAAAGACGATAGTCATAGGCACCACCGTTTGTACCAGACAGGTTCGGACCAAGTGAGCCTTTCCAGTCAACCGGCAGGTCAAACGACGCTGGCGACTCCCTGGTTAGATACTCGTTCAGGATCGTGGCATTTAGGCTCAGACCCAGGTTTCCTGACAGGCCAAACAGCTCCTGCAGGTCGCCGAACCAGTTTACCCCCACATCCATACCGGATGTTTCGATAGTAGCCTGGTTGGTGTAGGACAACTGGGTGTTCAGCGCGTTGCCGTTGAACTGGTCGCGGGGAACCAGGGAGCACGCCACTGTTTGAGCCACGATAGCAGCCTCAGCAGGTGTGCTGACCTGGTTCGCACCAAAACAGCTGAATGCTGACTGGTCAATAGAATTTAGGGTAATGGCATCTTCAATTTCCACATTATAGTAGTCGAAAGAGAAGTTCAGGCCACGAGTCCAGGCATTGTCCCAAGGCGAGGAGATTACCGCACCCAATGTCCAAGTGTCCGCTGTTTCTGAGGTCAGGTCACGATTACCCCTCTGGATTACCCAGGCAAAACCACCACCAGCTCCCTGGTTGGTGAAGTCATTGCCGTTGTTGTAGTACTGAGTTACAGCGGGACTGCCTGGTCCACCCATCAAGGCCTGACAAATCAGCAAGGTGCTGTCGGCACCGGCCTGGGTTTGCCCGGCAGCCAGGGCAGGTGGTGTTTCATCTGGTCCGGTAACCGGGTCTATGGCCAAAGTAGTACCACCAGCACCATAGGGTGCGTTGGCACGTGGAGAACAGGGATCGCCGAAGTTGCCACCACCGGTAAAGACTTCCTGCGGATTCAAGAACAACTCACCCACGTTGGGGGCACGGGTCGCGCGGTTAAAGCCACCACGGACACGGGCAAAATCGTTGATCTGCCAGTTGGCCAGGGCCTTCCAGGTAGTCTCTTCGTCCACTTCATTATAATCGGAGTAACGCGCACCGAGTTCCAGTTCCAGCATCTCAATGCCTGGGAGGTCAGCCACCACGGGAACCAATAGCTCCATGTAGTAGTCTTTCACAGAAGTACTGGCATCAAGATAGCCGGTCGGGTAAACACCAACCACCTGATCGGTAAATGAGTCCTGCGACTGCAGGATATCCGGTACGAACTGGGCTTCGTTGTCACGATCCTGGTAACCGGCGGCGAAGCGTGCTTCACCGGCAGGCAGTTCGATCAACGAACCCTGCACGTTGATTTCGATGATGTCCTGCTGATTGGACGCACGTGTCTGCAGGGTCGCATTAACGGCGTTAAAGCAGTCCTCGGACAGAGACTGGTCGCCACTGAAGAAGGTGTCATAGAAACCTGATTCACAGGTGTAGTCACCAGCACCGAAACTTGGACGTACCGTTGGTACGATACGGGCATCGGCTGCTGAGCTTCCTACAGCATAAAACAGGTTGCCAGTGCCGTTAGCACCACGACCATAGTCAGGCTGGTTTACAACTGTACGATAGCGCGACAGCGAAAGGTTACCGGCGGCATTATTGTAAGTCGCGGATTCACCGTGAGAATAGTAGACCTCACCAGTCCAGTCTTTGATTGGCAAGTCGATATCTAGACCAAATTCCAGTTGCCACACTTCATTGGTGTTGAAGGTGCTTCGCGGAGGCAGGCTGTTCAGCGGGTTCCAGTTGGGCTGCCAGAAACCAGAAGGGTCCGGACGGGCGTTCAGCATCAGAGCCAATTCCGGGGGTACCGGGAACTGGGCACCGGGTGTGCCGGTTGGTATAAAGCTTGGGTTCGGGAAAGCACCCGGATTGGCGGCTATATCGGCTAGAACCGCAGAATCAGCATAATCGAGATTCGGGTCTATCGGGCTGTCAGTAGTGGGATTGTAGGGAATAAAGGCTTCCCATCCACCAATGGCGTTTGTACCGAACAGCAGGGTTTCAGTACGGCTTTGGGCAAAGGTCGCACGGCCAAAGGCGGTCACTTTATCAGTAATATCAAAAGTACCGTTGGCGAAGAACGACCAGCGATCCTGTGGTGCAGAGGCAAAGGACTGGGTGTTGTTCCACTTCAGTACTTCATTGGTGGTCTGCCCGGAAGGATCCTTATTGTTGTTCACAATTCGTGGCTGGTAATCCAAGCCACTAGTATCAATCTTGGCGCGGGATTCACCAACGGCATTGCCGGAAACAAATACCGTGCCGTCAGGGTTGAAGTTCATGTTGCCGGGGTTTGGTCCAAAGGAGCCGAAGAATGAACGGGGATCAACGCCGCCATACAGGGCTTTCAGGGCGTTAATGCTGGGGTAGTTTGGAAAGATAAAACCGGCTGAGTTGACACCCTGCAGGAAGAAGAAAGAACCTGCAGTCTGGGGATTCTGCCAGTAATCAGTGTAGTGATCACGATTTCTCTGCAGAGCTTCTCCTCTGCTGTACTGTTCCATACCCAGCGTCACGTTGCCGCGACCGTCGCCAAAGTTGCCACCCAGGATGGCTGACACACGGTATTCGTCACCGTCGTTGGCATCCTGAACACCATACTGCACGTCAAATTCAAAACCTTCGAAGTTGTTGCGCAGGATGAAGTTGGTAACACCGCCGATGGCGTCAGCACCATATACCGCCGAAGCACCGCCGGTAATAGTCTCAACACGCTCAACCAGGGCAGAGGGAACACCGTTAACGTCGGTGACCATCAGGGCGTTGATGGGGGTAGGACGTTTGCCGTTAACCAGTACCAGGCTTCGGTTGGGTCCAAAACCGCGCAGTGAGATGGATGCGACACCTACAGAGTTAACCGGAGTAATCTGTACATCACCCTGGGTAGTTGTTGGTGAAGCAGCCGGATTGTATTCAGGCAACTGGTTCAGGTATGACTCAATGTTCATGCCTGTCTGGGTTTCAAAGTCCGCCTGGTCAACCGTAGTGATCGGGCTGTTGGATTCAAAGTCACGACGCACAATACGTGAACCTGTAACAACAATTTCTTCCAGCGACTCATCATCCTGGGCAAGAGCAAGATCCGCGTACGAAACACCGAAGGTCGTGAGCAGCGTGGACGCTACAACACCCAGTCGGAGTTTGCTAATGCGGGGTTTTGTGAATGCTTGATTCATAGGTAGTCCCCATATTTTTGGTGGAAATAGTATGTCTTTATGCATAGTTTATGCATAGAAGGAGAGTGCGATAAGGTCAGAGCAGGTGACCTAGCCTTCCCTTTGACTTGTGATTTTTTTTGCTTCACCAAGCAATAGGAAATATAAGCCTATCGCTGCTGATTTCCCATTTTTATAGTTTTTGGCATTGGGTCAATAAGAAAAACTAAAAAAGCCTTGCTATGAAGCCAATTAAATAGGAGACACAACACCAAATCGTAACTTAAGGATACATAGTCAAAAGGAGATCATTACCACTCTTCACACCTTCCTCCAGAGGAAGTATACATGCATAGTTAGCCAATAGAAAACAATAGTTTACTGGCTTATTGCGACAAGAAACCGAGGTGTTTCCCGAATGTTCTCCCAGCCCTAAATTGGTGTGAATCACGACAGGAAGCTGTTTCGCTGCACCATCAGCTGGTATTGAATGCGCCGCATAATGACAACGTCAGGAAAATCAGTTTCATGAAGTTAACTCCTCAAGCTTCTGAAAAAGATATATACGTGACTTTCAATTGGTATCGGGCGTGTGCAGTTTGTTGCACATTTACGGGCTCTGCGCCCAGACCGTTAGCTTTGAGGATTGCCGGCAAACAGGATAGCAAGAGCCGCTAACGCTGTTATCTTAAGAACTGCGAACGGCAATCTGCTTGTCAAACCAGTTATGTCCCAGATAATTGCAATCTTCGGGGCTGGCCAGCAGAGAGTCTTGGTGACAATTGCGGTTGTAACAAAATATATGAGTCTGTTTAAAGGGGGACTGAAGATTAGTGTATGTTAGCCTCAACAGGCCAATCATTCAGAATTTAACTAGATATGCCATCAAGTTATAGCCTGAAATCAGTCAATACGCCTGACCTGGATAAAACTTTTTAGGCGTTCATTGGAGAGACGATAATTATCACCCCAGAAGGCACTATAGATTCTGACTGTATCACCAGCTTTTAGCATGAAAGGCTTACTATCGGCTTGTCGCCAGACCTGACCACTCTCCAGGGTAATTTCCAGCTTGTTGATGACATAAAATCTAACGGAGACCACAGTATCTCTTAACTCCTGCTCTCCTTTGTCATTTTCCACAACCCGTGCAGACTGGCTATTGCCTCGACCAAAGGAATCCGTATCTGCGGTACCCTGCTCGACTTTATCTTTAACCGCAGTAGGCTCTTCCTGCATGACAACCTGTTCTTCGTCCTCACCACCAAAGGGCCAGATTCGTCGATATAAGGGCTTTTTATCCTGCCTACTTCTTACCACTGCCTCGACATTGCCGGGCTTATCAGAAGCCGGCATCGGCTCTGTTAATGGCTCGCTGGCAGAAGGAGTTGTATTTACAACCGGTTGCGGTCGGCTAATGACAGGCAAACGTTCGACAGATGTCTCTTCGCTGTCCTGCTCTAATTGATCATAACAGCGGTAACGGGCCTCCGTATTCTGAATTTGCCGGCAATCCTCAAAGGTTACGGTCTGGGCGGAGAGTCCGGAAACGAGCAACAAACTGCACATTCCCAATACCAAGCTGAAAGTCACGAACCTGGCTAAAGCGGAATATTGAGGAATTAACTTCATGAAGCCTATTTCCCTGACATTGTAATTATTGGATCCATTCTATCCCAGATGGTGGTTAAGCAAAACTAAGCCAGCTTAGTGCCGTAAATCTCACTATTTTCCTGCAGAACTCTAGAAACCTGGCCAGAACGAAACTAGCCACGTCATTTTAAACATTGGACCTTATCATCATATTGCCGGCATTGGTCCATAAGCCCAGAGTCAAACTCAGCCGCCTTCAAGGAGCCTTAACCTCCAACAGCAAGTACTGTTAATCATCACCGAGTGTGATGCGTGCTAAGGGACCTGTGAAGATTATTGCCTGCAATTGTGGGCCCTCTGGTCATCAAGAAGATTCTGGATCATTTTAAAGCCTAAGAATCAGGGCAAGATACTCTGCCCACCAACCGCTGCCCGGCGGTACCCCCCTTCTGCCGGGATGTAATCAAACTCTTGTTGACTGGCAACCAGCAACATCACAGACGATGCGACAAAGGGGATTGCAGGAGAATGTTGGTGCCCAGTTCCATGACGAGCGGGCTTGATGAGCAAAGCGTTGGATTCATGGGACTCAAGAAGCAGCTTGAGAGCCATGTTCAGGCAGGGTAGCTAAGTAACGGCTTCGTATCAGCCAGTTACCCTAATAGGTGAACTGCCTGCGATTAGCCGTTTACTCTACCTACTCATAAATTGTGGCACGCTAAGCATTGCTACCAAATAAAGAATTTATTTTTATTTTTCAGTGGGTTAAGCGAAATATTCTATCTCTTGGTCCCACCAAACCCTAAAAAACCACCAGACCGTCGGTTTTTTATGGTTTGGCTGCGCAGTGCTTAGAATCGCGAAACGTCACTAGAAGGCCGATACAGATATAACTATCGACTTAGAGCAGAAACTCGTCACGGGTTCTGTGGCTGGCCTTGAAGGCGCCGCCCAGTGCAGTGGTCTGGGTCGCGGAGGCTGCATCCATCACGCCGCGTGATTTAACACAGTAGTGCGTAGCTTCGATACTGACGGCGACGTCGTCAGTTTTCAGTAATGTTTGCAGGGCTACCAGGATTTGTTGGGTCAGCCTTTCCTGCACCTGCGGTCGCTGAGCAAAGAAGCGAACGATGCGATTTATCTTGGAAAGTCCGATTATCTTGTCGCCCGGGATATAGGCTACCTTGGCCGCGCCGTCAATGGTCACAAAGTGATGTTCACAGGTACTGATCAGGCTGATCTCTTTGACCTTGACCATCTCGTCAACTTTCATCTTGTTTTCGATGACAGTTATTTTAGGGAACTGGGTGTAGTCGAGTCCGGAAAATATTTCATGGACGTACATCTTGGCAATGCGATGGGGCGTTTCCTGCAGACTGTCGTCCGACAAATCCAGGCCCAACGTTTTCATGATGGTCGCCACAGACTCTTTGATCTTTTCGTATTTCTGCTCGTTATCAATACTGTGTGGAACCATAGGCGTTTCCAATCCGTGCGCCACGAGGGCATCACGAACTAGCAGGGCCTCCAGACTGAAGCTGGAATTTTTAGATTTATGGGCTTTCACCAGTGCCTGGTTCATGATCTTTTCCTTTTCTGTTTATTTGCGTCTTGTTGAGTCTTATCGTGTTACGGGAAGAAAACGCGACCGGATTCACCCTGTTTTCAGTTGCCGGCCGCCATCAAGTGGCAGATTTCGCCCGGTGATGTATTTGCTGTTGAGCAGCAATTGGACAGCTTCGATTCCTTCCCGAGCACCCGGGCCGGGAGGTAACAGCGATTTTTTTCCGACACGCTTTCTGTATTCCTCGTCATCTGATTCCCTGAACATCAGCAAGGCGGGAGCAATACTGTTGACCTTTACAGCGGGAGCCAGTTTGGTGGCAAAAGACAGCGTCATGTTGTGCAACGCGGCTTTGCTCGCCGCATAGGCAATGTGCTTGCTGCTGCCTCTTTCGGCAACGTAATCGGTGAGATGGATGATATCTGCCATACCGTACTGCTGAGCACCAGCTGCAAGCAGATTTTCAAAAGCCAGATTGATCAGGTAGGGCGCCTGCACATGCACTGCCCAGTTTGCTTCCAGCACCTCTGCAGGTGCATTTTCCTGCGACTCTGGCAGCCAGTCGGAGGCATTGTGAATAACAGCCCGCAGTGCAGAAAATTCGGCACATACCTTGTCAATGAAAGCAGACGTCCTGTCGGCACTGGAAAAGTCCGCCTGGATGCAGGTAATGCCAGCATCTGCCATTTCAGTCAGGCTGTCGCGCTGGCGCCGATAGGTGATAGTGACACTGTAGCCTGCATCATGCAGCGCGAAAGCAAGTGCCCGACCAAAACGCTGAGCGCCACCGGTAATAAGCACATTACCGTTCATCAGGGACGACTGGCAGAAAGGGTAACCGAGACAGAATCTGCAAACCGCAGGGCATGAGGTTTGTCGACCCTCACTTTTGCCCGGGTCGCCATGTCGTTTTCCATCAGGAACTGCAGCAGGTCCTCAGCCAGTTTTTCGAGCAGACGAAAACGTCCTTCCTCGACATGTCGAATAATCTGCTTGGTGATAATTTTGTAATTCAGGGCATTGGTTTCGTCATCGCTACTGCAGGCTTCATCGGCGCGATAGGCCAGCTCACAGTTAATGACAACGTCCTGCTGCTTGCTCAGCTCTTCCGGGTTAAACCCTATGTAGGTGCGCAGACGCAGATCGGTGATGTTGATGACCGCATCATCGCGTTTCCAGCTGCCATTAGGTTTTGTATGCAGCGGGGTATTCAAAGAATGTACATTAGGCACGAGTATCTCCTTTTTTTGTTTTTTATACGGAGGTATTCACGATTCAGACTCATCCCGGCGATCTGCAGACAG
>JBMTQX010000018.1:0-48179 GCA_049446715.1 Pseudohongiellaceae bacterium
CAATGGGAATATCCAGAAACCCGGCAAGCTCGCGCAGTTCCCTGGGCAGGTCGCGATACTGACACCAGGTGCGGATGTTTTCCCAGAATGACCCCATGGGTTAGCCATCCTTGCGCAGCATCTTGCACCAGAATGCCTTGATGTCGGCAGATGGCCGTTCAATGGGCGGTCCTACCCGGTCCGGCATCATCATAAGCAGGCGTCAGTGGTCATTGCACTAGCGGGTAAACATCGGCTGTAATGAGGCTGTTGTGTGTGTCCAGTGTGAGTCTTCGTCTTGTGTGCTTTAACATCGCCACTCTTCACAAGACGTGACATGGCAACATTTGTTGGCAAGCACAACGCCGGTCGGGCGACCGAGCAGTGACAGCAATAAAAGCCGGATCGGGTTAACTTGACCGGTTCAGGCAACCACAAAAACAAAAACACAAAAACGGGGGGCTGATGCAAAAACGATTTGTACTGGCAATCGACCAGGGCACCACCAGTTCGCGGGCGATCATCTTCGATCAGGCCGGCAATATCCATAAAATCGCCCAGCGTGAATTTCGGCAATATTTCCCCCACGATGGCTGGGTTGAACACGACCCGCAGGAAATCTGGCAAAGCCAGGCCGCCGTCATCACCGAGGCGCTGGCGGCTTGTGGTTCCGATGGCCGTAACATTGCCGCCATAGGCATCACCAACCAGCGCGAGACCACTGTCGTCTGGGACCGGGAAACCGGCAACCCCGTGTACAAGGCCATTGTATGGCAGGACCGGCGCACCGCAGGGTACTGCGATCAACTCAAGGCCGAAAACTGGACCGACACTGTCCGCGACAAAACCGGGCTGGTCATTGACAGTTATTTTTCCGGCACCAAGGTGCGCTGGATACTGGACAATGTCCCCGAGGCGAGAGCCCGGGCCGAACAGGGCAAACTGGCTTTCGGCACCGTCGATTCCTGGCTGGTCTGGAACCTGACTGGCGGCCAGGTCCATATCACCGATGCCAGCAATGCCTCGCGCACCATGCTCTACAACATTCATGACAAGTGCTGGGATGAGGAATTGCTGCAATTGATGGACATACCCGTCTCGATGATGCCAACAGTCAAATCCTCCAGCGAAGTCTATGCCGATGCGAAGCTGTTCGGCCTGGCCAGGGGCGTCCCCATTGCCGGGATTGCCGGCGACCAGCAAGCCGCCTTATTCGGCCAGATGTGCCTGCAACCCGGCATGCTGAAAAACACCTACGGCACAGGCTCGTTCATCATGTTCAACACGGGTGATCAGCCGGTGGCTTCCGCCAACAACCTGCTCACCACCGTGGCCTGGGACATCAACGGCAATTTCAGCTATGCCCTTGAGGGCTCCATATTCATCGCCGGCGCGGTCGTCCAGTGGTTACGGGACGGCCTTGGTCTGATCAAGTCGTCCGCGGATGTTGAAGCCCTCGCGCTCAGTGTGCCTGATAACGGCGGCGCCTACCTGGTGCCCGCGTTTTCCGGCCTCGGTGCGCCACACTGGGACCAGCACGCACGTGGCGCCCTGTTCGGCCTGACGCGCGGCACTACGGCTGGACACATCGCCCGTGCCGCCCTGGAAGGGATTGCCTTCCAGGTCTGTGACGTACTGACGGCCATGGCGGCAGATTCCGGCATCAGCATTGCCGAACTGCGGGTAGATGGCGGTGCCGCGGCAAATGACACACTGATGCAGTTCCAGGCAGATATCCTGCAGATTCCGATTGTGCGTCCGAAAATACTGGAAACCACCGCACTGGGCGCCGCCTACCTGGCCGGACTGGCAACCGGATACTGGCAAAGCACCGACGAAATCGGCAGGCAATGGCAGGAAGACCAGCGTTTTGAGCCGCAAATACCGGCTCAGGATGCTGCCGAGCGTCTGCGCCGATGGCAACTTGCCGTCGAGAAATCCAAGGCCTGGGCTGATTGATATGAAACGCTGCCATCACCTTGCTGGCACAACCCTGGCCGGATGCTGATGGCTGGATAAAGAAGAAAAAAGCTGCTGCCTGATCAGATTAAGCTCGGTGCTAGCGGCCCGGATGGATTTCCGATAGCAGACCGACAATGAGTCACCTGCCTGTCGACCTCTGTGTCCGGTGGGCACCACCCTCGCGTAAGGAGAATTTATGCAAGTGTTTGCTGGCGAAGTACTAGGGACCTTTCTGCTCATTGTCCTGGGCGCGGGCGTGGTCGCGAACGTTCTGCTCAACAAGACCCACGGCCAGAACAGCGGCTATATCGTCATCACATGGGGCTGGGGTATCGGGGTATTTGTGGCGGTTTTTGTCACCGGCAACATCAGTGGCGCCCACATCAATCCCGCCGTCACCGTGGGGCTGGCGATGGCCGGCAAATTTTCCTGGGCGCTGGTGCCCCTGTACATCGTGGCGCAACTGCTTGGCGCATTCCTGGGCGCCGTCTGTGTCTGGCTGCATTATCGCGACCATTTCGACGCCACCGAAGATATGGCCATCAAGCTGGGCGTGTTCAGCACAGCACCGGCCATTCGGAATATGGGGAGCAATGTTTTTTCGGAAGTGTTCGGCACCTTCATCCTGGTACTGGCGGTTCTGCATCTGGCCGAGCCGGAAGTCGGATTGGGTTCGATCAGCGCTCTTCCCGTTGCCCTGCTGGTGTTTGGCATTGGCATGTCGCTTGGGGGTACCACGGGGTATGCCATCAATCCGGCTCGTGACCTAGGGCCGCGCATTGCGCACATGCTGTTGCCGATCAAGGGCAAAGGCCGCAGTGACTGGTCCTATGCCTGGGTACCTGTTGTCGCCCCCCTGGCCGGCGCCATCATTGCCGCCATGGTTTATCGCTGGCTGCCTTTCTGAGTATGCCTGGCCACAAAAGTCGACTGCAACATCCTGTACCGACCAGGCACAAGGCTTGATGCCTGCTTCCTGTTCTCTCACCCGGCACCAGCCATGATGACCCCGTCAGGCCACTTCACAATGCCGTGGTGTTACGGTAAAAAGGTGAAGCCCTATCCAGTTGAGTGCCGGAACCAGGGGCAAAAATACCATAACAAGAAACCACCACATCGGAACTAACGACCACCACCAGGGGGATCAACATGCTCAGACAGCCTGGCTTATGCCTGTCCTTAATTGGTCTTTTCTTTGCTCTTTTGTATGCCCCCGTCGGCATGGCCCACCACAGTTTTGCTGCCGAGTTCAGCTACGAAGACAGCGGCACCATTGAAGGCGAAGTCATCGAAGTACTGTTTGTAAATCCCCATGCCCGCTTTTTCGTGGCGGTGACCAATGCTGGCGGTGAGGAAGAAATCTGGGACACCCAGACCTCCAGCAGTGTCGGCCTGACCCGCTTTGGCTGGGTCAAGGAAACGCTGCAGGTCGGCGACAAAGTCGTTATGGAAGGCAACCTCGGACGCAACAACACCCGAAAGCTCTGGATCCGCAAGGTGACCATGGCCGATGGCCGGGTTATTACCCCAACCCCGGGAGGTGCTGCCAGTGAAAACGATTAAAGCCTGCCTCTCCTGCGTACTCCTGCTCGCGGCCCTCTTCCTGGGGCATGCAGCCTCGGCCCAGATCAGCGGCCAGTGGCTGCTGACCATTAACCACAGCGGCGAGCGCCTGGGCATCCTGACCGTAGAAGGCAGCGGCAACGCGCAGCAGGCCTATGTGGATGGTGGGCCCATTGCCATGACTGTCCATGGCAACGCCATCACCATGACCATGGATTACCGTGATGGCGGCGGACGCCTGCTCAGCCGCGAGATCACCGGCACTATCGATGGCAACCGCATGTCCGGCACCCTCACCGCGCCCCATGACGGCTCCACCGGCACCTGGCGTGCCGAACCCTGGGCTGGTGCCACGGACAATGCGCCACCGGCACCGGTTGACCTGACCGGCATCTGGTCCCGTATTTCTGCCGGCACGGAGAAAGTCCACCTCGATTACACCGCCGCGGCCCAGGCCCGGGTGGATGCCTATCATTATCTAGATGACCCCGCCCTGCGCTGTATTTCCCCGGGACTTGTGCGCCTTTCCGGTTGGCCCTACCCGCTGGAGATCATGCAGAACGACAAACAGGTGGTCATACTCTATGAGAGCTTTCATGAAGTGCGCCGTATCTTCACAGATGGCCGCGATTTCCCTAATGATCTGCCGGCAACAGGCATGGGCTACTCCATTGGTCACTGGGAAGGTGACACACTCGTGGTGGAAACACGCCAGTTACGTCCCAACTTCGTCGACCTTGCCGGGCAACCGCTGTCAGGCGATGCCGTCGTGACCGAATACATCTCGCTCAGCGAAGACGGCAATGTGCTGCGCAGCCTGCTCAGCCTGGAGGATCCCGCGTTCTACCAACGCCCCATTACCCGTTTTCGCCAGTGGCGGCGCACCCCCGAAACCGCGATCCTGGAATATGACTGTGATCCCTATCCCTTCTTCCGGGGCCTGGAGATCGAGGGCACCCTGCAGGATTACTGGCAGCGCATGCGCCAGGCTGCCCGCAATCGCTGACCTGCATATCAACAGCGCCTGAACTGCCGGAGCGGTGAAATGGACTTTCCGGCTGGCAGTTCTTATGCTGAACACTGAAAACCAACACCCTCGTATTACCAGGAACCTGTTGTTATGAAAAAGTTACTGCCTCTGGCAGCCCTGTCCGCTGCCGCCATTCTGCTGCCTTGCCTGGCTGCCGCCCAGGACGGCAATGTCATCTATGTCACCAATGAAGACTCCAATACCGTCTCCGTGATTTCAGGCACCAGCAATGACGTGATTGCCACCATCCCGGTGGGCAAACGCCCGCGCGGCATCAAGGTCAGTCCCGACGGCAGTGTGTTCTATGTCGCCCTGAGCGGCTCACCCAAATGCCCGCCCACCATGGATGACGATGTCTGCGAGCAGATGGAAGCCGACAAGGCCGCCGACGGGATTGCCGAAGTGAATGCCTTGACGCATGAAGTCGTTCGCATCCTGCCCAGCGGCTCTGATCCGGAACAGTTCGACGTTGATTGGAACACCCGGCGCCTGTATGTCTCCAACGAAGACATTCACATCGCCAGCGTGCTTGACCTGGATGAGGGGGAAATCCTGATGCAGGTCCCAACCGGTCTTGAGCCGGAAGGTGTCCGCCTGTCGCCGGACGGCAGCCTGGTCTATGTCACCGGCGAAGTGGACAGCGACATTACCGTCATCGAGACCGCTACCGGCAATGAGCTGGCCCGCATCGATGTCGGCCTGCGCCCGCGCGATTCCATCTTCACGGCCGATGGCAGCCGGGCCTTTGTCTCTGCCGAGTTCGGCACGAATATCGCGGTGATCGATGTCGACAGCCATAGCCTGATCAGCGAAATTCCCCTGCCGGAAGGATCCCTGCCCATGGGCCTGGTCCTGTCACCGGATGAGTCCACCCTGTATGTGGCCAACGGCCGCGGCCGGACCGTGGTCGCCATCGACCTGGCATCGGAAACGGTTACCCATTCGGTGGAAGTCGGCCCACGTCCGTGGGGACTGGCCATGAGCCTGGACGGCAGTACGCTTTATTCGGCCAATGGCCCGTCGGATGATGTGTCCGTGATTGATGTCGAGACGTTTACTGTAATCAGCAAGATCCCGGTAGGTGAAACCCCCTGGGGTATTGTTGTCGGACCGGCACCACGCTGATCAGGAAAAGCGGGCAGCCATCCGGACGACCGCTTCGGATTTGCCGTCGATGCGGTACATATCCGCTACTTCACACAACTGGGCAAAACCGGCACTGTGATAGAGCGCCAGTGCCGGCTGGTTGGCACCGAGCACTTCCAGATCGATCCATTCTAGCTGATCATCTTCCCGCACCCACTGGCAGATGAATTCCAGCAACTGCCGGGCATAGCCCCGTCCCCGGTAATCCTCACCCACCCCCATGCCCAGCAGGGCCCGGTGTGTTATGCCGCTGTCGGCATGGGCCCGCAAGTCCACATGCCCCATGATGGCGTTGTTGTCATCGCAGATAATCCAGGCGCGACGCCATCCGGGCTGACCAAAATTCCTCGTCAGCCCGCCAATGAAGATCGACTCCTTTTCCGAGGGGAACGCCACCACGTCGCGCGGCACCGGCTGGAACAGCGCGAAGCCATGCTTGCCGTTGATCTCCAGCTGGGCATTCAAATAGGCGAAGAAGGCAGGATAATCGTCCGGCGCCAGCGGGCGGATGTGTGCACTCATACCAGGATTCCAGGTGGGTAGTCAGGCGTATTCAGCAGACAGGTTCTGTCGCGTCTTTTCCAGCAGGTTTCGGGTCAGGCGGATACCCTCCAAGTCCGGTATCTCGCGACCTTCGTACTCGATGCCGATGTACCCCCGGTAGCCGGCGTCCATAACGATGCGCAGCATACGATCGAAGTCGGTAAATGTCCCATTGCCGTTGTCATCAAAGTCATAGGTTTTGGCGCTGACGCCCCTCGCAAACGGCATCAGTTCCGCTACACCTTGGTAATGATCGTAGCGTTCCTCCGGCGTGATGCGGAAGTTCCCGAAATCCGGCAGCGTGCCGCAATTGTCGGCATCGACCTGCGTCATGACCCCGGCCAGCCATTGCCCGTTGCTGGAAAGACCGCCATGATTTTCCACAATGACGCTGATACTGTAATCACGGGCAAATTCACAGAGGCGACTCAAGCCGTCGGCGGCAAGCTTTTGCTGTTCTTCCCAACTGCCGTCGGACTGGGCATTCACGCGAATGGCATGACACCCAAGCCAGGCGGCGGCAGCCACCCATTTATAGTGATTGGTGATGGCTGTGGTGCGTGCCTTGCTGTCCGGATCCCCCAGCGCCCCTTCCCGGTCACACATGATGAGGACACTGTGAACACCGTTGTCCTCACAGCGCTGTTTGAGTTGGGCGAGATAGGCCTTGTCCTCCGCCTTGTCCATCCAGAACTGGTTGACGTACTCCACGGCGCTGATGCCGAATTCATGCCGGGCAAAGGCTGGAAAATCCAGGTTGGTTAATTCGCCGGAGAACAGGCGCCGGAACAAGGACCACTCAGCCAGGGAAATCCCGAACAGCGGTGCGGGTTGTGAAAACAAAGCCGGCGTCACCAGGGTGGCGGCGGTCAGCGCTGTAGTGGCCTGTAGAAAGCGGCGGCGGTTACTCATGTCGGCATCCCTTTTGTTTTTGTTTTTGTTTTTGTTTTTGTTTTTGTTTTTGTTTTTGCTTTTGCTTTTGCTTTTGCTTTTGCTTTTGTTTTTGCTTTTGTTTTTGTTTTTATCAAGGCTGCCTGCACCACTATCCACAGCTGGCACAGACTTGCTGTTGCCATGTAATAGTGACATATTCAAAGCCTGCAAGCCTAACAACAATACGATCAAACAAAACAATAACAAGCCGCTGTCCACAGCCGGCACCGAGGGAAAACCATGCGCTTTGAGATCCGGTCGAAGTTGTCGATCATGATGTTCCTGCAGTTTTTCATCTGGGGCTCTTGGAACGTCACCATGGGCACTTACCTGCTCAACATCGGTTTTGATGCCATCTCTGTGGGCGCTTCCTACAGCACCATGAACTGGGGCGCCATTTTTGCTCCCGTCATCGTCGGCATGCTCGCCGACCGCTTTTTCCCGGCTCAGCACGTCATGGCTATTCTGCACCTGGCCGGAGCCGCCCTGTTATGGTGGATATCGTCCCTGACGGATCCCACGGTGTTTTTCTGGACCCTGCTCGCCTATGCTTTGTGTTATATGCCGACCCTGGCATTGGCAAACGCCGTTGCCTTTAACCAGATGGATGATCCGGGCAAGGAATTTCCGGGCATACGGGTCATGGGCACGCTGGGCTGGATTGCTGTCGGGCTCATCATTGGCGGCCTGGTCCCGACCATGACCGGGGCATCTATCGAGGCAACCAATATCCCGTTACGTATCGGCGCCGTCAGTTCACTGGTGATGGGGCTGTATTGTTTTGCCCTGCCGCACACGCCGCCGGGCGGTGCCAACCGGAAACCCTCCATCGGCGAGATGCTCGGCCTGGAAACCCTGGCCCTGATGAAAGACCGCTCCTTTGCGGTTTTCATTATCGGCTCGTTGCTGATCTCCATTCCCCTGACCTTTTACTACAACTTCGCCAATGCCTTTCTCAACGAGACCGGCATGGAAAACGCTGCCGGCAAAATGACCCTGGGGCAGATGTCTGAGGTGATCTTTCTGGTCCTGATCCCCGTGTGCCTGGTCCGGCTCGGCGTAAAGAAAATGCTGCTGGTCGGGATGGCTGCCTGGGTGCTGCGTTATGTCATGTTTGCCTTTGGCAACAACGACACGCTGGTTTCCCTGCTCTATCTTGGGATCATCCTGCATGGCGTGTGCTTCGACTTTTTCTTTGTCACCGGACAGATCTACGTAGACCGCTTTGCCCCGCCACACATTCGTTCCAGTGCCCAGGGCTTCATCCATGTGGCCACATACGGTATCGGCATGGTCATCGGCTCCTGGGCATCCGGTACAATTGTCGACCGTTACGTGACGCCCGATAACCTGCATGACTGGCAGAGCATCTGGCTGCTGCCGGCTGGCATGGCCTTCCTCGTCATGCTGGGCTTTCTGATTTTCTTCCGCGAACCGCTGGCTTCACATTCATTCAATCCCATTCCAGACACAGGAGACAGTTATGACACGCCACGCTAAAACCCTGCTTCCCGCCCTGCTGGCACTCACCTTCCTTGCCATTCCGTTTGCCCAGGCCCAGGACAAGGCTTTGCTGCAACGCATGGCCGATCGCGAGGAAATTGAACACCTGATGTGGCGCTATACCCGGGCCCTGGATACGTTCAATCCGGATGCCTATGTGGCGTTATTCACTGAAGATGGCGCCTTTGGCCAGGTGAAAGGCCGCGAGGCGCTATACAAGATGATTGCCGATCTCAGGGACAGTCGGGCCAAGCGTGCCGCAGAAGGCAATCCACCCGCGCCCATGTTTCATGCCACAGAGAATTACTGGACGGAATTTGTCAGTACAGACCATGCCCGTCACCATGCCTACTGGGTCACCTATTACGGGGCCAATGGACCGGATTCGCCCGCGCAGATGATTGCCGTCGGCCGCAGCGTCGACGATCTTGTCCGTGTCGATGGCCAATGGTTGATTCAGTCACGTGATGTTGCACCCCAGGACTAGTCCCCCGAGTCCTGGAAGTAAATATCGGGGCGGTGGTCTTGACGGCCACTTGCCCTTGCCTTGCAGCCAGTCGGTTTGTCAGTTCAACCTACATTGCAAATCAATATCTTTGCGTCTTCTTAATAATGGCCTTTCGCCGTTACCAGCATGTCATGATAGCTTAGGATACTAACGCCCTGGGGTGATCCCTTACGGGAAACCTATTTCAAGTCGGTTCTTAATTCCCTGCCCAACTGGGTTCGGGAAGTGGGCCAGAACGGATACATCACCAACTCCAATATCGCGATAGAAAATTGTCTGGGTTAGGTGCCGAGACAGGTTACCGGCAAGTTCATTCTTTCATTGGTACCTCAGGCTGATGCGAATTCTGCCCTGGCCTTGCTGAACTAGCCGTGGGGCAATTCCGGTTCACCTGAATACATCCGCCATAGTTTCTTTTCCCAGCAGGGCGACGAAATCTTTCTGGCAACGACAGGCAATCCCTATGACGACAACGTCAGCAAAACCAAGGCTTTCGTTTCATCAGCCGGCCCATGCAAAATGAACGCGATGAAACGCTTGGGAATTTCGTGATCAGCAACATCAACGAAGCCGTTGCCCTGATGGACCAGGATCGTAACATCGTCTACATCAACGATGGTTTTACCCGTATTTTCGGTTACACCCGCGAAGAAGTTGTTGAGAGCTCCATCGCACTGCTAGGGCCGGAAAAAAGCATGTCGGCATCCGTGTAGGCCGAGGATGTGACAGGCGCACTCGCCAGGCGACATAGCGTCTGGCAGGGTGAAGTCCTGCGTAAAGGCAAAAACGGCCAGTTCATTCCCTGCCTGCTCAGTGCAACGGCCATTTGTGACGAAAACAACAACATCATCAATTTCGTTGGTACGTAGCGGGATCTGCGTTCCATCAAGCACACCGACCAGACCCAGAAAAACGCCCTCAAAGCCATCATCAATGCCATCTGCAAAGCGATTGACGAGCGCAATGTCCTGAAAGCGCAGCATCAGGAACAGGTCACCGATCTTGCCGTGGCCATTGCTTTTGAAATGGGCAAGGATCTGAACTTCATCGAAGGCCTGACCCTCGCCTCCCATCTGCACGATCTGGGCGAGAGATACATTCCGCCGGAAATTGCCAACAAACCCGATGCGCTGAGTGCAGCGGATTACGAACTGGAAAAACATCAATCCCATTAAAGCCTTGGAAATTCTCAAGGTCATCAAGTTTCCCTGGCCCTTAGCCAACATCGTGCTGCAGCACCAAGAGCGTATGAACGGTACCGGTTACCCCAAGGGTCTCTACGGTGATGAAATCATGCTGGAAGCCGGTATTCTGGTGGTTGCCGACATGGTCTGCACCATCCTTACCGACCGTCCCGATCGCCCCGCGTGCAGTATCGAGCAATGCATCGACGAACTCGAAATCAACAAGGGTTCCCTGTATGAAAAGCGGGTTGTGGATGTCTGCATGAGACTGTTGCTTGAGAAGAGTTACCAGCTCAAAACCAGAGGCCATGCGGCATCCTAGCAGCACAAACCTCTGAGCATTTGACTTGTTGCATTGGAGCGCAAGGGCATTCCCTGTCGAAGACCATATCCAGAAACATAAAAAAGCCTTGCCGATTTCACCTCGCAGATCAGCGGCTCTAGTTTCATCAGACATGATCGACACCCAACCCACTGGACGTGTCAAAGTGGATCGGCCGAGTAACAACTTCACCCGCTCAACTGTTTTATGGAATAATCCAATTCCATATATTTTTCGTATTTGTTCACGAGATTGAACAAATATTGATCATAAAAGGCCTGCAGGGGCAAAAAGAGGCAAACCATGAGCCGGTGGGAAGGATTTGAAGAACTCGTCAAAGTGGTTGAGGTAGGCAGCTTTTCCGGCGCCGCCCGCGCGCTGGGCGTATCGAAGGGGCATATCAGCCAGCGCATCAGCCAGCTGGAGGACCGCCTGGGTACCAGGCTGCTGCACCGCACTACCCGTAAACTGTCTCTCACTGAACTGGGCAACCTCTATTACCAGCGCTGCAGGCAAGTGATTGAAGACCTCGATGAAATCGAGCAGACCGTATCGGAATTCCAGCAAAAGGCCAGCGGGCTGCTGAAGATAAGCTCCCCCAACCTGCTCGGTGAAATGCATATCGTGCCAGCCATCACTGACTTCCTGCATGTACACAACAAACTGGAAGTGGAACTGAATTTTTACAGCCGCAAGGTCGACCTGATTGAAGATGCCTACGATGTTGTCATCCAGGTGGGGCCACGCACGGACGTAAATGTCGTCAACCGCACCCTCGCGACAACAAGCTTTGCCCTGGTGGGCAGTCCGCAATACCTGAAGTCCCATGGTGCACCAACCGAACCCCAGGACCTGAAATACCTGCATTGCCTGCAATTCACGGAATACGGCACCAGCAAACCCTGGAAGTTTGTGCGTGGTGAGGAAGAAGTCTCTATTCGTGGCAAGAGTTACTGGCACAGCAATAGTGGTCACTGCCTGCTGGCCGCCGCCCGTGACGGGCTCGGACTGGCCTATTTACCAGATTACTATCTCGCCAACGATCTGCAATCCGGCAAGCTGGTGCGATTGCTGGAAGACTGGTCTGGTATCGACCGTGATATCGTCGCCATATACCAGCAGCGTCGGCATCTGTCGGCCAAAGTAAAACTGCTCGTGGACTACCTGGAAAAGCGTTTCCAGGCCAATCGTCCGTGGTAACGTCAACAACCTGATCAATTGCTCGTACAAGGCAGCACCCTTTCATACCCAAACACGCAGTCAACATGATCCTTCGCTTTCTGAACAAGGAGTATGCCAGCGGCAGTCTCCTGTTCATCATGGCAACCGCGGCGATGGTCGCCGTGAACTCCCGGCTGACACCACTCTACAACGCGCTGCTTGGCACCTACGTAGAAGTGCAGATCGGCGACTTCGCCACCGGCAAGCCGCTCTTGCCCTGGGTGAACGATGGCCTGATGGCCATTTTCTTTTCCATGTCGGCCTGTAAATCAAACGCGAAATCATCGCCGGGAAACTGCGTGAACTGTCCACTGCGGCCCTGACGTTGTGTGGCGCAATCGGCGGCATCGTGGTGCCAGCCGCCCTGTATTTTGCCATCAACTTTGACGATCCCTCTGCCCTGCAGGGCTGGGCCATTCCGACGGCAACACATATCGCCTTTACGCTCAGTGTACTGGCCTTGCTGGGTGACCGCGTGCCGTCCGGGCTTAAAGTCTTTCTGCTGTCCCTGGCCGTGATCGATGACTTGTGCGTCATCCTGATTATTGCCTTTATCTATACCTCATCGCTGGGCATCACTTCCCTAATTGTGGCAACCATCATGATCTGCCTGCTCTATCTGCTGAATCCACTGCAAATCACTTACTTGGTGCCATACCTGTTTGTCGGCGTCATCCTGTGGGCTTCGGTGCTGAAATCAGGCATTCATGCCACGCTCGCCGGGGTCGTGCTGGCGCTGGTCATTCCTTATGAAAACCGTCCGGATTCACACGTCAACCTGGTCAAGGAAATCGAGCATGACCTGCATGACTCGGTCTACCTGGTCATCCTGCCGTTCTTTGCCTTCGTGAACTCGGGCATCTACCTGGGTGACCTGTTCATTACGAGCCTCTTCCGCCCGATTCCACTTGGCATCATGGCCGGCCTGCTGATCGGCAAGCAGGTGGGTATCTTTGCGTTTTCCTGGCTTGCAGTAAAAGTGGGCCTGGCGAAAAAACCGGACGATATCAATTGGAAGCCGTTGTATGGCGTGGCGCTGTTGTGTGGCATTGGTTTTACCATGAGCCTGTTCATCAGCTCGCTGGCCTTCCAGAGCGGCGACACCACCAGAGTGGATGAGCGCCTGGGGATTATGGTCGGCTCGCTGCTGTCCGGGATTGCCGGCTACCTGCTGCGGCGCTCAACGACGGGCAAAGACAACTAAAGCAGGCCACTGATCAGTCGAGCCCGAGTACCTGGCGATTAGTCTGCTCATCCACACCGCTGGCCGCGAAATCATCAAAGGCCCGCTCGGTCAGCCGGATCATGTGATCACGGATGAATGGCGCGCCTTCCCGGGCGCCATCTTCCGGGTGCTTGAGGCAACATTCCCACTCCAATACTGCCCAACCGTCATACCCGAACTGGGCAAATTTGCTGAACACCTGGCGAAAATCGATTTGCCCGTCCCCCAGTGAACGGAAGCGCCCGGGACGCTCCACCCAACCCTGGTAGCCGCCATAGACGCCTGACTTGCCGTTGGGACGAAACTCGGCATCCTTCACATGAAAGGCTTTGATCCGGTCATGGTAGAAATCGATGAACTGCAGGTAGTCCAGTTGCTGCAGCACGAAGTGACTGGGGTCGTACAGAATGCCGGCGGCAGCATGCCCGTCCACGGCGTCCAGGAAACGTTCAAAGGTCACCCCATCGTGCAGGTCTTCTCCCGGATGCAGTTCATAACAGCAGGCCACGCCATGCTCTTCAAAGGCATCCAGCGCCGGCCGCCAGCGCCGGGCCAGTTCGGCAAAACCGCTCTCCACCAGGCCGGTTGGCCGCTGCGGCCAGGGATACATGGTGTGCCATAACAGCGCCCCGGAAAACGTGGCATGGGCCTTGAGTCCCAGCCGCGCACTGGCCCTGGCGGCGGCAACCAGCTGACGGGTTGCCCATTCCGGCCAGGCTTTCGGGTTGTCCCGGACTTCAGGGGCGGCAAACCCAGCAAACATCTGAGTATAGGCCGGATGCACGGCCAGCAACTGACCCTGCAGGTGTGTCGACAGTTCCGTGATACTGATACCGTATTGACCTACCCTGCCGGCAATCTCGTCACAATAATCCTGGCTCCCGGCGGCCAGCTCCAGGTCAAACAGCGCCGGGTCCGTGGGCACCTGGATACCAACATAGCCCAGCTCTGCAGCCCACTGCGCCATATGCTCCAGCGTATCAAATGGCGCTTCGGTGCTGGCAAACTGGGCTAGAAAAATGGCGGGACCTTTCATCATGCGTTACTCCTCGGGGTCTGCGGCTTCGACCAGAACAGATCCAAAGCGACAGACTGTTTTACTGGGTGGTCTTCGAGAGAAGGCGAATGGGAGAAAAGGAGTAAAGGGAAGCCGTTCATTGCTTGCTTGCAGAAAAACACTTTGATCAACAATAGGTGAATATATATGCCCAACACTGCCCCCATACTATTCGCCCCTTCCTCCCTTTATCCCTTTCTCCTTTCTTCCTTTCCTCGAAAATTCTGGCGAAGCCGGATGACGGCACTACGAGCCTCTTCCGGCCTACATGCCTATTAAATGACTTTTAAAATTCTGGAAACTCCACCCACACATTCCCCTCACTGGAAGACCTGACCGCCGCTTCAATGAACGCCATCCCGCGCAGGGCATCCTGGATGCCGGGAATGGTCTTGTCGATAATTTCGCCAGTACTGGCTGCCCGGATTTCTTCGGCAAAGGTGCGATATAGGTTGGCAAAGGCTTCGATATAACCTTCGGGATGGCCGGCAGGCACCCGAGTATTGGCCGCTGCACCGGGTCCGACACTGCCTGTTCCGGAACGAATCATTTGTGCCGGGCTGTTATTGGTTTTCAGCCATAGCGTGTTGGGCTCCATCTGCTGCCAGTCGAGGCTGGCCTGGTCGCCATAGACGCGCAGGCGCAGGTTGTTTTCGTCACCGACACAGATCTGGCTCGACAGGAGTGTGCCGCGCGCCCCGTTATCAAAGTGCATGAGTACAGTGCCGTCATCATCCAGTTTTCTGCCCGGCACAATGCTGTTGAGTTCGGCATTCAAACGTGTAACCGACAGACCGGTCACAAACTCGGCCAGGTTGAAGGCATGCACCCCGATGTCGCCCATGCAGCAGCTGCTGCCGGCGCGGGCAGGATCGGTGCGCCAGGCCGCCTGGGGATTGTCACGGTCCTCTTCGCGCTGGCTGAGCCAGCCCTGGGTGTATTCCACAATAATCTTGCGCACGGTGCCGAGCTGTCCTGCAGCAACACGCTCGCGAGCTTCACGAATCATCGGATAACCGGTGTAGGTATGGGTCAGGCCATACAGCAGGTCGGTATCGGCCAGGGTCTCGGCCAGTGACAGACACTCATCCAGGGTAGCCGTTGCCGGCTTGTCGGAAAGGATATGGAAGCCGTTTTCCAGCGCCAGCATGGCAATGGCGTAATGGGAGTTGTTGGGCGTCACAATGACGACACATTCCATGCGCTCGTCCTCCGGCAACGCGGCTTCCCGGGAGAACATGGTGTCAAAGTCGCGGTAACAGCGAGTTTCATCCAGTCCCAGCGCAACACCGGACTGGCGGGAGCGTTCCGGGTTGCCGGAAAAGGCCCCGCAGACCAGCTCATAGCAGTCGTCCAGGCGTGCCGCCATGCGGTGGACTTCTCCGATGAAGGCACCTTGCCCGCCGCCAACCATGCCATAGCGAATTCGTCTCATGGGTATTGTCCTGTTAATACATCACAAACGCGTAAAGCGTATCGCGTACTGCCGCTAGCAGGTACTGGCGGCCATCAATCAGCCAGGTCTGTGGACCGTTGGAAATATTGCCAATGCGGGTATGCCAGAGCAGCTCACCGTTGGCGCCGTCGAAGGCGACCATGTTGCCGTTACCATCACCGGTAAAGACCAGCCCCGTCGCCGTGGTCAGTACTCCGGCGCCCACCCCGCCGCCACCAGGCCACTCATGGCGCCAGACCGCCTCGCCGGTGCGGTAATCCAGCGCATTGAAGGCATTGCCATCAAAGCCGACGATGGCCACACGCTTGCCGCCCAGGCCCATGGAGCCGCGCGGATCGGGGTCGGTGAGGTAAACGATGTTGAAACCGTTGTTCTCGTGGGTATAGAACAGGCCCAGGTCGGGATTAAAGGCCGGCGGTTGCCAGTTGGCCACGCCCCCTTCTATCGGCGACACGATGGCACCGGGAATGATGGCTTCCTTCTGCGGATTGGGAATGGGCGAACCGTCCTCGCGCACACCCAGATCCCAGTTGGATTGTGTACCGTATTTCTTCGTGACGATGGACTCACCGGTCATGCGATCGACGGTAAAGAAATAACCGTTGCGGGCCGCCGTGGATACCAGCTTGCGCGGCTCGCCGTCTATCACCCCGTCGATCAGCACCGGCGTCTGAGCCGAATCCCAGTCGTGCGTGTCGTGCGGTGAGGTCTGGTGGTACCAGGCCATTTCGCCTGTTGCCACATCCACCGCCATCAGGGTGCAGGTGAACAGATTGTCACCGGGGCGGGCGACACCGGTATAGCCGGGCGTAGGATTGCCGGTACCGAAAATGTAGTAGTTGGTTTCCGGATCATAGACGCCGGGCACCCAGACCTGGCCGCCACCATTGCGGGCCGCGTCAAGATTGGGCCAGGTCTCCAGACCAGGATCCCCCGGGTTCTGCGGCACGGTATAGAACTTCCACAACAGCTCGCCACTGGCCGGATCAAAGGCCTGCAGGAAGCCTGGACTGTCGAGGTCATTGCCGGTGCCCACCAGCAGGCGATCACCGACGACAATGGGGGCCATGGTGGAAAAGTATTGCTGCTCCAGGGGGGCGATTTCGACATGCCAGTTTTCTGCACCGGTATGGATGTTCAGCGACACCAGGTAGTTGTCCGGCGTTTCAAAAAAGAGCGAGTCGTGCCAGATGGCCGGACCGCGATTGCCGATATGGATGCCGCCGCGGGAATGCCAGAAGTAGTGCCACAGTTCTGTGCCATCACGGGCGTCCAGCGCCCAGACATGGTCCGGCGAGGTGACATAGATGACACCATCTACCATCAGGTAATTACCTTTGAGGTTGGCCCCGGGTGGCAGGTAATTACCGTCGCCCTCCCCGCCCTGCACGGTGACCACCTCTCCGGTGTTGCGGATATTGGTATTCATGCGCACGGTCCAGGCCAGCGTCAGGTGCTGGACATTGTCCTTGTCGATCTGGGTCAGGCGGCTGTAACGCTGGCCGGTATAGTCACCGGAATACGTGGGCCATTCATCAGCCAGCGGATTTAACAGGTCAGCCGGGTCAACCTGGGCCTGCAGTGCGGGAGCAGCCGACAGGACCGTCAGGCAGGTCAGGGTTGTGCGTATCAGGTTCTTCATTTCAGGGTCACCAGGTAGGCCGTAACATCGTGCATGATGTCGTTGGTCAGCTCACTGAGCAGGTCGCGGTGACGCTGCAGCGGATCATCAATTACGATATCAGTCACGGCAGGTGTGGTATTTTCATGCAGGGTGAAACTGGCATAGTGCCCGGCATCGGTAGTCAGGCTGATGATGAAATCATCACGCCGGTTCAGCACACCGAATACTGTGTCGCCGTTATCCAGCGTGACCGTGGCCCGTACCTGGCGTCGGGACGGGTCAGCGTTCGGATCGGGCGCACCCCAGCGGCGTCCGGCCACCCAGGAATTCTGCAGATTCTCCGGGTCGGGAATCCGGCTGGCTATACCCTGCAGGTCGCCGTTCGCAGCATGGCAGCCGGTACATTGTGCATTGAACCAGGCTTCACCAGCCCCAGCATCGCCGACCACGATATCCAGCTCAACCTCCTCACCCGAGGGTGGCCCACCCTGTCCGGACTGGTTGGCCCAGACACTGTGAATGTATTCAGCAACAGCCACACGATCCTCGGCACTGACCTGCAGTGGCGGCATCTCCGGCATGCCGGGAGTACGGCGTCCGTTCTGGATCACTTCCCCGATCAATTCGCCATGCTGGTCATTCAGCACCACCTGGGAGCGCAGCAGGTTCGGACCGCCCTGGTCACCACCGCGCAGATCCTGGCCATGACAGGCACGACAGAGGCTTTCATAGACGGTGGCACCGCGATCCAGTACCTCGGCGGCAGCCAGTTCACGGGTCTGGGCGGGGAAAATGGCAAAGGGCATGGCTTCAGGTGAAGCCTGTGCCTGGGCAACCTGGGGAGTTGTCTTCGTGGCTGGCGATGCTGTCGGGCCAGCAACAACGGCCGACTGTTCCTGTTCGCGGCATGAGGTCAGCAACAGGAAAATGGATATCAGAAGTGGTGAAGGAAGTTTGGCAAACATGGCTACTCCGACTTTTATTGTGTTCTGGTCTGCGCCAACCCCAAGCATAGGGAAATCCATATGGAATTAACAGCCAATCAGGCCGGCATGATGACAGGCAACGCAGGATTCACCATGAACCTCCCTGCTTTCGACATACACAACGCATGCGCAACATATTCGCCATTGCGCCTGCCGTGGTGACACCCGGCAGTCATGACTTTGCCCGGCTTTTGAGATAGCCTGCTTGCAAAACAACCATGCATCACAGGTCACGGGGGTCCAATCATGGCCATCAGTCGCCGCACTTTCAGCAAGTCTGCCGCCACTACACTGCTGCCAGTACTGTCACATGGCGTATTCGCCCAGCGTAAACCGCGCCTGGGCATGATCTTTCCCGTCATCGATCGAGAGGTACCGGAAGAAGCCGTGCGCATGTATGGCGACAGCATTGAGTACGTGGTGGAAAACCTCGACCTGAAAACCATGACACCGGCAGGCTATGACGCCGTCATCGGCGATATTCCCGCGTTGACACAAAAACTGGTGGCACAGGAAGTGGATGCCATCATGGTCATGGGCACGTCCCTCACCTTTTACCAGGGCCGCGAATTCAATGAACGCCTGACGCGCACGATTGCGGAATCCACCGGCCTGCCCACCTCCACCATGAGCAACGGCATCATCAACGGCCTGAGGGCTGTCGGAGGCACACGCATTGCCTGTGCCACGGCATACAACGATGTTGTCAACGAGCGCCTGGTGCGCTTCCTGCAGCAGCATGATTTCGAGGTGTCCGGCATTGAAGGCCTGGGCATTGAGGCCGTGGAAGATATTTTTTCAGTGACCGAGCCCGAACTGATCGATTTCTGCAGCCGGGTGGGCAACACCGCCCGGCGCGCTGATGCTGTGCTGATCAGCTGCGGCGGTCTGATTACACTGGATGTGCTGGCGCCGGTGGAGGCCCGAACCGGTAAACCGGCCATCTCCAGTACGCCACATGCCCTGTACGAAGGCGCCAGGTTGCTGGGCCTTGATGCCTCCGTGCCGGGCTATGGCACCCTGCTGTCGGCCTGACCCCGCTATCCCGGAGACGCCCATGAGAATACCCGCCCTGCTTGCTGTTGCCGCTGCCCTGTTCACGGCAACTGTCACTGCCCAGATCGATTCAGAAGCCCTGCAGCGTTTCCTGGATCGTGAAGCCATTGAACAGACCCTGAGCCGGGCCAATCTCGGTTTTGAACTGGAAGATGCCGACCTGTTTGCCAACGCCTTTGCCGAAGATGCGGTGTATGAGCTCGACGCCGGCGAGCTGCCGGCCTATGGCTACAACCAGCTGGTTTATACCGGCCGCGAAGAGATCCGCCGCATCATCGACGACCGTCTCGCCCAGCAGGCCAGTGCCGACCCGACCCCGCTGAGTTATGATCCCGACAGCCTGCGCCGCTATAATCGCAACAGCAATTCCTACATCACCATTCTCGATGCCACCCGCGCCCGGCACATCAGCAACTGGATGGTCACGATGAAAACCAATGTCGACATCCATATCTCCGCCATCGGCCGTGATGAAGACGAACTCGTCAAACGCGATGGCGAATGGCTGATCCTGAAACGTGTGCGTACGGAGTAACCTGGCATGCAGAAATACACAATTCTGAAAACCGCCACGACCATCGCCCTGGTCGCCGGCCTCGGTGTGGGAGCAGCTTCCCTGTTAGCGCCACTGGGCGTCTGGCTGGGCCTGTGGCAGTTCGGCACCGGCTTCCAGATTCTTGGCTCCGTGAATCCCTATACCGGCTGGGTCGGCCTGGCCTGCCTGGTGACTGCCCTGGCCGTGCTCGGACTGGCAAAAAAATGGCAGATGCCCAATGGCGTCATGCTGTTCAACCTCGCTGCCGGTGGCGCCCTGGCAGCCGGTATTGCCTGGTACATTCCCTCGACATTCCAGGCCCCTCCCGGGCAAAGCTACCCCCCGATCCATGATGTCTCTACTGACCTGGAAGATATTCCCGAATATGTGGCCGTGATGCCGTTGCGGGCCGATGCCCCCAATACCACCGTGTATGGCGGTTCACGCAACATGACTCCCGAACGCAATGCCCAGTTGCAACGCGAAGCGTTTCCGGACCTGGTCCCGAAATATTATGACGCGGCGATGAGTGACATGTTCGATCGTGCTCTGGCAGCTGTTGAAGCCATGGGCTGGGAACTGGTGGCCGCGGTGCCGGAGGAAGGCCGGATCGAGGCCACGGCAACCACTTTCTGGTTCCGCTTCAAGGATGACGTGGTGATTCGCCTGCGCGAGGAAGATGGCCAGACCCGGGTCGATGCCCGCTCCCTGTCACGTGTTGGTGGCGGTGATGCCGGTACCAACGGCAAGCGCTTGCAGAAATTCTTCGAAATGCTGTGATACGGAAAATATTGTAGGTCGGTATAAGGCGCTTGCGCCGCCATCCGATAGGGCGACCACAGGTCGCCTGATCTCATCGCTTTGATGAATCCCTGAAAATAACGTCGGAAGACGGCCTACTTCTTCAATCCTGAAAACGTTGTAGGTCGGCATAGGCCTTGAGGGCCGTTTGCCGACATCGATGTCATGCTTACATCAGCGTTCAAGGGGCGGTGCTTTGTCGGCAAACGCGCTGCGCACTATGCCGACCTACCATCCCGATTACTGCACCGGAATGTAAAACGCCTCACCCGCCATCAGCAGCCTGGCGGTACGCATGATGGCCACGCTCTTCGGTTCCGGATTGCCCGGCTCATCGCTGGGCTCCACTTCGACCGCCAGGGCACCGGTCGGATGCTCCACGTGACAGAGTTTGCGTTCGCCTGCCGGAATCGCCGCCACATCGTTGCCCACCGCACCCGGGGTGGTGGCCGCTACCGCCACGCTGGCTGCAGCCAGCACACCGACAGCATCATGCACGCGGTGCGGAATGAAACTGCGGGTGTTGATGAGGCCGCCATTTTTCGGGGCTGACACCAGCGTCATCTTGGGGACGGTCTTGTCCTTCACATCACCCAGGTTCATCATGGGGCCAACTTGCAGGCGAATGGCTTCCACCCTCTCCCTCAGCGCCTGGTTGCTTTCCAAAGCCTCGATGGGCTCATCCCCCTCCAACCCGAAATCACTGGCGGCCATCATCACGACCGGCATGCCGTTATCCACGAGGGTGACCTTGATGCCATCAACCTCATCCACCACGTTGCCGGTCGGATAAAGTGCGCCACAGCTGGAACCAGCCACACCGACAAATTCGATCATGATGGGCGCATGGGTGCCCGGCACACCATCAATACTGGCATCACCGGCGTACTGCACCTTGCCGCCAGGGGTCAGGATGCGCTGGCGGGCGATACTGTCGGTGTTCTCCATGTAGACCGTGACCACGGTTTCGCCGTCCTGTGCCGTCACCAGGCCTGTCTCGATGGCATAGGGGCCAACACCGGCCAGGATGTTGCCGCAGTTCTGGGCAGTACTGGTCCGGGCCTCATCCACAACCACCTGGACAAAGAGATAATCCACATCGATCCCTTCCCGCTCGGATTTCTTGATGATGGCGACCTTGCTGGTCAGTGGATGGGCACCACCGACACCGTCGATCTGGCGTGGATCCGGTGACCCCATGACACGCAACAGTACTTCATCACGGGCCGCTGAATCATCCGGGAGGTCACTGGCGAGATAATAGGTGCCCTTGGAAGTACCGCCGCGCATCAACATGCATGGAATGGATTTCTGCATTAGATAGGTCCTGCACTTTTGAAAAAGGGCATTATCTTTGTTTCAAGCAAATTTTAAAACGCCTTGTTGGCGATGAGCGAAGGCGCCGCCGGCGAAATGGCGCCCGGGCGCCATTTCATGGGACAGAATCTGGTCTCACTTGCCCCGCCTCACATCACAGATCGAGTCGTTGAACCTGATATAGCGGCCGCAATTACCCCTGTGTTCTGCCCCTGTCCTGACGCCTCTACTGTCTTTTCTGTCTTTGGAAAGCCTTTCCTGCGTATCAAATCCCCAAGGAAATCAAATTTGAGACCTCGCCATAGGCCTCTTATAATGTGCCTCCGTTATAAATACCCGCCAGGAACACTGTATGCACAAACCCGTTGCCGTCCGAAACATCCCCCGCGCCGATCAGTCCGTCATAGACGAACTCGGCAGCATGGGGGTTGCCACCGTTCACGAAGCACAGGGCCGCGTTGGCCTGATGCATCCCTACATGCGGCCCGTCTATGACAATGTCCGGCTGGCCGGCAGCGCCGTGACCATTCTGGCCCAACCAGGCGACAACTGGATGGTGCACGTGGCCATCGAACTTTGCCAGCCCGGGGATATCCTCGTGGTCGGGATTACCGCTGACAGCACGGACGGCTTCTTTGGCGACCTGCTTGCCCATTCCTGTATGGCCCGCGGCGTGAAAGCGCTGATTATCGACGCCGGTGTCCGTGATACCCGCGACCTGAAGGAAATGGGCTTCCCGGTATGGTCCAAGGCCATCCACTCCAAGGGTACCGTCAAGGAGACCCTTGGCTCCGTCAATATTCCGATCGTCTGCGCCGGCGCCTACGTCCACCCGGGTGACATCATTGTCGCCGACGAAGACGGCGTGTGCGTGGTTCAGCGTCAGCATGCAGAAGCCGTCCGCGACAAGGCCAAGGCCCGTGAAGACGCCGAAGTGGCCAAGCGCGAACGCCTGCAGAAAGGCGAACTGGGTCTGGATATCTACAACATGCGTGGCCGACTGAAAGAAGCTGGCCTGGTCTACCTGGATTCCCTGGACGACCTGAAATAGAGAGGCATCCCGGGCCGGCCAGGGAACAGTCCCGTGCCGGCATTCATTGCAAAGAGTCTTTAATTCAATTATTCATCAGGGGAAGTCAATGAAAGTATTAATGATCGGACATGGTGCCTTTGCCCAGAAACACATGGATGGCATCGACAATATCGACGGTGTTGAAGTCGTTTCCATCATGGGACGTCGTGAAGACGCCACCAAGGCTGCCGCTGAAGCACGCGGCATTCCACACTGGAGCACCGACCTGGATGAGTGCCTGGCCCAGGACGTGGATTGCGCCATTATCACATCCGCAACCCAGGTCCATGCCGAACAGGCCATCAAGTGCCTGGAAGCCGGCAAACACGTGGAAGTGGAAATTCCCATGGCCGACACCCTGGCTGATGCTCAGGCGATCGATGCCGCGCAGAAGAAAACCGGCCTGGTGGCCATGGCGGGTCACACCCGTCGCTTCAACCCCTCTCACCAGTGGGTTCACAACAAGATCACCGCGGGCGAACTGGCCATCCAGCAGATGGACGTGCAGACCTACTTCTTCCGCCGCTCCAACATGAACGCCAAGGGCGAGCCGCGCAGCTGGGTAGACCACCTGCTGTGGCACCACGCCTGTCATACCGTTGACCTGTTCCAGTACCAGACCGGTGAAACCGTCTCCGAATGTTTTGCCCTCGAGGGCCCGCACCACCCGGATCTGGGTATCGCTATGGACATGTCCATTGGCATGAAGACCCCGTCCGGCGCGCTCTGCACACTGTCCCTGTCATTCAACAATGACGGTCCTCTCGGCACCTTCTTCCGCTACATCGGCGACAATGGTACCTACCTGGCCCGTTACGACGATCTGTTCGACGGCAAGGAAAACCAAATCGATGTGTCCATGGTTGATGTCAGCATGAACGGTATTGAGTTGCAGGATCGCGAGTTCTTCGCCGCCATTCGTGAGGGCCGTGAGCCCAATGCCAGCGTGGCGCAGTGCCTGCCGGCCATGGAAACCCTCGACAAGCTCGAGAAGTGCCTGAACGCGCAGAAGTAAGCAATAAACAAAATTTCCGTAGGTCGGCATAGGCCCTGCGGGTATCTGGAAACCAGATACCTGCACCCCAGGGCCTTTTGCCGACAACAGGAATGCTTCTATCCATGTCGGCAAACGCTGCGCTATGCCGACCTACAACATTTCCAATTTTTCCAAAGAGGTAAGCATGCAAACCCGAAAAGTCGGCCCCTTTGAAGTCAACGCCATTGGCCTGGGCTGCATGAGCATGTCTCATGCCTACGGCACACCTGATGTGGCGGAAGCCGAAGTCGCGCTGCACAAGGCCCTCGATATCGGCTACAACTTTCTCGATACCGCCGCCCTGTATGGCTTTGGTAAAAACGAGGAACTGCTGGGGCGTGTGCTGAAGGACCGTCGCAACGAATATGTACTGGCCAGCAAGTGCGGCATTTTCAAGGATCCTGATGGTGGCAAGCGCAAAATCGATGGTCGCCCGGCCGTGATTCGCCAGACCTGTGAGGATGCCCTCAAGCGCCTCAATACCGATGTTATCGACCTATATTACCTGCATCGCTGGGACAAAAAAGTGCCGGTCGAGGAAAGCATCGGCGAGATGGGTCGCCTGGTCGAGGAAGGTAAGGTACAGACCCTGGGTATCTCCGAGGTTTCTGCCCACACCCTGCGCAAGGCGCATGCCACGCATCCCATGGCGGCCATCCAGACCGAGTATTCCCTGTGGAGCCGTAATGCCGAGATTGCCGTGCTCGATACCTGCCAGGAACTGGGCATTACCTTCGTCGCCTTCAGCCCCCTCGCCCGCGGCTTCCTGACCGGCAAACTCACCGATCCGGAAGCACAGCTCGAGGATGGCGACCTGCGCAAGAACATGCCGCGTTTTCACACCGAAAACTACGCAAAGAACATGGCCCTGTATGCCGAGTACGCGAAGATCGCTGAAGACACCGGCTGCACACCGGCGCAACTGGCCCTGGCCTGGACACTGGCCAAGGGTGAACACATCATTCCCATTCCCGGCACCAAACACACCGAATACGTGGTGGAAAATTTCGGTGCCATTGATGTGTCGCTGGATGACGCCACTGTTGCAAAACTCGATGACCTGATCAACCAGGACACGGTGGCCGCCCCCCGCTATCCAGCCGGCGTCCAGGTCGAGATCGATACCGAAGAGTTCTAAAAAACCGAAAACAAAAAAGCCAGCAGATGCTGGCTTTTTTATGGCTTGGCTTTAAACAACCCACAGCCAGCAACCCGTTTTTTTTACACTGGCTTTGGTCTGCGCGATCAATCATCGCGCGAAGATTGGCGTTGCTGTCTCAGCTGCTCAATATGGTCCTGGATGTCGGCCAGGGCATCATCGACCGCCTGAGAACTGTGGGCGCGTTTATCCTTTTTGGTCGCCATGCGCGGCTTCCTGTCAGGCATGCCGAAATTGCGCCGCATGGCACTGACCAGTTCATCCGCACTCTCTTCATTCTGCCGCATCTGCTCCAGCTTCCCGGTCAGCAGCCGGTTTTTCTCTTCGGCGGACAAATGATGCACTTCAGGCAGATCGGCGCCACAATACATGCAGCGGTTCGACACACTCTGCATGATCTTGCGCACACACTGGGGACAAGTTGGGAATTCACTGGTCATCATGGCTTCCTCTATCGCCAGAATATTTCACCCGCCACCTTTCGGACAAGCCCCCCAGTGGTGGTTTCCAGCCCGTGAACGATATCGGTATACTCATCCTAAATTTTCAGGGGAAGTCCTAATGAAGACGTTGTTTTTGTGTTTTAGCTTACTGTGCTTTTCTGTGCCGACCCTGGCACAACGGCCCAATCGCGACCTGTTGCCCCTGGAGGCCTATGCGCTGCGTGATTACCAGGCCGTCGACATCACCGATGCCCTCACTTTGCCTGCCGGCTTTGTGTTTTCCCGCGTATCCGGTATCGTCATCGATGACAACGGCAGCATGATCATTCTCCATCGCGGTGAAGACCCCCTGCTTGAATTCGATGCCGCTGGCAATTTTGTCCGCGCCTTTGGTCCCCGCGACACCTGGACCTTCGCCCATGGTCTGCGCCTGGATCCGCAGGGCAATATCTGGGTCACCGATATTGGTACCCATACCGTCGTGAAGATGGACCGCACCGGCAACATACTCATGACACTTGGCACCTCTGGGCAGAACGGCCTGTGGGATGAAAGCAGCAACAGCCATTTCTTTGACCAGCCCAATGACATCGCCTTTGACAGTGACGGCAATTTCTATATCGCGCAGGGACACGTGCGCGGTGAACCACGTATCCTGAAATTTGATCGCGATGCCAATTTCGTCACCTTGTGGGGAACCCGCGGGGAAGGCGATGGTGAACTGGCCGTGGCTCATGCCATTGAGATTGATGACCAGGACCGCCTGTATGTGGCTGACCGGGAAAATTTTCGCGTGGTCGTTTATGACACCGAAGGTGCAGTGCTGGATGAGTGGCATTACAGTGCCATGGCCTGCGCCCTGTATCTGCATGATGACGGCACCATGTACATGACCACTGGTTTTGATGGCGAATGGGCCATTCTAGATGCCGAAGGCAAGGTCACCGGTTCACTGGGCAGGCCTGGAGACGGCCTGGGTGAATTCGGTGAAGGCCACTACATGGTGGTGGACGCCGCCGGTGATGTGTATATCGCCGATGCCGTCAGCAGCAAGGTGCATCTGTTCCGCAAACGCTAAGCCAGCATCAGGTTTTCATAAAAAAGCCGGCATCTGCCGGCTTTTTTATGTCGCTGTCCTGCGCGAGCTCATCTGGCGATATACACGCTGATATGGACGGCCCTGGGGGAGTCACTGCCGCCGGTAATCTTGCTGAGAAAAATGGCCTTGTTGAGCCAGTCATACTTCCCAACCGGCGCCTGGAATGAAGGCGTGGTCATGATGTAACCGGGCTCTCCTGCTGTCGGATCAACGATGATGCCGGCATTGACCACGTTGATCAGGACACCGTCATCTGTACGGATCATGTACACCGCTTCCAGCTCTCGCACGCCGTCCGGTCGCACCAATTGGTAATCCGCACCACCCGGCACAATCTCGGCATTCACGTCAGGACCGATCACCGTGCCACCGGTAATCGGAATGACCTGGCGCATGCCATCCTTGGATTCACCCTGCACTTCAGTCGGCGCCAACAGCGCCCGTATTTCAAAGACAAATTCTGCCTGGGGCGGTGCTACCTCACCCTGCCCCATTACAGCCCCGCTTGCCAGCAGCCAAGCTGCCAGCAACATGCTTTTGACGGTTGACATGACATCAGTCATTCATCACACAGCGGTAGTTTGCTGCCTCTTCAATTGCGCCGCTGCCATCGTATTCCGGGTAGGACGGCCAGGCGCACAGCGGACGGCTGACGCCGGGCATGGAGTTTCCAGTTGCTGTTACAGCACCAGGTGCAGAGCCGCCTTCCACCCATTCCACGAGGCCGGTCAGCAGGTCAAAGTTGTCCAGGGCGGCCTGGCCGCCTGCACAATGGGCCATACCAGGCACGTAGAAGAACCGGCTCCAGTCACGCACGGTTTGCAGGCCACCGTTGAACTCGGCCATTTCCTCGTAGTAGCGAATGGTTTCATTGACGGAAAACCAGGGATCGGCCGCACCATGGAAATAAAGGTGCTTGCCACCGTTATCCGCAAAACTGCTCATCTGGACCGACAGCGTCTCGCCCAGCACCAGGTGCTGGCGACTGGCCGCCATGACGGCGGCATCCACATCCAGCTCGAGAACGCCGGTAGACCCTTCACCTTCAGGCGGGTTGTTGGAGCTTGCCAGAATGCCAGGCAGTCCGGCACCGACATCGTCAATACCGGGGTCGTATGCAAAGCCTGGATAGACCTGGACGCCGCGGGAATCCCGCGGACCCTGCATCGCCATACGAATGGCATCGGCCTTTTCCGGTGCCAGGCAGCTGGCTGTTGAAGGTCCACTGTCGCAGGCAATCACAGACGGATCAAAATCACAGGCACGCGGGTTGAACAGCAATCCATCCACCGCACCATCGAGTCCATCACAGCGGGTCATCAGCGCCCCGATCACCAGTTGGCGCTCGGCTTCAGACAGCATGGGTCCCGGCTGCGGACGACCATTGTCATCCAATGGCGCCGCCTGGTTCAGCTGCACACCGACCCAACGAATACCGATATTGGACAGGCTGGTCCGCATGGCCGGGGCACCGGAAATGATGCCGTCATAATACAGCGGATATCGTTGGGCCATGAGCATGCCTTCACGACCGCCCGTGGAGCAGCCGGTGAAATAGCTGTACTCGATATTGTTTTCATAATAATCGCCGACCAGCAGCTTGGTGACCTCGGTCACTTTCGGGTTGGCCTTGTAATAGAAATTGAGCGTGGCTTCCTGGTCATTGAAAAAGGAGTTGTCGAAACCACCGCTGGCCTGGTGGCCAGTGTCATTGCTGACCACGGCAAAACCGCGCATCAGGGCCGGCTGGCCACCTGCTGCAGTAGCCCCTAGGGGTTCACCCAGGGTACCGTTCAGACCACCTCCACCCTGGAACAGGTAGCGCCCGTTCCAGTTATCAGGCATGTTCACCGCAAAACGGATGCCGTATTCCACCTCATCGACACCGGTGCGCTGATCAATCACGCCTTCCACATGACAATGCGGCGGCAGTTCCGTGCCCGGCCCACCAAAGGGCCCCCTCACAGTGCGGTTGGCAGACCACTGCGCGCTGGTAACTTTCACGTCATAGCCTCGCAGTGTAAATCCGGTCATGGCCTCACACTGGGCATTGCCCTGCGCCATGACGGCACCAGGCACCATGAGAATCGCGGCCAGTAATAGTTTCCTGGTTTTCACAACTTAATCCCTCTTCTAATATATATTTCTTGTTTCTTGTTTCTTGTTTCTTGTTTCTTGTTTCTTGTTTCTTGGGTTGCTGTTTTTTGCTGGTCACCAGCTTGCGCGCCATGCCTGAGCGGAAAAGGCCGGGAAACAATGCCCGGCCTTTTACTGACGCTCAATGCATGCTGCGCGCCGCCATCAGGCCGGCATCTGAGACTCGGGCACCCACCAGCCGTGGATCTGGCCAGTGGCGCGAATCGGCAGGTGCACAACAGCCACGGGGCCATCTTCCATATGCTCGGCGTCGAGAATGACAAGATCACCGCGACCGTTCTCATTTTGGCGTGTGGCCACGCCCATGAGGTAACCCTCACCTTCGCGGGCATTGTCACGTTTTGGCGCAAAGCAGCACTCGGCCAGGGAGGTCCCGGGACCGGCATCCCAGAACACGGTGGTGCGGGTCTGGTTATCCATGCGAATGTAACCGGCATTGGCCTGGCGTGGATTGGGCGCATCCTTGTCGCGGGTTCCCAGGAAGCCGTAACGGTAATTCTCGGTATTGTAACGGTCATCCTGGCGCGGCAGCGCGCCAGTATAGTCATAGAGACGTTCGATCTCGTAGCCGTTGACACTGCGGTCGTTGAGATTCACGGACAGGCGTGTCATGTAACTGGTACCACGGACAGGATCCCAGGACATGCCACCCTGCATCGGCATGAAGGGGAACGGATTGGACTCGGACATTTCCACATCGACAAAGATGCGGCCGTTGTCTTCAAACGTACCCATCACGTGCGTGGCACTGCGGGTCGGACCTTCGAACCAGCGCATGTCTGAGCCGTCACCGTCACGGCGCACGGCCCCGAAGAAGGTACGGCCGGAATCATTCCAGGCCCAGTGGATGCCGCCTTCCTGGATCTGCTGACGGTCGATCACCATCGGGATCACGTAGAGAATGATGTAATTCTCGGTCACGGCAAAGTCATGCAACATGCCCACATAGGGCACTTTCACCATAGCACTCCAGACAAGTTCACCCTGCGGGGTATATTCGAACAGCGAAACATCATCACTGCCGAAACCGGTGGCTTCATAACCAAAGGCAACGATATTGCCGGTGCGTGAATCCACCTTCGGGTGCGCGGTAAAGGTCTGGCTGGGCAAGGTACCGTCAAAGGTGTAGTTGGGGATCACCGTGTCCAGGGTCAGCAGGTCCAATGCCGCGGGCGGGCTGTCCTCCTTCAGGCACAGCAGGTAGTTCTTGTGATTGATGATATGGGTGTTCGCTGTGCTGCGGCTGAGACCGGCAACGCTGGGGTCATCCATGTAGGGATTGCGATACATGGGGAAAAGGATGCGTCCGGCTTCATTCTGGGCTTTCCAGCGGTCATTTTTGACGTAACGGGTACGGTAGTCGACCCGGCCATCCTTGATGCGGAACATTCCGACATGACCTTCACCATCGAAAGGAATATTGCCGGGGCGAAGCGGATACTGGGGATCGGGACCGACACGATAGAACGCGCCATTGAGGTCATCGGGAATCCTGCCGGTGACCTGGCAGTCCTGTATATCGGCTTCCAGGCGGAACAGCTCCGGCATCTGCATTTCCGGCGGTGTCGGGCGGGCGTTGCCGGGCGGCTGCGCCTGGGCACTGCCGGCCAGGCCGACACCAGCGGCGGCCCCGGCTAGGCCGATGGCACCACCGAGTACCTGCCGGCGATTGAAGGTATGTTTTTCGTGCTTGCTGTTGTTGCTGTTGTTGCTCTTGTTGCTCTTGTCAGTCATGACTTTCCCCTGATCACAGAATTCGATAGGTATGTTTCGTTTTTCTGGCTGCCATCTTACCACTGCGGGAGCCGCTTTTGCCCCCTTGCGGTCCTGTCCATTACCAGATTACTGATGGCAGTTCCGGCGGCAGCCAGGGCGAGGCCATGCCGTAGGGAACTGAGACAAAAACCGCCTCGATCTGGCGGATTTCACCGTCATCGATATGGAACAGTTCCAGCAGGTAAAACGAGTGCGGGTAACGCAGTGGTGAATTGATGAGGCGACCATCGGTCAAGGTATATTCGCCCAGCCGACCGGAATGGTCGATGAAGCCTGACGCCAGCACCAGGCCTCGGGCTTCATCGACGAGCGGAAATCGCCGTGCCCGCAGGCGGTCATCGTAACGGTAGTTGCCCTGGCGAAACTGCTCCTCGCAGCCCAGTGCACCGACCGAGGTAAAGGCCACTGCGGCATTGTTGGTGGTCTTAGTGCCGTTCTCGATCCGGTTGCAGTCGTCATGAAAGGCTGTGAACAGGGTGCCATCATTCAGCTGCAGGGTATCGAAGTAGCCATCCGCGATACTGATGAGACGATCACGGGGACGACGCCTGGCTTCCGGCAGAATCTCGTAAAACAGCGCTTTGTCCTCCAGCACCGGCTCCGGCCAGATGATACTTTTGGGTTCGGTTTCAGTGCGCAGGACAACCGTTTCCACTTCCGCGATCAGGCCATGCTCGGCCTTCAGGCGCATAGCAAACAGCGAGGAAAACTGCGGCTCCTCCACCACGCCGAAAAAGCCGATCTGACCGGTTGCTTCATCCGCAACCCGCAGGTCGTAATCACCCGTGCCGGTAATGGTGCCCCACAGGCCGTCGCCCACGCGCAGGGGTACGTTGTTTTCCGTAAACCTGACCTCAGGCGCCCACTTTACCCGGCCGGGATCACCGGCACGCAGCCCCTCCAGGTAGTTATCGACCAGGCCAAACAGGCAGTCGCGGTCACAATCCGTATTGGGAGCCGCATTGAGGGGCTGTTGCGCCTGGCAGCTGCAGGCAAAAAGCACGAGGGCAGTGAAAAGGCCTTTCAGGACCGGGGTTTGCATCATCATAAGCGGGAAGATTTCGTCTTGTTTTATGAATTATTGTTATACGTTGTTGTTATATAAGGCCGTGTTGAATTTTGGCTGTGGCAAGTAAAGCAACTCTCTATGGGGTTCGCAAGCCATGGTGATCGCCGGAACGCACACCCGCATGCCCGAGGCTGGTAGAATACGACCTTTTCACGCACAGGCAGAACACCATGACAACAACCATAATCGGCGGCGCCTCTGGCGACCTGGGCACCCGTATCGTTAAATTACTCCTGGAACAGCTCAGTCCCGAGAGGCTGATTTTGTTGACCCGTACTCCCGAGAAGCTGGCCTGGGCTTCAGAACTCGGCGCCCAGGTCCGTCAGGCGGACTATGATGACCCGGATGGCCTGGAGCAGGCGCTGGCTGGCGGTGATACCTTGATGCTGATCAGCACCCTGAGCATCGGCCGGCGCCCCCAGCAGCACGGCAATGCCATCAATGCCGCCCGCGCAGCCGGCATCGGTCATATCGTGTACACCTCCAGTATCGGTATCCAGCCGCGCACACCATCGCTCTCCGGACAGGAACACTACGCCACCGAAGTCATGCTGCAGGGCAGCGGCGTGAATTACACCATTTTGCGCAACGGCTGGTATGCCGAGGTGGTGCCGACACTGATCATGAAACCCTCAATGGATGCCGGCGCCTTCGTGGCCAGCACCGGTAACGGCAGTATTGCCCCAGTCTCCAAACAGGATTGTGCCCGCGCCGCCGCCGCTGTGCTTGCGGCACCGGCCAACCATGACCACGCCATCTATGAAATCACCGGTCCGGACCTGCTGACCTTCTCTGATATTGCTGCCCTGATGTCCCGCCTCAGCGGCAAGCAGGTGCCTTATGTGAATGTCAGCCACGAGGAAAAACAGGCCATCTTTGACAGCCTGGGCGTCAGCCGTGATTACGAGGAAGGCATGATGAACGAGCAGACCAATGCCTGGGCCAGCAGCGAGATGATTACCTACGAGATGGCGATCAAGCAGCTCTACTTTGCCATCTGCTCACGCCATGTGGAGCTACTGACCGGAACCCCGGCCGCTCCCCTGGAAGATGTCATCATGCAGCATGCCGCAGCCTGGCAATGACCGCGCGCCACGGCAGGCTTCGGCTTTTTTTTGCCCTGCTACCCGACCGGGAAACCATCAGCAACATCCGCTTTCATGCGGCCCAGTGTTCCCCTGACACGGGGAACCTTGTGGCCGCGGACAACTACCACATTACCCTGTTGTTTCTGGGCCACCTGGACCCGCAGCAAGGCGAGGCTCTGTGCACGGATTGCGACAGCATCAACCTGCCCCCGTTCAGCCTAACCATTGATACGCCGGGCTGGTGGCAAAAAGCCGGTATTTTCTGGCTGGGCCCGGCAATCACGCCCGCCGCGCTGAATACCCTTCATGACACCCTGACCAGAATGGCCATGCGCCGGCAACTGGTGCCCGACAGGCATCGCTTTGTGCCGCACATCACCCTCATGCGGCAGGTGCAGCATCCGCCGCAGTATCCGGTCGTGAAACCCTTCACCTGGCGTGCTGAGCGTTTCAGCCTAATGCAGTCCGATCTGCGGCCTGAGGGAGTTCGCTACACCGAGATCGCGGCATGGCCCCTGACCGGATCCGGCGTACAGCGATGACAACGTGATCTTGTTGCCGTATTGCCCTGCTATAACTGCGCCATGGATTTCCGCACTGCTGCCCTGCTCTCCCTGACCCTCCTGTTTCCGGGGCTGCCTGCCCTGGCAACCGATATCACCGAGTTTGAACAGGCCTTGCAGCATTACCGGCATGCAGACTGGACCAGTGCAGAAACCATGCTGCAGACACTGCAGCACAGGGATCCAGATGCCTTACTCTATGCCCTTTTTCTGTCCCGCATAGCGCATTTTCGACTGCAGCCGCCACCCTCGAACTGGAACGGTGTATTCACTTTCGTCACCAAATAAACGGCCATAAAAAAGGGCAGCCTGCGCTGCCCTTTTCATGTCATGTCACTTACCGGGTATTGTTCAGAACTGGTTTTCCAGCACCATAACACCGGCACCGGTGTTGGAGATCGGTGCGTGGTAGTGCTTGTGAATGAGCTTGGCGTCATCCTGCAGCGCACCGCGCATGACCATCCACATAATGGTTTCGATACCTTCAGTGCCTGCTTTGCGCATGATTTCTGCGTTGGAGAACTGGGTGAACCATTCCGGATCCGTGGCAATCTTTTCCATGCACTCGATGTCGAAGTCGACATTGATGAGGCCGGCACGCTCGCCCTGCAACTGATGTGACAGACCGCCGGTGCCGAAGATCACCACACGCATGTCTTCCGGGTAGGACTCAATGGCCTTGCCCAGCGCCTTGCCCAGCTTGTAGCAGCGTGCGGCCGTTGGTACCGGGTGCTGTACCACGTTAACGGCCAGCGGCATGGTCTTAATGGGCCATTCCTGCAGGGTGCCATAGAGGGCGCGAATCGGATTCACGAAACCGTGGTCAACCAGCATTTCCTGGCAGGTACAGATATCGAATTCCTGCTCCATCAGTGACTCGGCCACGTGCCATGAGAACTGGGCATCACCGGGGAAAGGTGCCTGCGGCTTCAGACCCCAGCCTTCATCGGCATTGTGATAGATGTCGGCGCAGCCGAGGGCAAAGGTCGGCATCTTGTCGAGGAAGAAGTTCAGGCCATGGTCGTTATAAACGACGATAATCAGGTCAGGGTTGGCTTTTTCCAGCCACTCTTTAGCGGGGCCGTAGCCGTCAAAGAAGCGTTTCCAGTACGGCTCCTGCTGCAGGCCGTGCTCGATGGCGTTACCTACCGCCGGAATATGGGAGGATGTCAGTCCACCAATCAGTTTAGCCATTCCAGTATCCTCCTACTTTAGCCAGTTTCTCTTCCAGGCCTTCACGGTTTTTCAGCAAATTGGCCTGGAACTCTTCCGTGGTAATCCCCTGGAAGGCAGCGCCGGCATCCTGCACGGATGTGCCGCGCGGAATTGCCATCTTGGCCATGAAATAAATGTTGCAGCCCAAACGCAGCATGCGCAGGAAGTCTTTTTGTACCACGCAATCCTTGAAGTCGCCGGTGACACCAAACTTGTCACAGTAGGCCGCAGGATCACGATCGAATTCATCGCGACATTCTTCACTGTTGAAGGTGAAGAGCATTTTGTTGATGTTGTAGGACGCGTGGGCAGTTTTGCCATCGAACACATAGGTGCCCGGAATATCGTCGTAGTCGTGTGCTTTCCAAACCATAAGGGGGTGCCCTTTTCTGCTTTGACTTTAGGTTTTTCGCATGTGTTTCAATTACATATGCGATAAAAAACCGCTAGCGCGGTTTTAGGAGGCGCTATTATAGTAAAAGATGACAGGCTCGTCCTGATCTATGACAAGGAAATTGCCTTTGCCGTCACTATTCCCCTACACGCAGCGAGGGATCACCGGGGGTACGGGAAAACATGGCGGCCGCTTCGAGTTCACAATTGTATTCGTATAACGGCGTGTCTTCAGCCACACGCGAAAGGTCAATACTGTCGCTGTACGGGTCTGTGAGGTAGATCGGGTCGGTGATGGTATAGGCGTAAGTCAGCGTATTGCCATCGGCACTGACGGAAAAACGCTCGATTAGGTTCTTGCGGGCACTGGATGGCATGTCTTTCCCACCGCCCAGTTTTTGAGTGGCGGAACCCAGGCCCCAGCGAGAGGGGATGTAGCCGCCGCTTTCCAGCACGATGTCGTCACCTTCCATGCGTCCCTGTACCACGCCGAACAGACCATCTAGGCGTGGACGGACCGGCTGCCCGTCCAGCGGAATACGCCGCTCCACTTCCCAGGCCTGGTTGTAAATCACGACCGTGTTGTCTTCGATACGCAGATCGGCCAGGTAAGGTGCATTGAACATGTCGGGGAAGTTCATCGGCTCGCAGGTATTGGCCGGTGACAATTTGGGGTCGTAGGCATTCCAGACGGCTTCTCCCCGTTCAGACAAAGGCAGCAACATACCGGAGCCGAAGCCGCCCGGCGAACTCCAGCGCCCGGCCAGTCTGTCGATACCGCTGGCCCCTGCCAGGACGCTTTCGTCAGCAGCTGCATAGGGATCACTGTCGCGAAAACTGAAGCTGGTGCCATCGGCGAGAATGAAGTTGGACGAGTTGATAAAGCGGTATCCCGGCTCCCGGTTGGGATTGCCGATGACGATGATTTCTGCGCCGGTCGGAAACGACTCTGGTGTGACCCCCATGCGACGCATGCCAGCCGAAGCCATGGATTCCACTTCCCAGCGCTGGTCACTGTCTTCCTGCGGTTCGCCGTCGACGTAACTGCGGCCATCAATAATCAGGGAGGAATGCGGGCTGCGCAGCTTGAAATCGACGATGGTGCCTCGCAATTCGATTCGGCTGGCCATGTCAAAATGAGCCGAAAAGGAATGATGCCCCAGGACGGCCTGGGTCATCAGTGCCGTGAGCAAGCATGATAGTAGTAGCCAGTGTTTCATTGTTCCTCTCCTGCCGGCGATGTGTGTTGTCGAACGATGAGCTTACCAGCCACCCTGGCCTGGACCGTAATCGGCTTCCCATACCCCTGGCACAGTGTCAGGGAGGTTGTAGAGCACGGCATGCACTTCCTGGATCATGCCGTTCTTGACCTGGAAGAATTCGCCGACCAGTCGGTCATTCGAGGTCGCGACACTCTGGCTCTCCATGCCGTCCTTGAGACCAAAGCGCACGATCGACAGCACGATGCCGCGCTCTTCATCGACGACAGGATAGCGGCGATCCCACAGGTTACGGCCGATAAAGCGTCCGGCATCGAAACCTTCGGGAGCCGACCTGAAACTGCCATCCGGAAACGTACCCGTGGTCTGCAAGCCGTTTTCAAAACGATCGGTGTCATAAAGCAGATCCGCCGGATGATATTCCTCGGTGCCGTTGGTCTGAAATGCACGCCAGTAACCTTCAGCAGCAGCAATCAGGCGGTAATAGGAATCACGGTCGGCCACACGAATGCTGTTGTTCAGATTACCCGACAATGGATAGTCCAGCAGGCGCTCGGGCCCCCACAGACGATCGGCATCACCCTCGTTGGCACGAATCACTTCCACTTCGGTAATGGCATTGGCCGCGACCTTGAGCCTGACCATGATCATCGTGAGCGTGCCGTCACTGTTGCGCACAATGGCCTGCGCAGCGACATCCCCCAGGCGCGGGTTGGCGATATCCCAGCGGTAAGGTACAGCCTCGGCCGACGCCCAGAATGCCTCGCGCAGGCTGACCAGTCGGTTGTTATCGGAAATTTTTGCATTGGCTGCCAGCGGCACCGCATTCGGTGTGTTGGCGGTAAGCGCATTGAAATAGGTGTCCAGGTGGCCACTGAGGCAAGCACGTTCGCAACCGATCTGCGCGGCGGCCTGTCCGGACATGAATGGCACACACATTAAGAGCAGGCACACGAGTGTAGAACGTTTCATACAATCCCCTTTTACCTTTTTATCCTTTGTTATCTTTTTATGGAGCAACTTGTCGAAGCCGTCCGATGACGGCACTAAGTGCCTCTGCCGGCCTACTACGCCGTTTCGCCCTAGAGCAAAGCGTAATAGCGCAGAATGTTGCCCGCCTCCTTGCGGCGGCCGATACCGATGATGACATGGCGCATCAGCCAGTCATGCTTGCCCTTCTCCACCTCAAAGGTAGGAAATGCGCGCAGGTAGTATTCCTCTTCGGGCACCACCGGGCCGTTGTCGAAGATCCAGGCCTGGATCTTGGCAATGGTGTCAGGATAGCGACCCCAGAGATAGCCGTTGTTGCGTAACAGGATCAGGGTACCGTCGTCTTCCTCCAGCATGTAGCGGGCATCGAAAGCCAGCACATCATCCGGCCGGAACAGCGCCCAGTCACCGCCGGAGTCCGGCACGGCGCGACCATTCAGGTAAGGGCCACTGACCGTGCCGCTGTCCAGATAGACCGCGCCTCGACCGGCACCGGTCGGCATGTTGGCGATGTTCTGCACCCGCGTGAAATCCAGGTCAATCTCGAAAACGAATTCGAGCCTGGGATTGTCAAAGGTTGAAAAGCCGTCAAAGGGACTGCGCCAGGCAGGTTCCTGTGCCTGGCTCTCATTCCCTTGCTGCGCAGCACTCACGGCCGGGGTTGCGGCCATGGCAGCCAAACCCAGTTTGCTCATGTCATTGATAAAATCACGTCTGTCCACCTGGTCTTCCCCTACATTTACTGGTTTCGGTTTGTTGGCTTTGTCTGTCATGGCATCAGCCTATCAGCCAGCTGAACAGGGTCCGGTCCTGGTGTGTCGCCGGTACCGCTGAACCGTTGGCCTGGGCAAACGCTACTAGCTGTGTGGCCTCTTCCGCACCCGGCACATTCAGGTATGCCCGCGCGAGATCGATGGCCCAATTCCGTGCCACGGGATCCCGGGCATGATGCGGCAAATGCAGTCGTGTACGTCTTTGCAGCTCCATGGCCTGTCCACTGAGCAGCAGATAATCCGGCCAGGAGGTCAGCCCGATCAGGTGGCTGCCTTTAGCAACCAGTGACACCAGCTCGTCCCGCCACTGCCGGACCGGGTCATCCCTCAGGGCAATGCCCTGCAAGCCCGCGCTGGCCAGCGTGGCAGCAAATGCCGCCGAAGGTATCTCTTCCTCTCGAAACAAGACGATGGTATTGGCCTGTAGCAAACTGTCCTCACCCCGGGCAAAGGCCGGTGTTGCGGTATTGATCATCACTGGCAGGGAACCCAGTGCCACCATGCTGCCGGTGCGACGCATGAACCGGCGTCTTGCCGGGTAAAAAGAATAATCGTCGTTCATGGCTTTTCCCCGGCGAGATAGTCCGCAATGGCGTCAAGCTGGGCATCGCTGACTTCACCCCGACTGAGGGGAAACATCACGCCAAAGCCATTGCGCACCACGGTTTTCACATAGGGCACCTGCAGATCCTCACGGTTTTCCAGCAGCGCCTGCTCCGGTGACAGGCGGCGTCCGAGAATACCGGTGCCCATGCCTGCGACGCGATGACACATGCCGCACTTTTCACCAAATAGGCCTTCGCCCGAGGTTTTAGGCAGGTCGACCCAGTCGTCCTGCGCGCAAGCAGGCAACGACAATAGGACCAGCAGTAGCGGTAAAAAGGTTTTCAGGTTCATGCGTTTTCCCTCCTGTTCCTGAACGCGGCTGGCCAGATGCCGCTTTTACCGGGCGCCAGGATACCGTTGGGATCCAGTACATCCTTGACCTTTTCATTCAACCGGCGCATGGCGTGGTCGTTGAAGTCGTAAGTACCGGCAATCAGGTCCATGTATTCAATGTGCGCCCGGTATTCGCCGTAGCGGTATTCATTGGCATCATCCACGAGGGCGCGAAAGAAACGATCAACCCGATCGACCATGTCCGGATCATCCTTGTTGAACAGGACCTGGTTGACGTTGGTGATATGGCGTTCCGCCAGCGCGAAGGAGCCGTGATAGTCCATGCCGAATTCGTTGTAGCGGGCAAACGTACGGTGGAATTGCGCCAGCGCCGCATCCCCGGATTGCGGCAAGGCCGGTGAGAAACCCACATGGGCGCCGCGGCCACCGTGCCACGCCGCGTTCTGCAAGGGGAATGTGATCGGCACCCCGGCAAACGGTTGCAGTTCACGGGGTTCGCCCTCACGCCAGATACCCTGTCGCATCGGGTAAGAAGAACGTGCGGCAAAGAGGCTTTTCACTTTTTCTGCCGTAGCCGTGGTGATTTCCTCATAGCCGTAAAAGCGCAGGTTGATACTCCACCAGCCGAGACCGAACTGCGCGCGGATGGCATCAATGACGCTTTCCGGCAGCGCACCCTCCCCGTCATACCAGTCGGTGCGATTGGTCAGTACGGCGGCGGCCCTAAGCCAGTTGCCAATGGATGGCGATTGCTGGATCAGGCCCGAACGGCGCATCGGCGCTAGGGTATCAATGGCCCAGCCCAGGTCGTCGGCCTGGTCGAGTTCCATGTCGAGACTGACCACGGTTTCCGGTTTCGGCATGAGCCACATGCCCACTTTGGTGACAATGCCGAAGTTGGACTGGACGAACATCTGGTCCCAGTGCGGGCCAAAACCATAAGGGTGCAGATTCCAGCTGGGCGAATCAGACATGGCCCCCATGCCTGTCCTGATCAGATCACCGTCGGGCAGGACCACTTCCATGCCACAGAGCTGATCGGCATGATCACCATAAGGGGTGTAGCCAACGCCACGATCAAGCGCATTGCCGGCCACCGAACCCCAGGAGTTGCCGATGGGTGAAATCCAGTAGGGAATGTCGTTGTTCTCAACGTAATCAAACAGGTCGTAAAAGCCGACGCCCGGCTCAAGCAGTACCGTGCCATTGTCGACATCCATCTGGATTTTCTTCATGCGCGACATATCCAGTACGACAGATCCGGACACGACCGGTGCCGCGCTGCCATAGCCAAAGTTCTTGCCACGGCTGATGGGCCACAGGGGGATGCGAAAACGGTTGGCGATGCGCACGATATCCCTGACCTCTTCAGCGGTCAGCGGGGCAACCGCGGCCGAGGCCACATGGGCACTCTGGTCAAAGCCGAAATGGTCCAGGTAGGTATCCCGGTCCTGGTCCGTGGCGAACACCCACTCGTCGCCGACAGCACGCCTGAAATCCTGCAGGGCACTGTCAAATTCACTGGCACTGAGGCCGGGGGGGAGCACTAACTGCATGCCGGGAGACTCCTTATCAATAAGGTATTGTTGTCATCAGGTTGGTGTTTTGACGCGTTTTATTCTTGCCTGGTTTTTATCATTTTCGCGTTCGGTTTTTTCTGCATTCAAGCATAAACACCGGGTACCGGTATGTCCATTGGCTCAACGCCAGCCAGACAGGTCCCAGCCCAGCAGGGATTCCAGTCCGGCAATTTCTTCCCGAAAGAAAGCCGCCAAGTATTGCCGGTCTGTGTCGGCCATGGGAGCACTATAAGGCTGGGAATTCACCGCGGTGTCGGCCAGTACCGGAAACGGTTCGATGCTAAGAAAAGTACTCACCTGCGCCAGCACATCTGTCTGAGCGGATTGCAGCGCTTCGCTGGGCAGGACCAGTACCTGTGCCCTGCCGAACAATGACCAGAGTGTTTCCAGCTGCCGCGTGTAGCGGCCACGATCCAGGTAGGAAAAAACGCGCCGCTCATCCGGGCTGGCCGCAGCCAGCCGTTCATGTTCCTGGCGAATGGCCTCGGCAAAGGGCAAGGTCTCATGACCTCGACTGAACTCCATCTGCCAGTGTGAATAGGCACGCGTGATCGGGTTGCGCAGCAGCACTATCAGTTTCATGGCCGGGTTGTACTGGAAAATCCGCGCCGGCGCTTCCGGCCAGTACAGGTAGACCGGGGTGCTTTCACCCCGCAGTTTGCCAGGCACCGGTGCAGGAAACTGTGCTTCATAGAGACTGCTTGCAGGCATGCCATCACCGAACAGGACATCGTTATCGAAAAAATGCACTTCCTTGTCCGTGGCCATCAGCAGCCCGGGGTGGTGGCGGCAAAGCGCATCCAGGGCTGAAGTACCCCCCTTTTGCGTACCGCAAATCAGGAAATCAATGGCCAAAACCATGCCCCCGAATGCGCAGAAAAGCCGCGCGGACCGCGTGGTTGACCGTTGTCGCACTGAACGGGCGGCGAAGCCTTCTCAGTCGCATGGACATGCCTGGAGCAGAAACAAAATAAATGTTTAATTTCAATGGGTTATAATCGCAAATCGGCGGGATGATCTACTTATTTTATGCACAATTAGCCTATCATTTTTTTGGCGGAATAGTACACTTGCCCGTGTTATCTCGAACGAATAAAAATAAGGGAGCAGGTCATGCCCTCAGTAGCATCACTCACACGCCTGGCACTCGCCACAGGACTCATTTCAATATCCCTGCTGATGGCAGCAGGTCTCCAGGCTGGCGGCGAAGCCGGTGTCCTGACACTGCGGGACCAGGGGCATTTCTATGTTGGCGGACAACAGACGCCCCCGGCGGAAAACGGCTCGGTCCGGGTCTTCAACCAGATGTATGTGGGTTACCAGTTGCCGGCCGAAAAACGCCATGCCTATCCCCTTGTGCTGATTCACGGTGGTGGCGGGCAGGCATCCGACTGGTTTTCGACGCCGGATGGCCGTGATGGCTGGCGTGACTATTTTGTGGCTGCCGGCTTTGATGTGTACTGGGTCGATCGGCCCGGTTACGGACGCTCACCGACCAATGCCCGGTATGGCGAACTGTCCGAGGGCGCCAGTTCCAACATCATCAATTTCCTGGCCAACTCCCAACACTGGCCAGGCGACTCCCAGGACCCGGTTGACCCGGCCATTATCGAATGGCTGTCCAGTTCTCCGCCCGGACCCTATGCCGGTGACAACGTGGCAGCTGCCAGCATCAGCGCACTGCTCGACCGGATCGGACCAGCAATCCTGCTCACCCATTCCGCCGGTGGCGCCAGTGGCTGGCTCGCGGCTGACCTGAATCCGGACAAAGTGGCTGGCATCATTGCCTTTGAGCCAGGCGCCAGCAACATGACCAGCAGCATCCGCAAAGACCTGACATTTGAACCGGCCCTGGGCGACGACTTCACCCCCTGGACGGACGCAGCAGGTTGCGAAATGCAACCCGAGCCCGCGCCCAGCCGTCTGATCAATTTCAGCCACTTCCCGGTGCACCTGGTGGGATCTGAAAAAGGGCTGATTGCCGGCCTCCCCTGTGCCGAAAAAGTCTTCAGGCAGGCCGGAGTTACCGTAAAATACACCTACCTGCCCGACCTCGGCTTTACCGGCAACGGTCATTTCATGATGGCCGAGAAAAACAACGGCGAGATTGCCCAGATCTTTATCGACCTGGCGGCCTCCATCGACTAATCAGTACATCCACATGCTGCCCGAATTAGACCAGCATCAGCGGGCCGCGACTCTCACAGGGGATTCCCGATGACCGGACACAAAGTCGGCCTGACACTCACTGTCGCCCTGGCCGTCACGCTGTCCTTGCTGTCCTTGCAGCAAGTGCAGGCAGACCATGCCGGCGATGAACCCTACACCGACAACAGCCCGACGGTTGCTGCTGTCGCCCGGGACATGGCAGAAGCTGCTAACGCCCTGCTGGCTACTGTTGCGGACGGTCCGGGAGGGATTGAAGCGGCGGTAGGCTACAATCGCGGCGAACTGCTCCACCTCGATTACAACGATACCGCACGCACCAACTATGTGTACTGGCCCTACCTGCGCAAGGGCTTGCCGCTGGACTATATGTCCTCTGCCCAGAAGATGCTCACGCATGACCTGCTGCACACGGCCCTGAGTGCCAAGGGTTATTTGACGACCATCCAGATCATGCAGCTGGAAAAGATACTGGCAGAAAACGAAGTGACCGGCTTTCCCCGGGGTCCTGAGAATTACACCGTCGCCATCTTTGGCAACCCGGGAGATGATGCTCCCTGGAGCTGGCGCTTTGAGGGTCACCACCTGTCGCTGAATTTTGCCCTTGCCAATGGCGAGATCAGTGTCACCCCCGCCTTCTTCGGTGCCTCGCCAGCCGAGATCAGGACCGGTACCCTGGCCGGCTTTCGCAGCCAGGATTATGTCCACAATGCCGGCCTGGCCCTGGTCAACGCACTCACGGCAACACAGCAGACACAAGCCGTTGCCGAAGGTACCCCCCCCTTTGATATTCTTTCCGGCACCTTGAACCGTCCCATGGACAGCTGGGAGGAATGGAAAACACTCCCACAGACCGGGATTGCCATTGCCAGTCTCACAGCCAGCCAGAAAGCGCTTGCCCAACGCATACTGGATGAAGTCATCACCGTCTATCGTCCGGAAATTTCCCGGGCCTACCTCAACCAGATCGACGTCAATACACTGTATTTCACCTGGATGGGAGAGGTTTCCGGGGAAGCCGCTCATTACTGGCGGCTGGATGGCGATGACTTTTTCTTTGAATACGATCTTGTCCAGGGCAATGGCAATCATGTCCATGCCGTCTGGCGCAGCAAGAACGGTGATTTTGGCGGCGACCTGCTGATGCAGCATCGCCTGGAAAGCCACTGAGTCATCCTTCACCGTAAGATTTCGCCCAGTATGGCTGGTTGAAAGCCGGCTGTTGGCTGAATTATTCTTGAGAGAAATCTTTGGCTTTCGGGTCTCTATGCAGTAATTCCCGATAAAGGTTACTGTCCCATCCCTGACCCGAAACTTCATCTGACAGGCTATCCCTGGCGATTCAGGCCGATGGCGTTCATGCCATGCAGTATTGGCTGCGCATACCGCCTCGTGAACCAGTAACACCTTGACAGGATTTTTGGTCGCTCCATTTTGGTCACCCCGGCATGAATATGGACCAGCAAGGATCAGCCCCTACAAACACCGGCCCGCAAAAATGCCGGAGTGCCGCTGTAGCGCTGACCATTGCAGCATTCACTTTGTGCGCCTGTCTGCCTGCATTGGCGCAAAGCCGGAAAGATCTGGACGGCCTGATCTTTGATCCGGTCATGCTGGATGCCGACACCTTGACAGTCGTTCCGGCGCTGACAGTGCCGCTGCAGTTTTTGCCGCTGCCCATCCCGGCCAATGGCGCAGAAGACAATCCGAATGCGGCAGCAGCCACAGACATGCCCGGACAACCGGACAGTCAACCCTCCGCCCTGGAAATCACGCGCACTATAGCGGCTTACCAGGAAGCCGTCAGCGAACTGGAAGCCGACGAAGGACCTTTTACCCCGGCGTTATATGAAACCCTGATTGATCTGGCCACTCAGTATCAACTGGGCGGCGAACATGAAGAAGCCATCGAAGTGCTCGAACGGGCTGAGCATATCAGCCGGGTCAACCATGGCCTGTACCACCCGGAACAGTTCGCCAGTATTGAACGCATGATCGACAGTTATATCGCACTTGGTGAATATGCCAAGGCCAGCCAGAAACAGCGCTATCTGGTGTATCTCAGTGAGCAGCACTATGGCCTGCTCAGTCCGAGCACGCTTCCCTCACTGGTCAACCTTGCCGAAAACAACATGAAGAATTTCACCCGGGTGCTGCGGGAAGATGCACCGGTGTTTTCCTTTTCCACCAACACGAACCTGTCGGGGCGCAGGCAACCCACCCGTAAGGAAATGGCCTTCGGCAATCTTTATGTAGCCCAGCAGAATTACATGCGGGCGATCGCAACCATGATCGAAAACGAGCAGTACTTTGATCCCATGCTGCTTGACCTGGAATACAGCTACCTGGAAACCCTGTTGCTGCAGGCCTTTCGCAACGCCATCCTCGAGGACCCGGACTACTACCTGAGCGGCAAAAGCATGAGTACCGGATCATTGATCAAGCGTGATTTTTACAGACGCACTGCGACCGGCTATCAATACGGCAAGGACTCCTTTGAGCGCATCCTGGTCTATCTGCGCCACAATCCCGACGCCCGGATTTATCAGCTGGTCAATGCCCTGATGGAATATGGTGACTGGAACATGGTGTTCGGCCATGGCCAGTCGGCACATGAAAAATACCGGGAAGCCTATGAGCTGGTGGAACGCTTCCAGCTGGAACAGGAAACCGTCAATGCCCTTTTCCAGCCTGATCTGCCGGTACACCTGCCCCTCATTACAGCGAAACCAAACAGCCGGGAAAAGTTCGGCATCTCTGAGGATGCAGAACTGAGCTATACCGGTTATATCGACCTGGCATTCACCGTTTCACGTTTTGGCAATGCCAAGGGTTTCAAGGTTCTGGGTAAAGCCGGTGAGGTTGGCAAGAAGGTGGAAAGGCGCCTGATTCGCTATCTGCGAAATTCGCCCTTCCGTCCCGCCATGAATGCCGAAGAAAAATTCGTGGCACGTGAATTCACGGTACGCTACTACTTCACCTATGCGGACCGGGTTATTTGACCACGGGCCCCGAAGACGTTATTTGACTTCCTCGTAAGGCAGGCCAACGTACTGCTCTGCAATGACGCGTAACCCTTCCTCAGTGCCTGTGTAAAAGTCCAGTTCGGACGCCATGATCTTGCGGCCGAAGTCGTCATCAAAGTCATGCAGCATGCTGGTCATCCACCAGGAGAAACGTTCAGCATGCCAGATACGGCGCAGGCAGAGATCGGAATACTGTTCCGTCGCTTCGGGGCGGTTTTCCTTGTAGACCTTCAGCATGATGCGGTAAAGATAATTAACGTCACCGCTAGCCAGGTTAAGTCCCTTGGCCCCTGTGGGCGGCACAATATGGGCCGCATCACCGACCAGGAACAGCCGACCGTGCTGCATGGGCTCACAGACAAAGCTGCGCAGCGGAGCGATACTCTTTTCGATAGACGGACCCGTGACCAGATCCCGCCTGACGGATTCGGGCAGTCGGCTGGACAGCTCTTCCCAGAAGCGGTCATCCGACCAATCTTCCACTTTTTCATCCAGGCTCACATCCACGTAATAGCGGCTGCGGGTTTCAGAACGCATGCTGCACAGGAAGAAACCACGGTCGCTGATGCCATAGATCAGCTCTTCATCAATCGGCGGCGTGTCAGACAACAGGCCCAGCCAGCCGAAGGGATAGATTTTTTCGTATTCGGTTCGCAGGTGCTCGGGGATGGTTTTGCGACTGACACCATGGAAGCCGTCACAACCGGCGACGTAATCACAATCAATGCGCTGGGTCTGGCCATCCTTGCTGAAAGTGACATATGGTCTGTCGGTCGTGACATCGTGAATCTCAACGTCCGAGACTTCATACAGGGTTTCGGCGCCTGAATCCTTGCGCGCTGCCATCAGGTCAGCCGTGATTTCTGTCTGTCCGTATACCACCACCTGCTTGCCGCCCGCATACTGGTGAAAATCAATGCGGCGGATTTCATTATTGAAGGCAATCTGGACACCAGCATGCGGCAGGCCTTCCCGGTCCATGCGTTCAGCCACACCGGCTTCCCGGACCATATTGACCAAACCCTCTTCCAGAACACCCGCCCTGATGCGACCGAGCACATAGTCCGGGGTGACACGTTCTAGAATGATGTTGTCGATGCCGGCATTGTGCAGTAACTGCCCGAGAAGCAGGCCGGAAGGACCAGCCCCGATAATGACTACTTGTGTTTTCATGGGTGTATACGTCTTGTTGGCTGTTTATCTATTTCGGTATGTTGCAGCCCAATGTCACGCCAAATGCGGCGGCAGAATTGTTAACAATCTACCTTCACAAGGGTTCTGCTGAGCGCGAGTATAGCAATGCCGGACAATGGCGCAAAATGCGCCAGATCAAACGTCCGGAAAGGTGAGGTAACGCCTGGCGGCGTGATAATGGGCTGGAATGGACAGGAACCCGAATCAGTGCAGTGTCTGCCCGAGACTGCCAAAAAACGGCCGCTGGTCTGAGGTTGAGAGCAGCAGACGGTTAACTTTGCCCATGACGTTTTCCTCGGGCACAAAGCCCCAGTAACGGGAATCCTCGCTGTTATTACGGAAGTCACCCATGACAAAGTAATGGCCTGTCGGCACGATCACCGTCTGACTCACCTGCCTGATTGGACGGTTCGCCTGGACCACTACAGGATGGCGCACACCGTTCAGGGTTTCCCAGGCAATGATCCTGTTTTCTGCCGCCAGGGTCTCGACATCGTCCAGTGCCACTTCCTCATCGTTGATGAAAAGCCTGAGGCCTTCCAAACGAATCCTGTCCCCGGGCACACCAATGACCCGTTTTACGTATTGCTCAGCCAGGCCAGGCGGGTAAAAGGTGATGATATTACCACGCGCCGGTTGTCCCAGGGCAAAGAGTCGACCGCTGGTAAAGGGAATCGCCGGCCCCAGTGTCAGCTTGTTCACCAGCACAACATCGCCCGGCAGGATGGTGGGCTCCATACTCGATGTCGGCACCGGGCTCCAGTCAGCCACGGCAGTCCTGAAAAAAACCATACCGGCGATAAAGCCAATAAAAGTGAGGTTATTCCTTACCAGTTTGAACATGGGCTGAATTCCTTCATGAGCGGCATCACTGTCGTTTTGACTGTCATTCAGGGCAGAAGTTCATGGGGATGAGGTTGCGGCTAGCGCAGGCGCTTGACACCTATACTGTGATCCTCAACCTCAAGCTCATAACCGAGAAAGCTTTTACGCACCCTGACGACGGGATCGGTCAGCTTGGTTTTCCAGCGTCCCGGTCGCCGCTGCTGGTATACCTGGCCATTGTCGAGCTGAAACACGGTGTCGCCCTCCCAGCCGCGAAAATCCCCGCTGATGCTCGATAACACATCAGGGACTTGCGCACGTTCCCCATAAGCCGGTTGTGCCACCGGCACTGCCGGGGCGACTGTCTGACTGACCGGCGTGTCAGCCGTAGCCGCGGCGTCATCATGATCCGGCATGGGCAAACCATGCTCTGCCAGCCAGCTGTTCAGGCGCCTGAGCTCTTCGGCGGACAACTGGTCGAGAC
>JBMTQX010000019.1:0-46802 GCA_049446715.1 Pseudohongiellaceae bacterium
ACGGCCTGGATGCCAACAAGATCACCAGCACCGGCAAGGATGGGCGAGTCACCAAGGAAGATGTTATCAATTTCATGAACGACGCTGACAGCAAGTCTTCCGAAGCTGCACCACAGGCAGCGCTCGCCCAAGCAGAAGCACCCGCGGCAATGCCCGCCGCCAGTAGTGATGGCCGTGCCGAAAAACGCGTCCCGATGTCGCGCCTGCGTGCCAAGGTCGCCGAGCGCCTGTTGCAGGCAACCCAGACTACGGCAATGCTGACCACATTCAATGAAGTGAACATGAGTGCAGTGATGGATCTGCGGAACAAATACAAGGACGCTTTCGAGAAGCAGCACGATGGCACCCGGCTTGGTTTCATGTCCTTTTTTGTCCGCGCGGCGGTAGAGGCCCTAAAACGTTTCCCGGCCGTGAACGCCTCCATGGACGGCAATGATATTGTGTACCATGGCTACCAGGATATCGGTGTGGCGGTATCGTCCGATCGCGGCCTGGTCGTACCGGTTCTGCGTGATGCCGACAGCTTGAGTTTCGCCGATATCGAACAGGCCATTCGTGATTTTGGTCTCAAGGCCCGTGACGGTAAATTGTCCATTGATGAAATGACAGGTGGCACCTTTACCATTTCCAATGGCGGTGTGTTTGGGTCGCTGTTATCCACACCAATCCTGAATCCGCCTCAGACCGCAATTCTGGGTTTACACAAAATCCAGGAACGCCCGATGGCGGTGAATGGCGAAGTAAAAGTTTTACCCATGATGTATCTGGCGCTGTCCTATGATCATCGCATGATCGACGGCAAGGAAGCGGTGCAGTTCCTGGTGACCATCAAGGACCTGCTGGAAGATCCGGCGCGCATTTTCCTGGATGTGTAGTTAACACGAACTTGCAGGATGCCTTGTCAGGCAGTACTTGTGCCTGCAGGCAGATTCAGTTTCTTCGTTATGTAATTTAAAAAAAAGCAGGAATTAGCAATGGCAGATTATGATGTGATCGTTATCGGGGCTGGGCCGGCAGGTTATGTAGCCGCGATTCGTGCTTCACAGCTCGGTCTCAATACCGCCTGTGTGGAAAAATGGATCGACGCAGAAAACAAGCCTGTATATGGCGGCACCTGTCTCAATGTCGGCTGTATTCCTTCTAAGGCCTTGCTGGACTCTTCCCATAAATTTCATGAAGCCGGCCACGGCTTTGACGTGCATGGCATCAAGGTCAGCAAGGTTGATATAGACGTACCGGCCATGATCGCCCGGAAGGAAAAGGTCGTGAAGCAGCTCACCGGTGGTATTGCCGGATTGTTCAAGGCCAACAAAGTGACGGGCATTTCCGGCACCGGCAAGTTGCTGAAGGACAAGAGCGTGGTAGTCACCGACAAGGATGGCAAGGTAACCAATCTGACCGCTGACAACGTAATTCTGGCGGCAGGCTCGGTGCCGATCGAGATTCCGCCGACACCTCTAGATGGCGACACCATTGTCGATTCCACGGGCGCCCTGGAATTCCAGTCGGTGCCGAAACGCCTGGGCGTTATTGGTGCTGGTGTCATTGGTTTGGAACTCGGTTCAGTCTGGTCACGTCTCGGTGCTGAAGTGGTGATTCTCGAAGCCGTGGATGCATTCCTGCCGATGGTGGATGAGCAGATAGCCAAGGAAGCCAAAAAAATCCTGACCAAGCAGGGCCTGGACATCCGTCTTGGCGCCAAGGTCACCGGCAGTGAACTGCTCAAGGGCAAAGCCAAGGGCGTCAAGGTGACCTTTGAGGACAAGGAAGGTACCAAGGAGGAAACCTTTGACAAGCTGATCGTCTGTGTAGGCCGTCGCCCCCTGACCGAGAACCTGCTATCGGAAGACTGTGGTATCAAGCGTGACCAGCGTGGATTCATCGAGGTCGATGATCATTGCGCCACTAACGTTCCTGGTGTCTTTGCTGTGGGCGATATCGTGCGTGGCCCGATGCTGGCACACAAGGGGTCGGAAGAGGGCGTCATGGTCGCGGAGAACATTGCCGGTCACAAAGCCTCACTGAACTACGACCTCATCCCTTCAGTCATTTACACGCATCCGGAAATCGCTTCCGTGGGCCAGAATGAACAGCAGTTGAAAGAAGCTGGTATCGACTACAACGTGGGCACCTTTCCGTTCGTCGCATCAGGTCGCGCGCTGGCTGCCAACGATTCAGATGGCTTGGTCAAGATTCTGGCTGACGCCAAAACTGACCGCGTACTGGGCTGTCACATTATCGGCCCATCAGCAGCTGACCTGGCCCAGACCGTTGTCGTCGCCATGGAGTTCAGCACCAGTGCCGAAGACCTTGGCCTGACCGTGTTCTCCCATCCGGCACTCAGCGAGGCCGTGCATGAAGCAGCGCTGGCGGTGAACGGCCATGCCATTCACATCCCCAATCGTAAAAGAAAATAAACGCAAAAAAGGATTCCGACCAATACCATGAACCTACACGAATACCAGGCTAAGCAGATATTTGCCGAATACGGTTTGCCGGTCTCAACAGGTTTTGCCTGTGAGAGTGCCGACGAAGCCGTCGCAGCCGCCGACAAGATCGGCGGCAACAAATGGGTCGTCAAAGCCCAGGTCCATGCCGGCGGACGCGGCAAGGCAGGAGGGGTGAAACTGGTTTCCAGCAAGGATGAAATCAGGGGGTTCGCCAACCAGTGGCTGGGCAAGCGCCTAGTCACCTACCAGACAGACAAGGATGGCCAGCCGGTACACAAAATCCTGGTGGAAGACTGCACGGATATCGATAAAGAGCTTTATCTGGGGGCCGTGGTCGACAGGGGTTCACGTCGCATTGTCTTCATGGCCTCCACGGAAGGTGGGGTGGAAATTGAAAAAGTCGCCCATGAGACTCCGGAAAAAATCCTGCGCGCCACGATCGATCCACTGGTCGGCCCGCAACCGTTCCAGGCCAGGGAGATTGCCTTCAAACTGGGGCTGAACGCAGACCAGGTCAAGCAGTTCACCAAAATCTTCCTCGGTCTGGCGAAAATGTTTGTCGAGCGCGATCTGGCCCTGTTGGAGATCAATCCGCTGGTGGTTACAACCGAAGGCAACCTGCACTGTCTGGATGCCAAGCTCAACATCGATGGCAACGCCCTGTATCGTCAGCCGAAGCAGAAAGAAATGCAGGATCCGACCCAGGATGACGAGCGTGAAGTCAATGCGGCCAAGTGGGATCTGAATTACGTGGCGCTGGATGGCAGTATCGGCTGCATGGTGAATGGTGCAGGCCTGGCCATGGGTACCATGGATATCGTCAAGCTGCATGGCGGAGAGCCGGCCAACTTTCTGGATGTCGGCGGTGGCGCCACCAAAGAACGGGTTTCCGAGGCATTCAAGATCATACTCTCAGACGACAAGGTCAAGGCAGTACTGGTGAATATTTTTGGCGGGATCGTACGCTGCGACCTGATTGCCGAAGGCATTATTGGTGCCGTTCAGGAGGTAGGCGTAGCAGTGCCTGTTGTCGTCAGGTTGGAAGGCAATAATGCCGAACTGGGGAGCAAGGTGCTGGAAGAGAGCGGCCTGAACATTATTGCGGCCAAGAGTCTGACTGAAGCCGCCCAGGAAGCCGTCAAAGCCGCAGGAGGTGCTGCATGAGTATTCTAATCAACAAAGACACCAAAGTGATTTGCCAGGGCTTTACCGGATCACAGGGCACTTACCACTCCGAGCAGGCCATCGCCTATGGCACCAAAATGGTCGGTGGCGTTACTCCGGGCAAAGGCGGCCAGACGCACCTGGACCTGCCGGTGTTCAACACGGTGAGCGAAGCGGTAACTGAAACCGGCGCTGAAGCCTCTGTAATCTATGTTCCGGCACCATTCTGCAAGGACTCCATCCTGGAAGCGGCCTTTGCTGGTATCAAACTGGTGGTTTGCATCACGGAAGGCATACCGACCCTGGATATGCTGGAGGTCAAGGTCAAGTGCGATGAACTGGGTGTGCGCCTGATAGGTCCGAACTGCCCGGGTGTAATCACGCCCGGTGAATCCAAAATAGGCATCATGCCTGGCCATATCCATCTGCCGGGCAAGGTCGGCATTGTGTCCCGTTCGGGTACGCTGACCTATGAAGCGGTTAAACAAACTACAGATTACGGTTTCGGCCAGTCTACCTGCGTTGGTATTGGTGGTGACCCGATACCGGGATCGAGCTTCATCGACATCCTTGGCCTGTTGCAGGATGACGCCCAGACCGAGGCGATTGTGATGATCGGTGAGATCGGCGGCACAGCCGAGGAAGAAGCGGCCCAGTTCATCAAGGCCAATGTCACCAAACCGGTGGTGTCCTATATTGCCGGTGTAACAGCTCCGTCAGGTAAGCGAATGGGGCATGCCGGCGCCATCATTTCCGGTGGCAAGGGCACGGCAGAGGAGAAATTTGCGGCCCTCAATGACGCCGGCGTCACCACTGTCAGGAGCCTGGCCGAGATCGGAGAAGGGCTCAAAAAAGCAGCGGGTTGGTAACCTGCACAAACTGACCAGAGAGTCACTTTACTTTCCATCAGGTTGTTGGCAACCCGCCTAGTTTTGGGGTGGATCTCGACATTCTTGCCCCTGAAAAACCCCTGTTAAAGCAATGTAATAGCCTCTCTAGTTGCATTAAATTTTTTCAGGGTTAAAGTGTTCAATCTGCTACAAGTATTTGATATGCTCACCTGCCTTAGGGATTAGAGCTGTTTTCAAGGAAGAGTCTATAATCATTAATTTAAAGAATATTCTGGCTTCGCAGTTTCTCGCTGGGAAGCCAAGTTTAGGGGATTGACCTTTCGATTAGACTTTCGGGACTTTTCTTGCGTCCATTGTATTATCCTTCAAAAGTCGCTGTTAGTGATTCAAGTGCGTATCAACTGGGGATGACGAGTAAGTGATAGTTGCTGGATGCCGGATGAGTAATTGGGAATCTACTCGTCTTTATATTTAGATTTTCTTAAATAAGTGGGACTACACATGATCTACCATCGTTTCAAGCAAAGGATTCTCGTTCCTTTATTAATGTTACCGATCATGCTTGGCCTCAACACAGCGTCCGCTCAAGACACTGTTGTTGATACCAGCATTATCGACCGGGCCAATGATCTGGCTGGTGAAGCCATCGCTGCTGCTGCTGAAGCACAGCGTGCAATTAACCAGCTTTCTGATGAAGCGGACGAGCTGATCCAGGAGTACAGTGAGGTTGCCAAGATCGTTGATGGCCTGGAAGTTTATAACGCCGGTTACCGTCGTACGATCGCTGAGCAGGAAAAAAGGATTGCTGAGTACAACAAGTCTATCGAGGATGCGGCGGCCCTGCAGCGCCAGGTTCCGCCTCTGATGGAAAGAATGATGGTAGCCTTGGAGCAGTTTGTTGAACTCGACCTGCCGTTCCTGGTAGATGAAAGACAGGCGCGTCTTAACCTGATCCGTGATACCTTCAGTGATTCCAGCGTCAACGTAGCTGAAAAATTTCGTCTGGTGCTTGCCGCCTATCAGCAGGAAATCAACTACGGTAAAGTCATGCAGCATTACACCGATACACTAGACCTCGGTGGTGTAGAGCGTGACGTGGACATCCTCCGTGTCGGCCGTATTGCACTGCTGTATCAGACCAGCGACCAGACCCAGACTGGCGTGTGGGACAAAACTTCCAACCAGTGGGTGACACTGGAAGACGATTACCGTCGCCCTGTTGCCAACGCCATCAGAATGGCCCAGGACCTGGCCACTACTGAAATCCTCGAATTACCTATTGCCGCGCCGGAGTAAGCAATCATGAAATTCACTAAGATTTTTATCAAGACAGTTTCTGTAACTCTGCTGTGTGTTACTGCGTCGCTGTCCTACGGCCAGCAACAGGCAACCAGCCTGGACAACCTGTTAGATCTGGTTGAACAGAGTCGCCTGAGTGAAACCGAAGAAGCACGTGATCGTATGCAGCGCTTCCAGTCCAACGTTGCCCAGCGTCAGACACTGTTGAATGAAATGATTCAGCGCCGTGACGAAGAGGAGCGCATTTCCGTTGACCTGGAAAACACCTACAACGAAAACGAAATCACCAAGGCGCAGCTGTTTGAGACCCTGCAGGAACGTCTGGGTGACCTGGACGAGTTGTTCGGTACCATCGCCGGAGTGGTTGGCGATACCCGCAGCCAGTTCGAGGCTTCCCTGATTTCCGCTCAGTACCCTGGCCGTGACGAGTTCATGACAGAACTGGCCGGCATTATGTCCAGTGACTCCCAGTTGCCGAGCATTGAACAGCTGGAAAGACTGTGGTTCTACCTGCTGCAGGAAATGACCGAGTCCGGCAATGTCGTTAAGTTCACTGCTAACGTAGCCCAGCCTGACGGTACCCAGAACAGCCAGGAAGTGGTTCGTGTCGGTGCCTATAACATCGTTTCCAATGGCCAGTACCTGGAATACGATGCCAATACAGGTCGTCTGAGCGTACTGCCCAGCCAGCCGGCTAACTTCACCGATACTGCTGCCGCCATCCAGAATGCTTCCAGCGGCTTCACTAAGGTTGGTATCGACCCGACTGGTGCCTTCGGTGGTTCTTACCTGGCTGCGCTTATCAGCTCACCGTCTTTCCGCGAAAGATACTGGGAGCAGGGCCAGACCATTGGCCAGATCATTATTTTCGTAGGCTTGTTTGCCGCACTGCTTGCTGTTGAGAGAATGATCACGCTGTCCATCGTCAACGCCAAGGTTAAGCGTCAACTGAAGACCCCGGATCGTCCCAACAAGAACAACCCGCTGGGTCGTGTCCTGATGGTGTACGAAGCTGACAAGAATCTGGACATTGAAACCCTTGAACTGAAGCTTGGTGAAGCGATCCTGCTGGAAACCCCGGCACTTGAAAGGTTCCTGACCCTGCTGAAGATTATCGCTACCGTCGCCCCTCTGGGTGGTCTGCTCGGTACGGTAACGGGTATGATCACTGTGTTCCAGGCTATCACGCTGTTCGGTACCGGTGACCCGCAGATCATGGCGGGTGGTATTTCCGGCGCGCTCGTAACCACTGTACTAGGTATTGTTGTTGCGATCCCGACCATCCTGTTTCACACCATCGTGAAATCACGTAGCGACACTGTGATCCAGGTTCTGGAAGAACAGGCCACTGGTATTATCGCCAGAAGGGCAGAAGCAGCACACAAGGCCGCATAAGCTAAACAAGAAGCCAATTCAAGCTGGAGAATAGCTTATGTTAGAAGCCCTGAGTTTAAGCATGGAGTCCATCGACGCTTTTATGGAGCGCGGTGGACCCGTTCTCAACTTTATTGCGATTCTGCTGTTTGTTAAGTGGAGCCTGATGATTGAACGCTTTTGGTTCCTCAAAACAATACACAAGAAGAATGTCGTCAAGGCCTTGTCGGAGTGGGAAGCCCGCACCGACAAGAAGTCCTGGAACGCTCACGCGATCCGCCAGGAGCTGATTTCCAGAGTGACTCTGGACCTGAGATCGACGCTGCCGATCATTGAAGTGTTGGTTGTTATCTGCCCGCTCTTTGGTCTGCTGGGTACGGTAACAGGCATGATTGAAGTGTTTTATGTCATGGCAGTAACCGGTGGTGGTGACGCCAAGCAAATGTCTGGTGGTGTTGCCCGTGCAACCATTCCCACCATGGCAGGCATGGTTGGCGCACTCTCGGGCATTTTTGCCAGTAATATTCTCAAGGTCAGAACCAACCGCGAACTGCAGTTCCTGTCTGATCACCTTGAGATACAGCACGCCAGTTAAGGCGGTTGTGGATACTGGGACAGTGGACAGTACCCTGACAACATTTGTACAGGACACACTATGAAAGGTTTTGCAAAAAACAAAGAAGAAGAACAGGCGGGCGAGATTGACCTGACCCCGATGCTGGATGTGGTATTCATTCTGCTGATTTTCTTTATCGTCACATCGGTTTTTGTCAAGGAAGCTGGGTATGAAGTGCAGTACCCCGAAGCTTCCACCGTTGAACCGACCTCGGGAGAGCCTATTCTCATAGCAGTTTCCCCGTTGGGAGAAATCTGGATGGATGGCGACATTATCCCGACACGTAATTTACGACTGAGAATCGAACAACGTCTCGCAGAATCTCCGAACGCCTGCGTTGTCATTCAGGCTGACCAGGCTGCAGCCAATGAATTCGTGCTGGCAATCATGAATGCTGCCCGGGAAGCTCAGTCCGGATGCACTCAAATAGCTGCAGAGGAATAAATCATGGTCAGACTATTCAATATTGGATTTGCGATTGTCTTTGCTACAGCTGTTACTTTTTCGCTTTTCTTCCTGATGCAGTTCCTGATCTCCATGGATCAGACCGAGCCGGAACAGGGTGAGGTTCGCAAAATTGCAGACATCACCATGCCGGAAATCGAACTGGAAGTTCAGCGCCAAGAGCCCAAGCCGGAAGAACCAGATGTGCCGGAAGAAATTCCTGATCTGCCCGAACCAGACCTGAGCCTCGATGCTCCGTCGGGTGAAGGTTTACAACTGTCACGTGTAGAAGTGGACATGGGAGGCCTGGACAACAGTGCTTCTATCTCTGCCAGTGATTCTGAAATGCTGCCAATCGTGACCATTCAGCCACAGTATCCGCAGCGCGCAGCTTCTCGTGGTATTGAAGGCTGGTGTCTGGTGGAGTTCACTGTGACGGCGCAGGGCACAGTGTCTGAAGAAAGTATTCAGGTCATTGATGCTGATCCGCCGAATATCTTTGATTCTTCCTCACGACGCGCAGTTTCCCGTTTCAAATTTAACGCCCGCGTACAGGATGGCCAACCCGTGGCCGTGCCGGGTGTCAGGTATCTGTTCCGTTATAACCTGGCTGACGAGTAAGTGAGAACGGTGAAAGAGAGCATACTGATGAAAACCACTATATTTTCGAAACTCCTGCGCGGTCTGACCAGTTTTCTGTTGTTGTTAACCGCGGTCAGCATGATGCCATTGGCTGATATCAGCTTCATTCAGGGCGGTTCCGTATTCGCCCAGGATGAAGATGAAGATGGCCGTCGTGCACCTCCGGAAGCCCGTTCATCCCAGACCCTTGGTCGCCGCGTCTTTACCCGCATCAACGAAGTCATGGAACTGCGTGATATGGAGCTGTTTGATGAGGCACTGGCCATTCTTGACGAAATCAAGGAAGACTTTGACCGTGATCGCCTCAACGACCGTGAAAAGTTCGTCATGTGGCAGTTCTACGCCAATATCTACCAAGTTCAGGAAAAATACGACCAGGCCATCACGGCGTATGAGCAAATCCTGGTTCTGCCTGGCCTGACCCAGGAACAGATGGAACAGACCATGTTTTACCTGGGCTCACTGTACTATGTGCAGGAGCAATTTCGTGAAGCCATTGATACCTTCAATGAATACAACGAGATCGTTCTGGAGCCTAACGAAGACTCCTATTTCCGTATTGGAACAGCGCATTACCAGCTGGAAGAATTCCAGGAAGCCATTCCTAATATACTGCGCAACATGGAAATTCTTCGCTCCAAAGGCGAGATGATCCCGAAAAATACCTATGACCTATTGCGTGCCCTGTACTTCAGCACAGAGGATTACGCCGCGGCCTACCAGGTATTGCGTGAATCAGTTGTCCTGTTCAATGATCCGGATGACTGGGTACTGTTGCCGGCCGTGCTGGGGCAGATTGAGCGCTTCCAGGAACAGGCACGGTCATACTATGTGGCAGAAGCCCTCGGTTACCTAGATTCAGATTCCCAACTGATCAACCTGGCCGCGCAACTGTATAACAATGACTATCCCTATGGGTGTGCCCGCATCATGGAACGAGGCATGGCTGACGGTATCATTCCGGAGGATGAGGGTAACCTGTCATTCCTTTCGACCTGCTACCAGATTGCTCGTGAAGACGAAAAAGCCGTTGACCCTCTAGAGCGCGCTGCGGCCATGTCTGATGATGGTGAACTTTATGCCCGTCTGGGCCGCATTTATTCGACCATGCTCGAATGGGAAAAATCACTCGAAGCGTTCAATACCGCACTGGAAATGGGTGGCATTGAGCGTACGGACCAGGTTTACCTATCAATGGCGCGTTCCTACATGGAGCTTAACCGTTATGACGAAGGCATCCAGGCAGCCCGTAATGCACAGCGTGATGAGCGTAGTGAGGATACCGGACGTACCTGGGTCACCGTGCTCACTCGTGAAAAAGAGCGTTATGAGACGCTGCAGCGTCAGCGCCGTGATCTGGCTGAGTTCTTCAGGTAAGCCCGTTCCAGAACATGTTTTAGAACAAGAATAACGAAAAAGCAGTAAGTAATGAAAAACGCATCCTAGATGCGTTTTTTTTTGCCTTGAAATCGCAGAATTTGCCCCTATCTAGGGCTGGTATCACATTAACTCTGGGTAATAGAAACCATGGGCGCTGAAGCAAACAAAGAAACACTCGGATTCCAGACGGAAGCCAAGCAACTCCTGCACCTTATGATTCATTCCTTGTACAGCAACAAGGAAATCTTCCTCCGTGAACTGATCTCAAACGCGTCAGATGCCGCAGACAAATTGCGATTTGCGGCGCTGGCCAATGGCGATCTCTATGAAAATGATCCGGATTTGAAGATCACGGTAGATGTCAACAACAAGAAAAAAACTATCACAATTAGCGACAACGGCATTGGCATGAACAGGGACGAGGTGATTGAGAACCTCGGCACTATTGCCAAGTCAGGTACGGCACAGTTTCTGCAGTCGTTAACCGGGGATGAACGCAAGGATTCGCAACTGATTGGCCAGTTCGGAGTCGGTTTCTACTCGGCGTTCATCGTTGCAGACAAGGTGGAAGTCTTTACCCGCAAGGCCGGCGAGCCAGCTGAACATGGCGTCAAGTGGGAGTCTGCCGGAGAGTCCGATTTTGTCGTCGAACACGTGGAAAAAGCAGACCGTGGCACCCGTATTGTCCTGCACCTGAAAAAAGACGAAAAAGACTTTGCGGAAAGTTATCGCCTGCGCAGTATCGTCAGGAAATATGCCGACCATATTTCCATCCCGGTCATGATGCTAAAGGTAGACCTGGGTGCTGATGAAGACAAAGACAAGAAAACCGACAAAACGCCTGAATATGAGGCCGTCAATTCTGCCAAGGCACTTTGGACGCGTCCGCGCACTCAAGTCTCTGACGAGGAATACCAGGAGTTTTACAAGCACATCAGTCACGACTTTGAAGATGCCATCGACTGGAGCCACAACAAGGTCGAAGGCAAACTCGAATACACCAGCCTGCTTTACCTACCAGGAAGAGCGCCTTTTGACATGTGGAACCGGGATGCAGCGCGCGGCCTGAAACTTTATGTCCAGCGTGTGTTTATCATGGATGATGCTGAACAGTTTTTGCCCATGTATCTGCGCTTTATTCGCGGGGTGGTTGATTCCAATGACATTTCCCTGAATGTCAGTCGCGAGATCCTGCAAAAGGATCCCGCAGTGGATTCCATGAAAAGCGCCATCACCAAGCGTGTTCTGGACATGCTTGGCAAACTCAAGAAAAAGAACAAGGAGGCATACCAGAAATTCTGGAATGAATTCGGCCAGGTACTCAAGGAAGGTCCTGCTGAGGATTATGCTAATCGTGAAAAAATCGCCAATTTGCTGCTGTTTTCAACAACCCATACTGATTCCGCCGAGCAGGATCAGTCCCTGGAAGATTACATCGGTCGTATGCAGGAAGGGCAGGACAAGATCTACTATATTGCCGCCGAATCCTACAACACAGCAAAAAACAGCCCGCATCTGGAAATCTTGCGCAAGAAAGGTATCGAGGTCCTGCTTCTGTCAGATCGTGTTGATGAATGGTTTATCAGTCATCTCATGGAGTTTGATGGCAAACACTTCCAGGATGTGACCCGTGGCGAGCTCGACCTGGGCAAACTGGATAGTGAGGAAGACAAAAAACAGCAGGAGACTCTCGACAAAAAGGCGGAACCGCTACTGGCCCGGATCAAAACCAGCCTGGACGACCAGGTAGCCGAAGTACGCACGACACACCGCCTGATTGACTCACCTGCCTGTCTGTCCATAGCTGAGCATGACATGGGGGCACAGATGCGCAAAATCATGGAAGCGGCAGGGCAGGCACTACCTGATTTCAAGCCGATCTTTGAAATCAATCCTGAACACCCGCTGGTGGACAAGCTGGACAAGGAAGCCGACGAAGACCGCTTCAATGACCTTGTTGCCATCCTCTTTGACCAGGCCAAGCTGGCCGAAGGTGGCCACCTGGATGATCCGGCAAGCTATATACGACGTCTCAACAAGTTGCTGCTGGATATGAGCCAGTAATCAAGGGTTTCCTTGCCGGCGTCCAATCAGACCTGAGTTGCCCAACAAATACCCTGGTCGATAGTATCATCGGTCAGGGTATTTTTTTGCCTGATACTGACCCGAAGGGGGGGGCACATGAAAAAGCCGCTTTATTCACTTACGCTGATAACGACAATGCTTTCGGCTTCCCTGCTGGCAACGCAGGTCGTCGCCCAGGGTTATGAGATACCGCCAATACACCACCGCATATTCGACGCGGTGTTGAATCACCAGACCGCACCGATGACCAGCGAGCACGCGATGCGGGCCGTAAACCTGCGGAAGTACTGACACTGGCAGATATCAATGAAGGCGACCATGTGGCCGAAATCACCACTTTCGGCCTGTACTACACGCCCATGCTGCTAGGGGCTGTGGGTGCCACGGGCAAAGTGGAAATGTACGACCTGCCCGGGCTGGCCGCATTCCAGGATGGCGCTGTGGGCGAGGCGGGGCAGGCCTTTGCCGGTGCCCGGCCGAATGCGGAATACCATATTGTCGACTATAACGTCACGACCATGCCAGCCGGGCTGGATGCCGTCTATAACGTACTTTTCTATCATGATTTTGCGGGCATGAATGTTGATGCCGCACCCCTCAACAGCAAGGTGTTCGCTGCACTTAGGCCAGGCGACAAGTACCGGTTGTTGATCACAAGGCTGCGAGTGGTGCCGGCTGGAGCCAGGCCAGTACCATACATCGTATCGACAAAGCGGTGATCATTGCTGAAGTAACAGCAGCAAGATTCAACCTGATTGCTGACAGTGATCTGTTGGCCAATCCGGCAGATCCGCACACGGATGCTGTCTTCTCCATGCGTGGTGAAACCGACCGCGCGCTGCTGGTTTTCCAGAAACCTTACTGATATTTCATCCATGCCCGGCCTTCGGGCCGGGCAGACCTTCCCGGCTATGCAGTAAACTCAGCGTGCAGTCATTGCCCGGGCAGCCCTTGCGGGATTCGATGCAGGCATTCTTTGTTTTCCCTGAATGCCAGCAATGACCCGATTTTTCCCCAAACCATTCAAGCCCTCACAGGTACAGCGTCTGCACTGGCTTGCTCTGGTGGGCTGGCTCGCCGGATGCCAGTCATCTTTGCCGTTACCCTGGCCAGCCCCTGCAGTCGCCTGGCTGGATCTGGACACCCCGGCCCTGCAATCAGCCTTGGCAAGCGGGCACGTCACAGCAGAAGCTGTAACACGCCAGGCATTAGCCCGCATTCATGACCGGGATAACAGCGGTCCTGCCTTGAATGCCATCGTCACCATCAACCCTGATGCGCTGAGCATCGCCAGAGAACTCGACAGGGCGTTCAGCCTTGGCGGGCCCATGGGTCCCTTGCATGGTCTGCCGGTGATCCTGAAAGCCAATATCGATACCGGCGATACCATGGAAACAACGGCAGGGTCACTGGCGCTGGCCGGATATGTCGCTTCCGATGATGCCGCACTCGTTAAATCCCTGCGCGATGCGGGTGCCGTGATCATCGGCAAAGCCAATCTGAGTGAGTGGGCCAACTTCCGCGGCGATAATTCCAGCAGTGGCTGGAGCAGCCGGGGCGAGCAGACCCGTAATCCCTACGTGCTCAACCGCAATCCGTGTGGTTCATCCAGTGGTTCAGCCGTGGCCGTGGCGGCCCGTATGACCGCATTGGCAGTGGGGACTGAGACGAATGGCTCGATTGTCTGCCCGGCCGGGACAAATGGTGTGGTCGGCATCAAACCGACCCAGGGCAGTGTGCCCGGCGATGGCATTATCCCAATTGCCCATACCCAGGATATTGCCGGCCCCATGGCTACTACCGTGACTGGAGCTGCGCTCATGCTGGCCGTGCTGCAGGGACGCCCGGATGACCGTGCACTGTTTGAACTGGACAGAGACAATCTAGCCGGTTTGCGGCTTGGTGTTATCAGGGATCACTACGGAGCAGGCCAGATTCAGGAAGTGGAAGCATTGCTTCAGCACTGGATCAGTCTGCTGGAGCAGGATCAGGCTGTCATCGTGGACCCAATCAACCTGGCAATACCTCCCGGGATTGGAGACAACGAGTTACAGGTACTGCTGTATGAGTTTAAAGCCGACCTGAATCACTACCTGCAGGCTTCCGGCGGCCCGATTCGTTGCCTCCAGGAACTCATTGTTTTCAATGACAGCAATGCCGCCAGTGTCATGCCGTATTACGGCCAGGAGCTGTTTCTGGCTGCTCAGGCCACCTCGGACCTGAATGACCCAGCTTATATGCAGGCATTATCAGGCAGTGGTGATGCCATGCGGATCTTGCTGGACAAGGTGTTTGATGACCAGGCGCTGGATGCCCTGATTGCACCGACCAACTCACCCGCCTGGGTCACGGACTGGGTGAGCGGCGATCACTTTGGCTTGTCGAGTTCCAGCCCGGGTGCAATATCCGGTTATCCCAGCATCACGGTGCCCGGCGGACTGGTCCATGAACTGCCCGTGGGCCTGACCATTCTCGGCAGGCCGGGGACAGAAGAATTGCTGGTGGAAATCGCCGGACGTTTCGAAGCGGTCAGGGGCGGTTTTCCCGCCCCTACATTCATTCCGGCACTGGAAGCCCCATAACGGCGCCTGGATGGTCCGGGTTACAGGCTTGCGAGGGCGCCCTTGAACGTGGCGCTCGGGCACATGGCCTCGGCGCAAAGAGCCGGTGAGGGTTTGTAATAACCGCCCATATCCACCGGCTGTCCCTGAATGCCGTTCAGCTCTTCCATGATCACATCTTCCTGGCTTTGCAGGCTTTTAGCCAACGCCTTGAAACCGGCATTGAGTTCGGCATTGTCGGTTTGTGCTGCCAGCGCCTGGGCCCAGAAACTGGCGAGATAGTAATGACTGCCGCGATTGTCCAGCTCGCCGGCTTTGCGCATCGGGCTCTTGTTTTCCATGAGCAGACGACCGGTTGCTGCATCCAGTGTCCTGGCCAGGACCAGTGCCTTGGCGTTGTTGGTCGTTTGGCCGAGATGTTCCAGGGCGGCGGCCAGGGCAAGAAACTCCCCGAGGGAGTCCCAGCGCAGGTGATTTTCTTCCTGGAATTGCTGTACGTGTTTAGGCGCAGAGCCGCCGGCACCGGTTTCAAACATACTGCCACCGTTCATCAGCGGCACAATGGAGAGCATCTTCGCGCTGGTACCGAGTTCCAGGATTGGGAACAGGTCAGTGAGGTAATCCCTCAGCACGTTGCCGGTGACGGAAATGGTGTCCTTGCCGTCCTTCATGCGCTGCAGGGAAAAGCGGGTAGCGTCCACAGGTGACATGATATGAATATCCAGCCCGTCGGTATCATGGTTTGGCAGATAGCTGTTCACTTTCCGGATCAGTTCGCTGTCATGGGCGCGTGCCGGATTGAGCCAGAACACGGCCGGGTTGCCGGACAGGCGGGCACGATTGACGGCCAGTTTGACCCAGTCCTGAATAGCCGGATCCTTGGTCTGGCACATGCGCCAGATATCGCCCGCTTCCACGTCGTGGGAGATCAGGGTGTCACCCTGGCTGTTGGCGACACGGACAGTACCGGCGGCTGACATCTCGAAGGTCTTGTCGTGGGAGCCGTATTCCTCGGCTTTCTGTGCCATCAGGCCAACATTGGAGACGGAACCCATGGTGCGCGGGTCAAAGGCGCCATTGGCTTTACAGAAATTGATGGTTTCCTGGTACACATCGGCATAGCAGCGGTCCGGAATGATAGCCAGCGTATCGTGCAGTTCACCATCGGGGCCCCACATCTTGCCGGAGGAACGTATGGCTGCCGGCATGGACGCATCGATAATCACATCGCTGGGAACATGCAGGTTGGTAATACCCTTGTCGGAATTGACCATGGCCAGTGGTGGCTGCTTGTCATAGCACGCCTTGATGTCTGCAAGAATGGCGGCTTTTTTGTCCTCTGGCAGGGTGTCGATCATGCCAAGCACAGCACCAAAGCCGTTGTTGGGATTGACGCCAAGCCCGGCCAGGGTCTCGGCGTTTTTCTCAAAGACATCGGCAAAGAACACTGACACGGCGTGACCGAACAGAATCGGGTCAGACACTTTCATCATGGTCGCTTTGAGGTGCAAAGACAGCAGCACGCCTTCGGTCTTGGCTGCCTGGATGGCTTGGCCGAGAAATTCCCGCAAGGCCCGTTTGCTCATCACACAGCCATCGATCACTTCGCCGGCCTGCAAGGGTGCCTCTTTCTTCAGCACGGTCACTGCGCCGCTGGCGTCAACGAATTCGATACGGAAGGTATCGTCGGCAGCCAGCGTGACTGACTTTTCACTGCCAAAGAAGTCACCGTTCTCCATGTGCATGACACGGGTTTTGGAATCGGCTGACCAGGCGCCCATGGAATGGGGATTTTTGCGTGCATACTCCTTTACCGCGCCCGGAGCACGACGGTCTGAGTTGCCTTCACGCAGCACCGGGTTCACAGCACTGCCCTTGACGCGGTCATAGCGTTCCTTGATGTCCTTTTCTTCATCTGTCTGTGGGTTTTCAGGGTAATCGGGCAGGGGATATCCCTTGGCCTGCAGTTCCTTGATGGTGGCATTCATCTGCGGCAGGGAAGCGCTGATATTCGGCAGTTTGATGATATTGGCTTCCGGCTTCAGGGCAAGTTGTCCGAGGTAGGCCAGATCATCGGACTGTACCTTGTCTTCGGGCAGATAGTCCGGGAATACGGCAATGATCCGACCTGCCAACGAAATGTCCCGGGTTTCAATATTGATACCGGCCGGAGCGGTGAACGCCTCGATGACTGGCAGCAGTGAATAAGTGGCAAGAGCGGGGGCTTCGTCAGTCAATGTGTAGATGATAGTCGCTTTTTCGGACATGCTGTTCCTGGTCTGTGTAATGTAAATGGCTGAAAAATAATGCTTTTAATACCGGAGTCTCCCGGCTTTATGCGGCGCGCATTATAGCAACATGGTTCGGACAAAAAAACGCTGATGGCGGCAGCTTGCTGGTGAGCGTATCGCGTTCCGGTCTGCGCTGGCCTACATCTTTTCGAGAGTTTCGATGCCGAGCAGGTTAAGCCCCTGCTGTATCGTCCTGGCGGTCAGGTGACACAGCCCCAGGCGCGAGTTGCGGGTGGCTGGATCAGCTTTGAGAACGGGGCAGGCTTCGTAGAAGCGCATGTAGGTACCGGCCAGCTCATACAGATACAGGCAGAGCTGGTTCGGAAAACAGTCGTCCGCGACCTGTGCCACCGCTTCCCCGAACTGGAGCAGCTTGAGGGCCAGCTGTTTTTCTTCCGGTGTGGTGATGCTGATGCTGAAGCTGTTTTCAGCGGCAGCTTCCTCGCGACGGAAGATACTGCGAATACGGGCATAGGCATAAAGCAGGTAAGGCGCTGTATTGCCCTCAAAGGAAAGCATGGTATCCCAGTCAAAAATGTAATCACTGTTGCGGTTCTTGCTGAGCTCAAAATACTTGATGGCGGAAATACCAACTACACGGGCTATGGCATGTCGTTCCTGCTCGTCCAGATCGGGATTCTTTTCAGAAACCAGATCATAGGCACGGGAAATGCCTTCCTCCATCAGATCCATGAGTTTGACTGTACCGCCAGAGCGCGTCTTGAAGGGTTTGCCATCACTGCCCATCATGGTGCCGTAGGACAGGTGCTCCAGAGAACATTGGGGTGTTTTCAGGCCAGCCAGTTCGGCTACCCGGAATACCTGCTGAAAATGCAGGCTCTGGCGTGCATCCACCACGTACAGCACCCGGTCGGCATGCAGGGTCTGGCAGCGGTGGGCGATAGCCGCCAGGTCCGTGGTGGCATAGAGAAAACCGCCATCGGACTTCTGCACGATGACGGGCAACGGCGTGCCGTCCTTGCTGGTGAATTCATCCAGGAACACGCACTGGGCGCCATTGTCCTCCGTCAGCAGATGCTTTCCGGCCAGGGTGTCGAGAATGCCCTGTAACTTGTCGTTGTAGAAACTCTCGGCGCGGATATCATCATGGGACAGTGTGATGCCAAGCCTGTCATAGAGTTCCTGGCAATGGGTGACTGAAATGGCGATAAACTTTTCCCACAGGGCCAGGCATTCAGGATCCCCGGCCTGCAGTTTTACCACGTTGTCACGACTGGCCTTGGCGAAAGTAGGGTCACTGTCGAATTTTTCCTTGGCCTTGCGATAGAACATTTCCAGGTCAGCGAGCTCTTTCTGCAAATCGGAGTTGTCTTCAAGCGCCTGCATCCAGGTGATCAGCATGCCGAACTGTGTGCCCCAGTCGCCGAAATGATTCTGTCGTACCACCTGGTTGCCGAGATACTCAAAAATACGGGCGAGGGCGTCACCAATGATGGTCCCGCGCAGATGGCCAACATGCATTTCCTTGGCCAGGTTCGGTGAGGAATAATCGACAACGACGGTGATGGGGGAGGCTTCCGGTTTTACCAAGGTGGATTCCGAAAGGAGGGTGTTGAGCTCACCGGCCAGGAATGCCGGCGCGAGGAAGACATTGATAAAACCGGGACCGGCCAGCTCCACTTTTTCGACCATGTCACCGAGCTCAAGTGCTGCGATGACCTGCTCGCCGAGCGCCCGTGGATTCTGCTCCAGCTGCTTGGCCAGTCCCATGACGCCATTGGCCTGATAGTCACCGAATTTTTCCTCGCGGGCATAGTTGATCAGCGCCTTGCAGTCCGATTGACCTGAGACTTGATTGAGTGCGGCGGAAATACGGTTGTCGAGTTCTTGCTTGAGTGTCATGGCAGGTCGGGGCAGCTGAAAAGCGCGCATTTTACACCAAACTACTGGCGGAGTGGTGTTCAGGGGAGCGGATCCAGAAGATCAGCAGCCGGTCCATAAAAAAGGCGCCCGAAGGCGCCTTTTGCTGCATGTACTGCATGTGTTGCATGTCTGCATGACTCACTTGGCGAGGAGTCTGCTTGTGACGGCTTGGCAGCGCTGCAGGTTATTCACCCGTGGCAAAGCAGTAGAAGAAACCGTTGCCGCCGGATGCCTGCAACTGTTCCTGGCTGCAGCCGCGAGACACGTGCGCGGCATTCCAGGATTCTGCCATGGCACCACCTCCCACGCGGTCGAAGTGACCGACGGTGGCACGGGACTGGTCGGTGTTGCTGGTCCAGTTGTTACAGGTCATGTCGGATGCGGTGCCATCCGGATTGGTGCCGGTCAGAATGTCGTGCATATTGGGGGTATCACCCACACCGTTGATGGTGTTGCCGTTTTCATCCACGGAACGCTGTTTGTTCAGGTTGGCATTACTGTAATGAATATCCATCACGCCGCGTCCGACCAGTTCGCCGTTGGCGTTGTACCACGGGCCACTGCCGATACGATCGCGGGCGTATACGCCGTCAGCACCGGTTGTGCTCAGGTAGGCGCGCCAGGTTTTACCAGTCACACCGGCTTCACTGGCCAGCAATGCACAATGCGCATCGGCACCGGCCAGGCCGCCAAGGTTGGCACCATCACCGGGGCCGCGACTGGTGATAAAAAAGCTCATGCTGGTGTCCTGGTCGCCGCCACCTGGCTGCGCCAGTGCCGGCAGGGTCTGACAGGCGAGTATGGCGCCTGCGATAATAAGTTTGTTCATCTTCATAAATCTCCCTCTTTGCTTTCCTGGAGAAAGCCGTCTGCTGGTAGTGTATCGGGGTAAGAGGCCGGTTCGTATACCGGCTGCTTGTTATGGGTCTTGCTGGTTGCTTGCTTGCATGGCCAAGGCGGCGAAAGCTGTTGTACGGCCTGTTCCTGCTCGTCACAAGCAGCAGACAACTATGGTTACAGCCAAGTGTGCAAGCATCATGCATGCCGACAAAATTACCCTGGCAAAGTCACACAGGGCTTAAACAATGTCAACTCATGCCTGGTCCGACCAGCACGTGCTCTTGATTTCAGGCTGGACTCACCCTGATGCATCAGGCATATTGGCCCTGAAAATAAGTTTCAAAAAAAGACCGTAGAATTTCTTTTTGTGACCCATCCTTATTTATTTCAAATTTCCGCGAAAGGGGCTTTGCCATGATCAATCGTCGAGATTTTCTGACCCGTACCGCCGGTGTCGCCGGGTCGGTACTGTTACCGCCCCGGCTGCTGGCGCAATCAGGCATTCAGCTGGAAAAACTCAATTACTGTGAAATCCGTGTCTCTGACACAGCCCGCAGTATCGCGTTCTACCAGGATGTGTTTGGGATGCCTGTACAGGCGCGTGGTGATGGTCGTACCTTTCTCAAGATCGGTGCAAACAACCAGTACATGGCCGTGCGCGAAGTGATGGCCGGTGAAAGTCCGGCTATTACCCAACTGGGTTATTCGGTCAGTAATTTTGACCCTGAAGACACCCAGGCGGCTCTTGTGGCCAATGGCTTCACCCGCATTGATCCACCTGATGTCACAGCACCGGGGATCGACAATGCCATGAACACCTGGATTCGTGAGCGTGGCGGTACCCCGACGTTGTATTTCTCGGACGCCCGCGGTGTGATTGTGCAATTAACCGACCCCAGCTGGTGTGCCGGCAGCGGCCCGCTGGGCAGTAACTGTGGGGCACCGGAAGCCGTTAATCCGGGCAGCATTGCCCTCAGTGACATCAACCATTTTACGTGTTTTGTCAGCGACGGTGCCGCCGCGAATGTTTTCTACCAGGACTTTTTCGACCTGGAAATACAGGCATTCCAGGGCCCTAATGGTCCAGTGACCGGTATCGGTGACGGCTACCAGTTTGTCATGTACGCCGGCGGTGGTGGTGGCAGCACGCCTGCCAACATTCATCACGTCAGTTTCAACATGGACAATTTTGTCGTGGACGAAGTACTGGGCAATCTTGAAAAGCACGGCATCACGGACCGCGGTGAGCGTCGCACAGCCGAGATGATGCATTACATCAGTCTGCGCATGCCGGAGCGGGGTGGTGCTGAGGGTGGCACGCCTGAAGTCTATTTTACCGACCCGGATGGCATCCTCATGCAGATCCAGGATACTTCCTATTGCGGTGGTGGCGGTTATCTTGGCAGTGAATGCCTGAAGTAATTGCCATGCCCGATGCGCAATAGGCCAATGAAAAAGCCCGCTCCCTGGCGGGCTTTTTTGTGCATGGTTGATAACAGCTGGTGGCTGTTCAGTCGTCCAGGCTGATGGAATGCAATACCGCTGCCAGCGTGTCAGGACAGGAATAAAAAGGGCTGTGGTCGGCATCAAGCTGGATCATCTCATCACAGGCCTGGCGGGTCAGCATGTTGCGCTGGTGGGCCACAGGAATGACCTTGTCGTCAAGGCAGCAGATATAGGTTTTGGGCACTTTGCCGAAGCGGTTCGGGCTGATGGCAACCCTGGCTGAAAGTGTCAATGTCGCTTGTGGCGGGAATGTTGTCGGCAGGTGTTTGTCAAAAGCCGGCAGGCAACGCTGGTAAAACAGCGGCCTGATCTGGGCATCAGGTATCACTGCCTGGCGCTTGTCCGGTGTGAGCTGCATAACAGATTCGATCATTGCCGGCGCATTCTTCTGGCGATTATGAGCGATAACATCAAACAGGCTCTCACCATCGCAGGGCAGGTAGGCGCTCAGGTAAACCAGGCGTTTCACTCTATCAGGAATGCGTTCGGCAACAGCGGAAATCACCATGCCGGCCATACTGTGGCCCACGAGGATGGCGGGGTCTGACAAGCCGTCTAGGCAAGCAGTCACATGGTCGCAGTAAGTGTCCAGGGTCAGGCGCCGGACAGTGTCTGCATCAGGCCCATGGCCGGGCAGGTGAGGGGTGTGTACGCGATGGCCTTTGGCGACCAGCAGCGGCACGAGGGGTTGCCAGCATGAGGCATCATGCCAGGCACCGTGAACGAGCAGGAAGTCGCTGGCCAGGGTCACTCCTTGTTGTTCAGGTAGTGATCCATTTCGAGGGCGGGCTGTTCGGTGCGCGGGCGTCCGGCGACTTTGGCGGGCACCCCGACCACAGTGGTATGGGCTTCCACATCGTCCAGCACCACGGCGCCGGAACCGACCCAGGCGCCTTCGCCAACAACAACACTCCCCAGCACATTGGCGCCGGCGCCAATCAGCACGCCCTGGCGGATTTTCGGATGACGGTCACCATCCTGCTTGCCGGTGCCACCGAGCGTCACGCCTTGCAGGATAGAGATATTGTCCTCCAGCACGGAAGTTTCTCCGATCACGATGCCCGTACCATGGTCGAGCAGGATGCCGGTACCGATTTTAGCAGCGGGATGAATGTCGACAGCGAAAACTTCCGAGCAGCGGCTCTGCAGGAAAAGTGCCATACCGCGACGTTCGCGGTGCCACAGCCAGTGAGCGACCCGGTAAGCCTGGAGGGCCTGGAAGCCCTTGAAGTAAAGCAGCGCGGTGGAGTAGCACTTGACGGCAGGGTCACGCTGGCGCACAGCCAGCAGGTCCTTGGTGGTTGCTTCGATGATAGCCGGCTCAGTGCGCAGTGCTTCATCAAACACGGTTTTGACCGTGGTCACAGGCATATCAGCGGTAGCGAGTTTACCCGCGAGTAATTCGCTGAGTGCCGAGGCCAGGTCTTCATGCGCAAGGATACGCCGACTCAGGTAGGTGCCCAAGTCGGGTTCCCGCATTAACTGGTCGCTAATCTCTTCCCGAATAGTGGCCCAGAGATCCTTGTCCATGTCCGCTCTACCTGTTTCAAAGGGGTTGCGATTCTATAGTATGTCCCTGGGGGGAGCAATGTATCCCGGGGACCGCCACAGGGCCTGGCGCTGGTTTTACCGGGGTATCCCTGCTATCTTTCCGCGCTCACCCGGCCCATGCCCAGAGGGCAGAATGTCGGGCCTGCAGGAATCAGGACCATAACGTATGTCAGTCAAAAATGTAGCGGTTCTCGGTGGCGGCAGTTTCGGCACCGTAATCGCCAACATCATCGCCTACAACGGCCACACAACCCTGTTGTGGATGCGCGATGCCGAGCAGGTTGCCTCGCTCAACAAACTCCACGAAAACGTTAACTATCTGCCCGGCTATAAACTGCACGAGGATGTCGTGGCCACCGATGATCTCGAAGCGGCGGTGAAGGATGTCGATCTCATTTTTGTTGCCGTCCCCAGCAGCAGTTTTCGGGAAGTGGTCAGGCAGATGCAGCCGCTCATCCAAAAGGATGTCATTCTGGTCAGCCTGACCAAGGGAATCGAAGCTGAGACCTTTGCGCTCATGAGCCAGATTCTTGCCGAGGAAACCAGCAACAACCACATTGCTGTGCTCAGTGGGCCCAACCTGGCCAAGGAGATCACTGCCAGCAGTCCGACCGGCGCCGTAGTCGCCAGCAATGATCCGGCAGTCGTCAACGAAGTCCAGAATGTACTGCGCTCCGACAGCTTTCGGGTGTATTCCAATTCCGACATGCTTGGCGTGGAACTGGGCGGCTCCCTGAAAAACATCTATGCCATCATTGCCGGTTTGGCCGAGGCCATGGGCATGGGCCATAACACCAATGCCATGCTGGTAACCCGGAGCCTGACGGAAATGGCCCGTTTCGGCGTCGCCTTCGGTGCTGATCCGATGACCTTTCTCGGACTCTCCGGCGTCGGCGACCTCATTGCCACCTGTTCTTCGCCACTGTCGCGCAACTTTAGGATTGGCAAGGCCCTAGGGGAAGGTAAGGATATGAACCTGGTCATCAGTGAAATGGACCAGGTTGCGGAAGGGATGAATACCCTCAAACAGGTCAAGGACAAGGCCGATTCACTGGGCATCAAGATGCCGCTGGTGAACGGACTCTATGAAATTGTCTACAACAACCAGACTGTTGACCATATAATCAATTCACTGATGCTGGAAGAACAGGGTCTGGATGTGGAATATGCGGCGGCGCGCCCGCAACCCTGAACAGCTGCCTGCTCATCATTGGAAATCACCGAGGACAGACCATGAGTGACGACCGCACAGAAGAAATCAAAAAGAACATCCTGTCAGCAGACCAGTGGATACGCATACTCTACATGGTCTTTTATGCAGTGGCCTGTTGGATGCTGCTGTTTGTCCTGCCAATCATCATCCTGATCCAGGTCATCATTACCCTCATCAGCGGCAGGGACAACACCAACCTGCGCGAGCTTGGCGCACTCCTGGCGGATTACCTGCACAACGCCATGAACTACCTGTTGTATGTCACCGATGAAAAACCGTGGCCATTTGGCGATGGTGAGAATTTCGGCAGCACCTTCAGCAGCGCCGGCAACAGGGAGCCTGAGGAGGCTGATGTGCCCGAGCCGACCACCCAGGCGCCGGTAACGGAGTCCGACGTGTCACCTGCAGCCAGCAGCACAGGTGTTTCCAGTGACAGAAAAGATGAGAGCACTGCTGATGATGTGTTCTCCGATATCACGTTTACCGGTGATGTGCCTTCCGATGAGTCGGACGATACTGACACCGATACCCCCGAAAAACCCGCCTGAAGCCAGTCCCTTGAGCAAGCGACAAGGCTGTAACCAGAACCTAATGGCATGAATCTGTTTTTATTGCGGCATGGCGAGGCCGAGTCCGTCGCCACGGCGCCCGAAGGGCGTCAACTCACCGAGTACGGTCACCAGGAAGTCATCAATGTCGCCAGGCAGTTTGCGGCCCGCAATCTGCCCATCGATACCTGTTACGTGAGCCCGGCGTTGCGCGCGCAGCAGACGGCTGACACCTTTCTTTCGCAGATATTTCAGGCCCCGGCGCCTGTTACCATGGACGTGCTAGATGCCAGCCATCGCGCCGCTGACGTCATGGCCGCGCTCAAGGATCATGATTCCGGCAATATCCTCCTGGTGAGTCATAACCCCTTGCTGTCCGAGTTACTCTCCCTGCTGACCGACGGCAATATCGATCACCTTCATATCCTCGGTACCGGTAACCTGGCCTGTGTCTCGCTCGATATCATCGGCCTGGGTATGGGGCCCCGGTCTTTCCTGCTGGAACCCGATGCGGCGGCAGTTGCCGCCAACTGACCTGGCGACATGAACATGGCTGACATCACAGTGCAGGCCGGTGACCTGGTGCTGGCGGTCAAAACCTGGGGCCATCCTGACAACCCGCCTGTGCTGGCACTGCATGGCTGGCAGGACAATGCCGCGACTTTCGACCAACTGGCACCCTTGTTTCCCGACTATTACTGGATCGTGCCTGATCTGCCTGGACATGGCCTGTCCGAGCATCGTGGTGCTGCCGCTGATTACGGCATCTGGCATTATGGCGTAGAGGTCATGGCCCTTGCCGATGCGCTGGACCTCGATAAATTCCTTATGGTCGGACACTCCATGGGGGCTGGTATCGGCGGTCTGCTTGCAGCGACGTACCCGGAACGTATTCGTCAGCTGGTCATGCTGGATGTGATTGGCGCCATGACAACCGCGGCCGCCAACAGTCCCGCACAGTTGCGTGAAAGCATCGACAAGCGCATTACCCGTCCCCTGCGCAAAGCCGGTGTGTATGCCACGCGTGAAGCCGCCGTCAAGGCACGCGCCAACAACGGTGTCAGTGAAGTGGGGGCGGCTCTGCTTGGGGCCCGCGGCATTGCGGGCAATGATGCCGGTTTCTACTGGCGCCATGACCAGCGTCTGTCGCTGCGCAGCCTGATGAGTCTCGGGGAAGAACAGATGCAGGTTTTCCTGGCCGCGATACAGTGCCCGGTATTGCTGATTACTTCAGCCCGCGCCGTACAGCCGGAATCTGAGATACAGGCGCGCCAGGCGATGGTGCCCAGGATTCGGCGCGTGCATTTTCCGGGAGGGCATCACCAGCACCTGGACGGCGATGTGGCCGCCATAGCGGGAGCAATAGCCGCATTTTGGGAAGCGGGGGAGTAGCGCGATTGGCTGATCCGGCCGGCTGCCGGTCCGGCATCAGGTGATCAGCGAGAGGAATTCCGAGCGGGTGGTCTGCTTGTCACGAAAAGCGCCCAGCATGCAGGACGTGGTCATGACCGAGTTCTGCTTTTCCACACCACGCATCATCATGCACATGTGCTGGGACTCAATGATCACACCGACACCCTTGGCATTGGTTATTCTCAGGATGGTTTCGGCAATCTGCTGGGTCAGGTGTTCTTGGATCTGCAGACGGCGGGCAAAAACATCTACTATGCGAGCAATCTTGGACAGGCCGATCACCGTCTCTGTCGGCAGATAGGCGACATGGCACTTGCCAATGAAAGGCAGCAAATGGTGTTCGCACAGGGAATACAACTCGATGTTCTTCACAATCACCATTTCGTTGGATGTGGTGGGGAAGAGCGCGCCGTTGACGACCTCGTCGATGTCCTGCGTGTATCCCTGAGTCAGAAAGCGCATGGCTTTGGCGGCGCGATGCGGCGTGTCCTTGAGGCCGGGGCGGCTCAGGTCTTCGCCTAGGGTTTCGATTATGTGGGCGTAAGCCTCGTCTAAGCTCTTGTCCTGCATGAAATTTCTGTCTTCGTCGTTATCGTGAAAAGGCCTTTTCAAATGGCCTGACTTGAGTAAACTGCGCACCCTACGCGAAACTGACTATTGGGTAAACAATAACCGTGAAAATTACCTTGCCGGCAACTGCTGGGCCTTGTATTGATGTTCTAGCAGAAACCTTTGCCGGGAGCGATCTTTTCTATGGCCATGGTACCGATAATCCGGGTTCAGAGGCACAGTGGCTGGTCTGTGCCGTTCTTACGCAAGCCGGCATCAGTGAGATAAATCGCGATACTCCGATTGCGCCAGCCGCCCAGGGCAGGATAGCAAAACTGGCCAGGCAACGGATGGACGAGCGCACGCCACTGGCCTATCTGCTTCGCGAGGCATGGTTTGCCGGACACTGCTTTTATGTGGATGAGCGGGTCCTGGTGCCACGATCCCCCATTGCTGAGTTGATCACAGGCGGTTTTGATACCCTAGTTGCCCGGCCGCCGGCCCGCATACTGGATTTGTGCTGTGGCGGCGGCTGTATCGGGATTGCTACTGCACTGGCGCTGCCGCAAGCCGAGGTGGTCCTGGCAGACCTGTCTGAACAGGCTCTGGCGGTCGCCGCCGAGAACATCACCCGGTTTGCCCTGGCGGATCGGGTTACCTGCACCCAAAGTGATCTTTTTGCGGCGATTGAGGGCCGCTTTGACCTGATTCTCTGCAATCCACCCTATGTTTCCGACGCGGAATACCGGGACTTGCCGGCTGAGTACCGGCATGAACCGGTCATGGGACTGGTCAGCGCTGATGACGGCCTGGCCATTCCGCTGCAGGTTCTGGCGCAGGCTGCGCACCACCTGGCGCCTGACGGGGTGCTTGTGCTCGAAACTGGCTATACGTGGCCCGACCTGGCCCATGCCTGCCCGACGGTGCCATTTCTGTGGCTGGATTTCGAGCATGGCGGGGAAGGGGTCTGCGCCCTGCCCCGGGCACAGTTGGCCACCCATTTTCCGGCCTGAATCCTGCCTGTTACAGTCCCGCTTATTCTGCCTCAACAAACCCGGCTAAAGGTACGGATTACCTGCACTTTTTCAGGTCAAAAGTGAGTAACAAAACCCCGGGTGATACGTTATAATGCGCGCCTTTTTTATACCCCAGACCTCACGGGCCGCAATTCATGTCAGGCAATAGCATCGGCAAGCTGTTCACAGTGACCTCCTTTGGCGAGAGCCACGGGCTGGCACTCGGCTGTATTGTCGATGGCTGCCCTCCGGGCCTGGCGCTGAGCGAGGCGGATCTGCAGGCCGATCTGGACCGCCGCAAACCTGGTACCAGCCGCTACACAACCCAGCGCAAGGAAGGCGATGAGGTGCGGATTCTTTCTGGCGTCTTCGAAGGTCAAACCACGGGCACCCCGATCGGGCTGCTGATCGAGAACCAGGACCAGAAGAGCAAGGACTACAGCAAGATCCAGGACCTGTTTCGACCGGCCCATGCGGATTACACCTACCAGCAGAAATACGGCATACGGGATCATCGCGGCGGCGGGCGCTCTTCAGCCCGGGAAACTGCCATGCGTGTGGCTGCCGGCGCCATTGCTAAGAAGTATCTGCTTGAGACCCAGGGCATCCGAATTCGTGGCTATTTGTCGCAATTGGGGCCAATTACGGCTGACCTGCTGGACTGGAATGAAGTGGGTAACAACCCGTTCTTCTGCCCGGATCCGGCCAAGGTACCGGAAATGGAAGCCTATATGGCAGCCCTGGGCAAGGAAGGTAACTCAGTAGGTGCCCGCATCAGTGTCGTCGCAGAAGGTGTGCCACCGGGCCTGGGCGAGCCGGTGTTTGACCGCCTCGATGCTGACCTGGCGCATGCTCTGATGAGCATCAATGCGGTCAAGGGCGTGGAAATCGGGGCCGGATTTGCCTCGGTCAGCCAAAAGGGCAGTGAACACCGAGACCTGATCAGCCCAGAAGGGTTTCACAGCAACAACGCTGGCGGCGTACTAGGCGGTATCAGCTCGGGGCAGGACGTCATTGCCCATATTGCCTTGAAACCAACCTCCAGCATCCGCATACCGGGCGAGACGGTGGACATTGACGGCAATGCCGCGGAAGTGGTGACAACCGGGCGTCATGATCCCTGTGTCGGCATTCGGGCTACGCCCATTGCCGAAGCCATGATGGCCATTGTGCTGATGGATCATCTGCTGCGCCAGCGTGGGCAAAATGGCGATGTGGTGTCACGTACACCCCGCATACCGGCACAGAAGTAACGTCTGGTAACTTTGAAAATACTTTAATTAATTTTAATAACTACTTGTTATAAAAGAGATAAATTATGGCAGGAATGACCTTATACGATAAACTGTGGAACAGCCACCTGGTGAAGAATCTCGACGACGGCACCTCGCTGATCTATATCGATCTGCATTTCCTGCATGAAGTCACCTCGCCCCAGGCCTTTGAAGGCCTCCGCCTGGCCGGCCGTAAACCGTGGCGTGCGGGTGCCAACATGGCGACCCCGGACCATAACGTGCCGACCACTAAGGATGAGCGCTCACGCGGCGTCGAAGGCATCCTTGATCCGGTCTCCAAGATCCAGGTGAAGTCACTAGACAGCAACTGCCTCGAGTTCGGCATCAGTGAATTTGCCATCGATGACCCGCGTCACGGCATCGTGCACGTGATCGGGCCGGAGCAGGGCCGGACCCTGCCGGGCATGACCATCGTCTGCGGTGATTCCCATACCTCTACCCACGGAGCCCTGGGCTCCCTGGCGCACGGTATTGGCACCTCCGAGGTAGAGCATGTACTGGCCACCCAGTGCCTGGTCCAGAAAAAGGCCAAGAACATGCTCATTCGCGTTGACGGCGAGCTGGGAAAAGGCGTGACCGCCAAGGACGTCGTGCTGGCGATCATTGGCCACATCGGCACCGCCGGCGGCACAGGCTACACCATTGAGTTCGGCGGCGACGCCATCCAGTCGCTGTCCGTGGAGGGTCGCATGACCGTCTGCAACATGGCCATTGAAGCCGGTGCCCGTGCAGGCCTGGTCGCTGTCGATGACAAGACCATCGATTACGTGAAAGGCCGTCCGTTTGCGCCAAACGGCGAGCTCTGGGACCAGGCCGTGACCGCCTGGCTTGAGCTGCACAGCGATGCTGATGCCGAATTCGACAGGGTAGTGGTCCTGCAGGCCGCTGATATTGTACCGCAGGTCAGCTGGGGTACTTCCCCAGAAATGGTTGCGCCAGTCACCGGCAAGGTTCCCGATCCGGCCAACGCGCCCAATGACACCAAGCGCAACAACTACCTGCAGGCCCTGAAATACATGGGGCTGGAGGCAGGAACACCGATCCAGAACATAAAGCTGGACCGCGTTTTTATTGGCTCCTGTACCAACTCGCGTATTGAGGATCTGCGCGCAGCTGCCGCCGTCGTCAAAGGGCGCAAGGTGGCTGCCAATATCAAGGAGGCCCTGGTGGTACCAGGCTCCGGTTTGGTCAAGGCGCAGGCGGAACAGGAAGGGCTGGACAAGATATTTATCGAGGCTGGCCTGCAATGGCGTGAGCCAGGCTGCTCCATGTGCCTGGCCATGAATGCCGACCAGCTCGGTGAAGGCGAGCATTGTGCCTCTACCTCCAACCGCAACTTTGAAGGTCGCCAGGGCTTTGGCGGACGCACGCACCTGGTCAGTCCGGCCATGGCAGCCGCAGCGGCCGTGCATGGACATTTCGTTGATGTCCGCGACGTTGAATTACATTAATTTCACGCAAGACAGATAAATCAGAGTATTAGAAATACGACTTGAGGTCGTAAGAGAACAGACATGCAAAAGTTTACAGAACATCAAGGGCTGGTCATGCCACTCGACAGGGCCAATGTAGACACCGATTACATCATTCCCAAGCAGTTCCTGAAGTCCATCAAGCGTACCGGCTTCGGCAAGAACCTGTTTGATGAAGCCCGCTACCTCGACAAGGGCCTGCCGGATGCCGATTGCAGCGGTCGCCCCCTGAACCCGGATTTCGTCATGAATCAGCCACGCTATGCTGGCAGCACCATCCTGCTGGCCCGCGAAAACTTTGGATGTGGCTCCAGTCGTGAACATGCTCCCTGGGCCCTGGATGACTACGGTTTCCGTTGCGTCATTGCGCCCAGTTTTGCCGACATTTTCTTCAATAACTGTGTGAAGAATGGAATATTACTTATTGTTTTATATGAAAAAACTGTCGATCAACTTTTCCAAGAAATAGCCGCGCAGGAGGGATATAGTCTGGCGGTGGATCTTCCATCCCAGACCATCACGAAGCCTGATGGCACTACCATCGCCTTCGAGATTGAGGATTCCCGCAAGAACGTGCTGCTCAACGGTTTGGATGACATCTCCCTGACCCTGCAGAACGAGGCGGATATCACCCGTTTTGAAGCGGACTGGCAAAACAAGGCACCCTGGCTGTTCAGCCAGGTCTGTGCCTAAGCCAATGATTTAAAAGTATTTTCAGCCCTGAACAGGGTCTCACAGGACATACCATGATCAAGCAATACAACGTTGCTGTTGTCGGCGCCACTGGCGCGGTCGGCAAAACCATGCTGAGCATTCTCGAGCAGCGCAAATTCCCTATCGCCAATCTGTATCCGCTGGCCAGTGAGCGCAGCGCGGGTGAGCAGATCACGTTTAACAACAAGCACTACACCGTTGAAAACCTTGCGGATTTCGATTTCAGCAAAGCTGACATAGGTCTCTTTTCACCCGGTGCCAGTGTCTCTGCCATCTACGCTCCGAAAGCCGGCGAGGCCGGTTGCGTGGTGATCGACAACACCTCCCAGTTCCGCTATGACGATGACATTCCGCTGGTGGTGCCCGAGGTCAATGCCCATGCCATTGCCCAGTACACCAACCGCAACATCATCGCCAACCCGAACTGCTCTACCATCCAGATGCTGTTAGCCCTGAAACCCATCAAGGATGCGGTGGGCATCAAGCGCATCAATGTCGCGACCTACCAGTCTGTCTCCGGCACGGGAAAAGAGGCCGTTGATGAACTGGCGGGGCAAACTGCCAGGCTGCTGAACGGCCAGGATGTGCAGCCCAAGGTGTATCCGAAGCAGATTGCCTTCAATGTCATTCCCCAGATTGATGTCTTCATGGAGAACGGTTACACCAAGGAAGAGATGAAAATGGTCTGGGAGACGCAAAAAATCATGGAAGACAACGACATACTGGTTAATCCCACCTGTGTACGAGTGCCCGTTTTCTATGCCCACTCCGAAGCTGTCCATGTTGAGACCGGCCAGGAAATCTCGGTGGAAGAGGCCAGGGCGCTGCTGGAGAAGGCTCCGGGCGTGAAGGTGATGGATGTGCGCGAGGATGGCGGCTATCCGACTCCCATCGGCCAGGGCACTGATCGGGATGAAGTCTGGGTTGGCCGTATCCGGCGTGATATATCTCACCCTTGCGGCCTAAATTTGTGGATTGTGTCAGATAATTTGCGAAAAGGCGCAGCGCTTAACTCAATACAGATAGCCGAAGTGTTGATAAAAGACTATTTGTAATGAATACTTGCAGCGAAATCTTAAAAACAATTCTGTCGTTGCGTTAACCGGCCTTAACTGCAATTGACTATTGCCACAGACGGGAAGATTCATGCTGGTCAGTTGTAAAAACAAACTCGTCCTGACCGCCTTGGCCGCAGTTTTTTTGCACGCCGGCAATGTTTTTGCTGTCGGTCTGGGTGACCTGACCGTGAATTCCAGCCTCAACGAGCCCCTGGACGCCACCATTCAACTCGTGGGTCTGGATGGGCTCGGTGAGGGCCAGATTGAAGTGGGTCTGGGTTCGCCGGATGATTTTGAGCGTGCCAACATCGCTCGTGTCGGTCTGATCGATGATATCGTCCTGGAAGTGGATGTTATCGACCGCGAATCCGGCCTAGTACACCTCAGCAGCGATCAACCGGTACGGGAACCTTTCCTGAACATGGTCATCAGCATGCGCTGGCCCAACGGCCGGCTCATGCGTGATTACACGGCCCTGATTGACCTGCCGGTTTTCATCAGTGATGAGCCGACTGCGACGGCCGTGAATGTGCCCGAGTCGTCGGAACCGGCGCCGGCACCCCAACAGCCGCGCTCCCAGATTCTGGTCGACAATGATCCGCCGGACAATCTTGTCCCGCCAGCTCTCTCGTCGACACCATCTCCTGAATCTTCCCCAACACCCCAAACCTCAGCGGCCACTGATGACGACGAAGTGGTCGTGGCAGCGGGGGACAACCTGTACAACATTGCTGTGAGCAATCGGCCTGCGGACAATGTGTCGGTTGGGCAAACCATGTTGGCCATCCAGCGTGCCAACCCGGATGCCTTCATTGATGGCGACATAAACCGGATTCGGGTGGGCAGTGTGCTACGCATGCCGACCCTGCAGGAAGTCCAGAGCATTGACCAGAGTCAGGCTGTGAACCAGATTGCCCTGCAAGACCAGGCCTCGTCTGCAGAGCCATTGGCCTTCAACAGCAACACCAGCAGCACAGCACAGTCCGGTGAGGACGAGCTGACCATATTGAGCGGGGATGCTGGTGATCCGCCCACCGTGGATGATGACCTGGGCGCGACGATTGCCGCCCTGGAAAACCAGCTCATGATCAGCGAGGAAAGCCTCGATCGTGCCCGCCTGGAAAACCAGGAATTGCGTGCCCGTTTTGCCGAACTGGAAGAACAGATTGAAATTCTGCAGAACATCATATCCATGCAGGATGCCCGCCTGGCACAGCTGCAGGTAGATTTGGCCGCTAACCAGGCCGCGCCCGAACCCGAGCCGGAATCGGTAACCGAAGCGCCGGCACAACCCGTTCCGGTAGCAGCACAGCCAGCGCCACAGGATAATTCCCTAATGAGGCAGATCAGTGCCATTTTTGAAAATACACTGGTGCTGCTATCCAGCCTTGTCGCCCTGATAGTCCTGGTGCTGGGCTTTCTGGTCTGGCGCCGTCGTGCCGCTCAGGATGAGATGGAAGATTACGCCCTGGAAGGAGCACAGGCGACCTATGTGGATGAGGAACCTGACGGTGCCTCAGCCGGTTTCCTGGCAGCCCTGAAATCCCGCTTCAGCAAAGATGAGGCTGAGGATGCTGCTACCGCCAGTAATGTTGCTGCGAGTGAGTCCCATGATGACGCAGATGAAGATTCGGAAGATGACGACAGCGTCGACGATGACGATGACTACGACGACGAAGATGATCTGGATTCGGCAGAAGATGAAGCTGATGAAGATGATGCATCGGATGACGAAGACGACGATGATGATTACGACGACGAAGACAGCGAAGACAACACGGATTCAGAGGATGAAGATGATCTGAACCCGGCCTTCGCCATGGGTGATCTGGATTTCGATGATGAAGATGAAGATGAAGATGAAGAAAGCGCAGATGCTGCCGAAGAAGACGATGATGATGCGGACACCGATGAGCTGACGGCGGACGCCGAGGACGAATTCGATCTCAATTTCGGCGATGACGAAGATGAAGAGGTGTCCGAGGCTATAGCAGCAAGTGATGAAAGCGAAGACACCGAGTTTGATCTGGGTGATCTCGGTAATTTCGACTCCGACGATGATACTGAAGAAGATACAGAGCAAGAGCTTTCTGCGGCCCAGCCGTCTGAAGAAGAACAGGACGATACGGAAACGTTTGCGTTCAACCTGGGAAATGATGACGCAAGTGACGTCGACGATACCCCGGAAATAGACACGGCTGAAACAGAGACTGACGATGATGTCGAAAGTTTCGATTTTTCCCTTGATGACACCCCGGCAACGCCTGCCGCTGTGGCGGAAGAAAGCACCGATGAAGATGTCGAAAGCTTTGAATTCACCCTCGGTGATGCCAGTACAGCGCCAGCGGCTGCAGCAGAAACTGCGGACGATGAACCGGAAGAGGTTGAAACCTTCGAGTTTGATGTCGGGTCGGTATCTTCTTTTGAAGAAGACGATGACACTGAAGCTGACACCGCTGAAGCAGGCGATGATATGGAAACGTTTGTCTTCAACATGAATGACAACGCCGAAACCAATGATGAGGCTGATCCACTGGCGGCAGCCCTTGATGAGATTGACCCCGCTGCGGATGAGAGCAGTGACGATTCAAGTGAAGGCGGTAATGACGACATTAATAACGACATGAATAACGACGTTGCTGAAGAGATTGCTGCCGACAGCGATGACGAACTGGATTTGGACAGTATCGAGATAGACGACAGTCTGTTTGACAGCGACGAGGTTGCCGAAGGCGCACGTGATGAGGCCTCTACCAAACTGGATCTTGCCGTGGCCTATGAGGCCATGGGCGACATGGATGGCGCCCGCGAAATCCTGCAGGAGGTCATGGCCGAGGGCAACGACAGCCAGAAAGCCGAAGCCGAGAAGCTGATGGAGAAGTGGAGCCTCTCCTAGTGGCAGCCCCAGTGGCAGCAAGCTGGTGGCAGGCCACAGTACTGGCCCGGAAATGACCCATGACTGAGACCACAAGTGCTGGGGGCGATTCCTGTCGGGTCGCCCTGGGTATTGAATACAACGGCCGCGGCTTCAACGGCTGGCAGGCACAGAAATCCCCTCACACCAAAACCGTTCAGCAGACCCTTGAACAGGCCCTGTCCGAGGTGGCAGACCATCCCGTCACCCTGGTTTGTGCCGGACGCACCGATGCCGGCGTGCATGCCACAGGGCAGGTGGTGCATTTTGATCACCGTCATGAGCGGACTGAGGGCGCCTGGATACGCGGCGGTAATGCATTGCTGCCACCGGAAGTCTCTGTTCGCTGGGCCAAACAGGTGCCTGCCGACTTTCATGCGCGCTTTTCTGCAACCGCACGGCGCTACCGGTACGTGATTTACAACCATGCCGTGAAACCGGCCATATTGAATGGCCAGGTCACGCATCACTATCAACCACTGGATGCAGAGCGCATGCACGCCGCCGGACAGCTGTTACTGGGTGAGCAGGATTTCAGCGCTTACCGTGGGGCTGCCTGCCAGTCAACCACGCCCATGCGCCATGTGAGTGAAATCAGCGTGAGGCGTCAGTGGGATTTCGTCACGCTGGATATCCAGGCTAACGCCTTTCTCCTGCATATGGTGCGCAATATTGCCGGCGTGCTGATGGAGATCGGGGAGGGCAGGAAACCGGTGGCATGGGCCGGCGAGGTTTTGGCCGGGCGGGACCGAAGGCAGGGCGGAGTAACGGCATTGCCGAATGGCCTCTACCTGGTCAGGGTCTTTTATCCCGCAGCCTTCAACCTGCCAGAGGTTGCTGCCAGCCCCGGATTCCTGCTGTCCTGAGTGCTTATGCAGTAGGCGAAAGGCTGCCCGTTTGGTAGAATTGCGACTTTGATAGATCCCCTCAGGCTGAAAAGTCAGTCACCGTTCGTTTTCGCCCTAGTTAACCCGGTATGAACTGACTGGCCAGGTTAGTCCACCGGCCAGGACCGCCGCTTTTCACGCAGCGAATTTATGAATACACAAATGCGATCGCCACGGGTCAAAATGTGCGGCATGACACGCGAAGAGGATGCCGCGAGTGCCATCGACCTGGGCGCTGATGCTATTGGCATGATCTTCTTTGCCAGGAGCCCGCGTCATGTGCCCATCGCACAGGCTGCCCGAATAGCAGCTGCTGTTGGCACACACGGGCTGAAAGTCGGTTTGTTCGTGAATGCGGATAAACCCGCCATCGATACCGTACTGGCGAGTGTGCCCTTGGACATACTGCAGTTTCATGGGGATGAGCCTGAAGCGTTCTGTGCCGGTTTTGGCCTGCCGTTCTGGAAAACGCTCAGGCCCCGGAAAGCCGCGTCACTGCCTGCAGAGATTGCCGCCTACCCGAACGCCGGCGGCATTCTGCTGGATACCTGGCATCCTACCAAGGCAGGGGGCACCGGCGAAAAATTTGACTGGTCCATACTGGCTGGCATCGACCCACCTGAGCATTTGATACTGGCTGGTGGTCTGGATCCGGACAATGTGGAAGAGGCGATCAGGCAAGTGCGGCCCTGGGCTGTTGATGTCTGTTCCGGCATCGAAAGCAGCCCCGGCATCAAGTCAGCCAGCCGCATGCAGGACTTTATGGCGGCGTGCCGAAGAACCGCAGCCCCGCAACCCGCGTAAGACGTAAGACATTAAACAAACCAAGAGGTTTACAGTGACAGACAGCAACATTCCTATGAATGATTACAACGGACCGGACGAGCGTGGCCACTTCGGTCCCTATGGCGGTATCTTCGTGGGTGAAACCCTGATGCCTGCGCTTGAGGAGCTCAACCGCAAATATGCCGAGCTGAAACAGGATCCCGCGTTCTGGGCCGAGTTTGATTACGACCTCAAACACTATGTCGGCAGGCCTTCACCGCTGTACTTTGCCGAGCGCATGACGCGGGAACTCGGTGGCGCACAGATCTACCTGAAGCGGGAGGATCTCAATCACACCGGCGCGCACAAGGTAAACAACACCATTGGCCAGGCCCTGCTGGCCAAGGCCATGGGCAAGACCCGTATCATTGCGGAAACCGGTGCCGGTCAGCACGGTGTTGCCTCGGCTACTGTCGCGGCACGTCTCGGGCTGGAATGCCATGTTTACATGGGCACTGAGGACATCCGCCGGCAGTCCGCCAATGTGTCCCGCATGAAAATGCTTGGCGCCAATGTCGTGGGCGTGGACTCCGGTTCCCGCACACTCAAGGATGCCATGAACGAAGCCCTGCGCGACTGGGCCACCAACGTGGACAATACCTACTACATTATCGGTACCGTGGCCGGACCGCATCCTTACCCGATGCTGGTGCGTGACTTCCAGAGTGTGATTGGCCGGGAAGCCCGTGCTCAGTGTCTGGAAGTGACAGGCCGTCTGCCGGATACCTTGGTCGCGTGTGTCGGTGGCGGTTCCAATGCCATTGGCCTGTTCTATCCGTTCATTCCCGACAAGGAAGTGGCGATGGTCGGTGTCGAAGCCGGCGGTTATGGCCTGGCTACCGGCAAGCATGCCGCACCGCTTTGTACGGGGCAGCCAGGTGTCCTGCATGGCAACCGGACCTACCTGATGAATGATGAGAACGGCCAGATTCTGGATACCCATTCCATTTCCGCTGGACTGGATTACCCGGGCGTTGGTCCCGAGCATTCCTGGCTCAAGGACCTCAAACGTGCCAGCTATACCGCCGTCACCGACGAAGAGACGCTCGCGGCGTTCAAATACCTGACCCGCATGGAAGGTATCATTCCGGCACTGGAGACCAGCCATGCCATTGCCTGGGTCATGAAGGAAGCCCCGAACCTGCCGAAAGACCATATCGTCGTGGTCAATCTGTCCGGTCGTGGCGACAAGGATATGCACACCGTGGCGGAAGTCGAAGGAATCAAGGTCTAGGCAGGACACAGGACAGTAAAGCGCATGAGCAGAATTACCGGGTGTTTTGACACTCTCAAAGAGACGGGACGCAAGGCCCTCATTCCTTACCTGACCGCGGGCGATCCCGATACTGGGACAACCCTGGGGCTCATGCATGCCCTGGTCGCCAATGGTGCGGACATCATTGAACTGGGCTTTCCGTTTACGGATCCCAGTTCCGATGGCCCCGTCATTCAGCGGGCAGTGGAGCGTGCGCTGGCCAACGGAACCAGCCTGAATGATGTGCTGACCATCGTGACCGAATTCCGTAAGACCGATGCCAACACACCGGTGGTGCTGATGGGTTACCTGAATCCCGTGGAGTGCATGGGCTACCAGAAATTCGCTGATGCGGCCGTGGCGGCAGGTGTGGATGGCGTCCTCGTGGTGGATATGCCTCCCGAGGAATCCCACGATCTCAAGGCTATCCTGGACCAGACACCGATCGACTGTATCTTTCTGGTTGCGCCGACCACCTCGAATGAACGCGCCAAACGCATCTGCGAGCAGGGCAGTGGTTATGTTTACTACGTGTCCCTGAAAGGGGTTACCGGAGCTGGGAATCTCGACATTGATTCCGTCAAGGAAAACCTGGCACGTGTGCGTGCCTCCACCGATCTGCCGGTGGGCGTGGGTTTCGGCATCAAGGATGCAGAGAGCGCCCGCCAAATAGCCGAAATTGCCGATGCCGTCGTCGTGGGCAGCGCCCTGATCAATGCCATCGCCACCCTGGAAAAGGGCAAAACCTATACCCAGGAAGCGCTGCAGGCCCATATCAGCCTCATTAGCGACATGCGCCAGGCCATGGATGCCTGACCGCTCCCGGCCACTCATTGCATTCACGGCATTCACTGCATATAAAGAAAGACAGGAACATGAACTGACACCATGAGTTGGATAAACAAGATTCTCCCTTCCGTAGTCCGTACAGGTGAATTCGGACGCAAAGGCAGCATTCCGGAAGGGCTCTGGAAAAAGTGTCCGCGCTGCGATGCGGTGCTTTACCGCGACAACCTGCAGGAAAACCTCGATGTGTGCCCAAAATGTGATCACCACATGCGCATTTCAGCCCGTCGCCGTATCGATATTTTTCTCGACCAGGACGAGCGCGAGGAACTGGGCAGGGATATCGTGCCCAATGATGTCCTCAAATTCCGGGATCTGAAGAAGTACAAGGACCGCCTGACAGCTGCCACTAAGGCCACCGGTGAAAACGATGCACTGGTTGTCATGAAGGGCAAGGTCAAGGGACGTCAGGTCGTGGTTGCTGCCTTCGAGTTCGGTTTTATTGGTGGCTCTATGGGCGCGGTTGTCGGGGAAAAGTTCACCCTGGCCGTGAACCGCTGTCTGGCAGATGACCTGCCGCTGGTCTGTTTTGCTACCAGTGGCGGTGCCCGCATGCAGGAAGCCCTGATTTCCCTGATGCAGATGGCAAAAACCTCCGCCGCCCTGGAAAAGATGAAACAGAAAGGCCTGCTGTATATTTCCGTGCTGGTGGACCCTGTCTATGGTGGTGTTTCAGCCAGCCTGGCCATGCTCGGCGACATCAACATTGCCGAGCCCAATGCCTTTATCGGTTTTGCCGGTCAGGATGTGATCCGGCAGACCGTGCGTGAAAAACTGCCGGAAGGTTTCCAGCGCAGCGAATTTTTGCTGGAACACGGTGCGATCGACATGATCATTCACCGCAAGGCATTGCGTGATCGTATTGCCTCGATCGCCGGCAAGTTTATGCACCGTTTTGCCGACCGTCCCGACCAGCAGGAACTGGTCTGAACCAGCACCGATTAAACCTCCCTGAACCCGGACACACGCTTGAATCTTAACGAGTGGCTTGAATACCTTGAGCGCTGTCATCCCAGCACCATCGAACTGGGACTGGAGCGCATCAACCAGGTGGCGAGCCGGCTGCCCATCGACTTTTCCGACATCCGTGTCATTACAGTTGGCGGCACCAACGGCAAGGGATCGACCGTGACAATGCTCTCGGCCATTCTGGAAGCTGCCGGATACCGAACGGCCTGTTATACCTCACCACACCTGGTTCGCTACAACGAACGTGTTCGGTTGGGACAGCACCTTGCTACGGATGAGGAACTGTGTCACTCCTTTGCCGCCGTGGAAGCCCTGCGTGGTGACATCTCGCTGACCTATTTCGAATTTGGCACCCTGGCCGCGCTACAGTTGTTTTCCGAATACAAGCCGGATGTTGCCATTTTCGAAGTCGGCCTGGGGGGGCGCCTGGATGCCGTCAATATTCTTGATCCCGATATCGCAATGGTCACCAACGTAGCCCTGGATCACATGGACTGGCTCGGTGATACCCGTGAGGCCATCGGCGCTGAAAAAGCCGGCATCTTTCGTACGGGTAAACCGGCCATCTGTGGAGAAGCCGGGATTCCCGACACCGTGACAGATCATGCTCGCAAGATAGGAGCAACACTGTATGTCAACGGACAGACTTTTCAGGCCAGCCAGACCGGGGATGCCACCTGGCACTGGCAGGGAACAGGTGGACAGGGCCAACCCGTCACGCACTCGTCACTGCCCCTGAATGATTATCCGCTGGATAATTGTGCCGCTGTCCTTCAAGCCATCACTCTGCTGGCCCCTGAGATTGACGACAGGGCCATTGCCCATGGGCTGACTCATGCAGTCCTGCCCGGGCGCTTCCAGCACATCGACCGTGGTTACCCGTTGATCCTGGATGTCGGGCACAACCCCCATGCTGCAAGTCGCGTTAAAAGCCAGGTGATGATGCGCTATCCTGACCACAAAGTAGTTATGGTCGTGGCCATGCTGGTGGACAAGGATTACCGGACTGTCATGTCGATTTACCAGGACCTGGCGCTCAGCTGGTATGTCGCGGGCATCCAGGAAGAACGGGGATTGCCCGGAAAAATACTGTATAATTGCCTGTCCGAATCCGGGGCAGAAGACGTGCAGTGCTACGAAACTATTCATACGGCATTTGCCGCCGCCGAACAGGCCTGTCAAACCCGGCATGCGGCTGGTGAGAAAGTGCTGCTGCTGGTAACTGGCTCTTTTTTCACCGTATCCGCGGTCATGGAGATGCTTTGAAAAGCGCGATGAAACAACGGCTGGTGGGCACCATAGTCATCGGCTGCCTGGCGATCATTTTCATACCTGTGCTGCTAGACGGTGAAGGCGTCAGTCCACCGACCCTAAACACCGACATCCCCGAGGCCCCGCCCATGCCCACGGTGCCCGATATCAAGCACACCCGGCCACAGATCAGCGCCGATACCATTGCCAGCGCGACGGAAAACACCAACACCGACAGGCCTGCCACATCCGACGTCCAGGAAGACACCGCCGAGACAACAGCCAGTGCTGAACCACCGCCAGCGCCGGAACGCCCTCGCCTGGCCAATACTGGCGTGCCGGAAACCTGGGCCGTGCGACTGGGCTCATTCGGCGAAATGGCCAACGCCGAAGCCCTGGTGACACGTTTGCGCACCAGTGGACACAAGGCTTTCAGTCGGCCGTTGCAGGCCAGCAGGGGACCGCTCACCGGCGTCTATGTCGGTCCTGTCCTGACAGAAAGTGATGCCACAAGCCTCAAGCAGGAACTGGCTCGGGCATTTGAACTTGACGGTATCGTGGTCCAGTTCGACATCGACGAACTGACGCAATAGGCAGGTTTACCGCAGGCACACCATGGCACTGGTCGACATCATATTTCTTGTCATACTTGCCATTTCAGCACTGCTCGGCGTATTTCGCGGCCTGGTGAAAGAAGCTCTGTCCCTGGCCAGCTGGTTTGCTGCCATCGTGGCCGGAACCCTGTTCAGCGCAGAGCTTGCGGACATGATGGTAAATTTGATTAATAACGCCAGCTTACGCAGAATAGCAGCCTTCGCGATCCTGTTTATTGTCGTTATTTTTGCCGGCACCCTGACCAGCAACCTGATTTCCAAGCTGACTCAGGCAGCAGGCCTCAAGGGCGCCGACAGGACACTCGGTGGTCTGTTTGGCATACTACGCGGCATGATCATTGTGCTGGTCCTGGTGCTAGTAGGCAGCCAGTTCGAGCTGTCACAGAACTGGTTCAACGGCTCAGTGCTGGTCCCCCATGCGCTGGCAATGATAGATTACCTGCAAGGGGCTTTCGGGATAGGGACACCCACGAGTAGTCCAACAACGGATGTACAGGTCTGAAGGCAACTCCCCGACACGGGCAGTGCTGTGCAGACATCGTCAGCAACGGTCATGAGGCATTCATGGTTAGGCGCTGTAAAAACTGCAGTAAAAAACACGGGGTTCGAGCATGTGTGGCATCGTCGGCATAGTTGGTAAATCCAACGTCAATCTTTCCTTGTACGACAGTCTGACGGTGCTCCAGCATCGTGGCCAGGATGCTGCCGGCATCGTGACCAGCGACAAGGGCAAACTCAATCTCCGCAAGGACAACGGCCTCGTCAGGGACGTTTTCCGCACCAGTCATATGCGGCAGCTCACCGGCAACATGGGTATCGGCCATGTCCGTTACCCAACCGCTGGCAGCAGTGGTCCTGCCCAGGCCCAGCCCCTTTACGTCAATTCGCCTTACGGCATCAGCCTGGCGCATAACGGCAACCTCACCAACTCTGAAGACCTCAGTGAAGACATTTTTCGAGACGATCTGCGTCACCTGAACACCGATTCCGATTCCGAAGTGCTGCTGAACGTCTTCGCCCATGAACTGCAGATACTCAACAAGATCCGTCCGACAGCCAATGATGTGTTCAATGCCGTGGAAGGTGTCCACAAGCGCTGCCGCGGCGCCTATGCGGCAGTGGCCATGCTGGTCGGTTACGGGATTGTCGGCTTTCGTGATCGCCACGGCATACGCCCCCTGGTGTTTGGCAAAAAACGCACCCGCAAGGGCGATGAGTACATGATCGCCTCTGAAAGCGTGGCGCTGGACTCACAGGGTTTCAAACTGATCCGTGATGTCGCCCCGGGCGAGGCCGTTTACATCGACCAGGACGGCAATCTGGAAACCCGCATCTGTTGCGAGGAATCCAGGCTGACTCCCTGTATATTCGAACATGTGTATTTTGCGCGTCCGGACTCCATGATTGACGGCATTTCCGTGTACAAGTCGCGTCTTCGCATGGGAGAGAAGCTGGCACAGAAAATCAAGCGCGAGCGTCCTGACCACGATATTGATGTCGTCATTCCGATTCCGGATACCTCACGCACCGCAGCAGTAGAACTGGCCAACGCCCTGGGCGTGAAATACCGCGAGGGCTTCGTCAAGAATCGTTATATCGGACGTACCTTCATCATGCCGGGCCAGAATCAGCGCAAGAAATCCGTGAAGCAGAAGCTCAATGCTACGCCGCTGGAATTCCAGGATAAGAACGTGCTGCTGGTAGACGACTCCATTGTGCGTGGCACGACCTGCAGGCAGATTATCGAAATGGCCAGGGATGCCGGTGCCCGCAATGTGTATTTCTGCTCGGCAGCACCACCGGTGCGCTTCCCGAATGTGTATGGTATCGATATGCCGGCGGTCAGTGAACTGATTGCCCATGGCAAAACGGTTGAGGAAGTACGCGTCGCCATCGGCGCCGACTGGCTCATTTTCCAGGACCTGGATGACCTGGTGGCCTCATGTGCCGAAGGCAGTATCCTGCCCATGGATTTTGAATGCTCGGTGTTCAACGGCCAGTATGTCACCAAGGACGTCAGCGAAGCCTACCTGGCCAAACTGGAAGAAAAACGCAATGATGCCGCCAAGCGTAAACGTGGCAGCGGAAGTTCCGTCCAGATCAACAATGCCGAGGATGAAGATATCCTCGAGCTTCATAATGCCGGATAAAACCCCGGGTATTTCCTGAAACCCACTGGGTGGCAGCATGGAATTAGCTCTGAACAAAGCCGATGAATTGCCTGAAAAACAGCAGGCACGAGTCAATATCCAGGACAAGATCGAAGACACGGTTGCTGAAATAGGCAAGGTGGTCCTGGGTAAGGAAAAGCAGGTACGCCTGGCACTGTGCTGCGCAAACCGGCGCGTAAACCAAAAACACCGGCTAACGCTTTTTACCTGAAATTCTGCCGCTTCCTGGCAGACAACGGACTGGCTCGCCGGCCGGGTGAAACCCCGTGGCATTTCAGCCAGCGCGTTGCCGCCGTACAACCACAGTGGCAGCGCGATGTGAACGAAATCACCTCGCTCTGCATGGACCTGGCGTTCACTCCGAACTCCAGTGAAAGTGCGACCGCCAAGACCCAGCATCTGAAACAGGCCATTCGCAAGTTCAGGGTGATTAACTAGGTTTTAAAGGACCAGCGCTACCACGGCGAGTGACGACCCCATCACCGCACCGGCTAGAATATCCGTCGGAAAGTGCACGCCCAAAATGACCCGGGACAAGCCCACCAGGGCTGCCCACAGGTACAGTGGTAGGAAAGCCGGACTGATGCCCACACAGAGAAAAGTGACGTAGAAAAATGCACCGGAGGTGTGACCGGAAGGCAGGCTGAATTCATCCGAAGCCTCGATCAGGGAAGTGATGCCCTGCAACGACTGTGGCGGTCGGCGTCGCCGGAAGCTGCTCTTCAGGCAGAAATACAGCACCCGCTCTAGGGAGAAACCGAACGCTGCCGTCCACAATAGGCTGCCGGCATTGGCCGGTTTCAGCAGCAGGATGATTGGCACCAGTGTAATGTACAGCCAGCCATCACCGGTGAAGGATGCGATGCGGGCAACACGCGTGCGGATAATGTGGGCAGGAGTAGGAACTTTCGAGCCTTCGTGCTGGCCGAAGACGGACAAGAACAGGCGCGTATCAACTGTCTGTAGACGCTTGAGCATGACACTGTTGATGCCAGCATGATTCATTTAGGTATCTTTCCACCTCGACGTTAAACCGGTATAAAGCCCGTTTTAAGCCGGCATTAAATTGATTGGCAAAGCCCCATGAAGACAGTGATAAAACCGGGTGTCTACCGACACTATAAAGGCCGCGATTACCGCGTTATCGGCAGCGCCAGACATAGCGAGACCGAAGAACTGCTCGTGGTCTATCACCCCTTGTACGGGGAAGAAGAAAGCCGCGAGTACTGGGTGCGGCCCCTGGCGATGTTCGAGGAAACCATGACCATTTCAGGTAAAACCTGCAGACGCTTCGAGTTAGTGGAGTCCTGAGTGACGGCAGCCGCTAGTCATCATCCAGATCCCCAGTTCCGGCAGATCAGTGCATCGGATATAGATGCCATTGTCGCTATCAATAACCACTACATTACCCACAGGACTGTGAGTTACGAAGAAAAGTGCCTGGACCTTATCAAAATGGCGGCCCGGCCCAAAATGTACTTGAAGTCGGCTTTCCCTGGCTAGTTGCGCAAGTGGCGGGGCAGGTGACAGGTTACTGTTATGCCTTTCGCTGGCATGACCGTGTGATTGATTTTATCCACTGCAACCGTTGCGGATGCCTCCGTCACTATGCCGATGTCGATCCCGCTCCAGAGGCGCGCATCGCCGTCAATTTCCGCTTGTGTGATGAGCACACCTGTCACTCCCTGCCTGGACGCTATTTTGACGGTGCCGACACTTTTCGTGAAATCAGTAATGACGCGTGGCTGTCGTAACGGGTAAAGTGGGCACTGCGATGCTGAAAGAAGAGGAGGCCCTATGCCAGGCATGACCAAGACAGCGCTCCAGGAAGAGATGTTGAGTGCCGCCAGGACGATTTTCAAAGACCAATGGAGGGCCATGGATGCCTTTGCCACACCGGAGTTCGAAAAACTCGCGCTGACGCTGTTGCAGATACAGGTCCTGACGGCGAACGATCTGATCGGGGAAAGTGAAGCCCTGGTTGTGCTGGAAATGCAGAAGCACACTGCCCGCGGTGTCATGATGTCGCGGGAAGGGACCGGCCTGAAAAAGGTCGACCTGGCCATCAATTCCGGTCTCGGCATGGTGAAAAACACCGTCAATACGGCACTGGGCTTCCCCCTGATCTGATTGACCCAGCACAATGCCTGTCAAAATCCCCCTGTTTATCCTGTGCCTGCTGATTCATGCAGGTATCTACCTGACGTCAGCTAGGACTGATCGTCGCTTGTATTTCATGGCTGGACTGGCGGTACTGTTCAATACCTGGCCGGCCTGGTACGGCGGCTCCCTGCTCGTGGCCACCAGCAGGGGCGGCATGCAGTTATTAGGGATCGTGCTGCAAAATGCATCATTTTACCTACCATTCCTGAGTTTCTTGGTTTACCTGCGGCTTCAGCGCGACTGACAACGCAAACGCAGGAACTCTCATGGCTGTCAAACAACACGGTTTTTCCGCAGGCCTTGATCGGACCAACAGCGACTTTTTTGTCTCGGTCAAGGCGATCGGCAAGCTCACCCTAGATGAATATCTCGCCATCACCCCGATGCTTGATGAAGCCCTCAAAGGCATCGACAAACCCCAAATACACGCGCTCATGGACATCGCCGAGTTCGGAGGCTGGGAACTGCGCGCCGCCTGGGACTGAAGCACGGCAATGCTTTTGTCAAGCTGGCCGTGGTCGGTGAAAAAAATGGCAGGAAAACCTGTCCATGATTGCCAGCTGGTTCATGCCGGGTGACGTGGCTTTTTTTGAGTCAGTGGAGCAGGCCCCGGACTGGCTCGACCGCTGAAAAATCGGCTGTCAAGGGCCCTTGAAATCCTCTCCGGGGACCCTACGTAAGTGTTGTGAAG
>JBMTQX010000020.1:0-44088 GCA_049446715.1 Pseudohongiellaceae bacterium
GTTTTTCCTGTCAAGCCATATTTCCCCATAAGTAAAAATAACGCCCCTGAATCCACCCCCATACCTGAGCCCCCTTGCTTCTGAAATCCGCCGCAGGCGGGTGTCCCTTGTTTCTTGTTCCTCCGCTATAATCCCCGACTTTTCCAACCGGCCCGCCCTGTGAACGACTACCTGATTGTCATCATTCCACTGATCGTCTTCGGTGGCGCGTTCCTGTCCACCGTGGCCGGGATGGGCGGCGGCCTGCTTATCCTGGCCAGCTGTTCCCAGATCATGCCGGTCAACGTGGTCATTCCGCTCAACGGCGTATTCGTGTTTGCCGGTCAGGTTACGCGTACCGTGCAGTTCTGGCGTCATATTGCCTGGCCCATCACCCTGCCCTTTATCCCGGGTTCCGTGGTCGGTGCCCTGCTGGGGACGGTGATCTATTTCAACCTGCCCGATATCGCCATTGCCCTGATCCTGGGCAGCGTCATGCTCTGGTTCAGCTGGGTGCCGACCGGAAAGGCCTCGCAGGCCCTGGCCAGCCGCATACCTCAGCCCTGGTTCTGGGTCGGTATCCTCCACACCTTCCTGTCCACCGTCTCCGGTGCCGGCGGTCTCATGCAGTCACTCATGGTGAACAGCAAGCTCGGCAAGGAAAGCATCGTGGCCACCATTGCCGGCACACTGCTGGCCATGTCACTGTTCAAGTCCATTGGCTATTTTCTGGCGGGATTTGATTACACCAGTTGGGTACCGGTGATCCTTCTGTCCTGGATCACGGGCGTGCTGGGTACCACTGTGGGGAAAATGTCGCTCAACAAAATGCCGGATGTTTTTTTCCGGCGTCTGATCAAGGCGATGGTGACGATTTTTGCGGTGCGGCTTTTTTGGCGGGCCGCTTCCCTCGCCGGCTGGTTGCCTTAGCGGCTTTATTACCTTTCGCGGGCGCTTTCTTGCTCCGCGTTTTATGCCCTTTTGCCGGCGCTTCTTGCGCTTCAGCCTTGGGCTGGGGAACCGGTTTCGGCGCTGGTGCTTCCGGGGCGATGCCGAAGATCTGCCCAATTACCTCCACCACTCCCGGTCCACGGGAACGCTGCTTGATGCCGAACGTGGCCATGACCTTTTCGCAGTTCAGGGCAGAGTTGTGAATATAAGGTGCCTCTACAGGCAGGTGATCGATAGCCAGGTCGGGAAGGATTTTCTCCAGGGCCTTGTCATGCTTGGCGGCTTCCTCCAGCACATGCTGGACAAAAGCATCCTGGTTTACCGGCTGCATGGCATTGTAATGATACGTACCCCAGACTTCGGCATTGCAATCAACCTGCTGGACAATCGCCAGCATCACCCGCGCGACATCCATGGCCGGGGTCGGACTGAATCGGTTATCCACCACCCCCAGCTTGCCCTGGCCTTTTTTGCAGTTCTCTATCAACTGCCGGAAATAATGGTCCCGATGGCCACTGAACAACCAGTCTGTGCGGAGAATAATGTGTCGGGCCGTTTCCTCGCGCAACGCACGCTCCCCGAACCATTTGCTGCGTCCGTAACGACAGGTCGGGTTGGTTTCATCTTCCTCGTGGTAGGTATCTTTCTTCTTGCCGTCAAACACATAGCTGGAGGAATGATGCAGCATGGGAATGCCCAGCTGCTCACACACCCGCGCCAGTGACGTCACGCCTTCCGTGTTCACCAGGTCACAGAGGCGGGCAGCCTCTGTATCGGATTCGGCTTTCTGGAGATTGGTATAGGTGGCGACATTGATGAGCTGGGTGGGATTGATGCGTGTGACAGCCTTGACCACGTCCTTCGGCTTGAGGACGTCGACTTCGTCAGTTGTGAGCGTGGCATGCTCGATCTGCCGGTCTTTTAGCAGGCTGACCAGTTCCCTGCCCAACTGACTGTGGCCACCATAGACGAGTATTTTCACAGAGGACCGTTCGTAGTATTGAGAACCTGCACTATAGCGTACCGGACATTCCCGGTCTCGGAAATGTTGCGGCAATATTGATTACAACATTGATTACAACAAAGGCCACGAGCGTCAGGTAATCGAAATACTTTTGGAGAAAGCCGGTGCCGACCGGACATGGTGGCTGGCGGGGCCGTGGGGGCCCGAAACCAGGCCCTGGCAAAAGATGGCTAAAGGCTCAGAACGGAATGTCGTCGTCAAAGCTGTCCATGTCAGCCGGGGCTGGCTGCGGGGAGCTCTGCGGCTGGGATGGCGCTGACGAACGGCTTGACTGCCCCCCCTGGTAACCGCCACTGTCCATGCCTGCGCCCATACCGCCACCGGTGCGGCTGTCGAGCATCTGCATTTCGTTGGCAATGATGTCAGTAGCATAACGCTTGATGCCATCCTGTTCCCAGGAACGGGTCTGAAGACGCCCTTCCACGTACAGCTTGGATCCCTTGCGCACGTATTCAGCGACGATTTCGGCCAGGCGCTGGTAGAAGGTAATGCGATGCCACTCGGTGCGTTCCTGCTGCTCGCCAGTATTCTTGTCCTTCCAGGTTTCACTCGTGGCCAGGGAAATATTGGTGACGGCGTTACCGTTGGGCATGTACCGGGTTTCCGGGTCGGAACCCACGTTGCCTACCAAAATGACCTTGTTTATCCCTCTGCTCGCCACGTATGCCTCCTGTGGAATCTGGTGAAGTTGTTCTGCCAACAAGTCTAGCAGACTTCTGAAAAAATTCGATCCAAAATCGCTTTCGGGCGTATAATTCCCTGTTTGCTTCTGCCGTTTCGGCACCTACTCACCAGCACATCCCAGGGAATTTCTGCTTTACATGGACACATCAAACGACACCTCACTGGATTCCATCGTCGTCAGGGGGGCGCGTACCCATAATCTCAAGAATATCGATGTCACTATCCCCCGCGACAAGCTGGTGGTGATCACCGGCATCTCCGGTTCCGGCAAGTCCTCCCTGGCCTTTGACACCCTCTACGCCGAGGGACAGCGACGTTACGTGGAATCCCTGTCCACCTATGCACGGCAGTTCCTGTCCATGATGGACAAGCCCGACATGGACCAGATTTCCGGCCTTTCACCCGCCATTTCCATCGAGCAGAAATCGACCTCACACAACCCGCGCTCCACCGTGGGCACCATCACCGAGATCTACGACTACCTGCGCCTGCTGTTTGCCCGCGTTGGCGACCCGTACTGCCCGGATCACCACGAAAAGCTGGAAGCCCAGACCATCAGCCAGATGGTGGACCAGGTGCTGGCCCTGCCCGAAGGCACTCGCATCATGCTGCTGGCCCCCATCATCCGCGATCGCAAGGGCGAGCATGTGCACGTGTTCAAGGAGCTCAAGACCAGTGGCTTCATTCGTGCCCGGGTCGATGGTGTGGTCACCGAACTGGATTACCCGCCTACGCTTGAGAAGAACAAGAAGCACACCATCGAAGCCGTGATCGACCGTTTCAAGGTACGCCCTGACATCAGCCAGCGCCTGGCGGAATCCTTTGAAACCGCGCTGTCGATAGCCAACGGCATCGCCATCGCCAGCTTCATGGACGATGAGGGCAAGGAAAATCAGGAAGACATGATTTTCTCCTCCCTGTTCGCCTGCCCGGTTTGCGGCCACAGCATTCCCGAGCTGGAGCCACGGCTGTTCTCGTTCAACAATCCGGCCGGTGCCTGCGAAAGTTGTGACGGCCTGGGCCTGAAGCAGTTCTTCGACGAAAAACGCATTATCGTGGACGACAGCCTGTCACTGGCCGAAGGCGCCATTCGCGGCTGGGATCGCCGCAACATCTACTATTTCCAGTTGCTCACATCCCTGGCCGACCACTACAAGTTCAAGGTGGACGTTCCCTGGAGCAAACTCAGCAAGAAACACCAGAAAGTGATCCTGCACGGCAGCGGTGACGAGAAGGTCAAGTTCACCTTTGTGAACGAACGCGGCGACAACTACATTCGCAGCAATCCTTTTGAGGGCATCCTGCCCAACATGGAGCGGCGCTACCGCGAAACCGAATCACAGATGGTGCGCGAGGACCTGGCCAAGTACCTGTCGAGCCAGAGCTGCCCCGACTGCGGCGGCGCCCGTCTGCGCCGGGATGCCCGCCATGTCTACGTGGACAAGCACACGCTGCCGGAAATCACTACGATGACCATTGCCGGGGCCGGTGCGTACTTCGGCAAGCTCAAGTTCAAGGGCAAGAAGAAGGACATCGCCGAGAAAATCATGAAGGAAATCGGCGACCGCCTGCAGTTCCTCATTGACGTCGGGCTCAACTACCTGACCCTCAACCGCAGCGCCGAGACCCTGTCCGGCGGTGAGGCCCAGCGTATCCGCCTGGCCAGCCAGATCGGTGCCGGTCTGGTCGGCGTCATGTACATCCTGGATGAACCCTCCATTGGCCTGCACCAGCGCGACAATGACCGCCTGCTGAAGACCCTCATGCACCTGCGTGATATCGGCAATACCGTGATCGTGGTGGAACATGACGAGGATGCCATTGCCAGCGCTGATCATGTCATCGACATCGGTCCCGGTGCCGGTGTCCACGGTGGCCGGATTGTGGCTCAGGGCACGCCTGCGCAGATTGCCAAATCGAAAGATTCCCTGACCGGCAAGTACCTGAGCGGCAAGGAAAAGATCGAGATTCCCGCTCAACGCCACAAGAACAACCCGAAACAACAGCTGGTGCTGTCCGGTTGCGAAGGCAACAACCTGAAGAAGGTCGACCTGAGAATTCCGATCGGCCTGATGACCTGCATCACCGGTGTCTCAGGATCAGGCAAGTCGACCCTGGTCAACAACACCCTCTATCCGCTGGCAGCCACCATCTTGAACAAGGCCACCACGCTGAATGCGGCCAAGCACGACAAACTGGAAGGCCTGCAGCACCTGGACAAGGTGGTGGATATCGACCAGAGCCCGATCGGTCGTACGCCCCGCTCCAACCCGGCCACCTACACCGGCATTTTTACCCCGGTGCGCGAACTGTTCGCGGGTACCCAGGAAGCGCGCTCGCGCGGCTACAAGCCCGGCCGTTTTTCGTTCAACGTCAAGGGCGGCCGTTGCGAGGCCTGCCAGGGCGACGGTCTGGTAAAAGTGGAAATGCACTTCCTGCCGGACGTGTATGTCATGTGCGACGTCTGCAAGGGCAAACGCTACAACCGCGAAACTCTGGAAGTGAAATACAAGGGCAAGAACATCAACGAAGTGCTGGATATGACCATCGAGGATGCCCGCGAGTTCTTCGACCCCGTCCCGCAGATCGCCCGCAAGCTGCAGACACTGATGGAAGTGGGCCTGTCCTATATCCGGCTCGGCCAGAGTGCCACCACCCTGTCAGGCGGCGAAGCCCAGCGCGTGAAGCTGGCGCGCGAGCTGTCCAAACGCGATACCGGCAAGACACTTTATATTCTCGATGAGCCCACCACCGGCCTGCACTTCCATGACATCAAGCAGCTGCTCAGTGTCCTGCACACCCTGCGTGACCACGGCAACACCATCGTTGTGATCGAGCACAACCTGGATGTTATCAAGACCGCCGACTGGGTTGTCGACCTGGGCCCGGAAGGCGGCGACCTGGGCGGCCAGATCATTGCCACCGGCACCCCGGAAGAAGTGGCCAACACCAAAGGCAGCCATACCGGGGCGTTCCTGAAAAAAGTGCTGTCCTGACCGGCAGCCGGCGACTTACAGCGATAATGACGGCAATTCCTGGCAAGTCATGACCCAGAGCCAAATAACCCACCACGCCTCGCCCTATGCCGGCAGCCAGGTCATGCTGCCGACCAAGCACGGCAAGGTCGAGGCAATAGGGCCGGCTTTCCAGTCGCTGCTCGGGGCTGAGATTCGGGGAATCCCCATCGACACGGATTTGCTGGGCACATTTACCGGCGAGTTGAAGCGTGAACTGAGCGCCCTGGATTGCGCAAAACGAAAGTGTGAACTGGCCATCGAGGCGACCGGCGGCGATTTCGGTATAGCCAGTGATGGCAGCTTTGGTCCGCATTCGCAGTTTCCGTTCATACCCGGTGATCACGAACTGCTCTACTGCATCGACCGCCAGCAAGGCTTTGAACTGTCTGTTGCCATCTTCAGTGAAAAGACCAACTACCGCAGTGAAACGGTAGCCTTACTGGAACAGGCCCAGGCATAAAATGAAAACATCGGCTTCCCTGAACATGGCGTTATCGGGCGACCCAATGTCTGGGACAAGTAAGGCACTGATCTTCAAGAGCATCATGAGCCCTGACCGCCTGGCTGAATGCTTTCAGGAAGCTATTCGCCACACTGTCGATGGCAAGGTGCACATGGAGACCGACATGCGGGCGCACTGTAATCCGTCACGCATGCGGGTAATTGCGGAAGCGGCAAAAGAGCTGGCTCACCGCCTCGCGGCGCACTGCCCGGCCTGTGACTGCCCGGGGTGGGGCCGAACTGGGACTGAACCGAAACTGCCCTGCAGCTGGTGTGGCGAAAAAACCACGATGGTGCGCCACGAGATTTTTGGGTGTCCGCACTGCCAGCATGAGGCATACACTGAGCGTTGCGATGGCCTCACTAAAGCCGACCCCGGGTTTTGCAGTGACTGCAACCCCTGACTAGCCAAGGAAACCTGTTTCGTGCAGACGCGCTTACTGCCAGCAACCGATATCGATACAGCCGTGACGCTCCTGCGCCAGGGCGAGGTGGTCGCGCTGCCGACCGAAACAGTCTATGGTCTGGCCGCCGATGCCACCAATGAGCAGGCGATTGAAAAAGTCTTTCAAGCCAAGGGCCGGCCATCCGACCATCCGCTGATTGTGCACGTGGGTGCACTGGACGCCGTCCAGAACTGGGCGGCCGACATGCCTGACCACGCCAGGTTACTGGCGCAGCATTTCTGGCCAGGGCCCCTGACCATGGTTTTTCGGAAAAAACCGGCCGTCAGTACTATGATTACCGGCGGCCTGGACACGGTCGCTGTGCGCATGCCCGATCACCCCCTCACACTGGCCATCCTGCAAAAACTGAACCGCGCGGTGGTTGCCCCGTCGGCCAATGCACACACCAAAACCAGCCCGACCCGGGCCGAGCACGTGCTAAAGACCCTGTCTGGCAGAATCGCGGCGGTGATTGATGGTGGCGAATGCCAGGTTGGCATTGAGTCCACCATCGTGGATCTGACGGCCAGTGAACCTGTCATCCTGCGCCCCGGGGCCATCACGCAGGCTATGATGGCGCAGATTCTGGATACCGAGGTCAGCCAGCCGACGAGTCACAACGTCAAGGTCGCCGGCAACATGCGCCAGCATTACCAGCCGGAAAAACCGCTGCATATCAGGCCCCTGCCGGCACTGGCGGCCCTAGCTGAAAGCGGCGGCAACATAGCAATCGTGCATCACTCCGACCTGGGGCCGGCTGGCAACTGGGACAGTTACCGGATGCCCGCTGACATTGCCGGCTATGCCAGGTTGTTGTACGCCACCCTTTATGCGATTGATGCCACCGCTGTCGATACCATCTATCTGGAAGCCCTGCCGGACACCCCGGAGTGGGCGGCCCTGAACGACCGCCTGAATAGAGCCGCCTCGTCCTGAAGGGGCGGCGCCCTCTGACTGTGCTTTGCCGTTGCCGCTCTTTGTGACAGAAGGCCACCTCCCTGCTTTGCTGGACAAGCGCTTGCCGACCTGTTTATGCTGAACCCCTAGGGAAATCTGACCCATAAACCCGTTTAGAGGTAATCACATGAGAAAGTTAGTTAGCGGCTTTTTCTTCCTGGCTGTCGCCACGTCATCCCATGCACCGGTTCTGGCTCACCACAGCCAGGCCATGTTCGATACTTCCCAGGAAATCCTGATGGAAGGCACTGTCTACAAGTTCGATTGGGTCAATCCCCACATGTACCTGACTATCGAGACCACCGGTCCCGATGATGAGCGCGCGCTCGTTGAGGGCGAAGGTCTGGCTATCACGCAGGCGTTGGTGGACGGTCTGAACCGTGATGCCCTGCAACCGGGTACCCCAATCATCATGCGGGCCAATCCCAACCGCGGCGGTTGGGGCAAGCAGGTACGCATTTTGGATGTCACCACCGAAGACGGCGAGATTCACCCGTTCTACAAGGAAAGCAATCGCAACCTGTCCCTGACACCGGCCGAGTCCATCAGCAGTCGCTGGGCGCCCAATCGCGCCGCCATTGGTGCCGGCTTCGGTGCCCTCGCACGCTTTCCGCTGACCCCCGCTGCCCGCGCCGCTCAGGCTGAAATGCTGGATGATGGCCTTTGCGTCGCTGAACCGGTGCCGTTCCTGGCCATTCTCGACGAAATGCGCGCCATCACGGTCGGCGAAGCGGAAACCCTGCTGCATTTCGACAATTCCGGCGACCATGTGCTGCGCACGGTCTACATGAGCGCAGAACATCCGGCCGATCTTGAGCCGTCAACTCATGGCCATTCCATTGGCTGGTGGGAAGGCGACACCCTGGTAATCGATACTGTTGGCTATGCCCCAAACACTTCAGGTCTGGGAGGCAGTGTGCCGTCCAGCGCCCAGAAGCACACCGTGGAACGGCTGTCGCTCTCCGATGCCCGCACCCGGTTGCGCTACTCGATCACTGTCGAAGACCCGGTCTACCTGACGGAGCCGGCCACCCTGTCGCAGCAATGGGATCATCGTCCTGACATCGATTTCTCACCGGCCAATGAAGCTTGTGATGATGATGTCGCGGCGCGGTATATCGATCACTTACCGGAATCTAATTAAGTACCAATACACCCGCGCATCACTCGCACTGATCAGGGAGCCCGGCTGAGGACCAGCCGGGCTTTTTGGTTTTCAGACAATCAATCCGCGCACAACGGTGTGACACGACATCCCCTACAGCGCCACACTTTGACTCATGCCCCCGGAGTCAAATTAATGCGGCGAGGCATCTAGCCTCCCCAGTTTGGGGCAAAACAACCCTTCAACCTCGATTTTCTGCTGGTTTAAGCCGTTTTCCGCCAGTTGGGATCGTCGTTGCAATTACGGGTCTGGTTGAGGGGGTTGGTGAACGAGTGTGCGCAGTATCGAAGTCTCTCCTTCACCAGCCACTTGATTCCTTTGTTCGCCGTCTTGGCAGCCAGTCCCTGAGCTCGCTGTAACCGTCTCCAACGTCATGGCCAAAAGCCCGCACACAAAAAAAGGGCCGCATGCTGCATGCGGCCCTTTTTTTGCTTTTGGCTTGATGCTTTAGCAGGTTCAGGCAGCCATGTTATTCAGCCACTGGCGCAGTCTTGCCCACCGGTGGTATCGGGCGGTCGATGACAAAGGCTGCTGCCGAGATCAGCAAAGCACCAAAGCACAACACACCAAAGAACGGCACGGTGCTGCCATCGCCGATATCGAGCAGCGTACCGCCAAACGCACTGGAGGCAATAGCGCCGAAGCGCGCCATGAAAATACCGAAGCCGATGCCGACAGCGCGACAGGACGGCGGATAGGCATGGGTCATGATGGCATACATGCAGGCGATACTGCCGCTGAACAGCGCCGCTGCGATACCGATCAGGACGACCACGGTCATGCGCTCACTGTCACCGGCTGTCGCGGAGAGAGATTCTACGGTGATCATGAGCAGGACCAGGGTCACGAACAAGCTACCGCTGAACGTGGCCATCGTCCGCTTGGAACCGAACTTCTGAATGACCAGACCGGCCGCAATGGACGCCAGGATGGACGTCATGCCGGCTACCGCCACGGCATAGGACGCCTGGTCGAATTCCCAGCCTTTTCCTGTCAGCAGCGTGGTGGTCCAGTTCAGGACACCGTAAGCGACACCTGTGGCGGCCGTAAAAGACAAACCCACACCGATATTCAGGCGCAGGTTGCTGCGATGGAATACGCCGATGGTACCGCCGGCGGCCGTATCGGTTTCATGACCTTCAGGGACAAGATCATGCACATCACTGGACACCTTCAGTGCTGCCTTCTTCGCTTCCTCGACTTTGCCACGGGCGAGCAGGAAAGTCGGGCTGTCACGCAAAAACACGACGATCGCGATGACTACCAGGAATGTCAGGATGCCCAGAAAGACAAAGGAACCACGCCAGCCGTAGCTTTCCACCAGTGTGGGCGCCATGGAGGAGACCACGAGTCCCCCTGCGGGTGTCCCCACTGAAATGGTGGTGATACCCACCGAGCGCCAGCGATCAGGCAGCCATTCCCCGAGCATGGTAATGGCGACCGCATAGGCAGCACCAAACCCCAGGCCGCTGACCAGACGCCAGAAAGCCATCTGCCAGACATCACCGGACGTACTGGCGGCAATGGTGCCCAGCGAAAAGACTGTCGCCGCAATGGCCAGGGACCAGCGACGTCCGACGTTCGGGTTGTCACCGAGCCAGCCACCCCCGAGGGAGCCCAGGCCGAAACCGATCAGGGCGGAACTCATAGCGATGCCAAAAGTGCCACGCTCAATGCCATATTCGTCAATGATCAGTGGCGCCACGATGCCCAGCAACTGGGCATCCATGCCGTCGGCGACCAGAACAACGGCGCAAATGATAAAAGTGATGATGGAAAAGGTACGCAGCGGCTGGCTGGATAACACTTCTCTGAAAGTGACCGACATGGAAGTCCCCCTGAAAAAACTGCTTGAAAACCCCTGTTGGGGTTTTGATTTATAAATTATGGATTCTTGCCCGTAAGTCCCTGATGTTCAGGGCTGTTTATTATTAGTCAGGCAGGCCAAGCATACCGTTCGATGCCGGTCACTACCAGACCTATTCGAACTCCCGTAAAAATCGCCGGACCAGCTCGAGATCGCAGTCGGCAGCAGTCAGGGCAAGATCCGGCCGGTAGGTGGATTCACCCTACCCCGCGACGCTGTCAGTCAGGTATTGCGGATCTTCCAGGACATAAGCGTAGGACAATCTGCGACCGCCATCTGCCAGCGCAAAACGTTCCACCAGGTGGCGTTGACCACCCGACGGAAAACCGCCGGTTTCCTGGTCGCTGAAGTGGGTGGTGTCCACCACCAGGGTCTCGCCTTCCCAGTGGCCGACAGAATGCCCCTGCTGGGAGCGCTCGGCCCCAGGCGGGTGTGCCTTGCTATCGGTATAGACCGTGCGGGTTGCGCCCAGCCACTCCGAGGTAATCAGGATGTGATCGGTGGCTTCAGCGAATGCCGTGACCACCGGATACACCATCAGCATAGGCGCCGCCACCGGCACACATTGAGCCTGGCCGGAATCCTTCGGCGTGAAACGGGCACGCATGGCACGGGCTTCTTCATTCAAAGGCCAGTTACGCAAGGGGCGCACGAAGTGGTAAACAATTCGGCCAAAGCCACCCAGGAACCCGAGATAGCGGTGGCCGTGATCGTCAGCGCCGGGCGGCGCAGGCGGGCAGTGACCAGCGGCACCACGCTGCCGTCCGCTTTGACGATTGATTTCGTAGCCGTTAGCCGCCTCATCCGGAAAGCGCCGACTGGGGCTGACCAAGGCGGTGACCTGCTCGCCCACGTGCAGCGAGTCCTTGCTGAACCGGCCGACACGCAGGATGTTCGGCAACGCCGCTTCAATCTCCAGGCTGATGGCGCGGCCCTCGTCATGAGTCGTGCCCAGCGTGAGCATGATGTGGGGATTGCGCCAGACTATGTCGGTCAGAGTACCGGCCACCCGCTGCTGGGTGCCCATCTCGAATTCGGAGTTACCATGGTGGGCACTCGCGGTGGCACTCAGCAGGCAGGCGAAGCAAAACAGCCGTCGTTTCATGGCATTGGGCGTGGTGTTATTTGTACCGCCCAGAGTCCGCAAGCGACTCGGCGGATGCATGGCTGGCGACGAATTCCGGTCAAGCCAGGCATACCCCTGAAACCGCTTTCTGTGCTTGAATAATAGCCATATAAAACCATAACAACAAAAGACAGTATCGGGGGGATCAGGCATGGCTTCAGAGTGGCGCAAAGAAGGGGTTATGACCACACTGGGGTCAACCGTGGGCCTGGCCTTTGGGCCCAGCGTCATCGCCATCCTGGCCATCTCCCCGTTCATCCCCCCCATTGAAGCCGAGTTCGGCTGGTCCCGGGTCCAGGTCTCCCTGGCAGCCACCATTGTTTCCTACATGGTGGTGCTGGTGTCGCCGCTGCAGGGCTTCCTGGTGGATCATTTCGGACCGCGCCGGGTGATCCTGACCTCCATTCCGCTGTTTGCGCTCGGGTTGGCATCGCTTTACTGGCTGCCTGACAACCGGGCTGTGTACTACACGATCTGGGCGCTCATACCTTGGCTCAGCATTGGCCTGTGGCCCCTGGGTTACCTGCAGGCGGTCAGCCAGTGGTTTGAACGTAAACTGGGCCTGGCCCTGGGGATCGCCAATGCCGGCATCGGGGTGGGCAGCACTGTCGTGCCCTTAATCATCGCGGCGTTCATCGCCATGTATGACTGGCGCATGGCCTTCCTCGGCCTTGGCGCCATCGTGTTTTTTGTCACCTGGCCGGTGGTGTTTTTTACGGTGCAGGAAAGAGCCAAAGATGATCACGAACACACCCAGTCCGCCTTGACCGGCACACCGTTTCAGCAGGCCATCCGGGAGCCGGTGTTTTTTCTGCTTATCGCGGCCTTCTTCTTACTGGGGCTGACAGCCACCTCACTGGTCACCCAGCAGGTGCCACTGCTCATTGAAGCCGGCTGGAGCCAGACTGATGCCTCGTTTGTGCAGGCCCTGTTCGGCTTTGCCCTGCTCTTCGCCCGCATTTTCATTGGCTTCATCATCGACCATTTCTTTGCCCCCCGGGTCATGCAGGTGGTCTCCATAGGCGGCGCGCTTGCCTGCGTGCTGTATGCGCTGGTGCCACAGGCCGGCATTGCCAGCGCCCTGCTGCTGGGCTTTCTGCTGGGCGCGGAATTCGATGTGCTGGCCTTCCTGATCAAACGCTACTTCGGCAACCTGGCCTATGGCCGCCTGTATGGCGTGATCTTTGGTGTGTTCTACCTGGGGTCTGGCCTGGGCATTGTCGGCCTGGCATCAATTCGGGAAGCTTTTGGCAATTACGACACCGGTCTGTTTATTGCCGCCGGGGTGCTGCTGAGCTGCGTGGTGCTCACCGCCTTTTTGCCGGCGTACAAGTTTGCGGCACCAAAGACATAACGCACGTTGTGGTGTGATCCCAACGCGAGCTCGCCTGTGATCCCTGCCCCATCGCTGTGACCGCATGTGAAATGACTGTTATTAAGCCGGCAGTTATAATCGCGCCCCATCACTGATCGCCAACTCACCGGATTCATCTTGAACAAGCCTCGCATTCCCGCGGAATGGGAACCTCACAAAACACTTTGGACCGCCTGGCCGTCCCACGAAAATCTGTGGGAGGATGATCTGGCCGGGGCCTGCCAGGAAGTTTCTGCCATGATTCGTGCCCTGGCGCCAGACGACAACATCAGGGTGCTGGCCTGTGGCGATGCGGTTGCGGCTACTGCCGAAATGATCCTGGATGATGTGGCCGAAGTAATTGCGGCCGAATTTGGCGACATCTGGCTGCGGGATACCGGGCCGATCTTTGCACAGGCTGGTAATGAATGCCTGGCTTTGCGGTTTCGCAACAACGGCTGGGGCGGCAAATACGTGCTTGCCGGTGACGATGGTGTTGGCGATATCGTCGTGTCGGCTTCAGGAAAACAAGCACGGCATTTCGACTTCGTCCTCGAGGGCGGCGCATTGGAGCACAATGGTGAGGGGGTTGTACTGACCACCCGCCAGTGCCTGCTCAACAACAACCGCAATCCAAGTTGGGATCAAGCAACCGCTGAACAGCATCTTGCGAATGCGATAGGCTGTCATAAGGTCATCTGGCTCGACGAGGGCCTCCTCAACGATCACACCGATGGCCATGTCGACAACCTGGCGCGCTTCATCAGCCCCGATACAGTCGTGTGCCAAAAAGCCAGTGGCGACGATGACCCGAACGCCGGTGTTTATGACAAGATTGCGAGCGATTTATCTGCTGCCGGGTTAACAGTGCATCGCGCACCATCACCAGGCCTGGTGACAGATGACGACGGCAACCCGATGCCCGCCTCGCACATGAACTTTGTCATCGGTAATGCCACTGTGGTGGTACCGGTATACAACACCCTCCATGGCAAGGACGCGGTGGATGCCCTGAAACCCCTGTTCCCCGATCACAAGGTTGTGGGATTATCCTCCCGACACCTGCTTACCGGTGGTGGCTCGTTCCACTGCATCACCCAGCAGGAACCGGCTATCAGTAACTGACACCATGACAAATACCAACGCGAAAAAAGGCACTATTACCGTTGCCGCCATCCAGACCCACTATGGTGAAGACATGGCCGACAACATCGCCCGTACCATTGCCTATATTGAAGAAGCGGCCGGCAAGGGCGCGCAGGTCATTCTGCCATCAGAGCTGTTCCAGGGACCCTACTTTTGCACCACTCAGGATGAGCGGTGGTTTGATACGGCCTATCCGGCAGCCGAGCATCCTTGCGTGATTGCACTGCAACCGGTCGCCAGGAAACTGGGCGTGGTAATACCGGTCTCCATTTTCGAGCGTGATGGTCCGCAGACCTATAACAGCGTGGTCATGCTCGACCATGAAGGCGATATCATGGGGATCTACCGCAAAAGCCACATCCCTGACGGCCCCGGCTACCAGGAAAAATACTATTTCCGGCCCGGCAACACCGGTTTCAAGGTGTGGAAAACCCTTTACGGGAATATCGGCGTTGGCATCTGCTGGGACCAGTGGTTTCCCGAAACCGCGCGCCAACTGGTCATGAACGGCGCCGAGATTTTGCTCTACCCCACGGCCATCGGCTCAGAACCCCACGACAGCTCACTGGACACCGCCGCCCCCTGGCGCCGGGTCATGCAGGGGCATGCCGTGGCCAATGTCATTCCCGTCGTGGCCGCCAACCGCACCGGGACGGAAACCGGCCTGGGTGACCCGCAGACCTTCTATGGGCATTCGTTCATCGCCAACCACCGGGGCGACCTGGTGGAGTCCTATGGTAAGGAGGAAGAAGGCGTGCTGGTCCATACCTTTGATCGGGACTTTCTGTCGACGCATCGTTCAGCGTGGGGTTTTTTTCGGGATCGCCGTGAAGAACTCTATCGCTAACATCACAATGACTGCGTGTCTGCTGCGGCAGTCCTGATGTCTCAACTCCTGGCAGCTCATGGCCAATGTCTCCGAGTGGGCCTGCACCCGGCAGTGGCAGTTGCCGTCGTTGTCCATCTCACATGACACGCTGGACTATTTCCCTAACGATTTTCCAACCCGGGAAACCCGACTGACGGACCGGCATGAAAAACTGACCGCGCCTGAATACATCAAATTACGGCTGATTGATTTTGAGCTAGTTTACCTGGGCAAGACCACGGCGGTGACCCAATTCACCCTGATTCATGAACGGCCCGATTACCCCGACGAAACCCTCAAGCAATTAATCCTGACCAACCAGAACGGCCTCGTTCTCATCAAGCAAGAAAATAATTTGCGCGTTACGCCCCTGCCCTGAGCCCTGACATATTCAGTTTTCATAAAAACTGAATCGGTATGAAGACACCGGCAAGTACTTTCACTGACCATCTTCTGGCTTGACGCTCAGGGGAGTTTTCCATCACTTGCTGACTTCAGCACTTCTGCCTAACGAGAGCTTAGACCAGCGTAGCAAAGCAAACCGGCATGATGGAAGACGATAGGTCAGGATTACCAAAGCCCCTCTAATCCTGCAGAGCCCTGATGGTGCCCTTTATTTCATGATGCCCTTATATAAGACCCCAATCAAAAGGGCCGATGACCGAACCCAAGCGCCCGGACATCGGCCCTCAAGTACCATGGGGAGAAATCCTGATACCGATCATTGTTACCTACGCTTTCGAACACGGGTATCTCAATGATGCCCGCTGGCAAAACCAGCGAACACCTTGAATGCTACAAAAACAAATCCTCCCGTATACTGAAAAGTTATTTTTTGGGATGAATCCTGCTGAATATAAATACGCAATTCACTCACAAGGCGCTTTACATACCCGACTTATGGGGCAATAATCTTGTGCCCAACCTGAAAAATAAATAACTCCTTGATTTACCGGGAAAAAGGGGCCTTGCACGATCAAGAGTGCGGGTGGACAGTATGCAGGAAACAGGTGATGACAAAGCGGCCCAAAATGGGTCTGCTTTTGAGACTGATTACACTTCTCCGGACATAATTGAGTATCGTTTCCATGGCTTTCGGCTGGATGTAACGACGCACAGTCTTTATGGCCCGGACGGTGAGCTGAGAAACCTCAGCATGCGGGCGCTCGATACGCTCAAACTCCTTATCGAACATCGTGGGCAGGCCCTGTCCAAAAACACCCTGTTGGAAACCGTCTGGCCGGACACCTTCGTCCAGGAAAACAACCTCAATCAGGTCATCTCCAGCATTCGCAAAGCCCTGGGTGATTCCAAGAATTCCAGCCAGTTCATCAAAACCCTGATTGGTAAAGGCTACTGTTTCGTTGCCGACCTGGAAGAAATCCGCGCACATAAAACGACCCCGGCAACAACTGTCCCCGTAAGCGATGCCTTGCAGCACGTGCCGCCGCTACCTCCCCACTTTGTCACCGAAACGGCCGCCAGGCGCCGTCCCGGCTCTGCCACCGTATATGGCGCCGTGCTGATGCTTGCCATGCTGGGCATCCTTGGACTGGGATACCGGCTAAAGAAAGCCGATGTGGACCCTGCCACGGCGACCGCCCAGACCAGCGAAAACAATATCGTCAATGCCCTCACCGGCGGTGAAATCAACGGGATCATGCGCGGCTCCATTGCCGTTTTGCCCTTTACGAATCTCAGCGGCGATGGGTCACGCGCCCAGCAGACTTTCGCCATGGGGCTGCATGACGAACTCATCAACCAGCTCAGCCAGATGAGAAGCCTGAAAATTGTTTCCCGAAACAGCGTGATTACGCCTGCCCTGCAAGGGTTGTCGCTTCAGGAACTGGGCGCAAAGCTGCATGTTGAGTCTGTCATTACCGGCAGCATCATGTTCATTGAAGACCAGGCGCGCATCAAATTGCAGATGCTCAATCCGGCCAATGGCGTTATCACCTGGGCTTATGATTACGATATTGATACCGGCAGCCTAAAAGACATGATCGAGGCCAACCGTGCCATGGCGGCGGAAGTGGCTCATGCCCTGGAGTCCGATGTCAGCATGGTCACCTACCCGGAAATTCTCTCGAGTCCGACCAGCTCTTTTGAAGCCTACCGCTACAACATGGCAGCCCGTCATGCATACAACAACCAGAATTTCCGAAAGACCTTGTCTCTCAGCAAACGTGCCCTGGCGCTGGATCCCAACTACCAGGGTGCCCTGTACCACTTTGCCCGCTCTCATTTCTACCTGGCCAGCAGCCCGCTGGATGGCATGACCACCGAGGATCACATGAAAAGATCCCTGGAATCGGCAGAACGTCTGATCGCCCTGGCCCCTGACAAATATGAAGGCTATGTGCTGAAGGCCAGTGTGCTGGGTGCCCTGAAGGACTGGGAAGGCGCGATGGCTGAAGTGGCCCATTTAAAAGCCATGAATGCCCCGCTGTGGGAGCTGCAACCCCTTGCCCCCGTCCTAATGAGCCTGGGCTATTACCAGTTATCAATCAATATCCTGCAAGCCAATATCCAGGTAGAGCCTCTCAATGGTTTTGGCCGCGGCTTCCTGATGGCGGCTTATGAAGCTGTCGGCAGCAGTATGCAGGCCCGCATGGAATACGACATCGGCGAGGAACTGACACCACAATGGTGGGGCGATGTCGTAAACTTTTTCATCGCGCTGGGCCGGGGCGAACAATTCAGTGATTTTGATGCCCTCCAGGGCACCTCCGATGAAGTGAAGGAGATGCTCCAGGACATTTATACTGGCGATCGCGCACGGACGCTGTCGAAGCTGAACGCGGCCATGTATGGCGAGGTATCCTCCACGTCCCGCTATGTCCATTACGCTGCAATTGCCGCGCTGCTGGATGAGCACGGCCTAGCTGTTGATTTTCTCAAGCGCTCGGTCCGAGACATGCCGATTCACCTGCACTGGATCTGGCAACCGGTGTTCAGGGAAACCTGGAACCATCCACAGTTTGTCACCCTGCTTGAAGACACGGATGTACTGAACTACTGGCAGCAGCATGGTTTACCGTCAATCTGTGACACCCGCCATGAAGAATATTTCATCTGTCATCGCTAAGCGCCCAGACCGGGTTATACCCCCTCTCCTGATGTTTTATCTCCCCCGTCCGTAACATTTTTACCGGACCTGCCCCGAAGCCTGTACAAATTCCTAACCACAGCCACCACAGAAGTCCGGCTGCGTCGGCAACCTGCCGAAAGTGGAAAACGTGGATATCCAATCCGGCCAGACGGCGGTGTATTCACCGTCAGACTTTGCCTTTCCGCATGACGCTATCGTGTCCGAAACGACACCAAACACCGAGATGACCCTGATCGTCGACCTAGACCTGGACAAGCTCAAGGTGCTGCGCAATGAAGGCTCGGTGACCAACGACTTCGATCGTCGCCGTGATCTCTATGAGCTGACCTGGAAAGGCAATAAGACCCTGCAGGAATAACCCCGACCTGCTCAGTCAACGCGGAAGAATTGCGCCTTGATATAGCGGGTTTCGGGAATCATCGGGTGTACCGGGTGATCCATGCCCTGCCCGCCCACATGAAACAACCGGGCCTGGCGCCCCTGTTTATGGACGGCCCCGTAGACGATCGCAGTCAGCATGTCGTCCGTCAGCGGCATCGAGCAGGAAGCTGACACGAGTATCCCGCCCGGTTGCAGCAGGCGTATGGCCAGTTCATTGATATGGCGGTAGGCCGCTTCACCAGCCTTCTGGTCCTTGCGTTTGCGGATGAACGCTGGCGGGTCAAGAATCACCATGTCAAATCGTTCACCGGCAGCCACCAGTTCTTTCATGGCCTCCACGGCCTTGCCGCGCATGCCGCTGACACGATCGATCACGCCGTTGATCTCCGCGTTGTGCCCCACCCCATCCATGGCCGCAGGTGAGGAATCCACACATACCACCTCGCTGGCGCCGGCTGTTGCTGCCTGGATGCCCCAGCCGCCGATGTAGGAAAACACATCCAGGACACGCTTGTCCCTGGCCAGCTGACGCACCAGGGCACGGTTGGGGCGATGATCATAGAACCAGCCCGTTTTCTGTCCGGTCAGCGCCGGCACTTCGAAGCGGGTGTCGTTCTCCACCAGGGCCAGCAATTCCGGGATGCTGCCAAAGGTTTCCACTTCATCTGGCAGGTCTTCCAGGTCACGGCCGCTGTGATTGTTGCGCAGGATGATCCCGACCGGGCTGAACAGGCTGTTCAGGGCGGCAAGCAGGGCATCCCGGGCCCGGTCCATGCCGGCCGTCGACAGCTGCACCACGAAGACATCGCCATACCGGTCAATCACGACCCCCGGCAACAGGTCGGCATCGCCATAGACAAGCCGGTAATACGGTGCGGTAAAACAGCGCTCCCGCAAGGCCAGGGCATACTCAAGACGCTGTACAAAAAACGCCTCATCCGGGATAGCGTGCTCAGCGAGGCTGAACAGGCGTCCGCAAATCAGGGTTTGCGGATTGATCATGGCACTGCCAAGGCATTGCCCACCGGTTGAATACACCGAGGCCACATCACCCGGCTGCATGGCTTTCAGGGGGCTGCGGCGGGTATCCACCTCATTGGAGTAAATCCACAAATGGCCTTTTTTCAGCCGGCGGTCGGCCTGTTTGTTGAGATAAAGCTTACTGGTCATATCAAAAACATCGTTTCAAAAACATCAAATCACAGGGTGCAGTGACAATTAATCGGCATCGGGGCGCGCATTAAGACACAACAGCCCGATAAACGGTACTGCATTCTCCCTGGCCCGGTTTTTGACCAGTCTGTCCCGGAAACACAAAAGACCCTCTTGGCTGCAAGGTTGCAGTGTTTGTTCAGGTCGTTATGATAGTAGCCTTCACAATGAGCAGATAAAGCCATGTTACAGATATTGATGAAAGGACTGGCCGTTGTCGTCGGCCTCCTTGTGATCACTGCAACCGGCATGCTGATCAAAATGGCGGCTGACAGTCGCCGAATGAACGTAGTGGTCGGTATCGATAATAATGTCCTGCGCCCCTGCCCGGGTTCACCTAACTGTGTCTGCAGTGATATTCCTCCGGATGACACCCATTACATCGTCCCGATTCCTGACCCTGACGGCTCACGCTGGACCAGCCTGGTCACCCGCGTCAGCACCATGAAAGGGGCCGAGCTGGTCTCCAGCAATGGCGATTACGCCCATTTCACCTTCCGCACCCCGTTGCTGGGCTTTATCGACGATGTCGAATTCCATTACCGCCCTGCTGAGCGCAGCATTGCTGTGCGCTCGGCATCGCGGGTCGGCTACAGCGACTGGAATGCCAACAGCAAACGCATCAATGCCATACGGCTTATGCTGGAAAATTAAGCCGCTGTCTTCCTGGCACAGAAAGCTCTTTCAGGCAGGTAATGGCTTTGGTCATCACCGGCCCTTCCTGTCTTCTTCAGCCGCTTCCTGGCCTGTTCACCCGGTCAAACTTACCCGGTAAAGCCTGCACAGACCCCTTCATCAATGGCCATACCGTCACGACGTATAATCCGTAACCACTTGTTATTCACTGACTAATAGCCGATTAATCACCCCCTAGCATGGGCATTGCATAAACTCCTGTAGAGCCCCGGCCATGGCCATGACTGCCAGGCGGGGCAAGGACTGGCAACAGGCAGTCCGAATGCATTTAATCCATGCCGTCTGTAGCGGCACACTACAGGAGATTAATATGATTACCGGCAACACGCGCTAACAGATGACACTGGGTTCAATGGCAGGGGTAATGGCCCTGGCACTGAACGGGTCACCCACGCTACCGGCTCAATAGGTTTTTGTAGCGGACCCTGAAGCAGCCGATGTTCCCCTGAATGCCGATGAGGTCGATTCCGAAATCATCGATGTCAAACGGGAACTGCAGGAGCAGGCCGCGCTGTACCCGCAGACTCTGGTAGGGCGTACGCTGCGACTTGAAAGTGGTGATCCGATGGGAAAGGTACTGGATGTCGGTCGTCGCCTGGACAACCTGTTCATCTATCCGGCTGTGGACGCTACAGACTACTTCAATGCCCCCACCACCTATGCCGTCCCGGTGCGCGAAGTCGAGCGCCTGGAAGAGGGTCAAATTGTCATGTCCTAAACGATGGCATGCATGTCGCCGGCATGACCTACCGTCCCGAGGAATAGACGTCTGTCAAAAACAACTTCCCGGATGAGGCCTTACCCACAGCAGCGCACTGACCGGGATACCGGCGAGGATCCCGGGCGCGCCCGCCCCCGTGACTCGCCCTGTCTGCCGGATGGGCTATCCACCCTCCGGCAGTTGTTATACTCTATCGGCATCAGTCAATACCGGGGATATTCATCATGGAGCTATACGTCAACAACACCCTGCACGAGGTCGATGTCGAGCCGGACATGCCCTTGCTGTGGGTCATCCGCGACATTCTCAATCTCAAGGGCACCAAGTTTGCCTGCGGTATCGCGCAATGTGGCGCCTGTACCGTCCACCTGGACGGTGAGCCCGTGCGTTCCTGCTCATTCCCGGTGTCTGCCGCTGAAGGCAAGGCCATCACGACCATCGAAGGCCTGTCCGGGAATGCCTCGCATCCCGTGCAGCAGGCCTGGATCAGGCACCAGGTCCCCCAGTGCGGCTATTGCCAGTCCGGCCAGATCATGACTGCCGTGGCACTGCTGGCGAAAAAGCCCCAGCCAACCGATGCCGACATCAATGCTGCCATGACCAATATCTGCCGCTGCGGCACCTACAAGCGCATGCGTGATGCCATCCATGATGTTGCCGGGAACTCTACCGAGTTCTACCAGGCCCAGGTTTAAGGAGAGATGACCATGAACAAACCACTGTCACTTTCCCGTCGCCATTTCGTGCTGACCAGCGCCGCCCTCACCGGCGGTTTTGCCATTGGCCTGAACCTGCCTTCCAAAGCCCAGCTGGCGTCCAGGGGCGGTTCGGCAAATAACTCGATCAACCTGTGGGTGGAAATTGCCGCCGACGATACGGTCACCATCAAGTATGCCCGCTGTGAAATGGGCCAGGGCAGCATGACCTCCGCCCCCCAGATTGTGGCCGATGAGCTCGATGCCAACTGGGACCAGGTCCACATTGAATACGTGGATGTGAACCAGCACATCCGCATGAACAAGGCCTGGGGTGACATGGTCACCGTGGGCAGCCAGACCATTCGCAATTCCCAGGAATACCTGCGTCAGGGCGGTGCTTCGGCCCGCGCCATGCTGGTGGCTGCGGCCGCCGACGCCTGGGATGTCGATGCCGCGGAGATCACCGTGAACAATGGCGTCATCCGCCATGCCGCCAGCGGCCGTGAAAGTGGTTTTGGCGCGTTCGCCGAAGCCGCCGCGGCCCAACCGGTACCGAAAAACGTCACCCTGAAAGACCCGGCGGACTGGCATATCATCGGCCAGCCCCATCCCCGCGTGGATATTCCACCCAGTGTTGATGGCAGCCAGGTATATGGTATCGATACCGACCTGCCCGGCATGGTGTACGCCGCCATCCAGCAGTGTCCTGTCTTTGGCGGGTCCGTCATTTCCTACGACGATAGCAAGGCGCGTAGCCGCCGCGGTGTCATCGATGTGTTTACCGTCGACAACAATGCCGTCGTGGTCGTTGCTGACAACTGGTGGCGTGCGAACAAGGCCGTGCAGGAAATCGAAGTAAACTGGGATACCGCCGGCAACGGTGATGTCTCCAGCGCCTCGATCCTGGCCGAGTTCCGAGCCAACCTGGACACCCCCGATGCTGCCGCCCTGCCGAACAACAGCGGTGATGCCGATTCAGCCATGGCCAGTGCTGACCAGGTCATCGAGGCCGAATATTTCACCCCCTTCCTGAGCCATTCACCGATGGAACCCATGGGCGCCACCGTGAAAATCGACAGTGATCGCGTCGACATCTGGGCCTCCACCCAGGCGCCGGAAGGCCTGGTCGACGAAATGGTCAATACCCTGGATGTCGCTCCCGAGTCAGTCTATGTGCATCGCGTTCAGGCCGGCGGCGGTTTTGGCCGTCGCGGCGGTTCCAGCGACTATGCCCGCCAGGCCGCACTGGTAGCGGCGCAACTGCCGCAAGGCACACCGGTGAAACTGCTCTGGACCCGGGAAGAGGATACCCAGCACGATTACTACCGCCCCTTGGCCATGTACCGCTGCAAGGCGGGTCTGGACAGTGACGGCAACATCAAGGGCTGGAAAACCCGGATTGCCAGCGGCTCCATTCTCGGGTCCCGCGGCGCGCCATTGCGCGGCGGCCTCGACTTCCTGGCCACCGAAGGCTTTACACGGCTGCCCTACCAGATCGCTGATCAGTACCAGGATTTCAAGATGACCGAGAATCACGTGCCGCTGGGCTTCTGGCGCACGGTCGGCTGGTCACAGACACCGTTTGCCCGCGAGCAGTTTATCGATGAACTAGCCGTGGCTGCCGGCAAGGACCCCTACCATTTCCGCCTGGCGCACATGGCTGAGGACGACCTGTCCCGTCACATCCTGACCCAGGTAGCCAATGCCATCGGCTGGGATCAGGCCCCGCCTGTGGGCCACTATCGCGGCATCGCCACTACCGAGCCCTATGGCAGTTACACCGCAGCAGCCGTTGAGCTGTCCGTGAATGATGCGGGCCAGATCAAGATCCACCGCATCATCCAGGGCATCAACACCGGCCATATGGTGAATCCTGACAACGTCAGTGCCCAGCTGGAAGGTTCCACCGTGTGGGCCCTGACGGCGGCGATGTGGGGAGAGATCACGATTGAAAACGGGCGCGTCAAGGAGGGCAATTTCCATGACTACCCGATGCTGCGCATGTCCCAGATGCCGGTCGTGGAAACCGTACTGCATGCTACCGGCGGTTTCTGGGGCGGCGTCGGTGAACCCGGCCAGGCACCGATCCTGCCTGCGTTCTGCAACGCCATCTACGCCGCCACCGGCACCCGCGTCAGGTCGCTGCCACTGCAACACCACGGCTTTTCCTTCGCCTGAGCGTCGGCGCCACCTTTAATTCCATCCGCATGAGGACCCGGCTAAGCCGGGTCCTCATCGTGCTACTCGCATCATCCCGCCAGAGGCTTTTCTGAAAAATTACGCAAAAATTACAGCCAGTGCGCTGCCGTGTTGGATACATTACACATGGCGGGACTAGCATGGCCCCCAGATTTGGGACACGTGGTTTGCATCATGGACACCCTGAAACTGCCATTCAAGATTGGTGCTTTTGTGATGCTGCTCTAGGGCAGCATCATGCTCATCCCCTGGTGGTCTTCGGGGGACGCCTGGTCACGCAGACCACCCTGCTACAGAAGATCTGGGGCCAAACCCATGTCAAGGATACCCAGTATCTGCGCAAATTCTTGCTCAAACTGCGCCAGAAACTGCAGGACGATGCCGCCAATCCGCGTTATCTCGAAATCGAACCCGGTATCGGCTACCGCTTTATCCCGACCCAGCAATGACTGCTTGTCAATTCGCCGTCATTTCAAACCGGGAAAAACAGGGGCACGAGAAAACTCAGACTGCCCCACATGATCAGCAGATTGGTTTTGTAAGCCATCGGGGTGGCATAGCTCATGTTGGCGCCAAAAAAGACAGCCAGCACGAATGGCTCAGGCGCCAGGCCGACGACAAAGAACAGGATGACGAGCGCGATTGGTGCCTTCTTTGAATACGGTAAATCGGAAGTGCCATCCAGCACCAGGATGCGACCCGCTTTTTTCCGCTCGGTAACCTTTTCACTGGCGCCCTGGACCAGCAGCACGTCACCGATCTGCAGGGTCACATTGGCTATATCCGACATCAGGCGCCGGTTGCGCGAACCGGTGCGATGCAGGGCCAGGGTGGCCAGCTGGTAACGGTCGGCAAAACGCATGTTGGCCAGCGTGCGACTGAACAGGGGCGAGCCCTGGGTCACGATCACCTCGGCCTGCTGCTGCCCCGGTGCCTCCAGCGGATGATCCTCATCGACCTTGCTGTCCTCGTTGTGGAGATCAGCGCCAAGCAGCTTCTCGTATTGCTTGAGGTTGTCGGATGTGTCACGCACCATCAGCCGGTCACCCGCCCCCAGTTTGTGATTGGCATGGGGATCAATCAGGTACTCACTGTTGGCACGCGTGAAGTGCTTGACCGTCATGCGCCCTTTCGTGTGTTTCCTGCACTCCTTGATGATCTTGCCATCAGCCCACCCCCCTTCCTTGATGGACAGGGCAGCAGAGAAGATGCGTGGCGCCGAATCCGTCAGATCGGATGCCCGGTCCGGGAGAATGTGCGGGGCTACCAGCCACCGGTAGGCAATGGCGAAAGCGCCAGAGATGACCACCGGTGCCAGGAACTGGAACATCGAGAACGCTTCCATGTCCATATCCACCGCCATCGACACGACCAGCAGGTTGGTGGGTGTACCGATCGTCGTCCCCATACCCCCAATGAGGGTGGGAAAACCCATGGGCATGAGAATGCGCGAGGCGGGGGTACCGGTTTTTACGGACACGCTGGTCAGGATCGGCAACAGCAGAATCACGATGGGCACATTGTTCACAAATGCCCTCAGGGCAGCACCCACCACCAGCGTCAGGAGAAAGGAACCCTGCGGCGTAAATTCCCACAACCGGGCCAGCAGGCGTCCCATAGGTTCCAGTGCCCCGGTGCGGGCCAGGCTGTGACCGACCACCATGAGCGCGGTGACAGCGACCAGGGCTTCATGGCCGAACCCGAAAAAGAAATCCTCCGCATGCATCGTGATACCGTCATGCGTATACGGAAACAGCTCAAAACCCGCCGCCAACACGACCAGCACAAACAGGCTGGGCGTATCCAGGGAACACGATCACGGGTAAATAGGATCAGCGCAACCAGGGTGATCAGCAGCACTGCTGCACAATGGGGATTGAGGTTCAGTTCCGCAAGCATAAACGGCTAGGCTTGTGCGACTATCCAAACGAACGGGAGTTGCCTACTATTAAAACACAGCCCTGGTCAGTTACCTCAAAGTAAACGGCATGACATCCCGGCACCGAACATGAATGCTGATACCGACTACCTGTTTGTCTATGGCACGCTGCGCAGCGATACCGACGCAGACAGCTATCACCAGTTCATCAAGCCCAACTTCACCCGGGTGGGACGCGCCACCATGCCCGGCCGGCTTTACCTCATCGATTACTATCCCGGCCTGCTGCCCGCGCAACATCCTGCGGATATCGTGATCGGTGAAGTGCAAGCCTTCACCGGTGGTGAGGCCACGCTGCTGGCCACAGATCAATACGAAGAGTGCGCCCCGGACTCACCCCGGCCACACCTGTACAGGCGCGTTCGCGACATCGCCACCCTCCAGGACGGCAGTACCCTGGCAGCCTGGGTCTACCTGTATGCGCTGCCGGTGGATGAAAGCCGCCTGATACGTTCCGGCGACTTCCTGGATCCGCTCTGAAATCACTGATCAGGCAACCATTTGGTCACAGATCGCTCTTGCGAGACCCCGGTCCCTAATATTGAGCCGACGCGACAATATCAACGCGAATCCGACGGATACTTTTCATGCCGTCCGCGCCGGTGTAGTCTCTTGCCAAACAATAATGAGAATTACCGGGGGAAGTGCCATGTCACACAAAATCCTGTCTGCGGGCCTGGCCTGCATCCTGATACTGACCGCCGCAGGTCAAACCGCGGCACATCATGCCTTCAATACGGAATTCCAGGATGCCGAGGGGGAAGTGCGCGGCGTGGTCACACGTGTTTGGTGGACCAATCCGCATATCCGCTATGACGTCGATGTGACGATGCCCGATGGCAGTGTTGAACAGTGGTCGCTGCATCCGCCGGGTAACCTGCCCACCTACCGCAGGGAAAACTGGACCAGCGAGACCATACAGGAAGGCTTTACGGTATACGCCACCGGCAACCTAGGACGCGATGCCACGAAAAAACTCTATGCCACCTGCATCAACATCCTGAGCGGCCCGGAAAACGGCCGCCAGCTCGGGCGTTGCGTGAGCCCCAACAGCACCCAGCAGGTCACTGCCGATCCGGACCAGGACTACACCTATGAAGCCAATGACTATACTGTCGATATCAGCGGCTTCTGGGACAACCGCTACAAATTCCAGACCACCGTAGATGACTTCCAGCCCAAGCCCATGCCGCTAACAGCCACCGCGCGCGAGATTTACGCGAACCGGCAATTTGGTGATGACCACGTACTGCGCTGCCAGCCGGCTGGCCTGCCGCGCATCTTCGGCTCACCCTATCCCGTGGAAATTCTCGATGCCGGCTCCCACTACGTCATGATCTTCCTACAGGACAATACCCCGCGCTGGGTCTACATGGACGGCCGTGATGCCCTGCCCGACCAGCCCCTGACGTCCATGGGCTTCTCCAAAGGCGTGTGGCAGGACAACACCCTCATCATCCAGACCACCCACCTCTCACCCGGCTGGCTGGATGGCTCCGGTTATCCCATGAGCGGTGGTGATGGCACCCGCATCGTGGAGCGCTGGACCGTAGCCGATGACGGTCTCACGATAGACCGCACCATGACTGTTTATGATGACCTTTACACTGCGCCGCTGGTGCGTACACGCGGATCACAGCGCGGCGATACCCGCGAACTGCTGGAAAGCCCGCCGTGCGATCCCACGGTGTTCTATAACGAAATGATGGAAAACGGTCGGCTCGAGGAAATCCTGAGTCCGCAATAATCATCGACAGAAACAACAAGGGCGCCCATGGCGCCCTTTTTTGTGGATTGAAAATCTGTCGCTATTCTGCCGGCAAATCCACCGGGGCTTCGCGCCGCAGGAATTTCCACACACCGTTTTCACGAATGAAGTCATCGGTGTAATGACCCAGTATCGCTGTATTGGGCGCACCATCGCTGCCGGGGGACACAAACAGCCACTTGGTGAGCGCTCGGGCATGATCGCCGTCCACCTGGATATCATCGTTGGTCAGCAGGTGATAGGTGCCGGAGCCTTCCGGCAAGGGGTTGTGCCCGATGGTGTCATCCATGAGCTTGAACACGCCAGCAGGTCCCTCGCCCCGCCCCATGCCGCTTTCCCAGACACCGTTGCTTGCAAACAGTGCCGACAGGGAGCGATAGTCGCGGTGATCATGGAACATGCCGTAATCGATGATGAGCTTGCGGATTGCCTCACGGTCTTCCAGCACCTGGATACGAGCCGCGAGGGATTCCAGAGTATGCGCCTGCTGGGCCTGGCTCTGTGCGTGATGTCCGAGCACGAATCCCGCTGCCAGCAGCATGCTGACACTGAGCATCCTGCCGGAAATGCCTGTTTGCCGAATCCTGGTCATGTATCCCCCTGTTGATACGCTAAATAAAATGCGGTGATGAGTCGCTTACATATTACCTGCAATGTAACGCCGGTTGATTCTGACGGCCAGTACACTGAGCGCAATGAACAGCACCCCGATGATCACCAGCGCCAGCGGCCAGCCCAGCGAGTCGGCGAAGTATTCACTGGTAAACCAGACCAGGTAGCCAATCATGGCACAGGTGCCCACGCTAAGCAGCGTGCGGCTGCGGGCGATGGTGCTGAGCCAGATCAGCAGTGCCGGAAAAAAATGACAGGTTGCCATCCAGTTGCCGGGCATCCCGAACATAAGCGCGGGATATCCGCACGAGATCATAGTGGGGAGGCTCCACAGTCCAGCGCGGGATGGCCATGGCCAGCCAGAACACCACCACCAGCATCAGGGGCAGGGAAACACCGACGACAAGCGCGAGGGGGCGAATCAGGAATGGCTGCATGTCATGCTGGTCGTTCATGATGACTGGCTGCCGGTTATTTGGCGGTAGGAAAAGTATCCGGCGGTTATGCCGGACTGTCCATGACAAAGACAGCAAAATGGCAGCTTTGTTACGTTCATGTCATGTCATCGCGGCCTGAAAAGACCCGGGTGCAATGGCATTTGCACAAAACCGCCGGAAAAATACAACCTGCCCCGGCCCCTTTTATTGCTGTAAACTCGCCGCTTTCGTCAATTCCCGATCTTGCCGGCAAGTTCCACGACCAAAGGGCTCAGACATGAAAGACCTCACCCAGGGTTCCATTACCGGCACCATTATCGCTATGGCGGCACCGGTAGCCGCAGGCATGATCTTCCAGACCCTGTACCTGCTGGTGGACCTGTATTTTGTCGCCAGCCTGGGTGATGCCGCCGTGGCCGGCGTGGGCGCGGCCGGCACCCTGTTTTTTGTCATCATGGCCCTCAGCCAAATCCTGGGCGTCAGCTCGGTCGCCCTAATTTCCCAGGCTGTCGGGCGCAAGGACCAGGCCAAGGCCAATCTTGTTTTCAACCAGGCCATTGCGCTTGCCTGCCTGTTTGGAATCATCACCCTGGTAGGCGGCTACACCCTGGCCGACAGTTTCATGGCCACCATTGCGGCCGGTGATGCCCAGGCTGAAGGGGTGAAATTCCTGTACTACTTCCTGCCGGGGATGGCCCTGCAGTTCGGCATCATGGGCATGGGGTCGGCCCTGCGTGCCACCGGCATCGTCAAGCCCACCATGATGATCCAGGTGGTCACCATTGTCCTGAACACCATCCTGGCGCCGGTGCTGATCATTGGCGCCGGACCTGCACCTGCCCTGGGCGTCATGGGTGCCGGGCTGGCAACTTCCATTTCCAGCACCATCGGTGTGCTGATGCTTGTCGGTTACTTCATCAAACTGGAAAAGTACGTGTCATTCCAGTTCCCCCTCTGGAAACCGGATTTCGGTATCTGGGGGCGGATGTTCAACATCGGCCTGCCCGCCGGCGGGGAAATGTTGCTGATGTTCGGCTACTTCGCCGTGGTGTACTGGCTGGCCCAGGATTTCGGTGAAACTGCCCAGGCCGGCTTCAGCATCGGTGGCCGCATCATGCAGTCCATCTTCATGCCTACCATGGCCATCGCCTTTGCCGTGGGTCCCATTGCCGGGCAGAACTTTGGCGCCGGCCATGGCGATCGCGTTCGCGAGACCTGCCACAAGGGCATGCTCATGAGTGCGATTGTCATGGCGGTAGTGACCCTGCTCATCCAGATCAATCCCGACCTGCTGGTTGCCTTTTTCACCGAGGAAGCACCGGTCATCAGTGCCGGTGGCAACTTCCTGAAAATCATTTCCTGGAATTTTGTTGCCCAGGGCATCATCTTCACCTGTTCTGGGATGTTCCAGGGCCTGGGCAACACCCGTCCGGCCATGCTGTCCTCGGGCAGCCGCCTGCTCATCTTTATTCCACTGGCCGTATGGGCCAGCAAGCAGGAAGGGTTCAGCATGAACCAGGTCTGGTACATCTCGGTATTGTCCGTGACCCTGCAGGGGGTCATCAGCGTGTTACTAATTCGCCGCGAATTCACACTCAAACTGGACAAGCTGCAACCGCCCACAGAAACCCTCCAGCCATCGCCTCCGTAGGTCGGCATAGGCTGTTTGCCGACCGTTCTGCGCATATTTTTCTTTTCGTCATCAGGCCAGGCCGGGCATCTTTTTCTTGCCTCTTGCCTCTTGCCTGTAGGTCGGCATTCGGCCTGCGGCCTATGCCGACCTACAGATTAATGCCATTATCAAAATATCCTGCATGCTGTGTGTAAGACCCTGTACAATCCGCACCAGTGAAACCCCCTTGTCTCTTGTCTCTTGCCTCCTGTCTCTTGCTTCTGATACCCCATGCCCCTGCTTACCCTTAAAGACATTCACCTGGCTTATGGCCCGCAGGTGCTGCTGAACGCCGAGAACATGATCATCGAAGCCGGTGACATCATCGGTCTGCTCGGGCGCAACGGTGCCGGCAAGAGCTCACTTTTGAAGCTGCTGCATGGCGATATCCGTCCGGATGGCGGCGAGCGCTGGCTCAAACCCGGAGCCCGGGTCGCCATGCTGGAGCAGGAACTGCCGTTCAAGGCCAGCGAGACTGTCTACGAGTTTGTCGCCGGCGGCCTGGCCAGAACCGGGGCGCTGCTCAGCCAGTATCACCAGCTGATTGCCGATGATGCGCCGGACATGAAAAAGCTCGAACGTCTGCAACAGGAAATCGACTCCCTCGACGGCTGGAAGCTGCAGCTGAAAGTCGACACGGTCATCAGCCAGCTCGACCTCCCGGCGGATACTCTCATGTCCGCCCTCTCGGGTGGCTGGACCCGACGCGCTGCCCTGGCCCGCGCCCTGGTCAGTGAACCCGATATCCTGCTGCTGGACGAGCCCACCAACCACCTCGATATTCCCGCCATCGAATGGCTTGAGCAACTGCTTATGGAGTTTCGCGGCGCCATCGTACTGATCACACACGACCGCGCCTTTCTGCAACGCACCGCCAATCGCATCATGGAACTCGACCGCGGCCAGCTCATCTACTGGCAGCACGATTACCGCGCCTTCCTGGAACACCGCGACCAGCAACTGGCCGCTGAAGCCAAGACCAACGCCGAGTTCGACAAAAAGCTGGCCAGGGAAGAGGAATGGATTCGCCAGGGCATCAAGGCCAGGCGCACCCGCAACGAAGGCCGTGTGCGCGCCCTGGAGAAGATGCGCGAGGAAGCGAAGGCACGCCGTAACCTGCAGGGCAATGCCAGGATGACGCTCAACAAGAGCGAGCTGTCCGGCAAGATCGTGGTAGAAGCCGAGGGCATCCGCCACGGCTACGATGGCAAGACGCTCATCGACCACTTTTCCATCAACATCATGCGCGGCGACCGCATCGGCCTCATTGGACCCAACGGCACCGGTAAAACCACCCTGCTGAAAATCCTGCTCGGCCAGATCACCCCCGACCACGGCAAGGTTAAGACCGGCACCAAGATCGACATCGCCTATTTCGACCAGCTGCGTGAACAGCTTGATCCGGAAAAATCGGTACAGGACAACCTGGCCGGCGGCAGTGACCACGTCACCATCAATGGCCGCGACATGCATGTCATCAGCTACCTGCAGGATTTCCTGTTTGAACCGGGACGCATCCGGCAACCGGTCAAGGCCCTGTCTGGTGGAGAGCAGAACCGCCTCATCCTGGCACGCCTGTTCAGTAAACCTGCCAATGTGCTGGTGCTCGATGAGCCCACCAATGACCTCGACATGGAAACCCTGGAACTGCTGGAAGAGATTCTGCTGAAGTTTGAAGGCACCCTCCTGCTGGTCAGCCATGACCGCGCCTTTCTCGACAACGTCATCACCAGTTGCATCGTGTTTGAAGGCTACGGCCAGGTAAATCACTTTGTGGGCGGTTACCAGGACTGGGTCAGTCATGGCGGTCACTTCGCCGACGAGAAAAAGGCCGCAGATCAACCCGACGCCGCGTCAGCGCCCAAGCCCCAAAAACCGCAACCACAGCAACCGGCCAAGCCCGGCAAGCTGTCCTACAAGCTCCAGCGCGAACTCGACATGCTGCCCGGCGAGATCGAGAAAGCTGAAGCCGCTCTCCACACACTGGAAAAAACCATATCCGACCCCACTTTCTATAACAATGATCCACAAAAGGTGGATGCGACCCTGAAACAGGTTGCCGCCGCGCAGGAAGCACTGGACAAGCTTTACGCCCGCTGGGAAGAGATCGAGCAAGGGCAGCAGTGACAGAGGCAAGAGGCAAGAGGCAAGAGGCAAGAACATGATGTGCTCTCGCGATAGCCGGTCCATATTTGGAATTGAACAATATCCGAATTCGGAAAGTTTCTTGTCGGTCGGTATAAGGCGCTTGCGCCGCCATCCGACATGGCGACCGAAGGTCGCCTGATCTCACCGCCCTCACCGATTTCCAACAAACTATGCCGGATGACGGCCTTCCGGCCTTATCCGACCTACCTTGGTGAAACCTGAAACCGGACGAGTCGGCCTTGCCTCTTGCCTCCTGCCTCTTGCCTCTTTTACCCGAGCACCAGGACTCTTCTGATAAACAACCGTGCCATTTGAAGCAAACTCATGGCCGCAATCCTCATTCTCATTCTGGTCGGCGTGGTGGTGTTCATCGGCTGGTCGTGGTCGAGCTGGCGTGACAAGCGCATTCTCGCCAAAACCGTGCCGCCTGACTGGCTGGCACGGATCCGTGAAGCCATTCCGTTTTACGACAGGCTCTTGCAGACCGAACAGCAGCAGCTACTCGACAATATCCGCCTGTTCCTGGCCAAAAAGCGCTTCTATGGCTGTGCCGGGTTGATGGTTACCGATCGCATCCGGCTTACCATTGCCGCACAGGCCTGCCTGTTGCTGTTGAATCGCAAGACATCGCTGTATACACGCCTGAAGCCTTTCGTGGTGTATCCCGATGCCTTGATCAGCTATCACGGGCGCCACAACGATGACGGCACGTTAAGCGATCATGGCAATGGTTTACTGGGTGAATCCTGGCACTATGGCAAGATCATCCTGTCCTGGGATGACGTCCAGAGAGGTGTTTGCAATCCCCACAACGTGGTCTTGCCCGAGTTTTCCCACCAGCTGGACAGCGAATCCGGTTCCGCCAACGGTGCACCGGTACGGCATACCAACAGCTACACCATTTGGGCTAGCATTCTGTCGCACGAATTCGCGGGACTGACTGACGGCTTTCAGCACCACCATACATCCGTCATGGACTACTTTGGCGCCACCAACCCGGCAGAATTTTTTGCTGTGGCCACCGAGACCTTTTTCGAGAAGCCCGATCAGTTAAAGGGCAGGCATCCAGCACTGTTCGAGGTCCTGAAGACCTACTACGCCGTTGATCCCTCAGCCTGGCAGTAGGCCAATCATTGTTTCATCAGTATCGCGTACAACAAAACCTTGAGCAGCACTTGCCGTAACTTGGCATCCTCCTCTACCTTTGTAGATACGGGGGTCACCTCGCTCTCCATATTCACGATTGACCGCGTCAGTTCGTGGTACTCATCGAAAAGGGTACGAAATTCGGCATCCTGTGTTTTCAACTCATGAATGCGCTCGCGCAGCTCGGGAAATTCATGAATCAGATCGGGGTGATCAACGGACATGGTGTTACTCCTGAGGGGTTTATCACCATGCTAGCACCCCCGCCGTCACGCCAATTGACCTGCATCATGTCGCCGCCATTTGGTTTTTTTAGCGTCACTCTTATTGCCGAATTTGTCCCCGTTATACCAACCCTGGGTAACGCTTTTCTCCGTTGCAGATTTAATAAGCTAGCTAATAATAAGCGACCTTATGGATAAGGATTTTGACAACAGCCTCGGTTTCGTCGTTCATGATGTCCCCTGCCTGTTGCGCTGGGAATTCGACCTGCGCGCACAGGAACTGGGCCTGACCCGGGCGCAATGGTCGGTACTGACCCATCTGCAGCGTCTGCCCGGCGTGCAGCAGGTCGATCTGGCCAGGGTCATGGACATCAAGCCGATCACCCTGGCGCGCCATCTGGACAAGCTGGAAGCCAAAGGCCGGATCTGCCGGGAAAACGATGCCCAGGACCGCCGTGCCAAGCGCTTGCACCTGACCCGCAAGGCAACCCTCATGATTCGCTCCCTGAAGCAGGTCGGCAAACAGGTCCGCAAGCTGGCCCTGAAGAATGTCAGCGAGGCCGAGTTCAACACCTTCATGGATCTGCTTTTTCGTATGCGCGCCAACCTCGGCGGCAAAACCTACTGAGCCTGAAACATGTTCTCTATCATCAAGAAAATGAACTTCCTTCTGTTTGGCCCCATCGTGATTGCCGGTATCAGTGCGTGGATTTACCTCCATGGCGGCCGTCATGTCACCATCGACAACGCCTACATCAAGGCCAATATCGAGGCTATCAGCCTGGAAATTTCCGGCAAGGTGGTCGAGGCCTATACGGCAGATAATGCCTGGGTCCATCCCGACAATATGCTGTTCCGCCTGGCCCGCCCTATGAAATTGCCGTAGCCCGCGCCCAGGCCAACCTCGCCAATATCCGCCGCGAAATCGACAGCCAGAAAGTGGCGTACAGGACGCGCAAGACCGACATCGCCCGCGCCGAACTGGACGTGGATTTCCACAAGCGCGAACTGGAACGGGCCCGCCAGCAGCTGGAGCGCCAGACCATTTCCGATTTCCAGTACGATACCGCCCTGCTGGCTTAGCAGCACAGCCAGAACACCCTTGAGCAGGAACAGCAGGCGCTGGTGGTGGCACGGGGGAAACTGATCGATCCTAACATGCCTACCGAGGAACACCCGCTGTACCAGCAGGCCCGGGCGGAACTGGACCTGGGCTACACCGACAACATCGCGCCGATGGACGGCATTGCGGTGAATGTATACGCGCTTTACGGGGAGAGTGTCATCGTGGGCACCACACTGCTCAACGTGATTGATGACTCACACCTGTGGATTGAAGCCAACTACAAGGAAATCGAGCTGACCTATGTGAAAACCGGACAGCCGGTCGAGATCACCGTGGATACCTATCCCGACCAGGTCTGGCACGGCACCGTCTGCAGTATCACCCCCGCCACCGGCGCCGAGTTCTGCCTGCTGCCGGCCCAGAATTCGTCCGGCAACTGGCTCAAGGTCGTGCAACGCATCAGTGTTGATATCGAATTCACCGATTACACCGTCACGCCGCCGCTGTCTGCCTTGTGACAAAACCCGGTCAGGGTTATTCTCTGTTTATCAAGGGAAAAGCCATCACCAAAATTCATCCTGGGGAGGAAATATCACATGAAATCCGTTTTATTACGGGCACTTGCCGCTACCGCTACTCTGGCCATGATCGCCATGGCGCCGGCCCATGCCCACCACTCTTTTGCCGCCGCCTACAAAATGGACGAACCGATCTCCATTACCGGCAAAATCGTCAATGTGCGCCTGACCAATCCGCATTCCTATTTCTTCCTGGACGTGGAAAACGACAAGGGCGAAATCGAGCGCTGGTCCTTTGAAGCCGGCACTCCCAGCGGCATGATCCGTGGCGGCTATTCCGACAAGGTCATCAAGACCGGTGACACTGTCACCATCAACGGCTTTCGCGCCCGCGACGGCTCCACCAATGGCATGCTCACCCTGCTGATCCATGAGAACGGCACCGAGTACGGCATGTTCGGACCGCGCGAGCGTTAAGGAGAAGGGAACATCATGAAAGCATTACTGACAATTTCCGCGCTGGCCCTGTCAGCTACCCTGACCACCGCTACCCTTGCCGCCGAGGAAGCCGGCCCCGTGCCGCGCATGGCGGACGGCAAGCCTGACCTGACTGGCGTCTGGTGGACCGGCGGCGACCTGGGCAGCGAAGGCTATGGTTCCACGACTGATCGCAGCCAGGGCCTGCAGTACAACCTGTATACCGACCTGTACAACGCCGACGCCAAGGCGCGTATGGCCACCCTGAGCGACAAGGACGATCCCACCCTGCTGTGCAAACCGACCGGTTTCGGCACCCTGAGTGTGCGCCTGTTCGATGTTGGCACGCTTGGCCAGATCATTGCCACGCCGGATATGATGGTGTTCCTGCAGGAAACCTTCCACGGTTACCAGCTGATCCCGACCGATGGCCGTGATCACCGCGACTACCTGCCACCGTCCTACCGCGGTGATGCCGTGGGCCACTGGGAAGGCGACACCTTTGTCGTGGAAACCCGGAACTTCACCGACGACACCTGGATGTTCGCTGAGGGCGGCGTGTCCTTCCATTCCGACCAGATGCGGGTCGTGGAGCGCTACAACATGATCGACAGCAACACCATGACCATTGATGCCACCGTGTACGATCCGGTCGTGCTGACCCAGCCGTGGGGCGTGCCGACCAAGACCGTGGTGAAAGCGCCCTTTGACCAGTTGCTGCCGCTGCGCTGTGAAAGCACGGAAACCGCCGTGATCATGTCCAATGCCCAGAGTGGCAACTGATCCTTGCCTTAACGTCATGCGCAACCTGATACGCCGGTGCGCAGTCCTGGCCCTGCTGGCCGGGACTGCCGTGGCCGGCGCCCAGGACCTCGATCCTGCCCGGTGGGATGACACCATGGCGGCGTTTGCCGCCGAAGATCGCATCAGCCCGCCACCGGAAGGCGCCATACTGCTGACCGGTTCGTCCAGCATTGCCCGCTGGCATGACCAGGCCGCAGACGCGCTGGCGCCCCTGACGGTGATTCCCCGCGGGTTTGGCGGCAGTGTCATGGGGGATGTGCTGCATCACCTGGACCGCGTTGCCCTGCGCTACAAACCCCGCGCCATCCTGATCTACGAAGGTGACAACGACACCGCCTACGATGTGCCGGAAACCACCATCATCGCTCAGCTGGAACAGATCATTGCCCGCGTCCACGCGCAACTCCCCGAGACGCGGATTTACCTCATGGCCATCAAACCCAGCGTGCTGCGCTGGCAAATCTGGAACAAGGCGCAAGCCGTCAATGCCCGTTACCAGGCTGTCGCTGCCCGCGATCCCCTGGTGCATTACATCGATTCCGCGACCCCCTTCCTGCAGGTCAGTGGCGAGGTCATGAACGATATCTTTGTCAGCGACGACCTGCACTTCAACGCCATGGGCAACCTGATCTGGGGCAGCGTCATTCGTGCCGCGCTAATGCCGACCGAAATCCGCTACGAACCGGGATATTGATCTTTCCTGTCCCTTGCTCCCTGTCCCTGCTTCACAGTAACCTGCGGATGTGAGCAAACCTGATTCAAACCCGTTGGCTGGCCGCCTGAAAAAAGCCCTGCAGGGCGACGTACTGTTTGATGACTTCAGCCGCGGTCGTTACGCCACCGATGCCTCCATCTACCAAGTCATGCCGCTGGGCGTGGTGGTACCAAAGCATGAAGATGACGTCCAGGTGGCCCTGCAGATAGCGCGCGACGAAGGCATTCCCGTTCTGCCCCGCGGTGGCGGTACCTCGCAAAACGGTCAAACCGTCAATGAAGCGCTGGTGCTCGACACCAGCAAGTACCTGAACCAACTCGTCCAGGTTGATCCCGACGCGGGTACGGCCATCGTTCAGCCTGGCCTGGTACTGGATCAACTCAACCGGCAGCTCAAGCCCCATGGCCTGTGGTATCCCGTCGATGTGTCCACGGCCAACCGAGCCACCCTGGGCGGCATGACCGGCAACAACTCCTGCGGCTCGCGTTCCATTCGCTACGGCAACATGGTGCACAACGTGCACGCCATCGAAGCCCTGCTGCCTGATGGCACGCCGGCGACTTTTGGCCCGCTGCCGGTTCACGGCGATCTGATGCTGGGCAAGGCCAGGCCGCTGGTGGACAGGATGCTGGCCCTGGGCCGGCGCGAAGCCGATGAAATTGATGCCCGCTTTCCGAAACTGCTGCGCCGTGTCGGTGGTTACAACATCGATGCCCTGACCACCCAGGCGCCCAACCTGGCACACCTGCTGGTGGGCTCCGAGGGCACGCTGGCATGGTTCAAGCGCATTCATCTCGACCTGTCACCCATTCCGGCCCATCGCACCCTGGGGATATGTCACTTTCCCACCTTCTACCAGGCCATGGCAGCCACGCAGCACATCGTCACCCTCAAGCCCTCGGCCGTGGAACTGGTGGACCGCACCATGATCAACCTGGCGCGGGACATACCAATGTTCAGAACCACCGTGGATGCTTTTGTCCAGGGCGAACCCGATGCCCTGCTGCTGGTGGAGTTTTCCGGTGATGATGAGGAAGCGCCGTTAAACAGCCTGCATGATCTGGTCACGCTGATGGGGGATCTGGGATTTCCGGGCGCCGTGGTCAAAGCCACCGACCCCGCCTTCCAGTCGGCCGTGTGGGAAGTGCGCAAACAGGGCCTGAACATCATGATGTCCATGAAAGGCGACGGCAAACCGGTTTCGTTCATCGAGGACTGTGCGGTCGAGCTCAAGGACCTGGCGGAGTACACCCGTCGTCTCACCGATATCTTTCACAAGCACAACACCGAGGGCACTTTCTACGCCCACGCTTCGGTTGGTACCCTGCACGTGCGCCCGATTCTCAACATGAAAACTGCGGAAGGCGCCAGGCAGATGCGCGCCATTGCCGAGGAATGTTTCGAGATGGTGCGTGAATACAAGGGTTCCCATTCCGGCGAGCATGGTGATGGCCTGTCGCGTTCGGAATTTCATACCGCCATGTTCGGCGAGCGCATGGTGAAGAATTTCGAGGAGGTCAAGGACGCCTTTGACCCCCGGCACCTGTTCAACCCGGGGCGAATCGTACACGCACCCAGGTTTGATGACCGCTCCCTGTTTCGTTATCCGCCTGACTACCAGACCAACCTCATTCCGACGGCCATGGACTGGTCGCAATATGGCGGTCTGCAGCGTGCCACCGAGATGTGCAACAACAACGGCGCCTGCCGCAAGGATGCCAGTGGCGCCATGTGCCCGTCCTACCGCGCCACGCACGACGAACAGCACCTGACCCGAGGGCGTGCCAACAGCCTGCGCCTGGCGTTAAGTGGTCAGCTGGGCGAGAACGCACTGACATCAAAGGCCATGTTCGACACCATGGCCCTGTGCTTGTCCTGCAAGGGCTGCAAACGCGAATGCCCGACCGGTGTCGACATGGCCAAGATGAAAATCGAATTCCTGCACCAGTACTACGGCCAGCACGGCCTGCCCCTGAGGGAAAAGCTGATTGCCTGGCTGCCCCGCTATGCGCCCCTGGCAAATAAGCTGGGCTGGCTGCTCAACCTGCGTGACCGCATTCCCGGCCTGCCGGCACTGAGTGAAACACTGCTGGGCTTCAGCCGGCACCGACCCTTGCCGCGCTGGCGCCGCGATACTTTCAGGCATCACGATGAACTGGCCACACGCACGATCACGCAGAAACTGGCCGAAGCCGAGGGGGTCCCATCAGCACCACCAAACACCCGCAAGGCGGTAATCCTGCTCGTGGATACATTCAACACCTGGTTTGAACCGGACACCGCCCGGGCCGCACTCTGCGTGCTTGAGGCGGCCGGTTACCGGGTCCATATTCCCGCACCGGCAGACAAGTCCCGCCCGTTGTGCTGTGGCCGCACGTTCCTGCATGCCGGCCAGACCGAGCAGGCAAAACAGGAACTCACCCGTACACTGGATACCCTGAAACCCTATCTGGACCAGGGCATGCCGGTGATCGGACTGGAGCCATCCTGCCTGCTCACCTTGCGGGATGAACTGCTCTCTCTGCTGCCGGGCAAAGAGGCCAGAAAACTGGCCAACCACGCCATGCTGTTTGAGACATTCCTCGCCCGCGAACACCGGGCTGGTACGCTGAAACTCGACCTGCAGAAACTGCCGCAGCAAAAAGCGCTCTTGCACGGGCATTGCCACCAGAAAGCCTTCCATGTCATGGGCGATGTGCAAACCGTGCTGGGACTGATTCCGGAACTGGCGGTAGAGACCCTGGATACCGGCTGCTGCGGCATGGCAGGCGCGTTTGGCTACGCCGCAGAAAACTTTGCCGTGTCCAGGGCGGTGGCCGCTGACAGTCTGCTGCCGGCGCTGCAGTCAGCCGATGCCGACACCTTGCTGGTGGCGGACGGTACCAGCTGTCGCAGCCAGATACGCGACCTGACCCGGTATGATGCTGTTCATGTCGCCCAGGTCCTGGCCCGCGCCCTGCCAGGGGCGCCAGCCGCCTGACACCGACCCCATACCATCACAGGATATTGCTCACATGCCATGCCGACTTCCCAGCCTGTTAACCAGCATCGTACTGGGCTGTCTGCTTGCCGGCTGCTCGGACCCGGCAGAACAAACACCAGCGCCAGCGGCCCAAGCAGGCACAGTCGTCGCAGGCGACAGCATACCGCTGCCGCCGCCGGTTTCCGGGCCCAGTATTCGCCTGCTGATGAACACCGATGTCGCGCCCCATGCCATGACGCTCTGGCAGGCAGTGCGCTATGTGGCCACCGCTGGCGGCGTGGTGGAAGATGTCGCGCCGGAAACCCCGGCGGACTGGCAGACGCTGGCGGACAGTGCGTTTGCCCTGATCGCCGCTGGTGAGGTATTACTTAAAGACGGGTTACTGGCGGATGCGGCAGCACCGGATGGGGATTACAAATTTACCGGCCCCGAGATCCAGGCTTTACTGGACGCCAATCCGGATGGCTGGCGCTATTATGTGGAACAGATGCAGTTCGCCACCAACGCGACACTGGAAGCCATCGTGCGCCGTGACATCATCGGCCTGATGGAATCCGGCGCCACCATCAACAACGCCTGCAATGGCTGTCACGCCGAATTCTGGTACCGGCCGCTGGAGTGATCACACGGGTGTCGGCAAATGGCCCATGGCACCCTCATCATTGACAGTCAGTGTTGATGGCCGCCGGGACCGTGGGCGTGACCATGACTGATTTCCTCGGCGGTGGCCGGTCGCACTTCCTGGATATCAACATTGAAGTGCACGGTTTTGCCCGCCAGCGGATGATTGGTATCCACCGTCGCCATGGTATGGCCAACTTTCTTGACCGTCACCTGGCGATGTCCGTGCGGAGTGTGCACCGTCGCGGTCATGCCGGGCTTCCAGTTTTTCGCGCCACTGAGGTGTTTTACCGGCACCCGCTGCTCGGCATCTTCCACGCGTTCACCAAAGGCCTTTCCCGGCGGCAGGCTGATATCGAGCTTGTCACCGACACCCTTGCCTTCCAGTGCCTCCTCCAGGCCCGGCAGCAGACTGCCGTGACCGTGCAGATAGGTCATAGGCTCATCGTCCGATGCATCAAGCACATCGCCCGCATCGTCTTTGAGGGTGTAATGGAATCGCACTACCAGGTCTTTGGTTATGGTCACGGGAAAACTCCGGCATTTGGAAAAGGCGTATTGTCGCAGGTTCAGCTGTTATTTCGTAGGTCGGCATAGCGGAGCGTTTGCCGACCCTGTCAGCATGCAGTACCGATCTGGCAGGGAAATCATCTTCCTGCGCCAGGCCTGCCTGGCCGAACAGCAGCACCAAGAGCGCCACGCAGGCAGATGGACACGCATGGCGCGCGGAGTAAGGGGTTGCAGTCATACTACGGGAAGCTTCCGGTCGGGTGGTGGCGCGCCAATGCAGGGTCTCCTTACAGCCTCTCTAGCATAGACGCTGTCTTACCAGAAATAGTTTAAATAAGACGGATGTATCTTTGGCCCGGCTCCCTGGCGTGATCATGGGACTTTGAGAACATACCAGCCCCCCGTAATTATGCCTGTCAATAGCCCATACCATCTGTTACAGTGCGCGCCACAGTTGCTGTGAACAGTCCGGCAACTGGTGCAGACTTCATAGTTTTAACGGCGGGATTGGTCTCCGCCGACGCTTGTTAGACGTGCTTTAGCCTTACCCGCCACCGCTCTTCTTCAGCAGTCCTATCGAACACCTGCACACCCGTGCAATCACGTCACCCGGGTTCTTCGAGGCATGCCTCAAGCCACTAGCGGTATCGCGTGATCATCACACTTGATGACTTCCCGGCCGGCCTTTTTTGTGCAGGACAGGAATCGAAATTTACATGCCGCATACGCGGTTAATACAGAGAAATCACATGAGTTTTACCTCCCTCGGCCTGCAGGAATCCCTGTTGCGTGCCGTTACCCATGAAGGCTATACACAGGCCACCCCGATCCAGGCGCAAGCCATTCCCGCGATTCTTGAAGGTCGCGATGTCATGGCCGCCGCCCAGACTGGCACCGGCAAAACCGCCGGCTTTACCCTCCCCCTGCTGCAGAATCTCGGCAAGGGCAAACGCGCCTCGACCAACCAAGTCCGCGCACTGGTACTAACCCCCACTCGCGAACTGGCAGCCCAGGTGCTGCAGAGCGTGCGCGACTACGGCGCCCATGAAAACCTGCGTTCCGTCGTAGTGTTTGGCGGTGTTGGCATCAACCCCCAGATGATGGCCCTGCGCAAGGGTGCCGATATCCTGGTGGCGACTCCCGGTCGCCTGCTCGACCTGTACCAGCAGAACGCCGTACGTTTTGATGAACTGGAAGTACTCGTCCTGGACGAAGCCGACCGCATGCTCGACATGGGCTTCATTCACGACATTCGCCGCGTCCTGAAACTGTTACCACAGCAGCGCCAGAACCTGATGTTTTCCGCCACCTTTTCCGATGACATTCGCAAACTGGCCAAGACCATCTGCCACAACCCGGTGGAAATTGATGTCGCACCGCGCAACTCCACCGTGGAGAGCATCAACCAGAGCGTCTACCACGTCGACAAGGGTGACAAGGTCGCCCTGCTCAGCACACTGTTGCGTTCGAGTCCGGACCAGTGCCTGGTGTTCAGCCGCACCAAACATGGCGCCAACAAACTGGTGAAATGCCTGCTCAAGGACGGCCTGACCGCCGCCGCCATTCACGGCAACAAGAGCCAGGGTGCCCGCACCAAAGCACTGGCCGATTTCAAATCCAATAAAGTCCAGGTACTGGTCGCCACCGATATCGCCGCCCGCGGCATCGATATCGATGACCTGCCCCGTGTTATCAACTTCGATCTCCCAAATGTGTCTGAAGATTACGTGCACCGAATCGGCCGCACCGGCCGTGCCGGCGCCAGCGGCCAGGCCATGTCCCTGGTCAGTGCCGAAGACAAATCCCTGCTGCGCGATATAGAACGTTTCATCAAGCGCAAGGTGGATGTCGCGGAACTGCCGGCATTCTCCCGCCCCCAGCACTCAGCCGGGCTGGAAGAACCGCGCCAGGAGCAACGCCAGAAACGCGACCAGACTGCCGGGGAAGCCCCGAAAAAACAGCGTCGCCGCCAAAGCAGAAAACCCGCTTCCCAGGGTGAAAACAATGGCAATGGCGCCCGACAGGGCAATGGCAATCGCCAGCAGAGCGCCGCCAGCGCCGATGAAAGCCAGGACAGCAAGCCCAAGCGTCGCCGTCGTTCGCGCAGCCGCAACCGCACCGGCCAGGGTGCCAGCGCACGCCAGGACACTGGCAACCGCAACGGCAACCGCCAGGACAGCAGCTCGGAAGGCAGCTCACTGGGCGCGCGCATCAAACGCCTGTTTGGCAGCAAGAACGTGACCTGATCAGGGCGTGTAGCGGGAGAGTAATTCCCGCCAGCATATTGCAGGCAGCCCTGCACCTGGCTGCACCCAACACAAAGGCCGGACGACGAGAGTGGTCC
>JBMTQX010000021.1:0-42203 GCA_049446715.1 Pseudohongiellaceae bacterium
CAGCGATAGATGCCATACCCGCCTTCCCGGCGGTCAGACCCGATCACCCAGACAGAGCCATCGGCGCCGATGCCGATGTCGTTGGCACGGCCCGGAATGCGGCGCCAGCCGAGGGCGGTCAGGCGCCAGATTTCTTGGTTGCTGTTGATGACCCAGGGATAGCCATCGGGGTCCACGTCGAGCCGGATACCCGAGCCAGGCACTTCCAGCCAGCCGTCAGGTTCCAGCACCCACAAGCCGAAGTCCACATCGCCGCCATCACCGAAAAACGCAAAGCCGGCATTGTCATAGACCGAACCGCCCAGCACCCAGACACTGCCATCGGCACCAACACCGATATCCCGTGCATCGCCTGGGACCCGCAGCCAGTCTGACCAGGCCGGGTTGGTGGGCAGGAAAGGCAACCCGGGCCGGTAATCCGTGTTAACCCCATAGCTGTCGACAAGAAAGCGGTCCGTGCTGGACTGGCGCAGTTCCACCCACCAGGACTCCCGGCCCAGGCGCAGCTCGGGAATGATCAGGTAATCGCCATCGAACCAGGGGGTATTGATATCAATGTCGGCAAACACTCGGCGCGACCAGGTCAGTTCAAAAACCGGCGGAAACGTGTCCGATTGCAGTACCAGTTCCAGTGACTAGGTTTCACCACCATCGTCGACTACCGGCAGGGTCAGCAGGCCCTGGCGGAATTCCGGGTGGTTGGCATAGGATGTCGCCGCGGCAAACAGCAGCAGTATGGCTAACGCCAATGATTTCATGGCCCCGTCCTGTTCTTGTCGTTTTTGGCTAAAGGTTGACGGGTAGCTTAGGGGGGTGAGTCTGAACCGGGCGTTAACCGTTACCGGCCATGGCCGCGTCGTTCATGTCGTATTCATGCAGTCCCCGCCCGAGGGGCGGGTATGGGGAGAAGGGACAGCGAATTAGGATCAAAGGAAATTGTTGGGCCAGATCATGGTGCGCCACATGTGTGCTGATGGCGAATCGTCAAAACCCAGTCCGGCCTCCGGCTGCCGGAACGCGCGGGCGATCAGATCGTCAAAGTCTTCAATGGCTAAGGGTTCATCCAGATCGTCAAAAAAATAAATGTCGTACATCGTGACGTAGCGGGAGGTCATGTACCACTCGTGCTGCTTGGCGTAGGCAGCATCGCGCCGGATGTATTCCGGTGGCTCGTAATCGGCACCAAAGAGCTGCAGGTACAGCTCGGGATACTCATAGCCCACGGCCGGGTCCGGGGTGTAGCGCAAGGCCTGGTGGTATTTCACGGCCCAGGCCACTTCTTCATCGACGTAGGGGGCGATCAGCTGGGCTGCCCAGTAGCCGTGATCGGTGCGGATCAGGCAGGCATTGGTGATGTCATGGAGCAGGCATGCCAGCACGACCTTGTCATCATGCCCGTCATCCCTGGCACGGCGGGCGGACTCTAGCAGATGCTTTTGGGTGGACGGGTTCATGCGCAGGTTGAAAAAGTCCTGCAGTCGAGGTTTGTCAGGCATGCGTGGCAGCGCCGGGTTGTCGCCCATCATCAGCACATGGTCGTCATCGACTTTTGCCATCATCTCGGCGCGGTAATCGGGCAGGTCGGTACCGACGGTGCCAACGGGCTGGGGCACAATCAGGCGTTCGCGGCCGGCCTGTGGCCAGGGTTTGTTGTTGCTCATAGTGCTGTCCTGACGGTTATTGCGGTAATTCTCAAGCGGGGTTTGGCCGAACCAGGCCAGCCAGGCAGTATTGTACCAATGCCGGGTTTGAACCGGGGTCAGCCCAGGCCGCGTTTGACCCGCATGGTGAAATCCTGCCACTCCTGGATCAGTCCGTCCGCAACCAGGAACAATCCAACGCCTTCCCATTCCAGGTGGCGCGCGTCATTGTCCGAGTGATAGATATCGATGCGGTGGTTGAAGACAACCGGGCCGCGGGCAAAGGTTTCCAGCACCTCGTAGGTGATGGCACTGGCACTGTCGATCCAGGGTTGCATCATTTCTGTAATGGCCTGGTAGCCGGTGACGGGCGGTGTGTTCTGGGACTGCCGGTAAACACATTGTGCCGACATCGTGGCAAACACCTGGCCAAGACCCATGGCTTCCCAGGCATGGCAAGAGCGGTCGACGAGGGCGATGTTGTCTTTTTCGGCAGCGGACAGATTGTCACCGATGCTGTTTTCCTGGGCTCCCGCGGGTGGTGCCAGCCATGCGGCCAGCAAGCCGGGTCCTGAGGCGGTCAAGATGTCCCGGCGTCTAGTCATGGCCTCAATCCGCCACGGGATGCTGGTCAAGATGCCTGCCGGCTTCGAGCCAGCCCATGCGGCGCCAGCGCTCGATCGAGGCCGGCGCATTGCAGGTGCCGTCATTGGGCTGGGCGATGGAATTGTCTTCCTTGATGACGAAACACATGGCCCCGGCCTGGCGGCCGTCCTGCAGCGGGCTCATCACCACGCGCACCTGTTCCCCTTTGGTAAAGGTATTGCCGGTGACGCCCTGGCGGATGGCATGGATAGGGGCCGCGCCTTCAAAGCTCCAGGTCTGCAATTCGCCGTTTGCATCCGGGGCCTCGATGTAGAGCCAGCTATGCGGGCTGTTGAAATGCCAGTCAGTGACACGGCCTTCCACCAGCATTTGCTGTTTCAGGTCAAACATGGCGAAGGAATGATGGGCCATGGCCTGGGCGATGAACAGCGTGGGGACAGTCATGGCTGCCAGGGCGAGCGCTTTGAAGGGACGGGTCATTGGCAATCTTCCTTTTCCGGCCGGTACTCAGTTGTTGTCAAAAATCGGGTCGAAGGACTGGCCGGGCAGGTCCGGAAATTCCGAAGAGCCGCGGGGGTCCTTGTATTGCGGATCGCCCGGCAGGTAGAACTGGGTGGAGCCGTCTTCGGCCTTGTAGGAGTTACTGCTGGTGGTGCACTCCCAGTTGCGGATTCTGACGCCAATGTCTTTCAGCGCTGGTTGCACATCATGGGTGTATACCGCCGACAGGGATTTGACCAGGGCCACAGGGTCATAAAAGGTCACCTGGGTGACCAGCTGGCGACTGCCGTCTGCATGCGTGACCTGCTGCCAGGTTTCCACGAGCTCAAAGCGGTTGCTGGTCAGCGGCATGCCGCGCAGGTAGTCCGCCGGATTGATCCACTTGGTCCAGATGATGAGCTTGTCGTCATCCCAGAAACCGATACTGTCACCGGCGGCCAGGTGCTTGGCATCGATGTTGACATGTTCGGCGTTGATATAGATGCGCCGGGTCTCGTTCATCATGTCGTTCATCATCCAGCTCTGGTCAGGCATGTGCACGAATTCTTTCAGGTAGGGTTCCCACAGCCAGCGCGGCATGCCCGGGTATTCGCAGTTGGTGAGTCGGTCATAGAGCTGTTCGCCATACTGTGCCATCTCGGCGCGGCGCTGACGAAACTGCGCTTCATAGGGCGGGGTCAGGACACCGGTTTTTACCGTGCCTCCCGGAGTGATTGCGGACATGAGCGTGCCGTCTTCGATGAACAGTCCGGGCATGGTGTTGTTGCCGCTGGTCCACAGCCCTGGCCATTGCGGCAGCGAGCTGAGGGTGTGCCGGGTTCCCCCGTTGGCGGCATCAAGCAGAAAGCGGTAATGCGCCTCTGCTGAGGCAAACTCTTGTGGCGGCGGAACGACTTCCGGCATGGTCTGCACTTCCTGCGCGGCAATGCCCTGGTTGCTGTCCTGGGCCAGGGCAGGACTGCTGATCAGGAGTGTCAGCAAAAGCGCGGTTCGGGTGTGCGTGACGTATGGCATGGCGAATTTCGTTACTCGCGTGAAATTAATACCGGAAGCGGGTCAGATTGTGATAGGCCGCTTCGAGGGTTTTTGGCCGCAGGCGCTCGTAATAGGCCCAGTCGGCGTACTCCTCCAGCTGAATCTGCTCCTGCATCTGCGCCAGGCTCAGGCCATCGGCCAGGGCGGCCTGGACGGCAGTCTCCAGGTCACGCAGAAACTGGACCGGTTCAGCGACTTCCGCTTTTGTGAAAAAGGCACCATGGCCACCGGCGAAGGTATCGAAATCCAGCGCCAGCACCGCTTCATAGGACCGAATCCACTCCGCCAGCGGCGTGCCGTCAAGCGGGCCACAGGCACTGGGCAGGGAATGAATGTCATCACGCACCAGGGCATCGGCAATCATGTCGGTGGCAAACACCACTCGTTCATCGGGAAACAGCACCACGGTCATGTCGTCACCGTGGTTCTTGCCCGGATGCATCAGCTCGATGGTCTTGCCGCCCAGCGTCAGGGTCATGCGCTGTGAATAGGTGATATCCGGTGCCACGATATCCACCTGCAGTTCTGCTGGCGGCACGATGCCGTCGCCGTCCAGGTCGATCTGGTCAAACCAGCCGGGAAACATGCCGCAGATGCCGGGGTCGGCGTTGGTGGGTATCTCTATTTCAGCCCGATCCACCATGCCGTTGTCGTTGCGGTCGATCATGTCACCAGGCATGTGGGGATAGCGGCCATCCATGTTTGCCAGCATGCGTTCATGGCCGATGATGGTAGCGGTATCGGCAAACACCGCACCGCCGGCGGCATGGTCAAAATGGCTGTGACTGTATATCAGGTAACGCACGGGAACATCGAAGCGATCAGCCAGCTCGGCTTTCAGCCAGGTGGCAAATTCCACGTTGAGCGGATCAGCGAGAATAATGCCGTCATTGGTGACTAGGAAAATGCTGTGCCAGGCCCCGCTGGTGGCGCGATACAGGTCACCGGTGATGGGAATGATGGCGTTGCGGGTGGGAAAGGTCGGCGTCTGGTCATCCTGCGCCGCCAGCGGCAGGGTGATGAAACAGTATGCGGCCGCTAGGGCAGCAGGACGAAGCGAGAGCATGGTGATTTTCCGTGTTGTTCTTGTTGTTAAATGTGCTTCAGGCGAATGTATCACTTCCCGATGGAAGTGCAAGGTGGTGCTGGTTTCAACTGCCTGGGCCGTTCTTCTCGGGACTCTAGCCCGTCCTGAACAGCCAGGGCAGGGTAAATGAATTGTGACAGATGGTTGGAGGGGCTGTAGCCTCGAAGAATCCCTGCCTGAATCGCAATCCGGGTCATGACCCTGAAATCCTTGTGCTGGTATGTATACTGGCGACTGCTTTATCATCGGTGGCGGTTCACCTATTACACCGGGAGGGGATATGAAACACACACGCTTGAAATTGATTGGTGCCGGCCTGTTGCTGGCCGTTTTGCCGTGGTCCGGGGGGATGGCGGCAGAGAGTGCGCCGCAACGTGCCAGCGGGCTGCACATCGATCCGGTCGGCCAGGGGCCTTTTTACTACGACACCGCTGAAGGCATGGATATCCGTGTACGCGTGGTAGCCCGCGGCCTGGATCATCCGTGGGGCATCACCTGGCTGCCGGATGGCAGCGCCCTAGTAACGGAAAAGAATTCCGGCACCATTCGTCGCATTGTCGATGACATGCTGCTTGAGGAGCCCGTGCAGGGCGCACCGCAGGGTGCGCTGGTCAGTCGCTATAAAGGGCTGCTGGATATCCTGGTGCATCCTGACTTTGCCAACGAGCCCTATATCTACATGAGTTACAACAAGGACCTGGGGGATGGCAAGGAAGCGATTGCCATAGCCCGCGGGCGTTGGGATGGGCGCAATATTCGTAACACGGAAGACATTTTCGTCGGTGAAGATGGCACCACCAATGGGGTGCGCATGGTGTTCGGGGCGGATGACATGCTGTACTTTGGTGTGTATGTCACCACCGACAATCCGGAGCCGAATTTTCACACCGGAATTCAGAAAGGCAAGGTCCTGCGCCTGACGCCGGAAGGTGATATTCCGCGCGACAATCCCTTCGTCGGACGTGACGGCTTCCTGCCGGAGATCTATTCCTATGGCCATCGCACGCCGACTGGCCTGACGCTGAACCGCCTGACGGGTGAACTCTGGGAAACTGAAATGGGGCCCAACGGCGGCGATGAAGTGAATCGCCTGCAGCGCGGCGGCAATTACGGCTGGCCGCTGGTGAGCCTGGGCCGTTCCTACAGCGGCGCCTGGCAGAGTGAGCGTTTCCAGATGGAAGGCACCCTCAATCCCATCGCGTTCTGGATGCCGGGTATCTCGCCGTCCAGCCTGGTCTTCTATGACGGCGATGAATTTCCGTTCTGGACCGGTGATCTCTTTGTGGCCGGCATGCAGGTTGGCCAGATTCCCGGTACGGGACATTTACAGCGCATCAAGTTCAACGCTGACGGTGAAGAGATTCGCCGCGAGAGTCTGCTGTCCGATCTGCGCCAGCGCATTCGTGATGTGTCCATGGGGCCGGACGGCCGGCTCTGGCTGCTGACCGACGAGGATGATGGTCTTGTCCTGCGGATTGAGTCCATCGATTAATAACCCGAATCAAAGCAACATCATTCGCGGCTAAAGCCGCTCCTACGGAAGAACAAGTAATTCTGCAGGAGCGGCTTTAGCCGCGAATTTTTTTACCGGTCTAAAAAAAGGCTCTCCTTGTGGGAGGGCCCGAGCGGTGCGTCTGAGGATCCCGCAGAAGGAGGGCCAGGAAGGCTGTTCCGCAGAGATTTGAGTGGGATAGAAACGAAAAAGCCTCCGGAGTCTGGCCCTCGGAGGCTTTTGAAATTCGTATTCTGTTAAAAAAAGAAAACTAATTCAGGAAAACTCTCCTCGGACGGCGGTAACCACCACGCGGGTCACACGCACAGCCACCTGCTTCACCATTAGGCGGCGATGGGCGCACAGGTGCTGGGGCATGCGTGACAGTGACGCCATGATCCAGGTAATTGTGCTGGTGAAGAGGTTCACTGTTTTCTCGTTAAAAATATTCGAAAAGGGTTGCCAGTTCTAAGGGCGCGTAATGTGCTCCTCGATGATTTTCAAGTCAAACGCGTTGCAGGAGTTTTTGCAAAAAAACAAAAAATATTTTCCATGAATTAATTTTTCTTAAAAAAAATAAAAAAGCCTCATAGTGAGGCCTTTTGTGACAGAAAATATTTTACTGCGGCGGTTTGCGTGTGCGCGGATCAACTTCGCCAAGTTCCGGGTACCACAGCGCGCTGTTATCAAAAGATTCGTTGTAGACCCAACGCTCCTTAAACAGCCATTTGCCGTTTTCCCGCACCAGCACATCCTTGTAGTGGCCCATGTACAGCAACCGGACTTCGCCATGAGGATTGTCGTTGGTCATGGCGAACCAGTAGGCCGTGGAATTGGCTGTGTCACCGTCGACATCAATCACATGGTTGATGATCTGATGGCGGGTACGGGCACGCTTGGTCGCGCCTTCCGGAATTTCCTGGTAGCGGGCGCCGCCAAAACCGGACATGGCAGCATATACCTCCTCCTTGCCGTGTTCATCACCAAAGACCCAGACAAGGCGGCCGTCTTCGTGCCAGGTCTCCATCACGGTATCGATATCACCGGCATCGACGGCGACCATGTACTTGTTGGACAGGTTTTCTATTTCGGCGCGATCGTTGGCGTAATCTGCCAGTGTCGGCAAGGCCAGTGCTGACAGGAACATGAGCACTGCAGTCTTGATCATGAATTTCATGGTTTTCCCCTTTGGATATGTTGTCGTTGTTTTACTGTAGTGTGGTTCAGATCTGCCAGTGCCGGCGCAGGTATTCCTCCCGGCTCAGGCTGTTGACGTAATCCCGTGTCCGGTTGCTGTCCAACGGCGCCTGCCAGGGTGTGCCGGTGCCATCGAAGCTGACATAGGCCATGCCATCATGGACGCTGCGCTGTGCAGGGAGCAGTTGCGCGGTGGTTTCCACGTCGGTCGTACCGAGCACGCGAAAGGGCAAGCCACTGGCCAGGGTGCCGGCACCGGCCAGCCACTGGCGGCGGTTAAGTATCAGGGTACTGTTGCTCATGCCTGCCTCCTGCCGGTGTACGGCGGCAGTGGTGTGTCAGCGAAAGGCAGCTCATTGCTGCCATACCAGCGCGCATGCACCTGCGGGGTGTTGCGGAAGGGTAGGTAGACGCGGGCCAGTTCATGCATTTCCTGGGCATCGACAATAACCAGCTCGGTGCGCATGTCGGCAAAGTTGCTGGCAGTGCCGATCAGGTAGCCATCACCTTCCGGGGCATCGGCACGCCTGGGAATGAAAGTCACTTCCTGCAGGCTGTGTACATCGCCTACAAAGTATTTGCGCCATTCGCCTGTTTCCATGTCGTAGCGGAAATAGGTGTTCACGGCGCGGTTGTTGCCGGCCCGTTCGCGGTCGAAAGGCTGGGACGGATCCGCCATGCCGGAATACACATAGCGATACGGCAGGCTGTTGAAGCGGTCATCGATCCGGACCAGGTCGACGATGTCTGTCGGGTCCATAATCTGTTCGGTATAGCTGTCACCGGTTGCGGCCATGTCAAAGGTCAGGCGGCGAATGGTGTGACGTGCCGCCACCGGATCCCAGGGGCCGCCATCGAGCTGCGGGAAGAACGGGAACGGATTGCCATCACTGATGGGGGCATCGACGATCACCTTGTCGCCTTCATCGAAAGCATTGGTGGTATGCATCACGACACTGGTTGGCCCTTTGAACCAGCGCACATCGGAGCCATCGCCATCGCGTGGCACAAAGCCCCAGTAAGTGGGGGCGTTGCGGTCAAAAGCCCAGTGCAGGTGCCCATCGCGCAGACGCTCCATACTGGTGACGTAGCCGTAGACCGGAAAGATGAAATACTTCTGCGTCAGCACCATGTCATGCAGTGTGCTGACGTACGGGACTTTCACCTTCACTTCGCTTTTGACGTTGCCATCGGGAGATATGGTGTAGATCCACAGATCATCAGTGCACAGGCCGGTGGCTTCATAGCCGTAGCAGATCAGGTCGCCACTGACCGGATCGATCTTGGGATGGGCGCTGAAGGTCTGTGCCTTGTACTGGCCGTTGAAATCCCAGGGGCCGAGCGTTTCCAGCGTGTTGGGGTCGATCTCGTAGGGGTGGGCGTCCTCTTTCAGGGCAAAGAGCTTGCCGCCAAAGGCCAGCGGCGAGGTGTTGGCGACTGTGGCCAGGTAAGGCCGGTCGAGATCGCGCACGGACGGGTCATGGGTAAACGGGTTGCGATACACGCCGTAGAGCTGCTTGCGCGCGGCCAGGTTGTTGCGAAAACGCGGTGTCTGCACCCAGCGAGCACGAAAGTCCACCACGCCATCCTTGATGCGGAAGCTGCTGATGTAGCCGTCGGTGGAAAAGGGCGAGTCGTCGGGACGGGATGGCGGATAGAACCACTCGCCACCGACACGGATAAAGGCGCCGTTCAGGTCCGGTGGAATGGTGCCCTCGACCTCGCAGTCATAGATCTCTGCTTCGAAACGCTGGGGAGACATGAAACCGGCCGGTGCCGGACCGTTGGTAAAATCAACCATGCTGTTGTTCCTGCTTTGTAATCGTTGTTATGCTGAAACCTGTGTTCAAGCTTAAGATACGGGCTCGCCTTCTGTCCAATAGTTACACCGACCAGAAAGACCGATAGAAACAGGTCCGCCAGCGCGGCCTGAAAATAACAATAATAATGTCTGCACCTGATGCAGCGACTAGCAAGGGGGAATCCATGCGCCATACCATCATTTACGTATTCTCGTTTTTCACCATGTTGGTCTCCGGTGTCGCGACAGCACAGCCTGTGGGCTGTAATCGCGACTGCCTGCAGGCCTTTGCGGACAATTACCGCGCCGCCTACCTGGCTCACGATGCCGGACGTGTGGTCATCGACGACAATGTCCGTTTTAGCGAAAACTTTGTTGAAATGGCGTTTCCCGACGGCACCTGGCACACGGTATCCGAGGAACTGGGTCCGCCCCTGACGCTGCTTGATACGCAAACCAGCCAGATCGGCATTTATACCGTCATCATGCAGAACGACATCCCGGGATTTCTGGCCGTGCGCCTGAAAGTGGAAGGCATGGAAATCACCGAGATCGAGCATGTCATTTCCACCCGGCGCAATCTCAGCAGTCCCCCCACCCCCATCGGCGACCATGAAGGCTACCGGCACGATCCGGTGATCACGGCCGGTGTTTCGCGTGAAGACAGACTGCCCCGCGAACGTCTCGTTGAGCATGGGCGAGGCTATTTTTCGACCCTGGAGCGCAACAACGGCGAGATTCGCGGCACCTGTTTCACGTCCGATGCCATTCGTCGTGAAAACGGCATGCTGTTCGAGGATATCGAGGGCGGTTTCCGCTCTGGCCGTTACTTCTTCAACAACGAAGTGCGTAACTGGCCGATATTGGTGGATGAAGAGCTCGGCATAGTGATGTTCCGCGGCTTCATCGATCACAAGGGCGTGCTCGATGAATACACGCTCACCGATGGTACCCCGGCGCGCAGCATCTTTCGGGAACCGCAGACCTGGGGATTCCTGGAAAGCTTTGCCATCCGGGAAGACTGTATTGCCTCGGTCGTGGCGGATTTCGTGCAGTCGCCCTACAAGATGAGCTCACCCTGGAATCCGCGCTGAGCACGGGTTCGACACCACAATAACAACCATAAAAACCGGGGGGCGCCATGCAGCTGATCCTGACTGAAAACCGCAAGCTGCGTTTTTTCACCTTCACCATGCTGTACCTGGCCCAGGGTTTCCCCTTCGGGCTGGTGAACACGGCCTTGCCGGCTTACCTGGCCGAAGCGGGAGAAAGCCCGGCGGTGATTGCCTCATTCATTGCCGTGGCCAACCTGCCCTGGAGCTTCAAGCTGCTGGCCGGGCCGTTCATGGATCGCTGGACGTTCCTGGCCATGGGTCGCCGCCGTCCCTGGGTCATCTTTGCGCAGTCGTGTCTGGTGCTGACGGGACTGGCCTTCCTGTTTTTTCCGGATGGCCTGGATAACGTCGCCCTGCTGTCAGGCCTGTGTTTTACCCTCAACGTGTTTGGCGCCAGCCAGGATGTGGCGGTGGATGGAATGGCCATCGATGTGCTGCCGAAAGAGGAACATGGGCGTGCCAATGCCTTCATGGCCTTTGGCCAGGTTGCCGGCATTTCAATCAGTACTGCCGTGGCGGCCTTTGTGGTGATCAACTACGGCATGCCGGGCATCGCCATTTTGCTGGCCATCGCGTTCGGTCTGATCCTGTCCGTGGCGGTCATGGTGCGCGAACGCCCGGGCGAAAAAATCCTGCCCTGGACACCCGGTGAGGCGACGCAGCGCTCACTGGACCTGAAACCTGAGAACTGGAAGGACATCATCGTGGACCTCTTCAGGGTGATGTTCCTGCCGGCCAGTCTGTTCATCTTCGGGGCGGCTTTCATTTTCCGCTTTGCCTACGGTGTCTGGATTTCACTGGTGCCGATTGTCGTGGTGCAGGACCTGGGCCTGGAGAGCACGCAGTATTCATCTTTCATATCCGCCACCGGCTTCATCGCCGCCATGGCCGGACTTGCGCTCGGTCTTGTTATCGACAGCAAGGGCGTGAAGTTTTTCTATGCACTGGTGCTGGGGCTGTACGGTGTATTGTGTGTCTTCATCGGCCTAACACAGGGCTTGTGGTCGACTCCCGGTTACCTGGTCACGGTGGGAATACTGCAGGCATTCATTTACCAGGGAGGTTTCATCAGCTTCATCGCCAGTTGCATGAAACTGTGCTGGCAGAAGGTCTCGGCGACCCAGTTCGCCATCTACATGGCCGGTGCCAACATCGGATTATCCATGGGTGCCGGCGCCTATGCTGCGGTCTCAGCGAGCTTGACCGCCAGCCAGATTTTCCTGGTGCTTGGCCTGGTGTTCTTTATAGGCGTGCTGGTGGTGTGGCTGACAGATTTCGGACGCCATGATGCGCGCCTGAACCTGCTGGATGCTTCTGGTACGACCAGCGACTTTGCGCCGCACGCCTGATCAGTCCCTGTTGCTGGCGATATTCGCGGTGAGCATGGCCTGCATGGCCTCCTTGACCGGCATGTCCAGGTATTCACACTGTGACTCCGGTAAGTACACCAGGTAACCGCCCCTCTGGTAGCTCATCGGCAGGTACACCTAGGGTATCTTGTCGTCCTTATCGACATCATCGCGGTTACCGCAGCCGGCCAAGGTGGTGTCATCGGCTGTCACAAACCCAATCAGGCTCATGCTATTGAAGTCCAGGGCGACGAGCTTTTGCAGGTCTTCGCGGTCGGATCCCGCCAGAAAGGAAATCAGGGTACAAATACGGCTGCAGATCTGCTTGACCAGCGGCCGCCTGTTGAGCAGTTTTTCAAAGGCCTTAAAGACCAGATTGACGGCACAGATGTTGACCAGCACCCCGACCAGCAGCGTGAACATCAAGACAAAGATCACTCCCATGCCGTTGAAATACCAGCTATCCGGCAGGAACAGTTACAGGGGGACGCGTAAAACCTGTTCGGCGGTGGCAAACAGCCACCAGATAAAGGTGATGGTCAGCAGGATCGGCACTATGACGAACAGGCCGCTAGCGAACAGGCGGGAAATGGTTTGCATCATGGGGTAATGACAGCTCAGTAGAAAATGTTGGCGCACTATATCAAATGCCTGCGAGGAGCAGGTCAAGTTGTCAGCCGGGAAGGTTCTGCTAAACTCGACATCCCCTGATATCACAGCAAACTGCCCGGGAACCTGACATGTTACAAGTATTCTCCAGCACCGTCGTATTGACGACACTTTTTCTGGTGGCCTGTACTGACAACAGCGCCGAGGTGAACACGGCGGCTCCGGCCGAACCAGCTGCCGCCATGCCTGCCGCAGCGGCGGTTGCCGACGAGATCGCAGCGGCAGCGGAAGCCGAGGCGGAAGAGTTCCAGTTCCAGGCTGGCCGTTTCGCCGATATCCGTGTCCTGCGCTACCAGATACCGGGTTGGGAAGGGCTTTCCCTGCAACAGAAAAAACTGCTGTATTTCCTCTCCCAGGCCGGTATGGCCGGGCGTGACATCCTGTGGGACCAGAACTACAAGCACAATCTGCGCATCCGCAAGGTCATCGAGCAGATTGTCAGCCATTATCCGGGTGATCGCAGCACAGAGGATTTCGCCGCCTTCATGACCTGGGCCAGGCAGGTCTGGTTTGCCAATGGCATTCATCACCACTATTCCAACGACAAGTTCACGCCACGGTTCTCGTCCGCGTATTTTGCCGAACTGGTGGATGCCAGTGCCGCGGCAGGCAGCATGCCTTTGGACGGCCTGGACGATCTTGAGGCGCTGATCGGCCTGCTGACCCCGGTGATTTTCGATCCGGCCGTGGATGCGAAAAAGGTCAATACCGCGCCCGGCGTGGACCCGATTGCCGATTCCGCCGTGAATTTCTACGTCGGTCTGACGGCGGATGAAGTGACAGCCTTTTACGATGACAAGACGGACGCTGACCCGGTGCGCCCGGTGTCCTGGGGTCTGAATTCGCAGCTGGTGAAAACCGATGACGGCGAGATCATCGAGCGTGTCTGGAAAGTCGGCGGCATGTACAGCGACGCCATTGAGCAGATCGTTTACTGGCTGGAGCAGGCGATCGCGGTAGCGGAAACACCTGAACAGCAACGTTCACTCGAGCTGCTGGTGCAGTATTACCGCAGCGGCGACCTGGCGGATTTTGACGCCTTCAACATCGCCTGGGTGGCCGACACGGCAGCCGCCATTGATGTCATCAACGGTTTCATCGAGGTCTACAACGATCCGTTGGGCTATCGCGGCTCCTTTGAATCGGTGGTCGCGTTCCGGGATGAGGTAACCACCCAGCGCATCGCGACCATTGGTCAATACGCCCAGCGTTTTGAGGACCAGTCGCCCATCATGGATGCCCACAAGAAAGCCGATGTGAAAGGCATTTCCGGCAAGGCCATCACCGTGGTTTCGGAAACTGGGGATGCCTCGCCGTCGACGCCTATAGGCATCAACCTGCCGAATTCAGCCTGGATACGCGCAGATTACGGCTCCAAGTCCGTGGCCCTGTCCAATATCACCGACGCCTATGATTCCTCGGAGTCGGGCGCACTGGAAGAGTTTGCCTGGTCGGCAGAAGAGGTGGCACGCAGCAAGCAATACGGTGTGCTGTCGAGCCACCTGCGCACTGACATGCATGAAGTCATAGGCCATGCTTCCGGCAAACTCAATGCCGGCATCGGCACGCCGCGGGAAACCCTCAAGCAGTATGCCAGTGCCATGGAAGAAGGCCGTGCCGACCTGGTGGGCCTGTACTACATCATGGATCCCTTTCTGGTGGAAATCGGTGTCATGCCGAATCTTGATGTCGGCAGGGCCGGCTATGATGCCTATATCCGCAACGGCCTCATGACCCAGCTGCAGCGCATCGAGCCGGGCAAGAACATCGAGGAAGCCCACATGCGCAACCGCCAGGAAATCGCCCAGTGGGTGTACGAAAAAGGGCAGGCGGATAATGTTATCGAGCGCCTGGAGCGTGACGGCAAGACCTATTTCCGCATCAACGATTACGAGCGTTTGCGTGAATTGTTCGGGGAGCTGCTGCGTGAGCATCAGCGCATCAAGTCTGAAGGCGACTTTGCGGCCGCGCAGTACCTGATTGAAACCTATGGCACCCAGGTTGACCGCGAACTTCACGAGGAAGTGCTGGCCCGTTATGCCGAACTGGATGTGGCACCCTACAGTGGATTCATCAATCCAAAACTGGTTCCTGTGATCGAAAACGGTGAGATTACCGATGTGCAGGTGACGTACCCGGACGACTTTGTGGCCCAAATGCTGGAGTATGGCGAGGAATACGCGCTGCTGCCGGTGGTGAATTAAGGCAATATGTCATGCTGGTGAAGTAAGCGCGTGGCAAGACCATTCTGAAGCAAGGGGGTAAAGAATGGATATCATCAAGGGGACGGGTGCAGACCGCCCGATGTACATCAGGAACTGCTGGTACGTGGCAGCCTGGCGTCATGAAATCGGTGTGCACGAGATGTATGCCATCACCATCACCAACAAGCCGGTGCTGATCTACCGCAAGGAAGACGGCACACTGACCGCCATGGCTGACCAGTGCTGTCACCGCCACATGCCCCTGTCAGAAGGGCAGCTGGAAGGCGATGACGTGCGCTGCATGTACCACGGCCTGAAATTCAATGCCGCCGGCCGCTGCATCGAAGTGCCGACCATGCGCCTGACTGGCGATGATGTGCCGGCACAGTTTGTTGTCCCCACCTATCCGGTTGCTGAACGGCATGACTGGGTCTGGGTGTGGTTAGGGGATCCCGAACTGGCGGATGAGGCGCTCATTCCCCCGACCACGGGTCCCGATGATCCCGACTGGTTCATGCACAAGGGCCACCTGGACTACGCCGCCAACTACCTGCTCATCAACGACAACCTGTCCGATCTCGGCCATATCGCCTACACCCATAAGCATTCCTTTGCCGGCGGCCGCAGCGATGCCTATTTCAACCAACCGCGGGTGCAGAAGCTGGACCGGGGTGTGCGCATCACCCGCTGGAACACCAATGCCCCGCGCCGGGTTTACCAGAAAAGCGAGGCCGAATTTTTTGATCAGTTTATGACCTACGACTTCCTCGTGCCCGGTGTACTGATGATGTACCAGGGCATGTATCCGGCCGGCAGCGCCGAAGCCTGTGAATTTGGCCAGGTGCATGAGGACATGGAGCCGGATACGGCCGCCTTCACCTCGCAGGCGGTAACCCCAATGACCGATGGCACATCGCGCTATTTCTTTGCCTGGGGGCCGCGCATGATGGAGCACAGGGAAAACCCGCAGATTGTCGAAGGCATGTGGGCGCTGGCGCAGAAAGCCTTCATGGAGGACAAGCTCACCATTGAGGCACAGCAGTTGAATGTGAACCTGCAGACCGGCGCGCCGATGGTGTCCATCACGGATGATCGCGGGCCGATGATGTTCCGCAAGGTGGTGGATGCACTGATCCAGGCTGAAACGCCGCAGAATGGATAAAAAACAGGCGGTGCAAACAAAGAGGAAATGAACGTGCAGGGCTCACGTCCTGGCTAACGGCAAAATATACTGCACCACCACTTTCGGGCTGACTTGGTGCCCGGGGGTGTCATGACAAGGGGAATGCCATACATATGTCACACAGCAATATCCGCTTTGCCAGCAAACTGCTGGCCTGTGGCGTGGCCGCGGCCACGCTGTGCCTGCCGCTCATGGCTGCCGACTCCAGTCCTGACAACGATAGCCAGCCGGCCCCGCGTAACCCTGACGGCAGCATCCTGATCAGTGGTGAAACGGGTGATTTTGTCGGCATCTGGGTTCCCGATTACCGCGAGCGCGGCCCGCGCTTCAACTTTGACGAGGTCAAGATGAAGCCCTGGGCGCAGGGTCTGTACGAGGATCGCCAGACCCATGACCTGGAACCCCATGCCCGCTGCAAGGCATCCGGTGGCGTGCGTCAGCTGCTGACGCCTTATGGCGTGGAAATTGTCGATATTCCAGCGCTGCAGCGCCTCTACATATTCGATATTGGCGGCCCGCACACCTGGCGTGAAATCTACATGGACGGCCGCTCCCATCCGGTTGACCCGGAACCGAACAACTACGGACATTCTATAGGCTGGTGGGAAGACGACACCCTGGTCATTGATTCCGTGGGATACAATACCGAATTCTGGTTTGAGCGCCGCGGGCTGCCGCACACGGAAACGGCCCACGTTATCGAGTATTACACCCGCACAGATCGCGACAACATGGAATATCGGTTTGTGATGGAAGACCCGGCCACGTATGAGACTCCGGTGGAAGGTTCCGTCCACCTGACCTGGCATGGTGACGAGGAGCTTTTCGAGTACCTTTGCCAGCAGTCCAATTATGCCCCGGACCTTATGGTAAACCAGGAAGGGCAGGCTATTGGTCGCACCAGTCCGATCGTGCCCTAGACCTCTGAAAACGCTCAAAAAGTGCTGTTTTCAAAAGATTTTCCTGTTTTTTTGCACAATCGAATAAAATTTGTTCCCTATTAATGGGTACTATATAGAACATTGAAACACACCAGGCTCAGGCTTTTGGCAACGGTGCCTGAACTGAAGCTCAGAAAGACCCGTATGACGGGTATCAAGGGGAATTATCAACAATGCAGAAGCAGTCCATTCTGAATTCCGCCAATGGTAAATCCAGGGCGCTGACCGGCTTCAAATTGCTGGCGGGTGCCGCTATTGCCTGTGCCATACAGGCTGCCTCCGCCCAGGAATCGGAGGAGGTAGGCAAGCTCCTGGACCAGTATTGCACCAAGTGCCATAACTTTGACGATTATGCCGGTGGTATTGATCTGGAAGGCATTGGCGGCCACAACATTGGCCAGTTCCCCGAAATGGGCGAACAGGTTATCCGTCGTCTGCGTGCTGGCCTGATGCCGCCCAAGGGTGAAGAACGCCCGGATTATGAAGTCGTCCAGATGATGGCTGCCCAACTGGCGGATGCCATTGACGAACATGCGGCTAAGGAGCCAGTGCATCTGCCTGCGCCCGGCCTTCATCGCCTCAATCGGACCGAATACACCAACGCCATCCGCGACCTGCTGGCACTGAATATCGATGCCACGCGTTTCCTGCCGCCGGATGACTCCAGCCACGGTTTTGACAACATGGCCGGTACCCTGACCACGTCGCCTGCCCTGATGGAAGCCTACCTGACCGCAGCCGGCAACATTGCCCGCCTGGCAGTGGGTACTGAAACCGCGCCGACCCTGGCCGTGTTTGATGTGCCTGTGGATACTTCCCAGACCGCTCATATCGAAGGCCTGCCTTTCGGGACCCGCGGAGGCATGCTGATCGAACACGAATTTCCCGCTGACGGTGAGTACGTCTTTACCGTCAAGGGCATGACCGGTTACTTTACCCGCGTCCTGGGTAATGTCAGGGGCGAGAAGCTGGAAGTCACCATCGATGGTGAGCGCGTCTACCTGTATGACTGGGATTCCGAAATCGGCAACCAGGAAGGTAATGGCGGCCGCACGCCGGCGATTCCGATCAAGGCCGGCTTCCACAAAGTCGGTGTGACTTTCCTGGCGACCAGCGACCTGCCGGATACCGGCCTGAATAAGTCGTTCCAGCGCACCATGAATTCACCAGGCTCCATTGCGGGTTACACGTTCTATCCGCACGTGGGCCAGGTCTTTATTGAAGGCCCCTACAATGGCACCCCGGCCACTGAGAAACAGAGCCGTGACCAGATTTTCGAGTGCTACCCGCAGAGTGTGAGCCAGGAAGCCAACTGTGCACGCCAGATTATCTCCACGCTGCTGACCAAGGCCTATCGCCGTCCGTCCACAGAGTCGGATGTCGATAAAATCATGGACTTCTTCTATGTCGGTCGCGAAGAGGGCGGTAGCTTTGACTACGGTGTCGAAGGTGCCATCCAGCGCATCCTGGCCGATCCGGAATTCATCTATCGTTCCGAAATCGAGCCGGCCGGTGTTGAACCGGGCCAGCCTTACATCATCGGCGACCTGGAACTGGCTTCCCGCCTGTCGTTCTTCCTGTGGAGCAGTATTCCTGACCAGGAACTCATCGACCTGGCGACCCAGCAGAAGCTGCATGAGCCGGAATTTCTCGAGGCCCAAGTCCAGCGCATGATCGCTGATCCGCGTGCCGACCAATTCATTACCAACTTTACCGGCCAGTGGCTGAACGTGCGCGGCATGGCGGCCAGCGAACCGGTGGTAGATCTGTTCCCGGACTTTGACAGCACGCTGCGCGAAGCCTTCCGCAAGGAAATTGAGCTGTTCTTTGCCAGCGTCATTCAGGAAGACCGTAGCATCACCGACATGCTGACGGCTGACTACACGTTCGTGAACGAGCGCCTGGCCAAGCACTATGGTATTCCGGATGTGTATGGCGAGCAGTTCCGTCGTGTCGAGCTGGGACCTGAATTGGATATGCGTCGCGGCCTGTTGGGTAAAGGTGCGCTGCTGACCATCACTTCCGATGCCGCCCGCACCTCACCGATCAAACGCGGCAAATGGTTCCTAGAAACCTTCCTGGATGTCAGTCCGCCTGACCCGCCCCCCGGGGTGGAAACCGATCTCACCGAGAAAGAAGGTGCGGCACCCACCACGCTGCGTGCCCGTCTTGAAGCGCACCGTGCCAACCCTACCTGTGCTGGTTGCCACATGCTGTTCGAGCCGATGGGTATTGCCATGGAAAACTTCGATGCCGTCGGACGCTGGCGCCAAAAAGACAATGGCATTCCGGTTGACCCGACCGGCGTGACCAACGACGAGATTCCGCTCAATGGCATTGAAAGCCTGCGCGAGTTTACCGTGCTGAAACAAGACCTGTTTGCCCAGGTGGTTACCGAAAAACTGCTTACCTACGCCATGGGTCGTGGTATTGAAATCGAGGATATGCCCCTGCTGCGCGCTGTTGCAGAAAAGGCTGCCGAGGACGATTACAAATTTTCTTCCCTGGTTATGGGGGTCGTGCAAAGCCCGGCCTTTACCATGAACCAGAAATCCGCCGAAAGCGAGGATGTAGCCAATGTTGATTACTAAGAAGCATATTTCACGACGCCAGCTCCTGCGGGGCACAGGCGTAGCGATGAGCATGCCCTTGCTGGATGCCATGATTCCAGCGGCCACTGCGCAATCTGAAACGGCCGCCGTCCCGCCCCAGCGTTTCTTCGGTGGTTTCGTACCGCATGGTGTCGCACCCGGTTACTGGGTGCCTGAAAAGGAAGGCGCCCTGCCTGCCGAACTGCCGTTCGTCTGGAAACCGCTTGAGCCTTATCGTGAACACCTGAACATCCTGACTGGCCTGCATGCCACGTCCAGTGAGCCGCCTCCCGGTGAAACCGGTGCCGACCACTGGGTAGCTGCCGCCTTTCTGGGTGCTGAAAAGCCCAAGAAGACTGCCGGTGCCGACGTATTTGCCGGTCACACCATTGACCAGATCATTGCCGAGAAAATCGGCCAGGGCACACTGCTGCCCTCCATGGAAATCTCCCTGGAAGACCCCGGTTCCGGTTCCAGTAACTGTGGCGAAGGTTACAGCTGTGTGTACACCAACACCATCGCCTGGGCCTCACCCACCACGCCTCTGCCGATGGAACTGAATCCGCAGGTCGTGTTTGAACGCATGTTCGGCAGCGGCTCCTCACCGGAACAGCGTGCTGCTCGTCGTGAGCGCAACCAAAGTATTCTCGATTCCATCACTGGCAAGATTGCCGACATGCGCAAGGAAATCAGCGAACCTGACCGGGCGCGCCTGGACAGCTTTACCGAGAACGTGCGTGAGATTGAGCGTCGCCTGCAGATCGCAGCCAGCGCTACCACCTCTGCGCCGGAAAGCTTCGATATTCCGCCGGGTATTCCCCAGTCTTTTGATGAGCATGCCAAGCTGATGTTCGACCTGCTGGCCCTGGCCTGGCAGGCCGATATTTCCCGTGTCAGCACCATGCTGTTTGCCCGTGACCTGACCGGTCGTGTCTATCCCGAATCCGATGCCCCGACCCTGGGCTTCCACGGTGGTTCACACCACGGTGAAGATCCCGGTCGTATCAACGAGTTCTCGAAGATCAACCAGTATCACGTCAAGATGCTGGCCTACTTCATCGACAAGTTGAAGAACACCGATGACGGCGACGGCAGCCTGCTGGATCACTCTCTGGTGCTGTACGGCAGCAACATGGGTAATCCGAACCAGCATCTGCACTATGATGTGCCGCATGTCCTGCTCGGTGGCAACAACGGTCGCCTGAAAGGCGGACGTCATCTTGCCTACCCGACCAAGTCGGTGCCAACGGGCAACCTGTTGCTGAGTATCCTCGACCAGTTCGATATCCATCGCGACGGTTTCGGTGACAGCACCGGGCGTCTCGAAAAACTGGTCTAGACGTTCACGCCATCGTGTGACCCAGCCCATGCCGGTAACCATCCAGAGGTTTCGTCCTGACATGAAAACCGTCATGTTAGCGAGTCTGGTTATTGCCGGCGGCTTGTTTGCTGGTGCGGCATTCGCCCAGGCTGACTTGGCTGATGCGGCCATGCAGCGTCAAAGAGAAACCGTTTCCCGTCTTATTGCCCAAGGGGCAGATCTCGATGCGCGCCAGAATGATGGTGCGACCGCCCTGCACTGGGCGGTGTATTACGGCGACACCGACATGGTCCAGGCCCTGCTGGACGCCGGCGCCACACCTGATCTTGCCAATCGCAACGGCTCCACGCCGCTATGGCTGGCCGCCAGCCGCGGCGAAGCCACGGTCATCTCGGCCCTCCTGGCCGCCGGAGCCGATGCCAATGAATTACTGCCGCTTGGCCGCCGCCCGCTGATGCTGGCTGCCCGTTCCGGCGTGGTGGATGCGGTCAATGTGCTGCTGGATGCCGGTGCTGCCCCGAATGCGGCCGAAACCGAACGCGGCACTACGGCACTGATGCAGGCTGCCGACCAGGGCCATGCCGATGTGCTGTCGGTCCTGATTGCCCGCGGCGCCAATATCGAAGCCAGGTCTGCCCCGGTCCTGCGTGGCGAACGTACCGCAGCCCTGGGCAAGGCCGGCGATCCGCGCGAATCGGTGCGGCGCCAGGTGCAGGCTATTCTGTGTGAGCAGGGACCGCCCAGTCTGGATGTGCTCAATGCCGCGGCTGACAATGAATCCAAAGATGAAGTCGTTGCCAGTGCCTTCACGGCACGCAATGTTTGCGGCTGTGAACAGAATGCCATTGGTATCTGCCAGGGCCGTCGCGGTGGCAATGCTTCCGCTGACCGCAATGCCGTCAAGGAGCCCGATGGCGGCGAACTGACCCCGCTGGTTTATGCCGCCCGCTCCGGTGCCATCGAGGCCGCACAGGTGCTGCTGGATGCCGGCGCTGATGTCAATCGCGCCACCCGCTATGGCTGGACACCCTTGTTGGCTGCGACCCAGAACCGAAATTATGAGATGGGCAAGTTCCTGATTGCCCATGGTGCCAATGTAAACCTGGCCAACCAGGGCGGCTGGTCCAATCTGTACCTGGCCACTGACAATCGCAACGTGGAAGGCGGAGACTATCCGACCCGCGCGCCGGACATGGACCACCTGGACTACATTCGCCTGCTGCTTGAGGCTGGCGCGGATGTGGATGGCCGTCTCATCGAAAGCACGGAAACCCGCACTGTCTTTACCAACCAGTGGCTTGATGAAAATGGCGCAACCGCTTTCCTGCGCGCCTCACAATCCGGCGATGTTCCCCTGATGGAACTGCTGCTGGAATACGGAGCTGACCCCCATATCAACACCGTGCTCGGTGTGACGCCGCTGATGGTTGCCGCCGGTATTGGTTGGGTAGAGGGGGTGACCAGCGAATGGTCCACCGCACAAACCATAGCCGCTGTGAAACTCCTGCTGGATCTTGGCATTGATCCGAATCACCAGGCTGACACCGGACGCACTGCGCTGCATGGTGCCGGCCATAAAGGCTCTACTGAAGTGGCAAGAATGCTGGTGGCCGCTGGCGGCCGTCTGGATGTGCGTGATTTCGGCAATACCGATAACCGTGGCAGCCCGGAACTGGCTGCCCATACCTGGCTGCCGATTGATTATGCCGACGGACTGGTCCGTGTGGGTGTGCAGTCTGCCATTCCTCACCCTGAAACGGCCGACGCCATGCGTAACATGATGCTGGAACAGGGGCTTGATACACCGCCGGTGGGAAGAACGCTGGAATCCATTTGTATCGTGGAAGTGTGTTCGCCGGATTACAACCCGGTGGAAATCAACTGACCGACACCAGCGGTCACCCGGACTTACCTGAGAAGTTAAAGATGCTGTACCGGTACTGCCGGTACTTGAACTGAATGAACTATTGAATTGAATGAAAAGAATTGATATGTCCATGAACAACAAGTTACTGAAATCTGTCGCCCTGGCAGCCGTGATCTCTGCAAGTCCATTCGCTTTCGCCCAGAGCGGCATGGTGGATGCGGCCATGCAGGGCAATGCCGAGCTGGTGCGTGAGCTCATCAACAGCGGTGCCAACGTCAATGCCGCGCAGGCTGACGGTGCCACGGCACTGCAGTGGGCTGCTTACAACAGCGATGAGGAACTGGCGAAATTCCTGCTGGACCACGGTGCCGATCCCAACATGGGCAACCGCAATGGTTCCACCCCGTTGTGGCTCGCTGCCCGCCGCGGTGACACTGACATGATTGAAGTCCTGCTGGCCGGCGGTGCCGATGCCAACGAGGAACTGCCGCTGGGCCGTCGCCCACTCATGCTGGCAGCCCGTTCCGGTGTGGTTGAGGCGGTTGCAGCCTTGTTGGATGCCGGGGCCGACCCCAATGCGGCAGAAGCCGAACGCGGCACGACAGCCCTGATGCAGGCTGCGGACCAGGGTCATGCCGATGTCGCTAAGGTATTGATCGAGCATGGCGCCGATGTGGCGGCCACGTCCGCCCCGGTCATGCGTGATGGTCGCTCGGCCGCACTGGGCAACTCTGATGACCCGCGCCTGAATGTGCGTCGCCAGACTATTGTTGTCCTGTGTGAGCAGTCCAAGCCAGACCTGTCGCTTCTTCAGGATCTTGTTGTGCGTGGAACAACAGGCGAGGTGATCGACCCGGCACTGGTGAATCTGGTGGAAAACGACAGGATGAGCCAGGCGGATATCTGCGGTACCTTCGAGCGTGCCGGCCTCGGTTTTGCCGTGGTTTCCGGACAACCCGGGCGGTTTGATGACTTCAACCGTGGCCCGCGTGAACCCGATGGCGGTGAGCTTACCCCGCTAGTGTATGCCGCCCGTACCGGTGCTATTGAGGTCGCGCGGGTTTTGCTGGAAGAAGGTGGTGATGTCAATCAGACCACCCGTTACGGCTGGACGCCCCTGTTGGCAGCCACCCAGAACCGCTACTACGAGATGGGCAAATTCCTGCTGGAGCACGGTGCCGACGTCAATATCGCGAACAAGGGTGGCTGGACAAACCTGTACCTGGCCACCGACAACCGCAACGTGGAGGGGGGAGATTACCCAACCCGCGAGCCGGACATGGATCACCTGGAATACATCAAGATCCTGCTGGAGGCCGGCGCCGAGGTAAATGCCCGGCTGATAGAAAGCACGGAAACGCGCACGGTATTCACCAACCAGTGGCTGGATGAAAACGGCGCCAGCGCATTCCTGCGTGCTTCCCAGTCCGGGGATGTCCCCCTGATGAAACTGTTGCTGGAATACGGCGCTGATCCCCATATCAACACTGAACTGGGTGTCACACCGCTGGCCGTGGCATCCGGTATCGGCTGGGTGGAAGGTGTGACCAGTGAGTGGTCTACCAGTCAGACCCTCGAGGCCGTGAAGCTGCTGCTTGATCTTGGCATTGATCCAAACTTCCAGGCCGATACTGGTCGGACTGCATTGCACGGCGCTGGCCACAAAGGGGCGACGGAAGTGGCCCGTATCCTGGTTGAAGCCGGCGGTCGTCTCGACGTGCGCGACTTTGGCAACACCGACAACCGCGGCAGCCCCGAACTGGCTGCCCACACCTGGCTGCCGATCGATTATGCCGACGGTCTGGTCCGTGTGGGTGTACAGTCCGCTATTCCACATCCGGAGACTGCCGCATACATGCGCCAGGTCATGGCAGAGCAGGGCATGGAGGCGCCGCGGGAAGGGCGCACCCTGGAATCCCTTTGTATCGTGGAAGTGTGTTCACCGGACTATGACCCGCTGAAGATCAACTGATCACGACAGTACCTATGGAAATACAGAAAAAGCCCGGTTATTGCCGGGCTTTTTCATTATCAAAACGCGCGGAGTGAATTACACTTTGGCATGACCGTCAGCAAGAACGGCACCATGAAACATCACAGGGGAAACGTATGACCTTACACCGAAATATAGCCTCCGGTTTTCTGCTTTGTGCGGCCTCGCTTCTGGCAGGCTGTGACCAGGGCGCCCGGCAAGCACCGGCACCATCCGCGGCACCGGCACCTGTTCCTGAAACGACAGCTGAAGCATCGCCACCTGACCTGTCAGGGGTATGGATGGCTGTGGGTGTGGTCAATCCTGACGGGGACAGCACCGCACCGGTGTACAGCGAGGAAGGCCGTGAGCGGCTGGATGCTTTCCGCGCTCAGTTCAGTGAACTGCCCGAAGCGGGCGCTGCCTGCGTCGGCTCCGGTATGCCGGGTGTGATGTTGTCGCTGGTCTCCTATCCCATCGAGTTTGTGCAGAATGATTCCAGGATTCTCATGGTGGCCGAACTGGAGACGCAGGTGCGGCGCGTGTTCATCGACGGCCGCGCGCATCCCGAGATCGCATTTCCGACCAATGTCGGTCACTCCAGCGGCGAGTGGGATGGCGATACCCTGGTGGTAGATACAAAGATGTTCGAACCGTGGCCACTGGCGCCCTGGCCACGCAGTGAGGATGCCCGTATTGTCGAGCGCTTCTCCATGACCACAATGGATCAAATGCCTGTCCAGCGCCAGGGTTTCCTGGCTGGAGTGGTACCGGCACTCAATGACGATGTGCTGATGGTCGATCTCACCGTCACCGATCCCGCCTACTATGACGGTCCCCAGCACCGCATTGCCTACTACCAGCGCATGGCAGATGACGTCACGTCAGAATACGCCTGCAGTCGTGGGTTGTGGGAAGATGATCTGGAGAATTACCGCAACAACTAATTTGGGGGCAGTTTACTCAATAGGTTCTTCTTGAAGACTTTGGGGTCAGTACATTGATTAATTCTTACTAGAAGCTGAATAGGTAGTAGCTGAATAGGTAAACTGTCCCCCGAAATCCCCCAAATTATTTCACCGGATTGAAGCGAATTAAGTTAACTGTCACCGAATTAATGGTCGGTATTTTTTTTCTTCTGCGCGCGGCTTAACTGCTGGTAATGCGGGCTGTATTCGAGGCCGTAAGGCGTCTTCTTCTTGAGCGTGGCCTTGGTGTCGTAAAACGCCTTGCTGGTGGCAAGGCGTGCCTCGGCTTCCGCTTCGGTGCCATCCCTGAACGAGACCTCTTCACGCGGAATGAAATACACCTGGCCGATTGGCAGGCTGTGTGACACTGAAATGGTTTCGCCTTCGGAAAGCACGTAGCGGAATTCGGTATCGTGCATATGCCAGTCCGTTTCCACGCGAATGGTCAGCACCGGGGCAATCGGGCGTTCAATGTTGTTGATGATGCCGGAGTAAACGGTATCCCAACCCTCCGGGGTCTGGAAGTTGTACGCGCCACGCAGGGTGACACCACCGGTTGGGGTGCCCATGTCATCCGGCACGATGAACATGCGGGCGATGGCCTGCGCCGTTTCACGAAAGCCCGGCGTCTCGGGCACGAACAACTGAATGTCTTCCTTGCGCATGCCGATGCCACCGACTGCCAGCCGGTAGGTAATGGCAAACACCTGCTCCCACTGTGTGCCTGTCGGATTCACCGCATAGGTAAACTGGTATATCCCTTCCCCCTCATAGCCGATGGAAAACTGCTCGTTCTTTTCCAGCGGCGGGTACACCAGTGCGCCCATGGCACTGCCGGCTTCCAGCACCGGACAGAGTCGGGCATGCTGGGGCAAAAGGGGTCTCTGGGCTTCTTTCTTGGGGCGTTGACCGACGCCGGGTCGGCGCGGATTGGGGAACAGTTTGACTTCCATGCAGGCAGTATATCGGACCAGGTTGTTACAGCAATTTGCCCTGCAAATGGGCAAGAAATATGGCCCAGGCGGTATTTGACGGGTGTGGTGTGTTGGCGTACATTGCGGCAATCATATGATCATTAACCTGTGTGCAAATACGTACCTGAACACCGTTTTTTCGTGAAAATCATCTCGTCTGCCGCGCTGGCCGGTCTGTTCAGCTTCCTTGCCCTAACCACTCCGGTCATCGCCCAGGAGCGCGTACCGTCTGTACGTGATGGTGTTTACAACGAAGAGCAGGCCATTCGCGGACAGGTCCTGTATTACCAGCATTGCCTGGCATGTCACGGGGAAATGATGAACGGACAGGACCAGGCCCCACCGTTGGCCGGACCACAGTTCAGCGGTGTGTGGGATGGTGAACCTTTACTGGCCCTGGTCGATCGCATCCTGACCATGCCACCGGAAAAACCCGGCAGCCTGAGCCAGGCGGAAAGTGTCGACCTGCTGACCTACATACTCTGGTACAACGGTCTGCCACTGGGCAGCCAGCCGCTGGCAGCGGATAACACCCTGCTGGCCAGGATGCCGTTTGAAACACCGCCACCAGGCCAGTAACAAAGTGACGTCGCCTGGCTGCCGGATAATGACCGCAGCACCCAAACGTCCGATAGCACGAACAGCAACAACAAAAACAAAGACAAGTTTTGCGGGGGAATACCAATGTTTACTGCCAACGCCTTTCTGACGCGTTTCCGCCTGGTGCTGCCTGCAACCCTGCTGATGCTGGCAGGGCATGCCCATGCCCAGTCCGACATCACCCCGGAACAGCGGGACGGCGAATGGACAACGTATGGTGCCAACCTGGCCAGCCATCGTTATTCACCGCTCGACCAGATCAATGCGGACAATTTCAAGGATCTCCAGGTTGCCTGGCGCCTGCGTACCGATTTCCTCGGCCCGCGACCGGACAATCTGTATTCCGCCACCCCGTTGTACGTCAACAACGTGCTCTACACCACGGCAGGCCAGCGCCGCGCCGTGATTGCCATGAATCCGGGCACCGGCGAGATGCTCTGGATGCACAGCGAGGATGAAGGCGCACGCGGTAATTCTGCTGCACGCCAGGGCGCCGGACGCGGGCTGTCCTACTGGGAAAGCGAGGACGGCAGTGAACAGCGCATCATTTATGTGACACCTGGCTACCGCATGATAGCCCTCGATGCCAAAACCGGAGGCCTGGTGGAATCCTTCGGAGACAACGGCGTTGTCGACCTGAAACTGAATTTTGACCAGGACATCGATCTGGTTGATTCCAACATCGGCCTGAATGCCACGCCGCTGGTCGTCAATGACGTTGTCGTGGTGGGCGCTGCACACCGTCCCTCCGGCAGCATGGAATCGACCTGGGATACGCGTGGCTATGTGCGTGGCTATGACGTGCATACCGGCGAGCGCCTGTGGATTTTCCACACCATTCCGCTGGCCGGTGAATTCGGTTATGAGACCTGGGAAGGCAAGGCCGAGGAAAACGGCAACGCCGGGGTCTGGTCGCAGCTGAGTGCCGATCCGGACCTGGGGCTGGTATACCTGCCGGTGGAAATGGCGGCGGCCGACTACAACGGTTTCGGCCGGCCGGGTGATGGCCTGTTCGGCGAATCCATTGTTGCCGTGGATGTCCGTACCGGTGAGCGCCGCTGGCACTACCAGACCATTCATCACGGCCTCTGGGACTGGGATCTGCCCTGTGCCCCGATCCTGTTTGACATGAACATGGACGGGCAGGTGATCAAGGCACTCGCCCAGCCAACCAAGTCCGCGTTCCTGTTTGTCCTGAACCGGGAAACCGGCGAGCCGATCTGGCCGATCGAGGAACGCCCGGTGCCGCAGTCCGAATCGCCTTATGAACAGACCAGCCCGACCCAGCCGTTTCCGACCTGGCCGGAACCCTTTGATCGCCAGGGCATGTCCCGTGACGATCTCAACGACCTGACGCCGGCCCTGCGGGCCGAGGCCGAGCAGGTTATCGAGCAGTACGCCCTGGGGCCGCTTTTTACCCCGCCGGCTGTTGACCGACCGGGTGGCCCCATTGGTACCCTGATGCTGCCGGCGGATGTCGGTGGTGCCAACTGGCCGGGCGGTTCATTCGATCCGGAAACCAACCGCCTGTACATTCATTCCCACACCGCGGTATTCACCCTGCGCAATATTCCGGCCGACCTGGAACCCTTCAACCGCGGACCGGATGGTGAGAAAGCCAACGAGCCGCCACCGGCCCCGCCGGGCCTGGGCGGTGGTCTGGGACCGCGTCCCGGTGGCCTGGGTCCACGTCCGGGTTTTGGTCCGCCACGCGGCAACTTCCTGTCCGGCACCATTCCGCTGATCAAGCCGCCGTATGACCGCATCACGGCCTATGACATGAACACCGGGGACATGCTGTGGCAGAAAACCCATGGCACCACGTCAGACAATATACGCAACAATCCGGCGCTGGCCGGTGTGGAAGGCATCGATCGTCTGGGTTCCTACGGTCGTATTTTTATCGGCACCCTGACCACCGGCAGCCTGGTGATAGCCGGCGAAGGGGCGACGCATACCAATGCCGATGGTGAAGAAATTGCGCTGCTGCGTGCTTATGACAAGGCCACCGGTGAAGACATCGAAGGCAATGTGGAATTACCGGCCCGCCAGACCGGTTCGCCGATGACCTTCATGCACGAAGGCAAGCAGTACATCGTGCTGGCGGTCAGTCATGCCGGTGCCAACTCGGGCGGCGAGCTGATTGCCTATACCTTGCCCTGATTCAGTCCCGGGACAAAAATAAAAAAAGAAAAGCCCGGAAAAGCCGGGCTTTTCAATCTCGAAGGCGAGCGGGCGGGTCACCTCAACCCGACATTTGACCGGGAGTTCATGGACAGTCCGCTGCAGGCTGACCCGAACTGGCTGACGCAGTTCAGCAGTGAGGACATCATCGAGGCAGTAGGCACCGCCGGGCTTGAGATCATCATGTGGCTGGCGGCCCGCAACACCCTGCCGGGGCCAGTGCGGGAAGTGCAGCGCAACTACCACATCCCGATTTCCAACACCGCTGCCGGTACCCAGGCTTACGCGCCCGCGTAAAACCAATTCAATAATTCTAGTAAGTAGTTACTTACTAACCCCTATTCCCTTTCGAGCCAGTCCCGCAAGGCTTTCGTGACAGCGTCAGGTTGCTCCATGCTGACCATATGCCCGCTGTGTTCGATCACGACCACATCGGGATGATCCGGCAGGGCGGCGGCAATATCCTCATGCTGGGCCGGTGTGCTCCAGGTGTCTTCCCGGCCACACAGGACCAGGGTGTCGGCGGGGGCCCGCGCCAGGAAGGGTTTCGCGTCCGGTCGCTCAAGCAGGGCTTTGACCTGGCCCTTGTAGCTGTCCAGCGAATAGCTTTCGATCATGCCGAAAAAAGTGTCAACCAGGTCGGTGTCCGAATGCCGGTCAGGATGCAGCATGGGCAGACCCCACTGCCGGGCCAGCGCAGCCATGCCCTCGCGTTCGGCGAGATCGATCAAGGCCTGGCGTTTTTCCGGTTCGCCGCTGCTGTTGCCTGCCGGGTGGATGCCGGTATCGAGCAGGGCCAGCTTGATGACGCGCTCGGGGGCCTTGCTCAGTACCTGCATGGCCACACGCCCCCCCATGGAGTGTCCGGCCACGTAGAAACGCTCGTGGGCATCTGCCAGCACCACATCCGCCATCGCATCCAGCGAATCACACTGCCGAAAGTCCGGTACCCGGCATTCAACGAGATCGGCGAGGTGTGCACACTGGTGCACCCAGACGCGGGCATCACAGAGCAGACCGGGAAGTAGATACAGAACAGGCATGGCAAAAGCATCTTGAGAATGAGTGAAAGCGAATTCTAGCAGGATACGGCAGTGGGGGGTTGGGCCAGAGGTAGCTGGGTTGGCTATTCGGGGCTAAAGCCCCTCCCACACCGGACCACAGATCCATTCTGGCTTCAGTAATGTAGGCCGGCATAGGCGCAGGGCGCCGTTTGCCGACATGAACCCGGTCGTACAATGACACTGTCGGCAAACGGACCTGCGGTCCTATGTCGACCTACAAAACATTCCTCATCAGGCTCGAGGCAGTGGTCCGGTGTGGGAGGGGCTTTAGCCCCGAACGGTAGGTTCGCAGCACTATCTCGAAAACGCTGACAAAAAAAAGCGGCAAGGTGAAGTCACCTTGCCGCCTGTTACTTGCGCGCAGAAGAGATTAGTTGGCGAATTCCGGCGTCATTTCGACACATTCCTGCGCTTCGAACGGTACGTCGGACAGGTACATGACGTCGTAGCTCTCATAGGGCTGCGCCAGGTAGACCGGGTCGGTCACGGTGTACTCGCGTTTCAGGGCCATGTTTTCACGGTCCAGGGAGAAGCGCTCTACGATGTGCATCTGGTCGCTGGATCGGGTCGGCGGCGACAGCACGCCTGGCTCGAAACCGATGGTGTCGACCACCAGGGTGTCACCTTCCCAGTTGCCGATGGAATGACCGGCATAGCTCAGAGTCAGGTTGTCCGGGTGCTCGGTCATGCCGATGTGAATACGACGGTCGAAGTTGTACAGGCCGTACGTGATGTCGATGACCTTTTCACCGTCCGGCAGGGTTTTCTGCTCAAAGCGGTTGATCGGCCAGTCTGCTGTCCAGTCGCGAATGAAGCTGGTGGGCTTGCAGGCAAACCAGGGATTGTCTTCCGGTGAGCGGCTGTCGAAGGCATCGGCAGCTGCCTGGCCTCCGGCTGTATAGACAGCGCGCGGACGCGGCGGTTGGGTTGCACGCACTTCTTCAATGGTGATTCTGCCGGCGGCAAAATCCGGGCTCATGCTCTTCGGAATCATGGAGCCGTTGCCACCGCTCGGAGGTACGGTCAGGACCAGCTGTTCCACGGCCCAGTCACCGGTCAGGTTGACCTGTCCGTCGGCCAGGCGGTAGGGACGATTCGAGGTATCGACCGGCTCGGCTGACAGCAACTGGTCATTGCGGTTCATGGTGATTTCATTGTCGATCGTGAAGTTTTCGATATAACAGGCTTCCGGGTCATCGCGGTGCGGGTTGCCTTCAATCTTCACATGGGCACCCACCTTAAACATGTCGGTGGACCAGCCGGACCGGCGGATCAGGGTAGCAGCGCGCATTTCACAGCGCATGTGCAGGACGATACCGTCCGCCTCAACCACGTCCAGTTCCATGTAGGAATGCGGATTGACCAGGTTCATCTTGGTCAGGGTGCCTTCCCACTCTTTCTTGATATCCAGCTGGAACAGGCCAAAACCATGGTGGGCCTGGGCCGGTAAAGTGAGGGCGCCGAGGGCGGCAGAAGCCACTGCGGTACGCAGCAGTGTTTTCGAAAATGACATAGAAACCCCTTGAGTCATCATGTTGGTATTTCGCAGAGCGAAAAGGTATTCAATGAACGGCCGTAGTATAGGCATCAGACCGCTAGATACCAGTGGCGCCCGCCAGTGTTCGCCATTTTTCCTTATTTGCTGAAATGTGAAAAATGAGCCATTACGGGGACTTGCGCTGCGCGGGCTTGCCAGTAGCAGTCAGGCAAGGCTATCGTGGGCGGCGTGAAAATCCGCTCCCGCCCAATACGCTGGGCCCCGTTGTCGATGGCACTGACTGCTGCCCTATCCGCCCTGCCGGTCGCCGGCCTGGGCCAGGTCCTGTACCGCGATGTCACGGACACCCGCATCCCGACCCTGGTCGGACCGTGCCTGGATGCGGCAGCCGGCGATGTCGACGGTGATGGCGATATCGACATTGCCCTGGCCATGGAGTTTTACCGCAACCTGCTCATGATCAACCAGGGTGGTGGTCGCTTTGTCATTGCCGGCAGCCAGAGCATGCCGGTCAGTGCGCATGACAGCGAGGAGGTCGACCTGGCCGATTTTGACGGCGATGGCGACCTCGACATGCTCTTTGTCAGTGAAGACGACAGGACCAACGAGTTCTTTCTGCAGATTGAGCCCGGCAGCTACGTCAATTCATCCTACCGCATCGGTCCGGAGGGGACTTCCAACAGCCATGCTGTCCTGGACCTGGACAACGACGGCGATCTCGACATTCTCATCGGCAATATTGGCGTCAACCGGGTGCTGATCAATGACGGCAACGCCAACTTTAGCGATGAAACCGACACCCGCTGGGTAAACAGTGGCCGCACCCAGGACATTGAGCTGGCCGATGTGGATAACGACGGCGACCTCGATGTGATCACCGCCAACGAAGGTCAGAATGAGCTTTTTCTCAATAACGGGGAGGGCGTGCTGATCCTGGCGGCGGAGAACCTGCCAGAGATCGATGACGAAAGCCGGGAGATCAGGGCGGTGGATGTCGATGGTGACCGTGACCTCGACCTGCTGGTAGCCAATGTGCAGTTTGCGCGCACTACCAGCCAGCAGGATTACTTTCTGCTCAACAATGGCGATGGCGTATTTACCGAAGTGCCGGCCAACTACTACCCGGCGGGTGAACGCAATCACTTCACGCTGCAGGTGGTGGATCTGGATCATGACGGCGACATGGATGTGATCCTGCCCCATTCAGAAATCACCCGCGTGGGTGGCAACGTCATCTCACTGCTTAATGACGGCACCGGCGTGTTCACCGAGGCTGACGAGTCCGGGCCGCTGCCCAGGCCGCTCTATGGCAACAGCTTTGACATCGAAGTGGCCGACTTCAACGGCGATGGCCATGACGACCTGTTCTTCTGCAACCGGGCAGCGAACCGGCGCGGCGACAACCGCCGGGATGGCCAGTCACGCCTGTTGATCTGGCAACCACCGGGTTAGTGGGCGGGCTACACTGCCGACGATCTTTTCCCGCAGTAGGGGGGTCCGCCAGTCCGCCCCGATAAGAGGGCGCCTCCCGGGATTGTCGGAACCGCCACCATCGCCATTTGCATAACACCGTCGCCCCATTAGAATAGCCGGCTTCACCCGAATCGGGCGTATGCCCATCAGCAGTACACCATGATCACTCTCCAGCAAGTTTCCCTGCGCCGCGGCACCCAGTTGCTGCTCGACCATGCCGACCTCGCCATCTTTGCCGGCCAGAAAATCGGCATCATCGGCAAGAACGGCAGCGGCAAGACCAGCCTGTTCCGCTTGCTGATGGGCGAGCTGTCAGCCGACACCGGCGAGCTCGACATGCCGAAAGATATCCGCAAGGCGCAGATGCTGCAGGAAACTGCCGGTTCCACCCGCGCCGCCGTGGAATATGTGATCGATGGCGATGCCTTGTTTCGGGAGACGGAAAAAAAGCTGCAGGAAGCCGAAGCGGCCCGGGACGATCACAAGGTGGCCAGGTTTACCGGTGAACTGGACAACATGGATGCCTGGTCCATCCGTAACCGTGCCGAACAGTTGCTGTCCGGGCTGGGCTTCAAGGTGCCCGAGTTCGATAAGAGCGTGAACGAGTTTTCCGGCGGCTGGCGCATTCGCCTGAACCTGGCGCAGGCGCTGATGACGCCAAGTGACCTGCTCCTGCTTGACGAGCCCACCAACCACCTCGACCTCGAAGCCACCCTGTGGCTGCAGCAGTGGCTGCTGCGTTACCAGGGCACCCTGCTGCTGGTATCCCATGACCGCAGCTTCCTCGATGCCGTGGTGTCACACATCGCCAGTGTCGAGAACAAAAAACTGATTCTCTCGCGCGGCAACTACACTGCATATGAGCGCCAGAAGGCCGAGCGCCTGGCGCAGCAGCAGGCGGCTTATGAAAAGCAGCAGACGCGCAAGAAAGAGATCGAGGATTTCGTGCGGCGCTTCCGCGCCAAGGCCACCAAGGCCCGGCAGGCGCAGAGCCGCCTGAAGGAGCTGGCGCGCATGGAGGAGATCGCGCCGGCACATGTGGACTCGCCGTTCCAGTTCCAGTTTCGCGAGCCCGACAAATTGCCGCCATCGCTGCTGGCGTGTGACGACATCAGTTTTGGATATGACAACCCCCTGATCAGTGGCTTTAACATCAATATCCGTTCCGATTCCCGTATTGGTCTGCTCGGTGCCAACGGCCAGGGCAAGTCCACGTTGCTGAAAGTGCTGGCCGGCAAGATGCCGCTGATGCACGGCAAGCTGCATCGTAACGATCACCTGAAAATCGGTTACAACGCCCAGCACATGGTCGATGAACTCGATGGCAATGCCACGCCCATGCAGCTCATCCAGCGCATTGAACCCGGTGTGCGCGAACAGGAAGTCCGGGACTTTCTCGGTGGTTTCGATTTTCGCGGCGATCGCGTTACCGAGACCATCGGCCATTTTTCCGGTGGGGAAAAATCGCGCCTGGGACTGGCGCTTGTGGTCTGGCAGAAACCGAACCTGTTGCTCATGGATGAACCGACCAACCATCTTGACCTGGAAATGTGCCACAGCCTGGAAATGGGACTGCAGGGATTCCAGGGCGCGATGATCATCGTCTCGCATGATCGTCACCTGCTGGCCAACACCGTAGACCAGTTCCTGTTGGTTCGCGGCGGCAAGCTGGAAGCCTTTGACGGTGACCTGGAAGACTACGAACGCCTGATCCTGGGCGATGGCAAAGCATCCGCGAAGAAACCGGCTGCGGTAGCAGAAACCAGCGCCGAGCCCCCGGCAACAACCGCCAGCCGGAAAGAACAGCGCCAGCAGGCCGCCGATCGCCGGGCCGAGCTCAAGCCCCTGCGTGATCGCGTCAAACGTCTGGAACGGGAAATGGAAAAGCTACAGGCCCGGGTCGCTGACATTGAAGGCAAACTGGCTGATCCCGGCATCTATGATGATGATCGTAAGGACGAACTCAGCGACCTGTTGTTTGACCGTGCCAAGCTGGCTGCCAGTCTGCAGGAAGTGGAAGAAGAGTGGCTGGAAAAAAGCGGCGAACTGGAAGCGCTGGAATAGCGGACTTCAGCGGGTATAGACGTTGGTGTGTACCGATGGTGGACACCTGCCCTGGGTATACAGCGTCAATCCCGTATCGTAGTGACACACATTGGCCTGGAAGCTGACCGCCTGGCGCAGCAAGGTTCCTGTCGGGCCGATAGTGTTGAAAGCGGTGGCCGATTCGCTGACGCATCCCGCCAACAGCAGGATCCAGACCAGCCCACATGCCAGCCTCCAGAGCCTGTTTATCGGCGGTTTCATCACACACATCTCATAGGGCAATGGTGGCCGAACGCCCGTCCGGATTATGCATCGCCGTATGATCCACCACCTGCCCCATTGGTCTTCGGTGGCGGGCATGCGCAAGGCAAAATGCAGGCCTTCATAGCGGGTCTCGTCGAGCAGTCTGGCGATGAATGCGGCCGTTTCGGTGGTATTGTGCGGCAGCCAGTCGAGATCCAGCAACAGGGTCTGCATGCCCTGGTACTTGGCCCACTGGGCGGCTTCCTCGAGCATGCGGTATTTGACGGCATCCGTCACCGGACAGGACAGCACAGGCGGAATGACCGCTGTGACACTTGGTCATTCCTGGCTGCTCAGGCCTCTGTGGGCTTTGCGGGTAAAGGCATTGACCGGCAGGGTGTCGTAGGAGTCCAGGTCAAACACCTGGTCGGCGGCAGGCAGATCACGAATCACCGGCAGCAATATGATGTTGTAACCGGCACCCAGCGTGTGCGCAACCAGTCCGGCTGGACAGCTCGTTCAGCAACCGCCGGTTGCAGCAAGCCAATGGCAAGGGGATTGGCGGTCATGACTGTTATGCCGGTAACAGGAAGCGGATCAGTACCAGCTTACTGGGTGGCCAGTTCATCAAGTCGTTCCAGCCAGCGTTCTTCCATGCATTCATAGGGCTGCATCCAGCCCAGGGGCGATGGTGTCCATTCGAGGCGGTAGGACAGGGAAGCTTCATGCCACAGCGGATCGTGCATAACGGTATCGGCAACCAGGCGTGGTGTGCCGTCGGCATCGTGGGTCAGGCTGAAGCGTTCGGTAATAACGGTGTCGGCGCTGTGGGGAAAACGCGAGTCGACCATCTCCTGCAAATGCCGGGTTTCGACCACCAGCACCTCGCCTTCCCAGTGACCGGTGGAATAACCCTGCCGGGACGGAAAGATGGACTCGCTCGATTCAATGCGGTCGCCTAGGAAGACGCGGCGGGTTTCACTCTGCCATTCGTTGATGAGCGTGACCTGGTCAGGTTTGTGGATCACTTCCAGCGGATAGCCACCACCGCCCATCATGATTTCCGGCATGCCGTGGGTGACACACCAGAGGGTCGGGCTGTCACCGACCGGGTCCACCAGACTGCGATAGGCATCGACCTTGCGCTGGCCTGCCGGCGTCAGGTCGAGTTCAGGATAGCCCTGCGCACTGGTCATGGGTGGGCTGGCCAGCTGCCAGACACCGGTAAAATCAGGACGGGTTTGGGCGAACAGGGCGGTGTGCACGCCTACGGTCAGGCACAGGGCAAGACACAGTTTGAACAAGTTGGTGCGCAAAATGTGGTGTTCCTAGCTGGCAACGGTATTCAGGGTGGCGGAAATGGTACCACAGGCTATGTTGGTGCACCTGTCTGAATCGCAGTCAGCCGGGCCATTGAAAGCGGGTGCGCGGGCCGGAAATTGACTTGTCTGATGTCCGAAGCTGCTGCCTGGTCAGCCCCTGTGAACGTCACCAGTCTCCACACACCGCTATTGAAGGAATAGGGGATTAACGTGATTCAGTGTTGGCGCCCGACACTATGACGGGCCATGACCCGGATTCAATATGCAAATAATGAGGATGAAAGCTGGCAATATGCGGGGGCAGCTTGCAAAATAAACCGGCTTTCGAAAAGCTTGGTGTCACGGACTGACAGCATCGAATAAATTGAATAATAAGTGCCAAACGGATTGTCTGTGACATAGGCGTTTGGAGAACAGCGTCCGTGAACGACATTTCAGGCAACGGCTTAACAGTTGCTGAAACCATTGGGGATCATCCGGCCTATGACTTTCAGGGCACCACGTCTTTCTCCCGTCTGGCTTGCCCTCGGGTTATGCCTGGGACCGGCGGCTTTGGCTGCTGAAGCCGGCATGTCGCGGGCCGCTGACAATGCCGATGCCTTTGCGTCGTGGGTCCGTGGCAGTGACGACGAACTGGCCTTGCTGGAGCGTTACTGCATAGGCTGTCATAACTCCACCGACTGGGCCGGCGAAGTCGCCTTTGATCTGCTTCTGCTGGATGAGCTGTCCCATGATGCCTCGGTGTGGGAAGAAGCCATCCGCAAGATTCGTGCTGGCCTGATGCCGCCCCAGGGGGAGCCGCGTCCGCCCCGGGACGCACTGGATGGCATGGTGAGCTGGCTGGGCAGTGGTCTCGACCTGGCATGGCAAATGTCACCCGATCCCGGTGCCGAACCGGTGGCCCGCCTCAATCGTACGGAATACCGTAATGCCATTCAGGACCTGCTGGCTTTTGATGCCGCCGACCTCGTGCGTACGCTGCCCGCAGACCCGATTACCGGGGGCTTCGACAACATGGCTGAGGCGCTGACCATGTCGCCCACGCTGCTGGAAGGTTACCTGTCAGTCGCCATGCAGATCAGTCGGCAGGCAATCGGTGATGTGAATACCGCACCAACCCAGGTGGAGTACTCCGCCGGCAATCGCAGTGCCCAGCAGGCCTATGTCGAAGGTTTGCCGCTCGGCACCCGCGGCGGCATGGCCATCGAGCATTATTTTCCCGTCGATGGCGAGTACGCCTTTGACGTGTCGGCCAATATTCCGGTGGCCGGTCGTGGCAATGACATCGGCCGCATGATCTGGTGCGGCGGCCCCACCCTGGAAGTGTCCTTCAACGGCATTCCCGTCCCGGTCCAGAACCCCCAACAGTTTCGCCTGCATGTCCCCGCCGGCAAGCACACCATCATGCTGGCCATGATCGATGAACAGCGTTGTGTCGGTGCCGGTGAGTTTTACCTTGCCGACAGCAATGCCAGCACCGGCACCGTCCAGGGCATCGAAATTGACGGTCCCTACAACATCACCGGTCCCGGTGAGACGCCCAGCAGGCAAGCCATCTTTACTTGTGAACCGCAGAACCCTGCTGCGGAGCCAGCCTGTGCCCGGCAGATTCTCAGCCAGCTCGCCACCCGCGCCTACCGCCGCCCGGTGAATGTGCAGGACCGCCAGGTCGACACCCTGATGCGTTTTTACGACATGGGCCGCCAGGCGCCCGGTGGCGATTTTGAAAGCGGTATCGAAAGCGCGCTGACCTGGCTGCTGGTAGACCCGAAATTCCTCTATCGCTTCGAGGCAGAGCCCGAAGGCGTACTGCCTGGTGAGGTGTACCGCATCAGCGATTTTGAACTGGCGACCCGATTGTCGTTTTTCCTGTGGAGCAGCATTCCCGATGCCACCCTGCTTGCCCTGGCGGCCGATGGCCGGCTGCAGGACGAGGACGTGCTGGCTGCTGAAGTGACCCGCATGCTGGCCGATCCGCGGGCGGATGCCCTGATCGAAAACTTTGTTGGCCAGTGGCTGAAACTGCGCGAGCTGGCCGAATCGACACCGCAGGATCCAGCCTTCGATGAATCCCTGCGTGAGGCCATGCGTCAGGAAACCCTGGCATTTTTCCGCAGCCTGCATCACGAGGACCGTAACTTGCTGAGTCTGCTGGATGCCGACTATACCTACCTCAACGAGCGCCTGGCTGCCCACTACGGTATCGAGGGCGTGAGGGGCGGTTATATGCGCCGGGTTGAACTGCCGGCCGGCAGCCCGCGCCGGGGTGTGCTGGGCCATGCCAGTGTGCTGACTGCGACCTCGGTGCCGGACCGGACATCACCGGTGATTCGTGGCGCCTGGATCGTGGAAAATATTCTCGGCGCCCATGTGCCGCTGCCGCCTCCCGGGGTGGAAACGGATCTCGACGGGCCGTCAGCCGACGGGCAGGTGAAAGCGGAGACGCTGCGCCAGAAACTGGAAATGCATCGCGCCAATCCAACCTGTGCCAGCTGTCACCAGATCATGGATCCGGTCGGTTTTGCCCTGGAAAATTTCGACCTGGTGGGACGCTGGCGTGAACGCGACAACGGCCTGCCGATCAACACCGCTTCCAGCATGGTGGATGGCACGCACGTGGATGGTCCGGATACCTTGCGGGCCGCACTGCTGGACCGGCCGGATGCGTTTATGGCGTCCATCAGCGAGCGCCTGCTGACCTATGCGCTGGGCCGGGAAGTGCGGCATACCGACATGCCGTCAGTGCGGCGGATTGTGCGCGAGGCCGCGGCTGACAACTTTACCTGGCAGGCCCTGGTGCAGGCGATCGTGAAGAGCGATCCGTTCCGGCAGCGCATCGCGCTGGGCGCGGATGCCGGCTCGCTGGCGCAGGAATGAGGCCGGGCACATGATGGTTTCAGGATTTTTTTACCGGATGCTTGATGAACGCCAGCCAGGGCTGGCTGCTGACAACGTCGCTGGACACAGGATACACGCATGCATTTTTTAACCCGCAAACACCTGTCCCGCCGCAAGCTGCTTCGTGGCAGCGGTGTCACCCTGGCCTTGCCCCTGCTGGAGTCCATGTTTCCTGCCGGGCTGCTGCGCGCCGCCGAATCCGGCAAACCGCAATCGCGCCTGGCCTGTATCTATATCCCGCATGGGTCAGTCCAGTCGAACTGGATTCCGACGACCACCGGCAAGGATTTTACCTTCAGCCCGACGCTGAAATCCCTCGAACCTTATCGGCAGTACATCAACGTTGTCAGTGGTCTGTCGCTGCCGGCGGCGGATATCGGTGATCCCTCTGCCGGCGGTCATCATCGTCGTTCCTCCGGCTGCTGGATGACGGGCGTGGCCCAGGGGACCGGGCCTTCTCCGACGTCGATGGACCAGATCGCCGCGGATGCCATCGGGCAGGACACTCAGCTGCCGTCCCTGGAAATGTCGCTGGAGGGTCGTGCCTCCATTTCCTACCGCACGCCGAACAACCCGATGCCGATGCAGGTCAATCCGCGCGTGGTATTTGAACGTTTGTTCGGTGATGGCAGCTCGCCCGAAGAACGCGCCGCCCGCCGTGCACAGACCGGCACCATACTGGATGTGGTGCGGGAAGAGCTCAACGCGCTGCACAATACGCTGCCCGCCGCCGACCAGGTGCGCATGGAGCAGTACCTCAACGATGTGCGCGAGGTCGAGCGCCGGCTGACCCTGGAAGTGGATGCCTTGCCGGTGGAACTGGATCTGCCGGAGCGCCCGACCGGTGTGCCGGAACATTTCGAGGATCACGTGAAGATCATGATCGACCTGATGACGCTGGCCTGGCAGGCCGATCTGACCCGGGTCTCCAGCATGATGCTGGCACAGGAACTGAGTAACCGTGCTTTTCCGGAAAGCGGCGTGAACGAAGGCTTTCACAACTGCTCGCACCACATGGACATCCAGGAAAACATGGACCGGTTGTCGCTGCTCAATGCCTATCATCTGAAGCATGCCATGACCTACTTTGTCGAACGGCTGGCAGCCACACCCGATGGCGAAGGCAGCCTGCTGGATCATTCGCTGGTGCTCTATGGCAGCGGCATGGGCAATTCTCAGGATCACGACCACCAGGGTCTGCCGATTGTCCTGGCTGGAGGTGCTTCCGGGCGGGTTACCGGCAACCAGCATATCCGGATGGCAGACGGCACGCCGATTGCCAACCTGCTGGTCACCATGCTCGACAAACTGGACGTGCCCGTAGACCGCTTTGCCGACAGTAATGGCACCGTGCCGATCTGATGCAGCGAGCGCACAATATGACAACATCACTCATCCGATATTGCCTGCATGCGGCCCTGGTGGGTGCCATGATGGCGGGCACCGGCACGCTTGCCCAGCCACTCACGGTATCGGTGGTCGGTAACGCTGAAGTCTCACCGGTCGCGGAAGCCGCCCGGCAGCGCGATATCGACAGGGTGACCACCCTGCTGCGGCAGGAACAGGATGTAAACGGCCTGGGTCTGTATGGGTCACCTGCACTGCACTGGGCCGTGCATTTCAATGACACACCCATGGTCAATGTGCTGCTCAGGGCAGCAGCGGACGTCAACGCCCGTAACCGCTATGGCCAGGCCCCGCTGCATATCGCGGTGATCGAACGTCATGTCGACATGGTCGAACAGTTGCTGGCTGCCGGGGCCGATGCGGAATTGCCTGATGCTGCCGGTGAGCCGCCGCTGATGCTGGCGACACGGCAGGGCGATATCGACCTGGTGAATATGTTGCTGGCTCATGGTGTGCCGGTTGATGCGCGCGATGAGCATTACGGCCAAACCGCGCTGATGCTGGCCGTACGTGAAGAGAATGATCTGCTGGTGCGGCGACTGCTCGCTGCCGGCGCGGACATCAACGCGCAAAGCCTGGCTGGTGAAGTGCACCGCAATGTGTTTCCCAGTGAAGTGCCCGTGGGGACTTCGCAGGGCGTTGGCATCAACCGTTCCGGGTTGCCGGATCGCGGCATGCGCTATCCCATCACCGGCATGAAGACACCACTGCTGTTTGCCACCCGCCAGGGCAACCTCGCCCTGACTTGCCTGCTGGTGGAGTCCGGTGCTGACATCAACGTGGAAGATGCCAATGGCATCACGCCACTGATCAATGCCATCCTCAATCACAGCATCGTCAATGTGAACCGCACCGGGAAAAGTGATCACCTGAAAATTGCGCAGTACCTGATTGAAGCCGGCGCGGACATCAATGCCCAGGACTGGTATGGCCAGACGCCCCTGTGGGCTGCCAT
>JBMTQX010000022.1:0-40535 GCA_049446715.1 Pseudohongiellaceae bacterium
AATTGGGGGGCGGGGGGGCAGGTCGAGATTGATCTCCTGTTTTTCATTGCGCACGTACACAGCAGGAAACCCAGGATCCCGAGCAGGAAGGCGCAACCGCTGTGCAGGACCAAATCCCACCACCAGAAGCGGTTGTAGTAATCACCGAATTCGCCGAGAAAGAGTGACATGTAAAGGAAAATGACCGCCATGGTTTCGAAACCATGGGGAATACCGACATCAAATCGTTTGCCCAGCAGGATCGGCATAAAGGTAATCAGGAGAATCACCAGAATTTCCATCATGGCCTGGTAGCGGCCCTGAAAGAACAACAGCAGGGCACCAACGGCCAGGCTCATCTTCAGGAGAAACGACAGCCGCCGGTTGATGCAGTTAACGAACTGTTCTGCCTTGAAACGATGGCGTGAAAAAATCCCATGTCGGTTTAAGTCCCTGTGAGAGCCAGTGGACAGGGTAGAAACAGGACAGGCACTTGTTAACTTCTCGGTACTGGCCCATAGCATACTAAATCCCTACAATTCAGCCATGCCGGCCTTCCTTGAACCCCTATTTTCGAATCAATCTTTGCTGCTATATCTTGGGCTGTTCTCGCTGTTTTTTTCCTGGTCACACTGTTCCTCATACCCTGGCTGGTTTTACGCATTCCTGAAGATTATTTCATGGCCGAGACCCGCCGCTCCCTGCTGGGTGAGATGCATGATCCGGTCCTGCGTGTTGTGCTGCAGATCCTGAAAAACATGATCGGGGTGTTTTTCATCCAGGTTGGGATAATGCTGCTGGTATTGCCGGGCCAGGGTTTGCTGACCATCCTGCTGGGCATCATCATGATTGATTTTCCCGGCAAGTATCACCTGCAGCGCTGGTGCATCAGCCGGGAGTCCGTGCTGCATTCGATGAACTGGTTGCGAAAAAAAGGTAAGCGGGCACCGATAAAGTTATAATGCACGCGTTGTTTTCTATGCTGAAGTACCTTTTATGACTGCTCTGAGTGTCAACCTGAACAAGATCGCATTGCTGCGAAACTCCCGTGGTCGCGACTATCCCAATGTGGTCCGTTTTGCAGAGAAATTCATTGCACTGGGAGTCCAGGGCATCACCATTCATCCCCGGCCGGATGAACGCCATATCAAATACCGCGATGCCTACGAGCTGGGTGAGTTTCTACAGGATTTCCCCAATGTGGAGTTCAATATCGAGGGCTATCCGAATGAGGACTTTCTCGGGATTATCCAGGATGTGCGGCCCGACCAGTGCACACTGGTGCCTGATGGCGAGGCCCAGCTGACATCAGACCATGGCTGGAATTTTCATGAGCAGGGTGAGTTTGTGGCCGGCATCAATGCCCGTATTAAGGACTGGGGTGTTCGTGTCGCCGTGTTTCTGGATCCGGATGTCAGCCAGATTGCCCCGGCGGCCCATGCCGGCAGTGATCGCATCGAGCTTTACACTGAAGCGTTTGCCAATGCCTGGGGCACGCCGGAGCAGGCAACCGTGCTGGCCGGGTACCGGGACACTGCCAGGCAGGCACAGGCTGCCGGCCTGGGTGTCAATGCAGGGCATGATCTCGACCTGAACAATCTGGGTGACTTTCTCACCATTCCCGACATTCTGGAAGTTTCCATCGGTCACGCCTTAACCGTGGAGTGCATAGAGGCCGGGATGGAACAGGTCGTAGGAAAGTACCTGGCGTTATGTCATGGCTGAGGCCGCTACGCACACAGATGTCCGTTTAAGGCATACACTGCTGGCCCGGTTGCGGGCCATTGTGGAGGCCGAATTCATCCTGTCGACCCGGGAACAGATGAAGCCGTTTGAATGCGACGGCCTGTCAGTCTACAAGGCGCTGCCCCTGGTAACCGTATTGCCCGGCAACGCCAAACAGGTGCAGGCCATCATCCGCCTCTGTGCAGAGCTTGAGATTCCCCTGGTGACCCGCGGTGCGGGGACAGGCCTATCAGCCGGGGCTCAACCCCATCCGGAGGGTGTGCTGCTGGTCATGACACGCATGCAGCGGATTCTGGCCATCGACAAGGACAGGCAGACAGCCCGTGTCGAGCCGGGTGTGCGCAATCTCGCCATCTCGGAAGCCGCGGCCGAATTCGGTCTGTTCTATGCCCCGGATCCATCTTCCCAGATCGCCTGTTCGATTGGCGGCAACATCGCTGAAAACGCCGGTGGTGTGCACTGCCTGAAATACGGCCTCACGGTCCACAACATCATTCAGCTCAAGGGCTTTTCCGCTGAAGGCGAAGCGGTGACCATCGGTGGTGCTTACGACAGCAGCGGCTTCAACCTAATGGCGCTGGTCATCGGGTCGGAAGGCATGCTGATGGTGGTCACGGAAATTACCGTCAGGTTGCTGCCGGTACCGACTCATGTCGAGGTACTGCTGGCGGCTTTCGATGACATTGAAAAAGCCGGTGATGCCGTCAGCAATATCATCGCTGCAGGCGTCATTCCCGGAGGCCTGGAAATGATGGACAACAATGCCATTCGTGCCGCTGAAGATTATGCCCATGCCGGCTATCCGCGAGACGCGGCGGCCATATTGCTGATCGAGATTGACGGTTCCGCCCGCCATGTCGAGGAGCAATTACTGACCATTCGCCAGGTGTTACAGGCCTCTGGCGTGTCCTCGCTGAAGATTGCTGCCAATGCGGCCGAAAGGGCCCTGTTCTGGAAAGGCCGCAAAAGTGCTTTTCCGGCAGTAGGGCGGATTGCGCCGGATTACTACTGCATGGATGGCACCATTCCCCGCAGTCGCTTGGCAGAAGTGCTGGGCTATATCAATACGCTTTCCGGCGAATACGGCTTTCCGGTGGCCAATGTTTTTCATGCCGGCGACGGTAACCTGCATCCGCTGATACTGTTTGATGGCAATATTCCCGGGCAGCTTGAGCTGGTCGAGGAAATGGGCGGGCGCATCCTGGAAAAATGTATTGCCGTGGGCGGTACCATCACCGGGGAACACGGGGTTGGCGTGGAAAAGATCCGCCAGATGCCCCTGCAGTTTTCGGATGACGAAATTGCCCAGTTCCATCGTGTCAAGGCGGCCCTGGATCCGGGTAACCTGCTCAATCCCGGCAAGAACATTCCATTGCTCAAGCACTGCCAGGAATACCGTGCCCTGGCCAGTGACCTGGAGCCGAATCGCCTGCTGCGGGCGGAAGAGAGGCCCTGATGCAGGACAGTGCCCATATCTTGCAGGAGATGGTCCGGCAAGCCTGTGCGGACAAACGGACACTGGCGATTTGCGGTGGGCACAGCAAGGACTTTTATGGCCATCCGCTGGCTGGGGACAGGCTGGACACTACGATACACCAGGGCATCATCGAGTACACACCGTCCGAACTGGTGCTCACCGCACGGGCCGGCACGCCACTGAAGACTATTGAAGAGACGCTGACAGCCAATGGCCAGATGCTGCCCTGTGAGCCGCCGTATTTTGCCGGTGAGGCCACCTTTGGGGGCATGCTGGCAGCAGGACTGTCCGGTCCGTCCCGGCCTTACCGGGCCGCTGTACAGGACACAGTCCTGGGTTGTGTCATCCTGAACGGGAAAGGGGAGCTGCTGCGTTTCGGCGGCAAGGTCATGAAGAATGTTGCCGGCTATGACTTGTCGCGCCTGATGGTCGGGTCGCTGGGCTGCCTTGGTGTCATCATAGAGGCAACCGTGAAAGTGGTGCCGAAACCACCGGCCGAAAAGTCCGTTGCCTTCATGATCGACAGCGCCAACGCCACAGCACTGATCAATAACCTGCGCCGAGAAGGCTTGCCGGTCACTGCGTCGGCACACACGGGTGAACAGTTACTGGTCAGATTCTCGGCTGGCGCACTGGAAATCAATGCGCTTGAGAAGCACCTTGAAACCGGTTACCGCTTTGTCGACTGGCAGGTGTTCCAGGAGGCCGGCTACTGGCAGCGCCTGCGCGATCATGAGCTGCCTTTTTTCAACACGGAAAAGGCTATCTGGCGCTTATCCACCCCATGCCTGGCTGAACTCACGGCATTTATCGGCACCGATGATGCGCTGCTGAGCGAGTGGGGCGGCGCACTGCACTGGCTGACCACAACGCGGGATCCGGACAGTATTTTTGCGTTCATGGCGATTTGCGAGGGACACGCTACCCTGTTCCGACAGGGAGACTCGCCACGCGCCGCACGCCTTTTTCAGCCTTTGCCTGCAATCCAGTTACAGTGGCACCGAAACCTGAAAAAGGCCTTTGATCCTGCCGGCATTTTCAATCCCGGACATATGCACACCGAATTCTGAGGCGACAGAAACACCGATATGCAGACCCATTTGCCCGCAACGCTGCTTGCTACGGATGCCGGCCACGAGGCCGATCGCATTCTGCGCGCCTGTGTGCATTGTGGTTTCTGCACGGCGACCTGTCCGACATTTCTGCAAACCGGCAACGAACTGGACAGCCCGCGTGGGCGCATCTACCTCATCAAGGAATTCCTGGAAACAGGCAAGGCCTCGCAGATCACGCGGCATCACCTGGATCGATGCCTGGGTTGCCAGAGTTGTGAAACCACCTGTCCTTCCAGTGTGCAGTATCACCGGCTGTTGAGTATCGGCCAGCAGCTGCTGGGCAAGCAGGTGAAATTGCCGTTTTCGACTCGCTGCAAGCAGGGTTTCATGTTGGCGGTCTTGGGCACGCCACGCCTGTTTGCGGTGCTGGTCAGGCTGGGCAGCGCCTTTGCCGCATGGTTGCCACGCCGACTCGCACGCCAGTTGCCGGGCAGGGCCAAATTCAAGCCCAGCGGGTTCATGGGGGAGACACCTGCGCGCCGTGTCGTGCTTTTGAATGGCTGTGTACAAAGTGCCTTGTCTCCTGACACGAATCATGCCGCAGCCATTGTCCTACGTGAACTGGGCATACGCGCATCGACGATAAGCACTGAAAGCTGTTGTGGTGCCATGCATTACCATTCCGGCCAGCAGGCCCCGGGTGTGACACGGGCAAGAAAGCTCACCGATCAGTTGCTGGCGGAAATTGATGCCGGGGCCGAGGGGATTATCAGCACCGCAAGTGGCTGTGGCAACTTCATCAAGGATTATGTGCATGTACTGGCCGGTGAAGCCGGTTATGCGGAGAAAGTGATCCGCCTGATGCCTTATGTGAAGGATATCGGTGAATATCTGGCAACGCAGGATCTGGCCCGGCTGAAAAGTCCGGGTAACGGCATACTGGCCTGGCATTCACCGTGCACCTTGCAGCATGGCCAGCAAGTGGCCGGTACCACTGAGGCGCTTCTGAAAAACCTGGGCTTTACCCTGCCGGCGGTGAAAGACAGCCATCTGTGTTGTGGATCGGCAGGTACCTATTCCCTGTTTCAGCCCGAGATGTCACAAAACCTGCTGGCTAAAAAAATCATGACTCTCGAACATACCGGCGGGCAGCGCATCGCCACGGCCAATATTGGCTGTCAATGTCACCTGGCGGCAGTCACCGACAAACCGGTAAAGCACTGGATTGAATATGTCGTGGAGGCGATGGGAAAACAAGCGTGATCAACGTTGCGCCCGGATCAAGGTGTACGGCAGCCCGCGCATGCCAAAAAAATCTAAATACCTTCAGGTCCGATGACGTCCTGGATGTGCGCCGGTTTTGCGCCGGCCTCTACGCTGGAATGCGTAAGAAACTGGGTGATGAATACAGCACCCCCGGTCTTTTCGATAAAACTACGGCCGACTATGATGCCAAGTCTACGCGGTCGCCGGGGCATAACAACATAGAAATTATTCTTTTTATTCAATTAATTACGCGCACAATCTGGAGCAACTTATGGCATTTTTGGACGCACTGTTGAACAGCGCACTGGACAAGAGCACCCTCGTGGCCGAATCCGATGCCTTGCCGGGCCGTGAAACGCCCATGCCGGTCCCGGAAACACACGCCGTGACAGAGAATCGCCTGGCACCGCCGTTTTCCGAAAATCTGCAGCAAGCGGTATTCGGGCTTGGCTGTTTCTGGGGGGCGGAACGCAAATTCTGGCAGTTGCCGGGCGTGTACAGCACGGCTGTAGGCTATGCCGGCGGTTACACGCCCAATCCCACCTACAGGGAGGTTTGCAGTGGTCTTACCGGACATACCGAGGTCGTGCTGGTGGTCTTCGATCCGGGTGTGATCTCCTATGAGCAGTTACTGAGCATCTTCTGGGAGTCCCATGACCCCACCCAGGGTATGCGCCAGGGCAATGACCGGGGCACCCAGTATCGTTCCTGTGTTTACACCACAAGCCACGAACAGGCCGCTGCCGTCGGCACCAGCCAGGCAGCTTACCAGCAGGCCCTGCATGCGGCCGGTTATCCTGACATAACCACGGAAGTACGGCCCCTGGAGTCGTTCTACTATGCCGAAGAATATCATCAGCAATACCTGGCGAAAAATCCTGATGGTTATTGCGGCCTCGGCGGCACAGGCGTCCGCTGCGGTTGAGCTGACGACTGAGCGCGCAATGGGTTCCAGTGGTAAACTGCAGGCATGAGTGAATCAACTACCAACAAGCTAGTCGTCGCCATTTCATCGCGCGCCCTGTTCAATCTTGATGAAAGCCACAAGGTCTATGTGAGCGAGGGCGTGGAGGCCTACCGGCAGTATCAGATCAATCATGAAGATGAAGTGCTGGAACCCGGTGATGCTTTCAACCTGGTGCGCAAGCTGCTCAACCTGAACACCCTGATAGGCAAGAAGCGGGTCGAGGTCATTCTGCTGTCACGTAACTCAGCAGATACCGGCCTGCGGATATTCAACTCCATTGAGCAGCATGACCTGGATATCCAGAAGGCAGCATTCTGTGGCGGCTCCAGTCCCTATCGCTACATTTCCGCTTTCAACTCCCACCTGTTTCTGTCTACTGACGGCCAGGATGTGCGTACGGCCCTGGAAAACGGTATTGCGGCGGCCACGATTCTCAACTCGCGCCAGGCCAATATCGACGATTACAAACTGCGGTTTGCCTTTGATGGTGATGCTGTGCTGTTTTCCGATGAGGCAGAAAAAATCTATAAAACCCGGGGCCTTGAGGAGTTTACCCGCAGCGAACGTGCTGCCGCCAAGGAGCCGCTGACCGGCGGACCCTTTAAACATTTCCTGGCGGCACTGCATATGCTGCAGCAGGAATTCGGGCCTGATGATTCACCTATCCGTACCTGCCTGGTCACGGCACGGGCAGCGCCCGCCCATGAGCGGGTCGTGCGCACCCTACGTGAGTGGAATATCAACATCGACGAATCATTGTTTCTTGGCGGGGAAGACAAAGGCGCTTTTTTGCGCGCGTATGATGCGGATGTGTTTTTCGATGACCAGGAAGGTCATTGTGAATCAGCCCGTGAGCACGTTGCCACTGGCCATGTGCCCCATGGTATCGCCAACCTGGCTGCGGGTGAAAACTGACCAGGCCTGACACAAAAGGCCTTTGTGCCGTTAGTAGAACAGGGTGAAGTTGAGCCCCAGGCACAACAAAGCGATGACCAGAATCGTGCGCAGGGCCTTGTCCGGAAACAGCGACCCAACGTGTGTCCCCAGCCAGATGCCGGGCAGTGAACCAACCAGTAGACTTGCCAGCAGCTGCAAATCCACCAGGCCATTGGCCAGATAGCCGAGTCCGGCTACGAGTGTCAGTGGCACCGCATGGGCGATGTCCGTCCCGACTACAGTAGCTGCACTCCATTTCGGGTACAGCAGAAACAAAATGGCTGCCCCGATGGCACCTGCACCCACCGAGGTGAAGGTCACACATATCCCCAGAATGACGCCCAACAGAAAAGTAATGGTCAGCGTCTGACGCTGGAACAAGCCTGGTCCCGGTATAACGGCGTGTTGGTCATGCCTGGTTTCCAGTTCAGGACTCAATCGTTTCTGGATACGTTTCTGGAAGATGATCACCAGGGAAGTCACGATCAGCATGATGCCCAGGAAAGTGGTCATCGCCTCTTCGTAAAAGGCGCTGTCGCGAAAGTCGTCATCCAGCACAAACATGGAGATCAGCAGGGAGACGTGAATGCTGCCCGCGGCCAGCAGCCCCATGGCGCGCCAGTCGACGTTATTCTTGCGGTGATGGAAGAGGGCGCCGCTGCCTTTGGTCAAGGCCGCATAGAGCAGGTCCGTGCCAATCGCCACCGGTGGCGGGTAGCCTAGCAGCAACACAATCGGGGTCATCAGGGAGCCACCGCCAACTCCGGTCAGGCCAATGGCAAAACCGACCAAGCCGCCGGAAAACACCAGCACCAGAAAATCCAGCATGAAAAACGCGTCCCACCATGTCTTGCTACAACAGGGGCGCTACTGTAGAGCAATTTCATTATTCTGAATAATAATATTTTGGTATATTTTTATAATAATTGGTTATATAAAATGGCCTTTTCCCGAGACCCGTCATGAAACTACAGCAACTGCGCTATGCCTGTGAAATCGTCAATCACCAGTTCAACATCAGCCGTGCCGCCCAGGCCCTGTATACCTCGCAGCCCGGTATCAGCAAACAGGTGCGGGCACTGGAAAATGAACTGGGCACCGACCTGTTTCAGCGTAATGGCAAACACCTGCTGGCCCTGACCCCGGCGGGGGAGAAGATTATCGCTGCAGCCCGTGATCTCCTGCTCCGAACAGAGGCCATCCAAGGCATTGCCCGGGAATTTACGGCACCTGATCTAGGTAGTCTCGGCATTGCTACCACGCACACGCAGTCGCGCTATATCCTGCCCGAGGTCATCAAGCGGTTTATCGGCCGTTATCCGGAAGTCAGTCTGCATATGCATCAGGGCTCGCCGATGCAGATATCCCAACTGGCTGCCGATGGCACGGCCGATTTCGCCATTGCCACCGAAGCCCTGGAACTGTTTTCAGACCTGGTCATGATGCCGTGTTTTCACTGGAACCGTGCCATTCTCGTGCCCCGGGATCATCCTTTGTGCCAGCTCAGCACACTGACCCTGGAGGCCGTGGCTGCGCACCCGATTGTCACCTATGTCTACGGGTTCACCGGGCGCTCCAAACTCGATGAAGCGTTCCAGCTTGCCGGCTTGGAGCCGAAAGTGGTGTTCACAGCGGTGGATGCAGATGTCATCAAGACCTATGTGCGGTTGGGGCTGGGGATCGGCATTCTGGCGAGTATGGCCGTGGAGGATCATGATGAGGATCTGGTGGCGCTGGATGCCAGTCACCTGTTTGCCTGGAGCACCACCAGCCTGGGTTTTCGTCGAGAAACCTATCTGCGCGGCTACATGTATGACTTCATTGAAATGTTCGCCCCTCACCTGACACGAAACCGCGTGGAAGCTGCCCTGCAATGTCAGGAACGTGAGGCCGTGCAGGCCCTGTTTGCGGACGTGGAAATACCGGTCAAATAAACCGATAAGGGGGTTCAGTCGTGATCGCTGGCGATGAGGTTGCCTTGGTGCAGGCCGCATTCCTTGGCGGTAGCTTCTTCCCACCACCAGCGTCCTTCACGTTCATGCTGTCCTGGTCTGACCGGTCGGGTGCACGGTTCACAGCCAATACTGACAAAACCCCGTTCATGCAGTTCGTTGTAGGGAATATCGAACATTCGGATCGTGTCCCAGACATGCTGCGATGACCAGTTGGCCAACGGATTGAATTTGACCAGGGGATTGTCTCCCGTTGTGAACGTCGGATCGCTTTCCAGCACCGGGACGGCATGGCGAGTGCTGGGGCTCTGGTCACGCCGTTGTCCGGTGATCCAGGCATCCAGCGTGGCGAGCTTGCGCTTGAGCGGGGCTATTTTGCGGATGCCACAGCATTCGTGGTGATCTGTCTCATAGAAGCTAAACAGGCCCTTGGCTTTGACAAAGGCTTCGAGTGCGGCGGTATCCGGTGACAGGATATCGATGTCGAGTGCGTAATGCTGACGCACCCGGTCGAGGAAAAGGTAGGTTTCCGGGTGCAGGCGTCCGGTATCCAGAGTAAACACCTGTAGGGGTTTGCCCAGTTTCCTGGCAATCTTGGTCGCCATATCCACTAGCACCACGTCCTCGGCGCCACTGAAGGAAATGGCGATGTTGTCATAGGCCTGCAACGCCAGGGTTAGGATGTCGCGAGGGTCCTTGTCCGCATATTCTGCAGCAAGGGCAGGGAGCTGTTCAGTGGTTAATGGCATAGTGTTGCAACGCATCGATGGTGAATAGGTAACAGTCGTGATGAATCTTCTCCGCCTGGATTATGGCGCAGAAGCTGGCCATGGGTGGTAGAAAGCGCGACCTGGCGGGGTAAAACACGCCGCGCATTGTACCCTGAGGGGCACTGGCATGAAATCGTCAATTTAACAGCCACTTAGTCTCGAAAGCTGACAACAGATTAATACGATGTTTCACATGAAAAAACCCGATTAAAACCAATGAGTTATAAAAGTGCGCATGCAGTGACACGCAAAATATAGGGGTTTTTCGTCAACCTGCCACAAGATGTGGTATGCATGCGGCCAGTTGCATTGCACGGACATTGTGAAACAGGGAGAATAGCGCCTTTGCCAGTCACTCCAAGGGGGCTGGTGTTCATAGACTCGTCAATCGCTGAAAGGAACCTGTTTTGGAACTTGCCTGTCTGGACCTGGAAGGGGTCCTTATTCCCGAGATCTGGATCAATTTTGCCGAAAAAACCGGTATTGACGAGTTGCGTGCGACCACGCGCGACATCCCGGACTACGATCAGCTCATGCAGCAGCGGCTGCGCCTACTCGAACAGCACAAGCTCGGTTTCAACGAGATTCAGGAAGTCATCGGCACTATGAGCCCTCTGGTAGGGGCCGTGGAATTCATCGACTGGCTGCGTGAGCGTTTCCAGGTCGTCATACTGTCAGACACTTTTTATGAGTTTGCCCTGCCATTAATGCGCCAGCTGGGTTTTCCGACTCTGTTGTGTCATCGCCTGGAAATTGCCGAAGATGGCCGGGTGGTCGATTACAAGATTCGCCAGAAGGATCCGAAGCGTCAATCAGTAAAAGCCTTTCACAGCCTCAATTACCGGGTGATTGCTGCAGGCGACTCCTACAATGACACCACCATGTTGGCCGAAGCCGACCAGGGTATCCTGTTCATGGCACCCGATAACGTGGTGGCGGAATTTCCGCAATTTCCGGCCGTTTTCACCTACGCCGATCTGCAGCAGGAGTTTCTCAAGGCCAGCAATCGTTCACTGGCGCCCTGAGGACACTGTTAGCAGGTGCGCCAGTTCCCGCAACATCCGGGCTGTCGCTCCCCAGATATAGTAATCACCGAATTGCAGGGTCCAGAATTCGCGGCGTTGACCATCACGCTCAAGAAAGTCCCGGCCATATGCACCGAGATTAGCCGCCAACGAGAGTGGCAGAGAAAAGATTTCTTCAACCTCATCGGGATTGGCCACCAGTTCGGGGGCTGAATCGGTAATGGCCAGGACCGGGGCGACCGCAAAGCCGGAGGGCAGCACGGTGACATCGAGGATGCCCAGGACTTCCACGTTATCCCTGACCAAGGCAATCTCTTCATACGCTTCGCGCAGGGCGGTATGCACCGGATCGGGATCGCGGGGGTCAATACTGCCGCCGGGAAAGCTGATCTGCCCAGCATGGGTTGGCAGGTGTTCCGTGCGGCGGGTCAGGATGATGTGGGGTTCCCTCGCCCCGGGATAAACCAGCATGAGCACGGCTGCCAGGCGATGGCCGTCTCGGTAGTCTTGCAGGGCATGGCTGGTGTCCAGGTCCTGGCCCAGCTGGCGCAATTGCGACATTGTCCACCCGGCCATTGTTGTATCCCTCAAAGCCCGGCCCGCAGGGCGTTCATGAACAGGGAAATTTTGTCTAGGGATTCCTGAAACTCCTGTTCACCCACCGAATCGGCCACCACACCGCCACCGCCCCAGCAGTGAATCCGGTTGCCATCTTGGACCAGTGTCCGGATACAGATGTTGCTGTCCATGTTGCCGCCAAAGTCTATCCAGGCAAAGGCGCCGCAATAGACCGAGCGCATGACGGTTTCCAGTTCACCGATGATTTCCATGGCGCGCTTTTTCGGCGTACCGGTGATGGAGCCACCGGGAAAACCGGCTTCCAGGAGGCGAAACACGTCACTGGCCTGCTCAAGCTCACCGGTAATGGTGCTGACCAGGTGATGCACGTTGGTAAAGCTCTGGGTTTCAAATAGTTCCGGCACGGCAATACTGCCGGTGTGGCAAACCCGACCCAGATCGTTGCGCAAGAGATCGACAATCATAAGGTTTTCCGCCCGGTCTTTCAGGCTCGTTTCCAGGTCCACCTGGTTTTCCCTGTCGATGGCCGGGTCGGCATGCCGGGGGCGTGTGCCCTTTATCGGCTGGGTCATGACCTGGCGCTCCCGCACCTGGATGAAACGTTCAGGTGAAAAGGACAGCACACTGCGCTCACCGTCTTCCATGAAGGCGGCAAAAGGTGCCTTGGCAATGGTTTGCAGACGGGTAAAGGCCGAGTAGGGGTCACCCTCGCACGGCGCACTGAAACGCTGTGTCAGGTTCACCTGGTAGCAGTCACCTGCCAGGATGTAATCAATGACCCGTTGATAGGCATCCTGGTATTCCTCCCGGGTGAAGTTGGAGGTGAAGTCGCCATTGAGCTGGAAGTGACCGGAGGTTTTGCCACTGCCCTGGGCCAGAGCAGCCTGTATGGCATCCTGCGTCTCCTGCGGACAGTGGTCACGGATAACCAGGCTGGTCTGCTGCTTTAGGTGGTCAATGACAATGACCCAGGAATACAGGCCTACCAGCATATCCGGCAGATCGATATCGCGCTGTTTGCTGCTGTTGATGCGATGCCAGGGATGCAGCAGTTCATACCCCAGGTAGCCAATGGCACCGCCCGTGAAAGGCAGGTCTGCCGTGGCGAAAGACCGGGCTTCCAGGCAAAAGGTGTTGGCCAGTATTTCCAGGGGATTGCCCGTCACCAATGTGCTGCTGCCATTGGCGCTGAGCTGTGTTTGCTCTCCCTCTGCCCGCAACACCGTGTCCGGCGCCGCGGCAATGAATTCGAAACGGCTATCCTTGCGCTGCCTGTCATTGCCGCTGGCCAGTAAAACGGGCAAGGGCAGATGCCGTACTTTCTTGAATAACGGATATGGGGTGGCCTCGTAGTCCAGCGGGATGACAGTAAAGGGCCTGTCAGGTTTCATGGCGGATTCTGCAGTCAATGGGCGCAAGCCGGTCTTCAGGGACAGTTGGTGGGTCTGGGCAGTCCGGCTATTTTACTGGCAATCAGCGCCGGGTACTCGGGAAATAATGCCATCAGATACATACTGCTGCCTTTTTCCTGTCCATAGGCCAGTTTCATTTGCTTGACCAGGATACGCATCATCGGCGACAAGCCATGCTCTGCATAAAACCCGCGCAGCAGATTGATCACTTCCCAGTGGGCGGGCGTCAATTGGAGGGCTTCTCGGGCCGCCAGTGCCGAAGCTACTTCAGGAGACCAGTCGGCCAGGTCGACCAGATAGCCTTCCTTGTCTAGGGCGATTTCCGTGCCGGCAATGGTCAGTGCAGCAGCCATATCGTTACCATTCAGCCCCAGCTGATCACTTTGTCATGACGGGTGCAGAGTGCGACGAACTCCTCCCAGGACGCTGGCTGCACGGTAGCAGCAATTTGTCCTCTGATGCCCCTTGCTGCCAGTTCGTCGGCAAGGGCCAGGCAGGTGACACCATCGGGCAGCTGCTGCCAGTGCTCGGCAGCCGAACAACCCGTCATGGCGGCATATACCCCGTCCTCGATCAGCAGCACCGTGTCATTTTCTGCCAATGCATTCAGGCAGTGGGATACGCAATCGCTTGTCTGTTTGTTGATGGTGTGCAGAGTCATCAGAACACCATGACCTGGTCGGCTTGAGCCATCAGCTGTTGCAGCTGCTTATCCTCAAGCGGCTGGGCAAAGTAGGGCAGGGATGCTGAAGATATCCCAAAGCGATCGGCCGACGGGGTATGCACATAGAGAGCTTCCACGTCATAGATTTCCAGAGCGGACAATAGGGCCAGATGATTCTTCTGGCCACCAGCGCTGGTGTCCTGGTTGCCGGCGAGCTGCAACACGGCCGCATCCAGCAGGACACAATTCACCTTGAGCTCAAAAGCGGCAGCTGTGAGAGCCAGGTCGATAGCCGCACGAGCCTGCTGATCACCATAGGGGGTAGTGCGCATCAGAATCAGAAGAGAGGTTGGGGCAGTCATGGTCTTGTGATCAACGCACAAAATTGACGACACGATCGGAGTGTTGGAAGGCATCCACCAGCTGACCCAGGCCGCTAATCGAGAAGCCTGGGCGCAGACTGGCTGCGGTCTTCTCATATCGGTCTGCTTCGGCCTGGTCCAGAATCCCGCGTTTGAGTGCAGAGGCGGCACACACGACAGCATCGATGTTGTGATTTTCAATCAATTGCTGCCATCTGGCCGGGATATCGACCTCATCCTGGGGCGGCACACTCAACAGGGCGCCATTGCTAACCCCGTCCTGGTAAAAAAACAACCGGTATATGTCATGGCCGGCAGCGACGACGGTTTCCGCGAAGCGCAATGCGCTCAACGCTGAAGCCGAGTTCCAGGGCGCACCTTGGACAACAATGGAAAACTTCATGACTCAAATAAAAAAGCCCTGCATAGGCTGCAGGGCTTTTCGTGTAATCATCTTGTTAAAACTGCTTACACGCCGTTGGTAACGGCTCGTCAGTCACGACTGCCTGACAATACCGCCAGGAGGTGCAGCAGATGGATGAACAGGTTGTAGATATCCAGGTACAGGCTGACTGTCGCACGAATATAGTTGGTTTCCCCGCCATGGATAATCCGGCTGGTATCAAACAGGATCAGGCCGGAAAAAATCATGACTGCGGCGGCAGAGATTGCCAGGGACAGCGCCGGAATGGCCAGGAAGATATTCGCCAGCATGGCGACAATCATGACAATGAGGCCGGTCATGAGGAAGCCGCGCATGAAGGAGAAGTCCTTGCGGGTGGTGAGTACATAGCCTGAAAGCGTCAGGAATATCAGACCAGTGCCCCCTAGTGCCTGCATGACAATCTGCGGACCGTTATCAATGGCGGTCAGATAGAAATTCAGCATGGGGCCAAGAATGAAACCCATGAGGCCGGTAAAGGCGAAAACAGCGACGATGCCCATGGATGTATTGGCGGCGGCATTCACCCAGAACAGCAGGCCAAAGCTGGCAAACATCAAAATGATGTGCATCATTGGCGGCAACACCACATACATACCGGCAGTGGCCGTTACTGCACTGAACAACAAGGTCATGGACAGTAGCATGTAGGTATTCTTCAACACCTTGTTGGTTGCCAAAACCGCTTCCTGACTGCGAGAGCCTACTGCGTACTGACCGTCTGTCCTGAAACCATAATCACTCATTGTTACTCTCCGTTGGTTAACTGTTAATGCTGTCAGTGAAACCTGTCATGACGTGGCCTAAAATGGGTTTCATTGACAAATGGCCACCTCGAATCATGCTTTACTACACACAAATATGGGGATAATTCCCGCAAAATCAACGCTTTCATCATACTTAGACCGCCCTTAAAAGCAAGAAATTTCAGGCTGTACAAGACTTTGCATGGCGGTTGACTGCCTCGCGGATTCGGGTAAGATGCACCCCTTTCAAGGAGGGGTGGCAGAGCGGTTGAATGCACCGGTCTTGAAAACCGGCATAGGTTAATAGCCTATCGAGAGTTCGAATCTCTCCCCCTCCGCCAGAAAACAAAAAACCCGGTCAACGACCGGGTTTTTTGTTTTTGGCTCCCGGGAGATCCGATGTGAACTCCAGGTTCAACGAGTAGTTGCCCACAGAATAGCTATGAATCACGGCCGCTTTGTAGACCCTCCGCTGGGGGGGGCAGCAGGTATATGAATCTCTGCCCATCCCCCTACAAATCTTCACTAATCGAGATGCGCTCCCTGATCGCTTTAATTTACGGCTCCGGAAAATACCTGTCCCGAAATCTCTATCCTATGCCGCTATGCCAAACTTGTTCGACGCGGGCATTGGCCATAAAAAAGGCGCCCGAAAGCGCCTTTGTACCAGGATAAATGGTTATCGCTGCAAGGCCAGCGACACATCTTCCCGCTGCAGGGCAATCAGATCCATCAGGATTTTGCCGCTTTCCACCAGGTAGGGGTCAGCGTTGTCATCGCCTTCACTCATGAGTTCTTCGCGGGCGATGGGGTCGATGCCGGCGTTGTTCAGGACTACGGCGTCCTCGTCTTCTTCATCGGCCTGATTCATGGCGTCTACCGACTCAAACGGCTCTTCGCCTTTGGCGACCCGGCGCGCATTGGTGACATTCAGGCGCCACTGGTCACCTTCCTCGCGTTCGGCAATCAGTTTGGCCTCGTTCAGGGTCAGCTGGTTCTTTTCCTTGTTTTCCAGGGCGCGTTCGATCTGCGCCTCGATGAAGGAAAAGTCTGGGTCGTTGGCCAGACGTTCTTCATGCCGACTGGTCAGGGTTGGGATCACTGATTTCAGGTCAGCATAAGGACGGTAATAATTCGGCTCAATGGTATCCCAGGGCAGGGCAGTGGGCAGGGCGCTCTCGCCGATATCATCGGACGTGTCATACAGGTCAGGGAAGGCAATATCCGGGGTGACCCCCTTGTGTTGTGTGCTTTCACCGGAAATGCGATAGAACTTGGCGCGGGTGATTTTCATTTGGCCTTCGCCCAAGCCGACCAGTTCCTGAACGGTGCCTTTGCCGAATGTCTGGCTACCCAGCACCAGGCCACGCTGGTAATCCTGTATGGCGCCGGCAAAAATTTCCGAGGCTGAGGCGCTTAGACGATTGACCAGCACAGCCAGCGGACCGTCATACACCACTTCCGGGTCCGAATCGCCCTGGACAATGTTGTTGCCATCAGCATCACGGACCTGCACGGTCGGGCCACGGCGAATGAACAGGCCGACCAGGGAGTTGGCTTCGGTCAGTGAACCACCGCCATTGCGACGCAGGTCGACGACGACAGCATCCACATCTTCTGCTTTGAGTTCTTCCAGCAGATTTTTAACATCACGGGTGCTGCTGCGGAAATTCGGGTCACGGCGCTGCAGGGCTTCGAAGTCGATGTAGAAGGTCGGCAGCTCGATAACGCCAATCTTGCGGGTTTCACCGTTGTAGCTGATTTCCACGATTTCCTTGCGAGCGGACTGTTCTTCCAGTTTCACCGTATCGCGGGTAATGCTGATTTCTTTGCGTTCCAGACCGGAATCGGAGGAGGCGGGGATCACATCAAGGCGCACAACGGAACCTTTCTCGCCGCGGATCAGCTGCACCACATCATCCACACGCCAGCCCATGACATCGACATAGGGCATGTCGCCCTGGGCAACACCCACTATCTTGTCGGATGGCTGCAGTTCACCGCCCATGTCGGCAGGCCCGCCGCTGACAATGCTCACCACCTTGGTGTATTCATCTTCGGTGGTCAGCACGGCACCGATGCCTTCAAGAGACAGGCGCATGCTCATGTTAAAGTTTTCCGCTGCACGGGGAGCGTAATACTGCGTGTGCGGATCGAAGGTCATGGTCATGGCGTCCATGTAACGCTGGTAGACATCCAGGCCATTGGTCTTGAGCACCTGGCTCAGTTGCGAACGGAACCGGTCACTGAGTTCTTCGCGGATTTCCGTCATGGCCATGTCCTTGTCATCCAGTTTCATGGACAGCACATTGCTCTTGATGCGCTTGCGCCAGAGATCTTGCAGCGCGGCTTCATCCGCCGCCCAGGGTTCTTCAGACCGATCCACGATCAAAAATTCGTCTTCGCTGAAGTCGAATTCGGTCGCATTATCTTCCAGGCTTTCGATGGTGTAGACCAGACGCTGCATCAAGCGCTCACGATAGCGGTTGAAGACCAGATAACCGAATTGGACATTACCATCTTGCAGCAGATCATCGAGCCGGGTCCGGTAGGTTTCGAATTCATCGATATCACCCTGGGTGAAGTAGATACGGTTGCCGTCCAGGGTCTCGATAAAGCTGTCCAGCAGATTGCCGGAAAACTCATCGTTGAAATTGATTTCCGAATAGTGGTTGTTCACCAGGTGGTCGATGATGCGCTTGGTGATGTTTTCGTAATCGGCCTCCGGCGCGAGTTCCTGGTAGATAGCAGAAACATCAAGCGGAATGTCAGCCGGCAGGTAGAGGGGCTGTTGCGCCTGCACATCGGCGAAATGGAGTGTACAGGTGAACCCCAGGATCAGAGCGGCTTTTGAAACCTGCTGTAAAACGCGTGCTTTCATATCTTGGCCTTGTCTGGTGGTATTTTGCATCGGGTGTATATTGAATTCGATTGGCTTTTTTGAGCGAGTTGGAGCGCCTTTGATTGCGCGTTTCATTAGGACGTCTTGTTGGTTATTTACGCATCCCGTATGCCATGAGGATTAAATGGTGTTTTTTCTCATAGATATCAACCATCTTGCAAATCATCTTACTATTTTACGGACGTAATTTGGCAAAAAAATGTTTGCCCCCACGGGTAATTTTGCTGGCAATTTTGCCGGATCTGGTCTGAAGGCTGTCTGAGCAAAGCGTGTTAATCCGGTTTGATGCGTTTTTTCCGGGCTGAAGCATGCCTTTCGGTCAATTCCACGTCAATGTAGCGGTCGGTTATGGCACTGGAACCATGACCCGCATCATCCCTGACATGTTCCCGTGGACGATGCTTGACGTCTTCCGATATCCCTGTGTGCCGCAGCCAGTGCACGGTGGCAGCCGTCAGGGCATCAGCATCCTCGGTAAAACCGTCTCGGCGCATGGCCTGCTCAGCCTCATCAAAACAGGCCTGAACGATGCCGCGAATCTGTCGCGTACTGGTGATATTGCCCTGGCCACGTGCCTTGTGGACCAGCGGGGTATATTCGCCGGGAGAGGGCAGATCGGGCAGGCCACGAGCACGTCGGTAGCGCTTCAGGGCATCCAGCATGGCATCACTGACCGATATCTGGCGCTCCTTGTTACCTTTGCCTACCGTCCGAAACCACCAGTTTCCCTCCAGATCACGCTCAAAATCGCCCATTTTCGGGCTCCAGCGCTCGGTTTCCACCAGTTCGGATATGCGCAGGTACATGCCAAACAGGGCGTTCATGATGAACAGCGTACGCTCATGCAGGCTGTCTTTCTGAGCCATTTTTTCAGCGGTTTCAAGCACATACGACCACTGAAGCTGGGAAAGCCGGCGAATAGGGCGACTGGCCTGGCGTTTGCGCAGGAATTTGCCTTTCTGGCGGATCTGGGCAACCGGGTTGAATTCCAGATATTCCTCCTGAATCAGGAAGTTACAGAAGCTGCTCAGGACGGCAAAAATGCTCTGAATGGCGCTCTGGGACAGAAAATAGGCGCTTTCAGCCGTGTTTTTACCCTGTATCACGTACGGGCGCCACTCAGGATTGGGCACCCTTTCTCCGCCTTTTAATTCAAACCTGGCAACATTTTTGTCGCCAATCCAGCTTTTGGGCGGATTTCGGGCAAATTCCATGTACGCTTCGATATGTTCTCGACGTATGGCTTTGAGCGACTTACTTTCCACCAGCCAGCACCAGTGCAGGAAATGTTCGATTTCCCGTCGGTATGTCGAAAACGTGTCGGGACTGCCTCGGTAGGAATAGAGGAACTCACTGGCCAGCTGGTAATCGTCCAGCGCATGCTCAGGTTCATCCTGGAGCAGGTGTTTCAGTGACACAATCCGGTGTTTGTAGGGATTCGCCATTTCTTCTAGTGTGTCGAAGAACGGGACAGGCGCACGTTGAGCATTCAAAGATTCAATCCTCTTAGCACGGCAGCAAGCCGTCAGATTCACACATCACCAGGAGTGGTGTTCGCATATATTGGCCATTTCTATAATTAGAAAAAGTTTACAAAAGAGATATAACTATCTGAAAATAAATAATTAAGGGCTAATTTTATTGGATTAACGCCAAATCCATTATTTCCGGTAATAAAGATTACCGGAAATAATATATATAGATATGTACCGGATATCCAGTCTCCGTTAGCCACTCGATACCTGCTTTGTCTATTGAGGCTGACAATGATTTCCGGTTGATCTTGCTCACGGAGGTTTCCTTTATCGTTGCTACCAAGTGAACCCATAATACCAGTTACAGGCCCAATTAAGGTCTGGTAAGCGTCTCAATATCGCGTTTTCGGGCAACTACTGTTGCCATGGCAGCGAATAAAAATCTTACCACTTAAGTCATTTAGAGACCTGGAAGTGCTGGGATATCAGGCGGTAAATTCGGGCGGATTCACAGGAGCCTCGTGCTGGATTTACAGGTTGAGATCAAGATGCCCTGGCCTGCCGCATGGTGACAAATTCTTCAGCTGCCGTTGGATGAATGCCAATAGTGGCATTCAGCTGTGCCTTGGTGATACCGCACTGCATGGCAGCGGCAAAGCCCTGGATAATTTCACCGGCATCTGCGCCCATCATGTGCATGCCCAGGACGCGGTCTGACGCCTCGTCAACGATGATTTTCATGTAGGTGCGTTCAGGATTGCCTGACAACGTATGCTTGAGGTGCTTGAAATCGCTTTCAAACACCAGCACGGTGCTATGCTTCTCAAGGGCTTGCTCTTCGGTGAGTCCCACCGTGCCAACATTAGGATGGCTGAACACAGCGGTGGCGATGTTGGCATAGTTAAGGGTTTTGCGTGAGTGCTTGAAGAGATTCGAGGCCAGTACCATGCCCTCGGCTGTGGCAACAGGAGTCAGAGCCATGTGCCCTACCACGTCCCCAAGCGCATAAATGCCTGGCTCGGTGGTTTCATAAAATTCATCAACAATGATTGTGCCGTTTTTATGGGTGGTTACTCCGGTGTGCTCTAGGCCAAGATCACGGGTATTGGGCTTTCGGCCGGTAGCGTAAAGAACACAATCCACGATCATGTCGTCGCCTTCGGCAAAAGTCACATGCAGCCCATCAGCTGTTTTTTCGATGCTTGAGACATTGCTGTTCATTTTCATGTCTATATGCCGCTGACTTTCGACAAACAGCTTCTCCCGGACATCCTTGTCAAAATGCCTTAGTGGAATGTCGCCGCGATATGACAATGTGGTCTTGCTGCCCAGCCCGGCGAAAATGCCGGCAAATTCCAAGGCAATATAACCGCCGCCCACGACGAGAATGGTGGCGGGAAATTCCGGCAAATCAAAAATCTCATTGGAGGTCAGGGCAAGCTCGCTTCCAGGAAACTCCGGAACAAAAGGCCAGCTCCCGGTAGCAATCAGAATGTATTTTGCCGTGATGCTTTGGCCGTTAACCGTGATGGTATGTTTTCCGATGATGGCTGCCCTGCCATCGAATACGGTGACTCCGGAGCCATCCAGCAATTGGTCGTAGATGCCATTAAGACGGCTGATCTCGCGGGTCTTGTTGTCGCGCAGGATATGCCAGTCAAAAGCGGGGATATCACTTTGCCATCCAAAGCCGCGGCTATCACCGCACGCTTGGCTGAAATGCGCCGCATAGGTGTATAGTTTTTTCGGTACACAACCCACGTTGACACAGGTACCACCCATGTAACGATCTTCCGCGATGGCGACTTTGGCGCCATACCCTGCAGACATGCGGGCGGCCCTGACGCCGCCGGACCCGGCGCCAATCACAAACAGATCGTAGTCAAACATAAACAGTACTCCAGAAAGCGGTAATCAAAAGCGGCTGCAAGGCTAACCTGAAACGACACGTAAGCCCATATCCATTACATTAAAAAATTTCTGTTTTAAATGTAAAGGTTCATTATTGAAGGTGTTGCTTTGAACTGTTTTGCGTCGCTCTAAACAGTCTTTTTTGTCTGGTCAATATCCGGATAAAAATGAGACATGTTTCTGAAGTACTTCAAAGGCGATCGTAGACGATCAAAGTCATGCTCATCTGGCCTTGGGAATCGTCTTGTTAACCGAAGACATGTTGATTTAGGAAACATAGGATAGTTTCAACGATAGAGGCCAGGAGTAAAAGGATTGAATAAGGGTTGAAACATGACTGAAGACGATAAAAACAACAGCAATATCGGTCTCGAAGGTTCGTCAGGGCAGAAGCTCAATTAGGTGGCTCATCCCCAGTCTGAGAAAGCAGGACCACACCGGCTATGATTGAAAAATTTGTCATCCGGTTGCCCAAAGGCCTGCGAAACACAATCAAGCATCTATCAGAACAGAACCGCCGCAGCATGAATTCCGAAATCATCATGGTGCTGGAAAAGCTTTCACAGCAAAATTTGGCTGATATGGCCAGTGAATTTGCCGCCGGCCAGATTGCTGAGTCACAGTGAGATGCCAGGTTGTCAGATGACGAATTGACGCGCCGTCTCGAGAATCTGCCGGAAGAAAAGAAACAGGCCTTGCTGGAACTGTCTGGCTGTTCTGTTCAGGCAGTATAAGTATGTAATATGTGTATACGCTACTTGCCATTCGAGACTGTCGTCTCGTGTTGGGACGGCTTGCCAGACGCGCATTCCGCACCAGCCCCACTTTAACTTCTGGGCCCTTTCTCTCTCACCAGATCCATACCAAATTTACCCATAGCGAGTTTTCATCTCACCAGGCCATGGTTCAAGGGCAAGCGTTGGTCACTCATCAGGGCATCGTGGGTCACACGGAAATACGCTGATATCTTTCGCTGTACTGTCTGATTTTTCCACCATAATATACCCGTCAAGAGCAGCCCCTGACGTTGGCAGAAATGTCATATGACGCAATGGTGTATTAACCTGCTGTTTTATCTCCTCCACAGTTTATCGGCATGCAACTACCTTTCAGCCTGGTATCGACATCGCAAGTAAAAGAAGATCTGCCTATAGTAGATGGCAGCCTTTTCTTCTGGTCGCATTTTCTCGATGAGCATGAGGCGGATGAATGCCTCAGAGTTCTTGTCGCTGAAACGCCATGGCGGCAGGATACCTTGCGCTTTGGCGGCAAGGCTGTGCCTATTCCCCGCCTGCAGGCCTGGTACGGAGAGAAGGACAGCCTCTATGGGTATTCCGGTCTCGCGCTGACACCCCTGCCCTGGACACCCCGACTGCTTCAACTCAAGACCCGGATAGAAGATGCCGCCGAGGTCACTTTCAATTCTGTGCTGATTAATTATTACCGCGATGGGCAGGACAGTGTTTCCTGGCACAGTGACGATGAAACGGAGTTGGGCGATAACCCCGTCATAGCTTCACTCAGCCTGGGGGTTACCCGGCGTTTCGAACTCAAGCATCGCCATAAAAAAGTGCAAAAAGTGACCTGTGATCTTTGCCATGGCAGCCTGCTGATCATGGGCCCAGGCGTTCAGGCACACTGGCAGCACCAGATACCCAAACAACCCGAAATCGTCGATGGCCGAATAAACCTGACCTTCCGCGCCATAAAGCCGTCACATCAAGACTGATACGCTCGCCAGCATGCACGATGGCCTGCTTTTAGTTGACCTGCTTTTTGCTGACAGGCACTCTGATGACCTGCCAAATTTGCTAGAATAGGCGCTCCCATGCCGGTAACTGTAAGCCGTCATGTATTGCCATTATTCACTTGCCTAACTATCTGGAAAATATCGTGAAACCACTCATCAGCCTGCTCCTGTTCATCTTGCTGCCATGGAGCAGTATCCAGGCCGAGTATCTGCAGGGCACCGGTGCCATGGTGTCCTCACGCTCCGACATTGCATCGGAAGTGGGCAGTGAAATCATGGCCAGAGGGGGTAATGCCATTGATGCTGCTGTGGCAACGGGGTTTGCTCTGGCGGTGACATATCCCTCAGCAGGCAATCTTGGCGGTGGCGGTTTCATGGTCATCTACCCGGCCAACGGTGATGTCGTGACCCTTGATTACAGGGAGAAAGCCCCGGCCGCCGCCCACCGTGACATGTTTCTTGATGCTGAAGGCAATGTCGACCGCGATCTCGCGGTCAACAGCCGCCAGTCAGCGGGTGTGCCCGGATCGGTTGCCGGTTTGCTCGAGGCCCTGGAAAAATACGGCACCATGACCCCTGCAGAAGTGATAGCCCCGGCGATCCGGCTGGCTGAAGAAGGCTTTGTCCTGAATAACGACCTGGCCAGCCAGTTTCGCGGCAACATGAACAGCTTTCGCCGCTACCCGGCATCCATGGCCGTGTTCACCCGCGACGGCACCCCTTATGAAAGTGGCCATCTTTGGCGTCAGCCCGACCTGGCCAAAACCCTGAAAGCCATCGCTGAACAAGGCCGGGATGGCTTCTATACGGGCCCTGTCGCTGACTTCATTGTCAGTGACATGGTGGCCAACAATGGCCTGATTACCCATGCCGATCTGCAGAATTACGAACCTGTCTGGCGTGAACCTGTCCATGGCGCTTACCGGGGCTATGATATCTGGTCCATGCCGGCACCGTCCTCGGGTGGGGTCTTGCTGGTCCAAATGCTGAACATGCTCGAACCGTATGCCCTGAATGAACTGGGCTGGGGCAGTAAGGAAACCCTGCACCTGATGATCGAGGCCCAGCGCCGCGCCTATGCAGACCGCGCCGAATTTCTGGGGGATCCTGATTTTGTTGAAGTGCCTTCAGCCATGCTGACCTCGAAAGCGTATGCCCTGACCCGTTTCAGCAGTTTTGATCCGGCACAGGCGAGCCTCAGTGAAAACATCGCAGCCGGGCCATGGCCTGAGGAAAGCCCCCAGACCACGCACTATTCCGTCATGGACAACCAGGGCAACGGTGTTTCTGTCACCACTACGCTGAATCGTTCCTACGGCAATAAAATCGTGGTTCCAGGTGCCGGCTTCCTGCTCAATAATGAAATGGATGATTTCTCAAGCAAACCGGACGCGCCTAATTCCTATGGCCTTATCGGACGGGAAGCCAACGAAATTCAGCCAGGCAAACGCATGCTCAGTTCCATGACGCCGACAGTAGTCTCCAAAGACGGCGTGCCTGTTCTGCTGACCGGTTCACCTGGTGGCTCAACCATCATAAACACGGTTTTCCAGGTCGTACTCAACTTTATCGATCACGGCATGTCCGTCGAACAGGCGGTTGCCAGTCCGCGTATTCATCACCAGTGGCTGCCTGATGTGGTCCGTTATGAAAACGGCGCCATGACAGAGGCCGTGGAAGCGGAGCTGGAGAGTATGGGGCATCAAGGTCTCAATGGCTCGCCTTTTCCAATCGGTGATGCCAACAGCATCAGCTACCGTAACGGCCTGATTGAAGGTGTGTCTGATCCCCGCAATGAAGGTGGTGTGGCGGGCTTCTAAACCCCGCGCATCTAGACCACCCGCCCTTCCCCGGCCTGATTGACTCCATGAGTTCGCCTGACCACTTTGATATCTGCATCGTTGGGGCCGGCGTGATCGGACTGGCCATTGCCTTCAAACTTACACATCACCCTGCCTGCAAAGACTGCTCTATCCTTGTGCTGGAACAGCACAAGTCGTTTGGTGAGGAAACCAGCAGTCGTAACAGTGAGGTCATCCACGCAGGAATCTATTACCCGGCAGGCTCATTGAAAGCAAAGACATGTGTCGACGGTAAACAGCAACTGTATGCATTCTGCAATCAATACAATGTGCCCCATCGTAAAATCGGCAAGCTGATCATTGCCGGCAAGGATCAGGAAAGCGCTCTGCAGGACATCAAGGCAAAGGCCTCTGCCAACGGAGTTGATGATCTCAGACCGCTGGAGGGCAAGGATTTGCTTACCCTGGAACCGGCATTGAAAGCGTCATGCGGTCTTTTTTCACCGACAAGCGGCATCATTGACAGTCATGCCTATATGCAGACACTGCTGACGCTGGCAGAGAACGGCGGTGCCCTGTTTGCTCCCGGTACCCGGGTCTGCCAGATCAGCCGTTCAGCCCAGGGTTATGACATCAGCACAGACTGTCAGGGTGAACGCTATACCTTTCAGTGTGACAAAGTGGTCAACAGTGCCGGCCTGTATGCGCAGGAACTGGCTGGGCATATAGCCGACTTTCCATTGTCGGAGGTCCCGGTGCAGCAGCGCGTGAAAGGGTCGTACTTCACCCTTCAGGGTCATTCCCCTTTTCGCCATCTGATCTATCCCATGCCAGAAGCCAACCTGAAGGGACTGGGTGTCCACGTTACCCTAGACATGGGCGGGCAGGTCCGGTTCGGGCCGGATACGGAAGAAGTCCAGGCGATCGATTATACCGTAAATGGCGATAAGGAATCGTCGTTCCGGCAGACCATCGCGGCATACTATCCGGACATTGCTAAACGGCAGATTCAGCCCGGATATAGCGGCATCCGGCCCAAGATCGCCCACACTCAGGGGGTTGTCGATTTTCACATCCGGGAGTACGCCGCCAGCGGTTTTCCCGGCCTGGTACAGCTCTTTGGCATCGAGTCGCCCGGCCTGACTGCCAGTCTTGCCATCGCTGATGCGGTCACCCAACTGTTAAAACCGTAGCGCGGTTCTCAGCTGAAAGCGCTCTCGCCAAAACCCGGCATCCCCGGTCCTTTTTTGGCAATCAGTTTACGGATGCGGGTATCAATCACGATGCCGTCCTGTAAAAACTGTACGGTATAAGTGGTTGCCTGGTTGTCATGTCTGAGCAGCGAGGCAATACGGCCGCTACAGGCCAGTATCTCCTCCACGCCAGGTAATTCCAGCATCAGGAATACCGGTGAAGCCAGCGCTAAAACGCGCGCATCCTGGACCAGTAAACCGCCATGCCGAAAACAGGGCATGTAGTGTGCTGCCAGTGCGGTCAGGTCAGGGATGCTGAGCTGGAATATCGAGAGCGCTTGCTGCGCAGGTTGTTCTGCCATGGTCTTCCATGAATTGGCCTGTCTTGACCAGTGTTTACCGGATGGTCGCCGCCCACTGGTAGAACAGGGTCTCGAGTATCAACAGGGCATTAGGATTCGACGAACTGGTTACCGCCCGCCTCGCCCTAAGCAGTTCGCGGTAAAAATCATGCAGTTTCTTCAGTGTAGTATTGTTTTGGAAGAAAACAGCCAATGGCGCAAGATCGTGGTCATCAAGCGCCGAGGGATGGTTACGGGTCTGTTGTAGGGCCAGTATGTCCGTTGTACACAGCATCATGCCCTCGATGTTGTCGGCGATGGCATAACGATCACAATGCGCCGCGGCATCCGCGATGCTGATGCTGCCGGTTAACAGTTGCTGCATGACACTGTGCAGTACTGCGCGGTCATGCAAGGCGTCTTCATCGGCAAATTTAAGGGCCTGCAGCGGCACGAAGTTGGCCATGCGCAACAGTTCAGCAGCCGAAGCCCGGATATTCTTCGATTCCAGCCAGGGTGTAACCAGTGCTTCCGGTGGTCGTGAAAATTTCATCAGGTGACAACGGCTGCGGATGGTCGCCATCAACAAGGCAGGCTGGTGAGAGACCAGGATGATCAGGGTGTTGGGGGAAGGTTCTTCCAGGGCTTTCAGTAAGGCATTGGCACTGTTCGTGTTCATGGCTTCTGCCGGCGACAGCAACACCACCTTGTAGCCGCCGCGTTGTGATGTTTTGTTGATAAAGGCAATGACATCCCGCACCTGGTCTATTTTGATGTCAGCGGAATCTTCCGGTTGCAAAAATTTCAGGTCGGGATGGGTGCCGGCCGCCAGCAGTTCACATTCGCGACAGTTTCCACAGGGCTGGCCACCGGTTTTGTTGCTGCACAACAGGGAGTGGGCAAAGTGTCTGGCCAGCATCAGTTTGCCGAGGCCCTGTTGTCCGCCAAACAGATAGGCATGAGCAAGTTTGCCGTTTTCCGACAGGCTCTTTAGGCGCTCGTAATGAGATGCCATCCAGGGCAGCAATTCTGTGTCTTGCCAGCTCATGCAGGCAACTCCAGTGCCAGACCAAAGCGGGTATTGACGGTATCGAGGATCTGTCGGCTCACCTGCTCCATCGTCCCTGCGGCATCAATCAGGCTGCGGCTGTCCGGGGTTGTCTGGGCCAGTTGCCGAAAGCCATCACGTACCCTGTTCTGGTAAGCCAGCCCTTTTTGCTCAAACCGGTCCTCATGACCGCCCCGGGCTTGTGCTCGCTCCAGCGAGACCGCTGGATCAAGATCAAGAATCAGGGTCAGATCAGGCTGAAAATCGCCAACCACCTGCTGTTGAATCTGTTCCACCAGCGGCAGACCGAGGCCACCTGCGAAGCCCTGGAACGCCCGGGAGGAATCCGCGAAACGGTCTGAAATCACCCATGTTCCAGCCGCCAGCGCCGGCCATATGGTGGCGACCAGGTGTGAGCGGCGTGCGGCGTAGATCAACAGCAGTTCGGTCATGTCATCCCAGCGTCCGACATCGCCTTCCACGATCAGTTTGCGGATTTCTTCGGCGCCTGGTGAGCCGCCTGGCTCCCGGGTCAATATCACCGGCACGCCGGCCTGCCTGAATGCGGCCTGCAGCATGCGGCTCTGGACACCTTTACCGGCGCCATCGACCCCTTCAAAAACAATGAACTTGCCCGCCGGGATATTGGAGGAATCTGTCATGGTGGTATTACTGCGTCCGGCCCAACTGATACTGGACAACGGCCCTTTCATGCTCTTCCAGCGTGCTGGAAAACTGGTGACTGCCGTCGCCGCGTGCGACAAAGTACAGTGTATCACCCTCGGCTGGATGCAGGGCGGCGTGTATGGATTCCCTGCCGGGCAAAGCAATCGGTGTCGGCGGCAAACCGGCATTGAGGTACGTGTTGTATGGTGACGGAGAGCGCAGGTCTGCCCGCGTCAGGTTGCCGGAAAAGTCTGGCCCCAACCCGTAAATAACCGTGGGATCGGTTTGCAGGCGCATACGGCGTTGCAGGCGCCGGACAAAAACACCGGCGATCTGGTCACGCTCTGACGCCAGTGCCGTTTCCTTTTCAATGATGGAGGCCATGACAAGGGCTTCGTCGGGCGTTGCATAAGGCAAGTCCACAGCCCTTCCCAGCCACTCTCTTTCCAGTACTTCCTCCATGAGCTTGTAAGCACGCTGCAACAGTTCGCTGTCACTTGTGCCACGACTGAAATGATAGGTATCCGGAAATATGCGGCCTTCAGGATAACGCGCTGTCCCGAGCAGACTTTGCAGTTCTCCAGGGGCGGGTTCCACCAGGGTATCCTGGACCATGGGATGGGATTGGATGGCTGCCAGTGCCTGGGCTAGCGTCCAGCCTTCCACCAGGACAACCTGGTGCACAATGACATCGCCGGCGATCAGTTTGTCGAGCAGGTCCGGTAATGCCATGCCCGGTGTCAGCGCGTATTCACCAGCCTTGATGGCGTTTGCACGCCCACTCAACCGGCCATACAGCCTGGCATCAAAGGGATGTGTGATCACGCCACTTTCGGCCAGACGATTAACGAGGCGGTTGAAGGTGGTGCCCGTGCTGACATCGATCGGATACTCGGCATCTAGTGCGAGGGGTGCATGCACATGTTGAAAGAAAAACACTAGACGCAACACCGTGCTGAGTACGATCACCCAGCCCCAGAAGAGCCACTTTTTGTTACCGGCAATAAACGCTTTGAAGGTTGCCACGTTGATGGAGGCCGGCATCAGGCGACTGTGGCGTCAAGCAGGTCTGCAACCGCGCGGGCTGCCTGCCTGGTGAAATGACGTCGTTCAGGATCGAATGATATTCGGGTCATGCCGTTTTGCAGTGCCAGCAGCGGCCAGACGCCGAAGACACTGTTGCAGAAAAAGACCTCTTCGGCGACACCCAGGCGGGCCAGTGTGCAATCGGGTGTTTCCAATACATTACCCATGGCATCGACCAGGTAGTTACGCATGATGCCAGCGACGCCGCATTGGTCCAGTGCAGGCGTATGCAATTGGCCGTTCTCCACCCAGAAAATATTGCTGCGGGTGCCTTCCACAACATGATCCAAGGTATCCAGCATGACACCTTCAAGATATTCATCACCGGGCCATTCCAGTGAAGCCAGTACCTGTTCGAGACGGTTAAGGTGCTTGATGCCGGCCAGGGCCGGTTGGTGTGCCAGACGCTGCTGGCAGACAAATGCTGTCATACCCCGCTCGGGTTGCTGCGCTGCGTAATCCGGCAAGGGATGCAAACTGGTAATGCGGGTAGCGGACATCTGCTCTGCTGGCAGATAGCCCCTGCCCCCTGTACCCCGGGTGATAATAATTTTCAGCACGCCACTGGCGGGAAAGGTCGGCGACAAGGCAGATATCTCGGCGTCCAGGGCAGCACTATCGAGATTGATGCGTAGGCGCTCAGCGCCTGTCTTGAGGCGATACAGGTGTGCTTCAAGCAGGACCGGCTGATGCTGGTGGATCAGGATGGTTTCAAACAGCCCGTCACCGTAAGCCAGGCCTCGGTCCTGAATAGCGATTGTGTCCTGGGGCACTCCATTAACCGGCATGTCCCCTCCGCTCACACCCTGGTGAAAATGAGGCTGCCGTTGGTGCCGCCAAAGCCGAAGGAGTTGCTCATGACCGCGGTGATGGTCATTTCCCGGGCTGCATGGGGCACATAATCCAGGTCACAGCCTGCGCCGGGCTGGTCAAGATTGATCGTGGGAGGGATAACGCCCTCGTTCAGGCTGAGAATGGAAAAAATGGCTTCCACGGCGCCGGTAGCTCCCAGGGAATGTCCCAGCATGGACTTGATGGAGCTGATGGCCAGTTTGCCGCTATGGCCCCCAAACACCTGGCGAATGGCATTGGTTTCAGCCAGATCGCCGGCCATCGTTGATGTGCCGTGGGCATTGATGTACTGCACCTGGTCGCCATTCAGGCCGGCATCGTTGAGGGCGTTCTGCATGCAATGGGCTGCGCCATCGCCGTTTTCCGGCGGCGAAGTGATATGGTAGGCATCCCCGCTCATGCCAAATCCGGCCACTTCAGCATAAATCCTGGCACCGCGCTGTTTCGCCATTTCATATTCTTCGAGAAACAGAATGCCGGCACCATCGCTGAGGACAAAGCCATCACGATCTGCGTCCCAGGGACGGCTGGCGGCAGTGGGATCGTCATTGCGCGTGGACAAAGCCCTGGCAGCACAAAAGCCGCCCAGGCCGGTTTTGGACAGGGGTTTTTCGGAGCCGCCCGCCACCATGGCATCGGCATCCCCATACGCAATCATGCGAGCTGCCAGGCCAATGCAATGGGTACCCGTGGTGCAAGCCGTGGAAATGGCCAGGTTCGGCCCGCGCAGATCGAACTCGATCGACAGCGTGCCTGAGACCATGTTGATGATCGAGCCCGGCACGAAATACGGCGATACCTTGCGCGGCCCCTTGCTCGCGATCAACTCGACAGTGTTTTCGATATTTTTGAGGCCACCGATACCGGAACCAATGGCAACCCCGACACGATGCGGCGAATGGGCGGTACTGTCGAAGCCCGCATCAGCCATGGCCTGCTTGCCGGCGGCAATGCCGTAGTGCAGGAATTCATCCATTCGGCGTGCTTCACGCAGCGGCATGTAGTCCTCGACATTGAAGTCCTTAATCAGGCCGCCGAAGCGCGTGCTGTACGCGGAGGCATCGAATTCCTCAATCAGGGAAATGCCACTTTTGCCTGCTTTCAGGCCATCCCAGGTGGACTGGACACTGTTACCAAGCGGGGTGACAGCCCCCATGCCAGTGACAACAACTCTTCTTTTTGACAATTGCAATTCCTTGGTCGGTTTTGCCGGTAACTATACTGAATATGTTTGCTGGTAGACAACGCTGTCACACGTAAATCCCAGCCAACGATTGTCCAGCAATAGCTTCGGCATCCCCAATAAAAAAGCTACTTTCGGAGGGTCCGAAAGTAGCTTCTTGTTAAACCGGTATTACTCTAAACAGAACGAGAATCTTGCTCGTGTTTGCCTGTTCAGTGCCGTCTTTGCAGGGGCAGCTTACAGGTGTTCGTTGACGTAATTGATGGCCAGCTGAACAGTCGTAATTTTTTCTGCTTCCTCATCGGGAATTTCAGTTTCAAATTCCTCTTCCAGGGCCATGACAAGTTCTACGGTGTCGAGGGAATCTGCTCCCAGGTCTTCGACGAAAGATGATTCGCTCTTCACTTCCTCTTCTTTAACTCCGAGTTGTTCGGCGACAATCTTCTTCACTCGTTCTTCAACGCTACTCATATTCTTCTTAGCTCCTGTTAGCTCCTGGTAGACAAAGATTTGAATTTTTTAATTAGATCCAGTAACTGGTGAATCGGGTGCTGACCCGATACTGAGAGCGCAGTTTACCGTAACTTAATTAATTATGTAATCTTAAAAAACCGTTTATATTTTTTGTGTTTCGTAATTCAAAAAGCGCCTGTTTTTCAATGTGCTACGCGAATTCGGACGGCGTTATCCCATATACATTCCGCCGTTGACATGCACAGTTTCGCCTGTGATGTAGCCGGCTTGATCTGACGCAAGAAAAGCCACTACCTGGGCAATTTCTTCGGGCTGCCCGTAACGACCGAGCGGGATCTTCGACAGCAGTGCTGCGGTCTGTTCTTCACCCAGTTCGCGGGTCATGTCGGTGTCGATAAAACCCGGGGCAACCGCATTTACCGTGATGCCGCGAGAGCCGATTTCCATGGCCAGTGCACGGGAGAAGCCTTCCAGGCCAGCCTTGGCTGCAGCATAGTTGCTTTGTCCGATGTTGCCGCTTGAACCGACAACGGAACTGAGGCTGATGATACGTCCCCACCGTGCCTTGGTCATGCCTCTGACCAGGGCCTTTGACATGCGGTAGATGGAGCTGAGGTTGGTGTTGATCACATCCTCCCATTCATCGGCTTTCATGCGCATGAGAATATTGTCACGGGTGATGCCGGCATTGTTGACCAGTATGCTCACTGCACCGAAATCATTCTGCACCTGTTCGACGAAGGCATTGATCGAGTCTTCGGAGGCCACGTCCAGGCAGTAGCCTTTGCCACTGATGCCGTGTTCTGCCAGGTAGGCGGTGATATTTTCAGCACCCTGCTCCGAGGTTGCTGTGCCGATTACCGTAGTGTTCGCGCCCAGGGCGAGGGCAATGGCCTTGCCAATACCGCGGGAGGCGCCAGTGACCACTGCAATTTTTTTCATGTCATCACTCATGGGAATGTCCTTGTGCTCAGGCTGCTTCGATGGCGGCCAGGGCGTCGTTCAAATTGGCCGGGTCATTGACAGAAATGGCCATCATGTCGGCATTAATGCGTTTGTTCAGCCCGCTCAGCACCTTGCCCGGGCCAATTTCCACGACCTGAGTGACGTCGGCTTCGCTGAAACGGTTGATGGTGCCCACCCAGGGCACGGGATTGTATATCTGGCTGATCAGGTTGCTGCGAATGGCATCAGGATCATTGGGCGTGTCCAGGCCGTAATTCTGCAGCACGGGAAACGCAGGTGCACTGAGCGTTACCGCGGCCAGGTCGTTGGCAAAACTGTCAGCAGCCGGTTTCATGAGGATCGAGTGGAATGGTGCGCTGACAGGCAGCGGCAATGCCCTTTTTGCACCGGCGGCCTTGCACAGTTCGGCGGCTCTGTTGACCGCGGCGGTATGACCGGAGATGACGACCTGCCCGGGGGAGTTGAAATTGACCGCGGCGACTTCCTCGCCCTGCCTGGCCGCTTCACAGGCGGCGATGATCTTGTCATCTTCCAGGCCAACGATGGCAGCCATGCCGCCTTCACCCATTGGGACGGCAGTCTGCATGTACTGGCCACGCTTCTGAACCAGTGCCACGGCATCGGTAAAGGCCATGACGCCGGCGGCAGTCAATGCTGAATATTCCCCCAGGCTGTGACCAGCGGCGATGACGGGAGGCTGGCCGCCTTTTTCCACCCAGAGACGCCAGATAGCGATGGAGGCGGTAACAATAGCAGGCTGCTGGATGTGCGTTTTGGCCAGCTCGGTCTCTGGACCATGCTGGATCAGGTCCCACAGGTCGTAGCCAAGTACGTCGCTGGCTTCGCTGAATGTGTCCTTTACTTGGGGAAAAGCGGTGGCGAGTTCACTGAGCATACCCACTTTCTGTGAGCCCTGGCCCGGAAAGATATATCCGGTGTTGGCAGCCTGCATTGGTTGTCTTACCCCTTTGCTGTTTATGCTTTCTGTTTCGTCTTGGAGACCTTTCGCAATCCGGTCAAGGCATGATGGTGTTCGCGCGCGAACAGTTATGCCAGTTTTCGATTTTGTGAGTCCCGACGTCTTGCAGTCTATCTATTTATAAAAATAGAAAGCAGCCCGATTGAGCTGCTTTTCTGAGTCTGGTTAATGCGCTGTTGTGTGCCGGCTATGCGGCAAGGCGCAGTGGGCTAATCAGTCGTCGCTGTTGCGAACGATCTGTCTGCCTTTGAAAAAACCGTCCGGCGTCATATGATGACGACGATGCCTTTCACCGGTTTCCGCATCAGTAGAAATAGTTGCGGTGGTCAGTGCATCGTGTGCACGACGCTTGTTGCGCCTGGCACGGGACACTTTGCTCTTCTGTACAGCCATGATTGCTTTCCTCGGTTTTGCCCTGTCACACTGACTCGCTGAGTCAGTCCTGGTTGGATTCTTGATCCTGTTCTTTACTAATACTGTCTTTGCTATTTATTCTTGTTGCGTTTATTGCTGCCATCGCCCGGTGTCGAGGCGCCAGCCAGCTCCTGCTTAAGCTTTTGCAATACGTCAAGGCCCTTGATGTTGCTGCGGGGCATGGTTTCTTCCTGGCGCTGTGTTTCGGCATGCAGCGCGTTGAAAGCTGTGTTGCACTGGTCGCTTGCATGAGCTGCCACAATAGGCAGGCTCATGATCAGCTCATCTTCGATCACAGAAAGCAGATTCAATTCGCCTTCTTTGCAGATGACCACGTCCAGTTTATCCAGGGTATTAGCAGACTGATCGGCGATCTTCCGGGCTTCTGGCTCGCTCTGGGCCAGTTTGATGGCCAGTGTGGCGTCCAGGCTGACAGTTACCGGTTCCAGGCAGCGTTGGCACTGCAGACGCACGGCGGCAGTCAGATTTCCCGAAAGACAGCAGGTGCCGCTTTCGTCCCTGTCAAAGCTTAAACACACCTCCACCTGGGCTTGTGTATCAACCAGGTACTCACTTAAACGCAGGAGTTTGCCAAGAGGTATGGAGCTGTTTATTGTCCTGTTCCTGTCGCACAGTTTGCGTGCTGTTACATGCTCCGGGAACGGGTCAATCGACATAGGCGCGCATGATAGGGATGAAGGCCCTGTCTGTCAAAGAAATTTGCCGTTTTTGTGCCCAAAGCCATTGATTATACTTGGATTGTTATGAAGCTAGTTCTGGCCTCCTCCTCCCCTTATCGACGGCAAGTGCTGTCCCGTCTGCAACTGCCTTTCAAGGCCATGGCGCCGGAGATTGATGAGACGCCGCATGGCGACGAAAAAATCGCACCCTATGTGCGTCGACTGGCGGAAGAAAAAGCCCGCGCGCTTGCCGATCAATGCCCGGATACACTGATTATCGGCTCCGACCAGGCCTGTGCGTTGCAGGGGCTGATCCTGGGAAAACCGGGCACAGCAGAGGCGGCAGCGCAACACCTGGCGTTGTGCAGCGGGCAATGGGTCACCTTTTATACGGGGCTGGCGCTCTATCATTCTGGCACCGATAGCATGCAGTCGCTGGTGGAGACATATCGCGTGAAGTTTCGTGAGCTGACCAGTGAGGAAATTGCCGGTTATATCCGGCTGGACCAGCCGCTGGACTGTGCTGGCAGCTTCAAGGTGGAGCAGTCCGGTATAGCCCTGTTCGAGGCCATGGAGGGTCGGGATTACAACACGCTGCTGGGCATGCCGATGATTGCCCTCATCACCTTGCTGCGCGAGGCAGGCCTCAATCCCCTGCTGGCATCCTGAGCTGCGCCAGCGCTTGTTCGAATTGACTGTCATAAGGCGCGCGGACGGTTAAGGTCTTGCCCGTTTCTGGATGCGTCAGTGATAGTTCGCGGGCATGCAGGCAAAGTCGGCGAATGCCCAGTTTGGCAAAATGCCGGTTACTGTCGTCCTCGGCATATTTCTCATCCCCGATAATCGGATGCCCGGCCAACTGGGCATGAACGCGTATCTGGTGTGTACGCCCTGTAACAGGCCTGGCCTGGACCAGGCTGGCCTCAGCAAACATTTCCAGAATCCGAAACCGGGTCAGTGCCTTCTTGCCTTCGGTATCGACGCTCACAAAGCGCTCCCCGCCCTGGGCTTCCTGCCGCTTCAGGGCTGCCCCCACTTCTGTAATGGCCTCAGGCCAGGCCCCTGCTACCAGGGCATGATAGGTTTTATGCACGGTGTTTTCGCGAAACTGCGCTCCCAGATTTTTCAGGGTTTTGCCTTGACGGGCCAGCAACAGGCATCCGGAGGTGCCCTTGTCCAGGCGATGTGCCAGTTCCAGGCCGGCAGCTTCAGGATGCCTGTAGCGTAGTGCTTCGATAAGCCCGACTTTTACACCTGTGCCACCGTGTACGGGGAGACCCGCCGGCTTGTTGATGATAATAATGGCATCATCGGCATACAAAATGGCGTCTTCCAGCAAGGCTAGCAATGCCTCGCCCGGCGGCTGCTGCTCATTGGGTGCCGCGACACGGACAGGGGGAATGCGCACGAGATCACCGGTCTGCAATTTGTAATCCGGTTTTTCACGTTTCTTGTTCACCCGCACCTCGCCCTTACGGATAATCCGGTAAATGCGCGATTTGGGGACGCCCTTGAGCCTGGCCAGCAGGAAGTTGTCCAGGCGCTGGCCGGCCTGGTGCTCACTGACTTCCTGGAAACTGACCGCGGGCTCACTTGCTGTGGACGCGGATGGGACTGGCTTGTTCAATGTCGGGTCTCGTGGCAACGAAGGCTGAAGTATACCGCGAACATGCTCTGAGCTGCCCCAAACTTCCGCCGGGTAAAGGGTCAGGCACAGACCTCGGCAAGGCTCAAATCCAGCTTGAGTGACACTGCAATAAGGCCTCGTAAATCATTGAAGCCCCTATAATTTACTGCTATATTGCGCCCTTGGTCGCGCTTTTGCCGCCGTTGCCTGAATGCTAGGCAGTGCAATGCTGGAAGTCCGCGACAGATCATTAAGTGTCACACAGCGACTTTGCGACCAGGCTTGAAAACGCTGTCGCGATATTGACCGCATCCACCGCATAGCGCACCTGCAGCAATTACCAGCAGTGCATCCGGGGATGTGAATTTGAAGCAATATCGAGGCAATAACCACGCAAAATTGAAGCAAAATTCACGAAAGTGTGATCCTAGCGCACCTTGATTGCTGGGTTGAGGCGATATGAACGACAACCTGCCTGTCTTCTGAAAGAAGGTTCAGGCTCGAAGCAGGAAATCTGACGCCAGAAAATTTAAGAATTATTTAAGGACTGACTGAAACAACACGAAAAACCAGTACTAGCCGAATTTATGCCAGCCCGGCATGCGAAGCCCACAAGGGCTCCCCTGACCCGCTCTGGCGAACCGAAGACGAGAAACTAATCAGAGGCCAGTAAACCCTGGTCATAATTTTTTAAATTCAGACTGTAAGGCCCGCAAGGGCCTGTTAATTCCGGAAAGCCGGGTAAAAGACTCCGTTAGCTGAGATCAATTTGAAAGATCGATGACGGCCAACTGAGCAAGCTGACAGATTCAGTATCGCCAAGTGTGGCGATCAGGAGAACAAGAGAGTAAGCGATCACGGTGCACGCACCGAAAACAACCGGATTGAGGTTGTGAGAACCGCAAAACGCATTTGAGAGAAACCAAGGAATTGCTGGCAGTACCCCATAAGCGGTGCCGGTAATCAGCCAGACAGGAACAGCCTGGCCACTGATCCCCAAGATCAGACGAACCGGGCAAGACAAGCCTGACGCAGTCCACCGGAGAGACAGCCTTTACGCCAGGCTACCCCGGGACGAGTCAAAGAGACGATCACAGCAGTTTCGGCACTAACCCGCCAGTTCTGCTCTGACATCAGGCAGTACCGGCCTTGCAAATGCAGTTGTTGCAGTACCACCCCTCCTCACTCTTAATTGTTTTTAATTCAATTACTTATAAAAGCTAGTTAATCCATTTTGTCAGGCATCTTTTGCCCCGGTCTTCCCTTATACGGAGAAGTGCACGGCATGAAAAGAATGCTTATCAACGCCACGCAGAAAGAAGAGATGCGTGTTGCCCTGGTCGATGGCCAGCGGCTGTATGACCTGGACATCGAGAATCGCGCCAGGGTCCAGAAAAAGGCCAATATTTATAAAGGCCGCATCACCCGCATCGAGCCAAGCCTGGAAGCCGCGTTCGTCAATTTTGGCGCCGATCGCCACGGTTTCCTGCCCCTGAAAGAAATTTCCAAGGAATATTTTTCCAAGCAGCCAAATGAAATCAGTGGCCGCATCAATATCAAGGAAGTGGTCCAGGAAGGCACCGAAGTCATCGTACAGGTGGACAAGGAAGAGCGTGGCAACAAGGGTGCTGCGCTCACTACCATGATCTCCCTGGCAGGTCGCTACCTGGTCCTTATGCCGAACAATCCCCGTGCCGGTGGCATCTCCCGCCGCATCGAGGGCGATGACCGCAGTGAGTTGCGAGATGCCCTCAGCAGTATCACCATTCCTGACGGGATGGGTACCATCGTGCGTACCGCTGGCGTCGGCAAGGCCCCCGAAGAATTGCAATGGGACCTGGATTACCTGCTGCAGCTCTGGTCTTCCATCAAGACCGCAGCTGATGAGCGCGAGGCCCCTTTCCTGATCTACCAGGAAAGCAATGTCATTATCCGCGCCATCCGGGACTACCTGCGCCAGGACATCGGTGAAGTGATTCTCGATACCCCCGCCAGCTTCGAGGAAGCCAGAAGCTTCATTCGCCAGGTCATGCCGCAGTTTGAAGACCGCGTAAAACTGTATGACGGCAAGGTGCCGCTGTTTACCAATTACCAGATTGAAGCCCAGATTGAAACAGCGTTTCAGCGTGAAGTGAAACTGCCCTCGGGTGGCTCCATCGTCATCGATCCGACCGAGGCGCTGATTTCCATTGATATCAACTCTTCCCGCGCCACACGTGGTGCGGATATCGAGGAAACCGCCCTGCAGACCAACCTGGAAGCCGCGGATGAGATTGCGCGCCAGATGCGTCTGCGTGACCTAGGTGGTCTCGCGGTGATCGATTTCATCGACATGATGTCCCAGAGGAACCAGCGCGAAGTCGAAAATCGCATGCGCGATGCGCTGGCCATGGATCGTGCCCGTGTCCAGATCGGCCGTATTTCCCGTTTTGGGTTGCTGGAAATGTCACGGCAACGGCTACGTCCGTCCCTGGGTGAAACCAGCGCCATTGTCTGCCCTCGTTGTAATGGCCAGGGCACCATTCGCGATATCGAATCACTGGCCCTGTCTATCCTGCGTTTGCTGGAAGAAGAAGCCAACAAGAACAATTCCTGCGAAGTTCGTGCCATCGTGCCGATCAGTGTGTCGTCCTACCTGCTGAACGAAAAGCGCAAAGCCATCGCCAGTATTGAGAACCAGAGCCGGACCAAGGTCGTGGTTGTCCCAAATCCGAACATGGACACGCCGCACTACGAAGTCCAGAACATTGCCGATGAAACCGGTGAGCGCAGTTACGACATCCACCCGGAAGACGATAACGAAATCAGTGAGTTCATTCCGAAGAAACCGGAAGTGGCCGATCGCGCCGCTGTCCAGGCGCCACACATTACTCCGGCCATGCCGCCGGTCGCCCAGCCAGCTCAAGAGCCGGCAAAAAGCAGTGGTGGCCTGCTGGCCAGCATCAGTGCCGCAATCAGCAGCCTGTTCAGTGCGCCGGTCGAAGAAGCCCCGAGCAAGAAGCCGCGCAGCAGAAGCAGCAAGTCCGCTGACAGTAACGAAAAGCGCAGCGACGGTCGTCGCAAGCGCGGTACTCGTAGTGAAGGTGGTCGCAAACGCGGAGGCCGCAAGTCAGAAGGCTCTCGCAGTGCTGATGGCGCTCGCAACGCCGATGCCAAGGGCAAAGAGGATGCTGGCAATAATCGCCTGGAACGTCAAAAAAGCCGTGGCGACCAGGAACCGGAAAATGAATCGTCGCGTCGTGAAGGCCGCAAGACCGGTCGCAAGCGCTCACGGGGCAAAGGCCAGTCCGACGGGACACAGGAGAATGCGCGCCAGGACAGCCCGACTGGTGCTGATACCGAATCCGCTGCAGATACCGGTGCCGGCAATGACAGCACCAGCAACAACAGCCAGGATAATCGTGGTGACAAACCGCGTAAAAGACCGTCCGAACAGCGTCTGAAGCAGCCGCGTCAGCGTCGCCGTGGCAAGCGTGATGATGCCGGAGCTGAAGCCGGCAATGAGCAGAACAACCAGGACAGCCAGAACAACCCGGCTTCCGGTAGCAACGGTGAGCAGAACAGCACGCCGGTAGCTGCTGAGCGCCAGAACAGGCAGCCTGCCGCCAGCAGAGAAAAATCACCTGCCGTTGAAAGCAATGACCAGGGGGGCCAGGGCAACACTGCCACGGCTTCGACGTTAGCCCCGTCCGAGCCCGTGCAGAAAGCAAATGACGCTAACCAAGCCCCCAAGGCTGATAAAGCGGCATCACTCGCCCAGGACAGTCATGCCCAGAGTAAAGGTGATGAACAGCAGAGCCGGTCAAAT
>JBMTQX010000023.1:0-38796 GCA_049446715.1 Pseudohongiellaceae bacterium
GACGAGGAAGACGAGGAAGACGAGGAAGACGAGGAAGACGAGGAAGACGAGGAAGACGAGGAAGTCGCGGAAGATGCGGAAGACGGGTGGGACGATGACACGGTAGCCGGTTATCCCCGGAGCGCTGCCGCCGCGTTTTCGGCCCGCGATGATGATCCTGTTTTTGCCGATGATGGTGACGATGAGCTGGCAGATGACGATGATGATCTCGACACCGCAATGCCCTCTGACGAAGAGGACACCTGGCTGGATGAGGATTACGACGACGCTGGTGAGGCTTCAGCGGCATCCGATGATCTGGAAGAACCGGAAGATCTGGAATATGACGAAGACGAGGAAGATCTACCCGAAGACCCTGGCGAGGAGCCTGAACCGGCCCCCGTGCCCAGGAAGGGCAGGCCAGTGGCTGCTGATGAGCGCATAGAGCCCACTTTTGGCGATGACGTGCTGACCTTTGGCCGCGACGACCAGGGTGAGCTTGATCTGGAACATCATGACCTCTTTGAGCACGAACACGAAGATGAGGATGATGCCGACAGTGCGGATGATCAGGCTCAGGCCGAGGAAGTCATCATTATCAATGTCATGGCCCGTCCCGGCACTGTGATTGAGGGCAGACGCATGCTGCCCATACTCATGAAACACGGCATGCGTCTTGGCGAGATGAGCATTTTCCACCGTCACGCTGATAACAGCGGCAAGGGTCCGGTCATGTTCAGCATGGCCAATATGCTGCGTCCTGGCACATTCTCGATCAGTGACATGGAAACCTTTACCACCCCCGGCGTCAGTTTTTTCATGCAGCTGCCCAACAAGTTGGGCAATATGCAGTGCTTTGACCAGATGCTGCAAACAGCCCAGGCGGTCAAAGAGGCGCTTGATGCCAACCTCAAGGATGAAAACCGCAGTGTGTTCACCCGCCAGACCATCGAACACAGCCGCCAGCGTATCCGTGATTTCGAACTGGAGATGCTGGCCAGGAAATAGCCCGTGCGGGCCGTCTCCGGCGGGGACCTTCAATGTCAGCAGCCCCCAAATCCATTCGTGATGAACTCGATGCACTGCGCCGGCAGGTCAGCCATCACGCGCGCCAGTATTACCGGCTGGATGCGCCGGAAATCCCTGACCAGGAATACGATCAACTGTTTGATCGCTTGCTGGCCATAGAGGCGGAGTTTCCGGATCTCGTTACGCCGGACTCCCCCAGTCAGCGGGTCGGCAGTGCCCCCCTCAGTGGTTTTGCCCAGGTCGTGCATGAAATTCCCATGCTGTCCCTGGACAAGGTCACCTCCGAGGAGGAGCTGGCCCGTTTCGAAGCCCGCATTCAGAAACGCCTGGATTCCGATGCGCCGCTAGAGTACAGCTGCGAACCGAAGGTCGATGGTGTCGCCGTCAGCCTGCTTTACGAAGACGGTGTACTGGTGCGAGGCGCCACCCGCGGCGATGGCACCACAGGCGAAGACATCACGCACAATGTAAAAACCATTACGGACATTCCTCTGTGCCTGGAAGGCCAGGGCTATCCCCAGCGCCTGGAAGTGCGCGGCGAGGTTTTCATGACCCGCAGCGGCTTTGCCCGCATGAACGCGACAGCGGAAGAGGCCGGCGAAAAAGTGTTTGTGAACCCGCGTAATGCCGCTGCCGGCACGCTGCGGCAACTGGATTCCCGCATCACCGCCCGGCGGCCCCTGAGGATGTTCTGTTACAGCTACGGGCTGGTGGCCGGGGGTGAACTGGCTGACAACCTGGCGGGTGTTTTTGAGCAGTTTGCCGGTTGGGGGTTGCCGGTTAATCCTGATCGGGAAACCTGTCAGGGTGTGGCCGGCAGTCATCGTTACTGTGAAGCCCTGCTGGCCAAGCGTGATGCGCTGGACTATGAGATCGACGGCGTGGTGATCAAGGTCAATCGCTTTGCCTTGCAAGATGCCCTAGGCATGAATGCCCGCACACCTCGCTGGGCCATGGCCTATAAATTTCCGGCAGAAGAAGTGGCAACGGTGCTCAATGACGTTGAGTTCCAGGTTGGCCGCACCGGCACGATCACCCCGGTGGCCCGCCTGGAACCGGTGTTTGTCGGCGGTGTCACCGTCAGTAATGCCACTCTGCACAACATGGATGAAGTAGCGCGTCTGGGCCTGAAAATCGGAGACTCGGTCATCATTCGCCGAGCCGGGGATGTTATTCCCAAGATTGTCTCGGTCATTGCTGCCTGGCGCCCGGATGATGCCCGGGACATCGTGCCACCGGCATCCTGTCCGATCTGCCACTCGGACATTGAACATTTCGAGGACGAGGTGTTGATGCGCTGTACCGGCGGCCTGTTCTGCCGCGCCCAGCGTACGCAGTCGATCATCCATTTTGCCTCTCGGGCCGCCATGGATATTGACGGCCTGGGCATCAAACTCATTGAACAGCTCGTCGACCAGGAGCTGCTCAACTCTGTGGCCGATATTTACACCCTGAGCCAGGATACCCTGGTCGGGCTGGAACGCATGGGCGAGAAGTCAGCAGCCAACCTTGTCGCCGCCATCGAAAAGAGCCAGCAGGTCAGTTTGCCGCGCTTTCTGTTCGCCCTGGGCATCCGGGAAGTGGGGGAGGCCACGGCGGCAGGCCTGGCAGCCCATTTCGGCAAGCTCAGGGCCATCATGGCCGCATCGGAGGAGGCGCTGGTCGAGGTGCCGGATATCGGCAAGGTGGTAGCGCATCATATCCGGGCATTTTTCGATGAAAGCCACAATACAGACGTGATCCAGGCCTTGCTGGATGCCGGAGTGACGCCCACGGAGACTGAGCCTGTAAGCCGTGATGATCTGCCCCTGAGTGGCCAGACCTGGGTTGTGACCGGTACGCTGGAGGCGATGGGACGCTCGGATGCCAAGGAAAAACTGCAGCAGCTGGGCGCCAGGGTCGCCGGCAGTGTCTCGAAAAATACCACCTGTGTGGTGGCCGGCCCAGGTGCCGGGTCGAAACTGACCAAAGCCGAGGAACTGGGTATCGAGGTTATTGATGAAAGTGCCCTTTTGTCACTGCTCAAGCAGCATGACATTGCCCCCTGAAAGCGTGTAAAGTGACCCCCAATGGTCAGCGTCGGGCTGACTTGCCGACATAGCCAGAAAGCCCGCGCTTGGCCTCTTTTTTGACAGAAATACACCCCATGATTGCGCGATGGCGACACTGCCGACCGGTTGCCGATGCGACTGATGCCACAAGCCTGCAGGGGATGATGACCATGAACAATTGCAAACGCCTGGTGCTATTGCTGGCAGTCATGGCCCTGGCGGCCTGCGCCTCGGCACCACCGCAAAATACCACCAACATCTGCAGCATGTTCGAGGAACGGCGCAGCTGGTACAAGGCTGCCGTGAAGTCCGAAAAGCGCTGGAAAACCCCCATACCGGTGACGATGGCCATCATTCAGCAGGAATCTTCTTTTGTGTCGCGGGCCAAGCCGAAACGCACCCGACTCCTCGGGATCATACCGTGGCGGCGGCCATCATCGGCTTTTGGCTACGCCCAGGTGCTTGATGGCACCTGGACCGAATACAAGGCCGAGGCCGGGAACTGGGGAGCCCGCCGTTCCAAGTTTGCCGATGCCATCGATTTTGTCGGCTGGTATACCAACAATTCCTCCCGTGTGAACGGTATTGATCGTGGCGATGCCTATAACCATTACCTGGCCTACCATGAGGGTCATGGCGGTTTTTCCCGTCGCACCTATAACAGCAAGCCGGAACTGATTGATATCAGTCGCCGGGTTCAGGCTAATGCCAACCGCTATGCACAGCAGTACGCCCAGTGCGAAAAAGCCCTGGGCCGGAACTGGTTCATGAGGTTGCTGTTCTGAGCTGGTGGGGCAAAATCATCGGGGGCGGTCTCGGCTTCATGCTGGGCGGTCCGCTTGGGGCACTGTTTGGTGCGGCGTTTGGCCATAACTTTGACAAGGGCCTGGGCAACCTCGATGGTGAGGGCTGGGGGCAGGAGCAGGAACGCATCCAGACGGCGTTTTTTACCGCCACCTTTGCCACCATGGGGCATGTCGCTAAGTCTGACGGGCAGGTCTCGCAAACCGAGATATTTGTTGCCGAGGATGTCATGCGGCAGATGCGCCTGGATGAACGCCAGAAACAAGTGGCCCAACAGCTGTTCAATGCCGGCAAGCAGCCTGATTTTCCCCTGCAGGCCACCCTGCAGCAGTTTCGCCAGGAGTGCCATCGGCGCCGCAACCTGATGCAGATGTTCCTGGAGATCCAGGTGGCTATCGCCCTGTCGGATGGCAAGCTGGATCCCCGTGAAAGCAATATCCTGCAACAGGCGGCGAGCCTGCTGGGATTCAGCCAGGCGGAATACCGCGCCATCTTCCAGCGCATGCAGGCGCAGACCCATGTCCGTAACCAGCCGCAGGCACGCATGTCCATGAGCGACGCCTATGCCTTGCTGGGGGTCCCGTCAGGGGCGAGTGACCAGGAGGTCAAGAAGGCCTATCGACGACAGATGAACCAGCACCATCCTGACAAGCTCGTGTCAAAAGGCCTGCCGGAAGAAATGATGGCACTGGCGAACAAGAAGGTTCAGGACATTCGGGAAGCCTATGAGTTGGTCATGGCATCCCGTAAAACGTAAGTCTGCCGAGCCAGCCTACAGCGCTAGATTCCTTCTCAAGTATATCTCTCAAATTATTGTTTAATATGGATATATCAAGGTATATATCCACATCAACATGATCCGCCAGATAGTGCAGTTCCAGCCGCTTGATGGCCCGTTCAGGCAGGTGCTGCTGCCATTGCCGGGTCAGGGTGGCCTCAATTTCCTGGCGCAGGGGCAAGTGCTGGCTGGCTGCAGTGGGATCGTTGTCCGGTTCCGGGTCCACGTGAACGATGATGTCCGAAATATCCGGAAAATGCTTTTTCAGAGACTGGTTGAGCCGGTCCGCCAGGAAATGTCCCTCTGACACGGAGATGCGTTCATCGACCTGGATATGCAGGTCAAGAAACACGCGCCCGGCATGCGAACGGGTGCGCAGATCATGCACACCACGAACCCCCTCTAGGGCCCGGGCATGCTGGTGAATGGCATTGACCTGGTCGACAGGCAGGGCGGTATCCACCAGCTCGCTGAGGCTGCTTCCGATCAGGTCCCAGGCAATCTTGCCGATCATCAGGGCCACCACCACGGCGGCGAGCTGGTCCATGACCGGAAAGCCTGCCATGGCGCCCAGAATGCCGATCAGGACTGCGATGGAAGAGAAGGCATCACTGCGGCTATGCCAGGCGTTGGCCAGGATGAGGCTGGAGTTAATCTCTTCGGCCACCTTGCGGGTATAGCGATAAATCCATTCCTTGCTGGCAATACTGATCATGGCAATAAGCAGGCCGGGCCACTGTGGTACAGGCAGCGGATCGAGCACGGCAATGCGGCGGACACTGTCATAGCAGATGATGCCGGCCACGGCGAACAGCACAATACCCAGAATGATGGTACCAAGCGTTTCGAAACGGCGATGACCATAGGGATGCTCGCGGTCAGGTTTGGCATGGGAGAACGCGGTGACCAGCAGCACGAACGCATCGGTCAGCAGGTCTGACAGGGAGTGAATGCCATCGGAGACCAGGGCGATGGAGTGGGCCGACAGTCCGATCACTATCTTGAAAATGCCCAGCACGAGGTCAAGCACGGACCCGATAAGGGTAACGCGCGTCGCGGCCTTGCGGTTTTGCTCGTCGATTGGTCGACTATCTGGTGCTTCGCAGGTGTTCATGATTTCTTTTCGCGTGCAGTCAAGCCGCAATGGGATCTGTTCCGTGTTGGTGGCGTGATCATACAAAATCAGTGTGCGTTATACCGCCATAAAAAAAGCCTGGCATAGCCAGGCTTCTCGAAAGCTGAGGGAATGATACAGCCACCACAATTCATTCCACCCGATAGGTAAGACTGTCTGCCCCCGGGTTAGTTCCATGATCCCGGCATATTTTTCAGAACTGGCGAATATCGATGTCCATAGCTTCCAGTTCCGCCGTGCGGGCCTTGCTGGTGATGATGCCCAGGGCCGGCTCGGCATCGGCCAGGTATTGGCGTGTTACCGCCTTCAGGTCATCCAGGCCGACCTGGAGAATGCGCTGGCGGAAGTCGGCGCGTTGCTGGCGGTCACGCCCGAAGAGTTCGTTGTAGAAGGCCTGGCGGGCAGTGCCGGCCGGTGATGACGGCTTGTCGAGGCTGGAAATCACGCCAAGTACGGCTTCTTCCAGCGCGCGGGCATCGTGATCGGTGGCCAGCAGCCAGTCGATCGACTTGCGATAGTCGTCCAGGGTCTCTGTCATGCGCGGATCGCGATAGGAGAAAAAACGGAAGGTTGCGGTGCCGGAGTCCTGGCTGGCGCCTCCGCCGTAGGCACCGCCCTGTTCACGGATGGTCCGGTGCAGGAATCCGTTGCGCAGGAACCCGCCCAGCACGGTGAGTGCGGCCGCATCCTCATGGCCGACCGGTACGGTCGGAAAGGCCATGGCACAGAAGCTGACCTGGGTGTTGGTGAACCAGGCCTCGCGAACGGTTTCGCGGCAGCCCGGCAGCGAGAAGACGTCATGATGCCGTGAGGCTGGCACCTGGGACCAGGCTGAAGCCAGGCTGTCGAGGAGGGCATCACGTTCACTGTCCTCACTGATCAGCAGAAACTGCTTGTCAGCGCCCTGCAGGAGATCATGGATCTGGGCAAAATGGCCGGCGAATTCGGCAATGTTGTCGCTGTCGGCAAAGCCAGCCGTCAGCTGTTTCAGTTGCTGGATACCCGCCATGCCGGAACTTTGGTAGTTCATGGCAGCAATGGGGCTGAGTCTGCTGCAGGCAACCCCTACGGCGAGACTGTGCCCCTGGCTGGTAATGCTTTGTTCACGGCGCGCGGCAATCTGTTCCATGATTTCCCGAATGCGCTGGTGTTCATCGAAACGACAGTCCAGGAAGGTGTCGCGCACCAGCCTGCTGACGTCGTCCTGGTTCGGGTAAAGCCCTTTGCCGGAAAACACCAGATAGCTGTCGAGCGCCTGTTCGGTATCAATATGGTTGCGCAGGGTGCTGTAGACATTGATGCCGCCACTGACTGCAGATTGCAGGGCCTGGATTTCCAGGTAGTCACGATCACCAATGCCCAGTTCCGGGACGCAGCTGGTGTAGTAGGGCAGCATGTCGGCAAGTGCCGGACTCATGGCGGGCAGGGTGAGCACGACCTGCTGGTAACTGATGCCATTGGTGCCCTGGCCAAAAAAGCGGACATTGGCCTGAGTATCGCCGACCGGGATTTGGTGGGATGAGGATTCCGGCCAGGTGATGTCGACCGGGACATCGTCCAGTGTTACTTGCGGCAGGATGCCGGGATCGTCTTCCTGTTCCTGGCGCAGTTTGAGCTGGGCGGCCTGTTCGATGACGGCTTGTACCTCACCCTCGCTCATCGCCTGGCGAATACTGTCCAGCCTGGCCCTTTCGGCGGCCGACATGGCATCGGCCAGTGTCATGTCCGGCTGGACCGTGAGGGTGACCCGATGCGGATTGTCCAGCAGGTATTGGCGAATCAGGTCCGGGATGTAGTTCGGGTCCTGGATATCTTCCTTCAGCTGGGCCAGAACCGGATCGATATCGAGCAGTTCTATGGGATCTCCGCGATGGGTCGCGGTCGAGAGGGCCGCAAGCAGCAGTTGCAGACCATAGGGATAGGTGTCGCCGCTGATCTCACGCTGGCTGAGCTCCAGGGAGTGCAGGGCCGCCTCAACCTTGTCCTGGGCAATGCCGTTGGCGGCGGTGTCTTCGAGCACGCCGAGAATCAGGGCCTCGATGGCATCGGTACTGTCCTCACTGCAGCCTTCCAGGCCACACATGAAACTCATTTCCCGATGCGAATCCTCAAGGCCGCACAGGGGTGAGGGGGCACGGCCGAGCGCCGTGGTTTCCAGTGCCTGCAACAGGGGACTGGCGCTGTTGTCGAGCAGCACACCGGCCAGCAACTGGGCCTTGTACATCTCGGCCAGGTCCGTGCTCTTGCCGAGCAGCCAGCCCATGACCACGTGGGTCTTGTTGCTGGCGTCTTCCTCGTCCAGCGGGTATTTTTCCTGTACCCGGACCGGGGCGCTGAGGCGCCGTTCATCGCCGACTTCAATGTGCACGTCCAGCCGGGAAAACTCCTTCAGGGCCAGTTCCTCAAATTGTCGCTGGTGTGAGGCAGCCGGAATATCACCGTAGGTCATGAAAATGGCGTTGCTGGGGTGGTAGTGCGTCTTGTAGAACGCCTGCAGCTGTTCGTAGCTGAGATCCGGTATGGTCGCCGGATCACCACCGCTGTTGTAGTGGTAGGTCGTGGTCGGAAACAGGTGGCAGCAGATTTGCTGCCAGATCAGCGAGGTAGGGGCACTCATGGCACCCTTCATCTCGTTGTAAACCACGCCCTTGTATTCCAGTCGCGAGGCGGGATTGTCGGGTTCGGCAAACTCCAGGCGATGTCCCTCCTGGGCAAAGTCGAGTTCATGCAGCCGCGAGAAAAACACCGCATCCAGATACACTTCCAGCAGGTTGTCGAAATCCTTGCGGTTCTGGCTGGCAAAGGGATAGGCCGTCCAGTCGCTGCTCGTAAAGGCATTCATGAAGGTATTCAGTGAGCGGCGAATCATCATGAAAAACGGGTCCCTTACCGGGAACTTGCGACTGCCGCACAGCGCCGTGTGCTCCAGGATATGGGCGACCCCCGTGGAATCCATGGGCACGGTGCGCAAGGCAACCATGAAGACATTCTCCGGATTGTCACTGGCCAGGTGATAATGCATGGCACCGGTTTCACGGTGTTCATACTCCTCAACCGTCAGGTTCAGGGTGTCCAGGTGCTGGCTGCGTTTGTGCTCGAAAGCGGGGTGGGGACCGGCCGGATGGGAAGCGGATTGGGCGGGCGAATTCGGCGTTTCAGTTAACTGCATTATGGAAGTAATCACTGCTCGATAAAGTCTGGGAGTATAACGGGATCGGCCGGGATTGTAGAGTGACACCCCCGAGAAAGTCTGCTACGTTCATCCGGCGTCCGGGGCATGCAGGCTGGAGTTTTTTTATCATTTGATCAGACGCGAATATAAAACCAGCAAAACAATAACTAGCCGTACTCACGGCATGACTGAGGGGAATATGCGAATCAGGAACCTGAACAGGAAACTCACGAAAAAGCTGACCAGGACGATATCAGCCGGTATCGGGTTGTGGTGTGTGCTGGCTGCCGGCGTCAGCCAGGGCCAGGACGGTGCTTACGTGCCGGTCACAGATGACATGCTGCGCAATCCGGATGCAGAAGACTGGCTCATGTTCAGGCGTACTCTTGATTCCTGGGGCTACAGCCCCCTCGACCAGATCAACCGTGATAATGTTGCCGGGCTGGAACTGGTGTGGTCGGCCCTGATGCAGGATGGCGTCCTGCCCAGCACGCCCATTCAGGAAGGTACGCCCCTGATCTACGATGGCATGATGTACCTGCCCAATCCCGGCGACGTCATCCAGGCCCGCAATGCCGTGACCGGTGACCTGGTGTGGGAATACGTGCGCCAGATGCCGGAAGACCTGGGCGACTATCTGGGCGCCAACAAGACCATGCGCAATATCGCTCTTCACGGCGATGTCATCATCTACACCAGCAATGACGATTACATTGTTGCCCTGGACGTGCACACCGGCGCAGTCCGCTGGGAAACCCAGATCCTGAATTACCGCACCCATCCGGCCCAGCAAAGCAATGGCCCGATTGTCATCAACGGCCTGGCCATTTCTGGCCGGAATTGCCAGCCACCGGCGGGGCCCGAAGCCTGCTTCATTGCTGCCCATGATGCCGGGACCGGCGAGGAAGTCTGGCGCCTGAATCTGATCCAGCCTGAAACTGGGGATGATACCGACAGTTGGGGCGATACCCCCTGGGAAGAACGCTGGCATGTCGGCGCCTGGATGGCACCCAGCTACGATCCGGAACTGAACCTGATCTACATGGGCACATCCGTGACTGCGCCGGCGCCCAAGTTTCTGCTGGCCGGCAATGACAAGGAGTACCTGTATCACAACGCCACCCTGGCGATTCGGCCGGAGGATGGCTCCATAGCCTGGTATTACCAGCATCTGGTTGATCACTGGGATCTGGATCATCCTTTTGAGCGGCTGCTGGTCGACACCCGGGTCGCACCGGACCCTGAATCCGTGCCATGGATCAATCCGGATATCGATCCTGAGAAGATCTATAAGGTGATCACCGGTATTCCGGGGAAGACCGGCGTGGTGTACACCATTGACCGCGAGACCGGCGAATTCCTCTGGGCCAGGCCGACAGTTCACCAGAACGTACTGGCAGATATTGATGGCGCCACCGGCAAGGCCCGGGTCAATCCGGCAGCGCTGTTCAGCGAAACCGGCCAGCAGCTGGAAATCTGTCCGTCGACCGGCGGCGGCAAGAACTGGTGGGAGGGTGCCTACAGTCCCCTGACCAATGCCATGTATTACGGGCTGCAGAATACCTGCATGGACCTGACCGTGACGGCGGACCCGCAGGATCCTGATCCGGATAGCCTCTACGGTTTCTTCGGACGCGATAAACTGACACCGGGGCGCACCAATGTCGGCACGTTTTACGCGATCTCGGCGGAAACCGGTGAAACCCTCTGGACCTACGAGACGGCAGGTACGGCCATGTCCATGGTGACCACGGGCGGCGGCCTGGTCTTTGGTGGTGATATCGAGGGCAATTTCCGCGCGTTTGATCAGCTCACCGGTGAGGTGCTGTGGGAAGCCAACCTCGGTTCTTCCATCACGGGCTATCCGGTGACCTTTGCGGTCAACGGGCGTCAGTACGTTTCCGTCGGCACTGGGACATCGGTAACGACTGCCGGGCAGGCCAAATATATCGAGGGGACACCGCCGGGCATCGAAAGCCGGCAGTATGTGTTTGCCCTGCCGCAATAAACATGGGCTGCCGAGACTGGCAACCCGCTTGATTCCGGCTTTCGAACTTCATATTATCGACAGCCAGTTATAGGGAAGTGTGGTGGTCTCATGCCACCGCGAAAACGACCTGCAAGCCGGTACTGAATTTTGTGCACTATTCAGCACGTCTCAGTACATCAGCCGGGGTGTAAACCGACCTGATTGCACGGTGTACACAGGTATCAAGTGCAGTACCCGCAGAGTCTGCGATACTGCCTTCCCGCCAGACATGATAATAATCCGGCATTAAGCCGGGACCACCCAGGGGGAATCCTATGAGTTATAAAACCATGGTGGGGTCGCTGGACTCCTACGATAAAGGAACTATCGAACTTAACGATGATCTGAAGCATTACGCTTTTTCCAATATTTTTGAAATCTGCAATTCAGCCAAACCCTATGAGCGCATCATGGTGGCGTCCAACCTGGAGTACTGTGCAGAAACTTGCCGGGCAGAAGGCAAGTCACCCTGGTATACCGCACCGCATGATGAATTTGCTATCGTGATGGAAGGCGAGGTGCAGTTTGAGTTCTACCAGCTGGAAGACGATGAGAAACCCGGTCATTCTGCAGGCGCGGCCCGATTAGCCGATGCCCCCAAGGGCAAGCGCATGGGTAAAGTGACCGCACGCCGTGGCCATGAAGTGCTGCTGCCGCAGGGCGCCGCCTACCAGCTCAAGGCCGATCAGCCCGGTGTTGTTCTGTTCCAGACCTGTGCCGGACCGGAAAGCATCGAGAAGTGGTCGGAAATCTGTACGCTGAATTGAGCATCAAGTATTTCCGTCAGTCACAACAATTATTACTAGACCAATACACGAATTTAAAAAGAGGAATAGCGCAATGAATACAGAAGTGACTCCTGAAAAAGTGTCCGTCATTGCTTCTGAACCGGATCCCGTGCTGGGATATCGCAGTTTCCAGTTCGGCGGTTTCAAGTTCACCCGCGATGCCTACTTCGTCCACGTTGAGTGGCCGAAGGGCGTCCATACCATCGAAGTCGACCGTTTCCTGCGCGCCATGGTGCGGGATATCGGCTGGGGCTTTTTCTACGGCTGGATTTTCTTCGATGACGTTTTTGGCACCCAGAACCATTACGGCACTGTTGATATCTATGCCGGTACCTACAGCAAGGGCCACAAGGATACCGGTGTCGACTACCTGGAAACCTTCAATACCGACGATGTTCGCGTCGCCTTTGAAACCATTTCGAAGGACTGGATCAACGAAGGTTATGATCCCTTGAGTGCACCGCTGGAAACCGGTTCGCCACTTGGCGCCAAGCAGCAGGAAGCCTCCGGTCCGTTGATTCGCGGTTTCGAGCCTGCCCGTCGCATGCTGGGTCTGCCGGGCGATGTCCAGCCGCGTTCCGATGAAAGCGGTCATCCGATCAACCGTGCCTTTGCCGACCTGGAATTCGACCAGCCGGATATTGAAGTGGAGCCCGGCTTCGAGAACTCCGTGCATGCGTTCAACCTGTTCGATCACATTGCCCGTGCCGATGTCACCTGGAACCCGTCTTTCACCTCGATCACCAAGGCTTGTATCTGCTGTGTCACCAGTGAGGAACACATGCTGCCGGTGATACATGGTAATGACCGAAACGAGTGGTTCATCCAGCTGACTGACGAAATCCACTGGAACATCCAGGACAAGAACAGTGGCAATCCACGTGGCCGCATCGTCATGAAATCCGGTGATGTCTGTGCCATGCCGGCCGACATTCGCCACCAGGGTTATTCGCCGAAACGTTGCATGCTGATGGTTCTGGAAAACGGCACCCCCGGTCTGGACGAGAAGTATGCCCAGGGTGAGCTGGAGCCGTTCCCGATTACGGCCAGCCGCTGGTAATCGCCAGATAACAATCGTTTCGATCCGGCCTGTGTCATCAGGCCGGATTTGTTTCAGCCCCACAATAATCAGAGCGGCATTTCGACCGCTCTTTTGAATGACAACAGGACCTGAACCATGGCCGACGCCAAGATACTCGATAAATCACAAGCCAATTTTCCGACGCAGTTGTTTATCAACAACGAATTCGTCGACGCTGCCGATGGCGGCACCTTTGAAGTCTTTAATCCTTACGATAATTCGTTGCTGGCCAATGTAGCCGAAGCCAAAAAGGAAGACATAGACAGGGCCGTAAAAGCAGCCCGTGATGCCTTTCCGGCCTGGGCCAACATGTCGGCTTCTGACCGGGGTGTGCTCATCGGCAAATTGGCCGATGCCATTGAGAAGGACCGTGACAACCTGGCCCTGATTGAATCCCTGGACACCGGTCATCCGATACGTGATACCCATAACCTGGATGTCATGCGCACGGTAGCGACCTATCGATACTTTGCCGGCATGCCGGACAAAAACGAGGGTACTGTCATTCCCGTGGATACCGGTTTCCTGAACTATGTCCAGCGTGTGCCGATCGGCGTGGTCGGCCAGATCGTGCCCTGGAACTTCCCCTTGATGTTCACCAGCTGGAAGCTGGGGCCGGCTCTGGCGGCGGGCAACACCGTCGTGATGAAGCAGGCCGAACTGACCCCGCTGTCCACCCTGCGCGTGGCAGAACTGGCCCGTGAAGTCGGTTTTCCGCCTGGCGTGCTGAATGTGGTGCCGGGTTTTGGCCATACCGCTGGGCAGTACATGGCCGAGCATATGGGCATCGATAAAATCTCCTTCACCGGCTCTACCGTCACAGGACGCAAGATCGTCGAAGCTTCGGCGGGTAACCTGAAACGCCTGCAGCTGGAACTGGGTGGCAAGGGCGCCAACATCATCTTCGAGGACGCCAATATTCCGGCGGCAGTGGGTGGTTCGGCTTTTGCCATTTTCCATAACCAGGGCCAGGCCTGTATTGCCGGTTCGCGACTGATCCTCCACGAAGCCATCGCTGATGAGTTCCTGGAGAAGTTCATGGCCCTTGCCGCATCCATCAAGCAGGGCAATCCGCTGGATCCGACAACAGAAATGGGTCCGCTGACCTCGACCATGCACCAGGAACGTGTCCTCAAATTCTGTGATATCGCACAAGAGCAGGGTGGTGAGATCCTTCTCGGTGGCAAGCAGCCAGATCATCCTGATCTGCAAAACGGCTGCTTTGTTGAGCCCACCATCGTGCGTGCCAAACCGACTGACCGTGTCAGTCGTGAAGAGGTGTTCGGTCCTTTCGTGGTGGTATCTACCTTCAAGGACGATGAAGAAGTGCTGGCACAGGCCAATGACAGTATCTATGGTCTGGGCGGGGGGCTGTGGACGAACAACTTGACTCGCGCCCACAAGATGGCGCGGGCCATGGAAGCCGGCATGGTATGGATCAATTGCTACAAGCGCTTCCATCCCGGTTCACCCTTCGGCGGCATCAAGGACTCCGGGTATGGCCGCGAAATGGGGCATTTCGCCATGCACGAATACACGGAGCCGAAATCGGTCTGGGTCAATTTTGACGCCAAGATTCCGCCGTTCTATCCACGTTAAGCGTTAAACCACGCGCGAGAAGCGAGCAGGTTATGTCACTGAAAGTCATCGGTGCCGGATTGGGCAGGACCAGTACCATGTCACTGAAGTTCGCTCTGGAGAAGCTCCTGGGCGGGCCCTGCTACCACATGGTGGAGCTTTTCGAGCATCTCGAGGAGCATCTGCCATACTGGGAAGGGGCTGCGCGCAATGAAGCCGTCGAGTGGAACAAGGTCTTTGATGGCTTCATCGCCGCCGTGGATGAGCCTGTTTCAACCCGCTGGCAGTCGATCACCGAGTACTATCCGGATGCGTTGGTCATTCTTTCCGTGCGTGATCCCGACAGCTGGTGGAAAAGTGCCAATGAGACCATCTTCCAGGTCAAGCAGCGACCGCGTGAAAGCATGAGCCCGGCGCGCCAGCGCTGGCTCGACATGATCATGACAATCTATGACACGCAGTACCCCGACGGGTTTACTGATTCGCGTGCGGCCAAGGCTTCTTTCGTCGCCCACAACGAGCGGGTGCGGCAGGCAATCCCGCCAGAACGTCTGCTGATCTGGGACGTTAGCCAAGGCTGGGAACCCATCTGTGAAGCCCTGGGCTTGCCAGTTCCAGATGAGCCGTTTCCGCGCAGCAACTCCACCGCGGAATTCAAGGCGCGTCAGCCCAAAAACATCTGAAGCCTGAATGACCTTTCTTGATCTTTCCGTGCTGGACCTGGTGCTGGCAGTATTTGTCGTGGCTGTGGGTACGGCCATCCAGGCATCCATCGGCTTTGGTCTGGCCATGATCGCGGCGCCCATACTACTGCTGATCGATCGTAACCTGGTGCCCGGCCCCTTGATTGCCGCAGCGCTGTTCCTGGTGACCTGGGTGGCCTGGAAGGATCGTCAGGCTATTAACATGGCGCACTTCAAGGCAGCATTGCTGGGCCGTCTTGTCGGGACACCCCCGGCCGCCATTCTCATCGGCACCGTGTCCGCGGTGACTTTCGACATGATCTTTGGCGCCCTGGTGCTGCTAGCTGTTGTGATCAGTCTCATTCACGCCAATATCCGGGCTACGCCGCGCAATGTCTTTTTCGCCACCATGGCCGCAGGCTTCATGAGCACCATCTCCTCGATCGGCGGCCCACCGGTAGCGCTGGTTTACCAGAACACCCGGGGGGCGGAACTGCGGGCGAACCTGTCTGTATTGTTCATGATGGGCTGCACCACATCACTGATCGCCTTATCGCTAGTCGGCCGCTTTCATCTCAAGGACCTGGCTTACAGCCTGGTACTGATCATCGGCATCGTCATCGGAGTGGCCTGTTCTGCGCCATTGCGTACCTTTATTGACAGGCATACCGCCAGGCCTTTCCTGCTCGGCCTGTGTGCCATCTCTTCACTGCTGGTGCTCGGGCGGGCTCTGCTTACCCTTTAGTGTCGCTAGTGTCGCGGCCGGTGTCATCGCCGGCATCCTCATCGTCTTCGGCTGCTGGCACAGGAATGTCTTCAGGACTCTCCAGGGTCAGCGTGCCGAGTTTGCCGCTGCGCAGATCGTTCAGCAGGACTTCCCCGGCCTTGGTGTAATCAACCCCGCCGCGAACCAGGCAGCCGCGCTGGCGGCCAATGGCTTCCAGCACTTCTAGTGCCGGCAATGCCAGGGTGGACAGCTGGTAGCGGTCCCGAAGTGATTCAGGATAGCGTTGGCAAAGTGCCTCAATGGCGTACAGGGCGATGTCATCAAATTCGATGGCGGTGTTCTTGATGGCGCCGGTCATGGCCAGGCGATAGGCGGAATCCTGGTTTTCGATTTTCGGCCACAGGATGCCGGGGGTATCCAGGAGCGCCACATCATCATCCAGCATCACTTGTTGCTGGCCTTTTGTGACAGCAGGCTCGTTGCCGGTTTTTGCCGCCTTGCGACCGGCCAGGGCATTGATCAGGGTGGACTTTCCGACATTGGGAATGCCGGCGATCATGAGCCTGAAGGGCGATTTGACCTGTTGCTGTTGGGCCCTTAAATGTTGCACGATGCGGGCCTTGAGCCGGCCACCGTCCTTGGCTGATACAGCGATGGCGGCAATGTCGTTGTCGGCATAATACGCCAGCCAGCGTGTAGTCAGTTCAGGGTCGGCAATATCCGCCTTGTTGAGCAATTTCAGGGTCGGTTTGTCACCCGTAAGGTTGTGCAGCAGCGGATTTTCACTGGAGTAGGGCAAGCGGGCATCCACCACCTCGATCACGGCGTGGACTTTCTTCAGGGCCTGTATAATATCCTTGCGGGCCTTGTTCATGTGCCCGGGATACCAGCCAATAACCATAAATTTTCCTGTCAGGTCTCAGCAATCAATCGGGCATTGTCGCAGAATTGCAGCCAAGGTCCCAAACAAACGTCCTGATCAGGTGTCATAGTCAAAGCGCGCCATTTGAGCGTATTACAGGAGTATCAAGTCGTCGTGAACATTGCCAGCAGCATTGAGAAAAAGCTGACAGAAACCCTGCAGCCACTGCATCTAGAACTGATCAATGAAAGTCATATGCATGCCGGACCAGCTACGGATTCGCATTTCAAGCTGGTGCTGGTCAGTGCCCAGTTCGAAGGGTTGAACCGGGTCAAGCGGCATCAGTTGGTCTACAAAACCCTAGCCGATGAACTTGCCGGACCCGTGCATGCCCTGGCACTGCACCTGCATGCTTCAGCAGAATGGGAGGTCCTAAAAAACGTGCCTGACTCGCCGCTCTGCGCCGGAAAAAACAAGTAAAAACAATAAGGTGGCGGTATTTGGGAAATCCTCCCGATAGCCGTATTGCGAATGATTTCCGGCTGAAGCAGGTCTTGTTACTGTGATACCATTTTCCAAGCCGGCACCGAGATACTTTGCAATGAAGACACCCTGGAAACCAGCCAATCCTTCGGCCCTGTATATCCTGGTTCTGCTCCTCTTTTTTGTTCCCGTACTGTTTCTGCTCAAGGAAAGGGACATGAAGGAAGTCAGTGAGCAACCCATCCTGCCGTCGGAGTCTGAGATGCCGGACTTTACTGCGATCGTTGATATCGAGTTGAAAAAACAGGTTTTTTTTGACTACTTTGAGCCCTTCATCGACGTCGTGAATGCCCGCATCATTGAAGACAGAGAACGTATCCTGGCTATTCGCAACAAAGTGGCGCTGGGCAACCGGTTAACCTCTGGTGACCGGCGCTACCTGGAAAGCCTGGCTGAGCGTTACGAACTCGAGGCTGACAATCTGCGCAGTGAGGAGTTTCTGAATGTACTGCTGCGCCGTGTAGACAAGATACCGGCCTCCCTGGCACTGGCGCAGGCCGCCAACGAATCGGCCTGGGGCACGTCCCGTTTTGCCCAGGATGGCAACAACCTATTTGGCCAGTGGTGCTATTCAGACGGTTGTGGCATTGTTCCCAGCCGCCGTCGGCAGGGTGCCAGCCATGAAGTGAAGAGTTTCGATTCTGTGCTGGAATCCGTTGAAGCCTATATCCATAACCTCAACACATTCCCCAGTTACCAGATGCTGCGCCGTATCCGCCAGCAGTTACGTCAGCAAAATCGACCTGTGGACGGCATCTCACTGGCTGATGGCCTGGAAAGCTATTCCTCCCGGGGGCTGGACTATATCGAGGAATTGCAGAACATGATCTACAGTAACAACCTGCTGGCGCGGGACAAGCCGGCGCTCTGACCCAAGCCCCGTTTTATTCTGCGATGGCCGGATTGATCCACGGCACCGAATACCAGTAGTAACGGCCGTTCCGGCCCGGCGCCGTGCAGTTGTATCGGAAACGCCGCGACCTGTTATCCACCCTGGTGCTGATGCGGTACTGTTTCGCATCACCGTCCAGTTCACTGATCTCCATGTTTTCATTGTTATTGAAACAGGCCAGTTGGCGAATGCCTTCCTGGTCATCACTGAAATCCAGTTCAGCGGCCGGCATATTGTCACTCGTGACCCGGGATTTCGGGCTGACAGAAACGCCGTCAAAGGCCAGGCTGCGCACCTTGGTGGGATAGGTGTTCATTGAGGCATAGATGCCTGAAAACGGAAACCGGGGCAGGGCGGTGAAATCGGAGGCGGCATTGATCGGGCCGGAATGCTGCGCGATGCCGACAAAGCCGAGTTCCTCGACCAGGGCCTGTATGGCCGTATTGTACTCACCGTAAGGATAGGCCAGCAGTTTGTGGTTCTGGCCGGTGTGCTCGCGGATCTGCTCTTCGGCAGCGACAATTTCCTCACGCACACTGTCCAGCCACTGACTGTCCGTCATGCCAAGTTTCCGTGCCAGCAGGTAAGGGTGACTGACGGTGTGGTTTGCCAGGGTGGCGCCGGCTTCACCCATGGCGTTGAGCTGGTCCCAGGTGGCATAGAGCCGGTCATTGCTGCCCACCAGTCCGGAGGTGACAAATACCGTGTAGGGCCAGTTATAGTCCGCCAGAATCGGCATGGCAACCTCGTAAACCGAGGTATAACCATCGTCAAAGGTAATAACAGCAGTCCGGTCCGGGAGTGGGTTACCCTCCCTGAGGGCCTCGATAACGTCCTCCAGCGGCAGCACGGTAAAGTCGTTGTCGGCTAGGTAGGCCATATGGGTCCGAAACGCTTCCTCGCTGAGACTGGTAACAGGCGGCGTGCTGGTGCTGACATGGTGATACTGCAGGATGACGGCCTGATCCGGATATTGCGCAAATACGGCAGCAGGGGCGCTTGAGCAGCAGGCAAGCCACGCCACAGTAGCAAGCACGCGCAACCGGGCAGAATGGGCAGGGGCTGTTTGAAAAGCGGCAGAATGGGGCATGGTGGGTTCAATGGCAATTACGTATGTCAGGAATTATACTGGCGCCCTTTTTCAAGTGCACCCAAACCCATGAAGCGACCAAACCCGTGACGATGACAGATCCCAGGAAAAAAACGTTTACTCTCAATCGCCTGCAGAAAAACCTGCGACGCGAGACCGGTCGTGCTATTGCTGATTTCAACATGATCAGCGATGGTGACCTGGTCATGGTGTGCCTGTCCGGCGGCAAGGATTCCTATGTCATGCTGGATATCCTGCTGAACATGCAAAAACATGCGCCAATCCGGTTCGAGCTGGTGGCCGTGAATCTTGACCAGAAACAACCCGGCTTTCCGGAAGACGTGCTACCGACTTATCTCGAGTCCATCGGGGTGCGCTATCACGTCATCGAAAAGGATACCTACTCGGTCGTACTGGAAAAGACCGAGCCGGGTAAAACCTTTTGCGGGCTGTGTTCACGACTGCGGCGTGGCAACCTGTATTCCTATGCAGAACAGATCGGTGCGACCAAAATTGCCCTGGGACACCATCGTAACGACATCATGGAAACCCTGTTCCTGAACATGTTCTTTGGCGGCACCCTGAAAACCATGCCGCCCAAGCTGCTCAGTGATGACAAAAAACACATCGTGATTCGCCCTCTGGCCTACTGCAAGGAAGACGAAATCGCCAAATTCGCGGCGCTGAAAGAATTCCCAATCATTCCGTGCAACCTGTGTGGCACACAGGAAAACATGCAGCGCCAGGAAATCAAGAAAATGCTGAATCTCTGGGATAAACAGTTCCCGGGACGCCTTGATGTGCTGTTCAAGAGCATCACCAATGTGGCGCCTTCGCACCTGCTGGATACCGGGCTGTTTGATTTTCATGGCCTGGAGGAAGAGCGCAAGGCGTTCATGGCAGCCAACCAGGATAATCGCATCAACGTGGTCAGTCTCTGATTGCGGAAGCAGAATGACTGGCCATGGATCCCACTTCCACCAATGACAACAACCCGACGGAACATCTGCTCGATGCCCGCGGCCTGTTTTGTCCTGAGCCGGTAATGCTGCTGCACAAGAAAATTCGCGAGATAGCCCCCGGCGAAATCCTGGTACTGGTTGCCACGGACCCGTCCACCACCCGGGATGTCCCCAAATTCTGTCACTTCCTCGGGCATGAGTTGCTGAGCCATGCCGAAGAAGACAATACCTATCGCTATGCCATTCGCAAAGCAGCCGGTAACTGACGCCTGCTTGGTACTTCACCCCCAACCATGAAAATCGTTGCTGACCAGGCCATTGCCGATGTGGCGGACGTATTTGCTCCCCTCGGTGAGTTGGTTCTGCTGCCGGGTCGTGATATAGGCCCTGGCGATGTGCGTGACGCCGATGCACTCCTGGTACGCACGATTACCCGGGTTGATGAAACCCTCCTGGCAGGTTCCAGGGTGCAGTTTGTCGGCAGTGCCGCCAGTGGCACTGATCACATCGACCAGGATTATCTGGCAGCCCATGCCGTGCGCTGCTGTTCGGCGCCAGGCTGTAATGCTGATGCTGTTGTTAATTACGTCATGGCGGCACTGGCCTGGCTGGAATTGAATGAAGGTGTGACTTGGCGGGATCGCCCGGTGGGTATCATGGGAGCCGGCAATGTCGGCAGTCGCCTGGCAACCCTGCTGCTGGCATTGGGCATGGAAGTACGTGTCCATGATCCGTTTCTGGCGGCCAACCATCCACTGGCCGGGAGCTTTGCCACACTCGATGACGTGCTTGCATGCCGACTCGTCAGCCTGCATGTGCCTTTGACACATGATGGGCCGCATCCCACCTGGCATGTGTTGGGCAATTACCGGCTGGCACAGTTGGCACCTGAGACCGTGCTGATCAATGCCGCACGGGGAGAGGTCGTCGACAACAATGCTTTACTGGCATTGCTGGAAACACGGGCGGACCTTACTGTCGCCCTGGATGTCTGGGAGTTCGAACCAGATATCGATAGCCGATTACTGGCACGGGTTGCCATCGGCACTCCACACATTGCCGGTTACAGCCTGAATGGCAAAAGAAATGCGACCAGGATGGTCTACGAAGGCTTGTGCGAGCATTTTCAGCTGCCGCCGTCAGCATTCAACGAGAAGGCGGCCAAGCCCGTTATCGAAGCCGGCAGTGTCAGCGAAGCCGTGTTAAAGGCCTATCCCATTGAGCAGGATTTTCTGTCGCTGGAGGCGAGTGATCTAGGGGCGGAATTTGAACGGCGCCGGAACGGTTACCATTTTCGACGCGAGTTCCGGGACTGTTGCTTCAAGGCAGACGACTGGTCGGTTGCCGACAGCCGCGTCTTGAAAGCACTGGGATTTGTGGCGCAATAAGTTATAGGGAGTAGGCGTCCAGGAAACGCGCCAGTTTTTCGATCGCGTCCTTGAGGGTGTCTTCACGTGGCAGGAAGACGATGCGGAAGTGCTGGTTGTCACTGATGTTGAACCCACTGCCCTGAACCATGAGCACATGTTCCTGCAGCAGTAAATCCAAAATCATCTTTTCGTCATTCTGGATATTGAATTTCTTCGGATCCAGTTTCGGGAACAGGTATATTGCGCCTTTCGGCAACACGCAACTGACCCCCGGGATGTCATTGAGCATGTTCCAGGCGGTGTCACGCTGATCACATAGGCGGCCGCCGGGGACGATTAGTTCATTGATGCTCTGGTACCCCCCCAGTGCGGTCTGGATGCCCTGCTGTGCGGGTACGTTGGAACACAGACGCATGTTCGACAGAATATCGAGGCCTTCAATATAGTCCTTGGCGAGGTGCTTGGCGCCGCTGAGGAACATCCAGCCGGAACGAAACCCGGCCAGACGATAGGATTTCGACAAGCCGTTGAAGGATACAGTCAGGATATCCTCCGAAAGAGACGCCAGGGGGAGGTGTCTGGCACCGTCGTAGAGAATCTTGTCGTAAATCTCGTCGGCATAGATGATCAGGTTGTGTTCTTCAGCCAGCCGGACGATCCCTTCCAGCAGTTCCCGGCTGTACACGGCGCCCGTCGGGTTGTTTGGATTGATCACCACGATGCCCCTGGTGCGGCTGGTGATCTTGCTCCTAATATCATCAAGATCCGGAAACCAGTCGGCTTGTTCATCACAGCGATAGTGCACGGCCTTGCCGCCACAGAGTGTGACCGCAGCTGTCCACAGGGGATAGTCAGGCGCGGGAATGAGTATTTCATCACCATTGTTCAAAAGCGCCTGCATGGCCATGACAATCAGCTCGCTGACGCCATTGCCTAGGTAAATATCCTCGATATCAACACCCTTGATTTGCAGTCGCTGGGTTTCATGCATGACGGCCTTGCGGGCAGAGAACAGGCCTTTGGAGTCGGAGTAGGCCTGGGATTCCGGCAGATTGAGAATGACATCGCGCAGGATTTCATCAGGTGCTTCAAAACCGAATGCGCCCGGATTGCCGATGTTCAGCTTGGTGATGCGGTGGCCTTCTTCTTCAAGACGACGCGCTTCCTGCAGGGCAGGACCGCGGATCTCATAGCAGACGTGGCGCAGCTTTTCACTTTGGCTGATCGGTTTCATGTGGTGGTTTCAGGCCTCTTGCAGCCAGGTGACACGTGGGAATTATGGTATATTGCACCCCTGCTTACAGGGCAGCGCATTTTACAGAATCACTCTTTGGAAATACAGCTATGTCAAAGGTCACCAAGACAGAAGAAGAATGGAAAGAAATCCTGACCGACGAGGAATACCATATCTGCCGGGAAGGCGGGACCGAATGTGCTTTCACGGGAGAGTACTGGCAGGTCACGGATGAAAAGGGCACCTATGCCTGCCGGGCATGTGGTGAGCCGCTGTTCAATTCCGACACCAAATATGATTCAGGCTCCGGCTGGCCCAGCTTTTTCATGCCGGCCAACGAGTCGGTTATCAAGGAGATTCAGGACGACAGCCTGGGCATGAGGCGCACGGAGGTGCTGTGCAGCAAGTGTGAGTCCCATCTTGGCCACGTTTTCAATGATGGCCCGGAGCCGACAGGTCTGCGCTACTGTATCAATTCGGCTGCCCTGAAGTTCCACAAAAACAGCTGATCTTTTCGGCAAAACAAGGTCACCAAAATACCCGCTTCAGCGGGTATTTTTTTGTACTCTGGTTGGCAGAATATCAGAACTGGTATCGAAGGCCGGTCTGGTACTTGACGCGATCATAGGCGTACAGATCGATGCTGCTGTCATTCTCGGTGTAGGTGACATCGGTAGTGATGTTGACGTTGCGGGCAAACTGCCATATCCAGCCTAACGAGGTGGAAAAGGTATCGTCTTCACGGTCGATGTTGAATACAGGCGCTTCAGCCTTGTTTTCGCTTTTGTGGAAAGACAGCCTGAAATAGGGGATGTGTCCTGGGCGGAACTGGAACTGTTCTGAAAAAGCGATGCCGTAGAAAGTCTGTGCGTTGTTTTCGCCCAGTGACTGGCGCGCATCTTCATCACCGAAATAGACGCTGACATTGTGCAGGAAACGGCCGGAAGCCTTGCCCAGGGTCCCGGAGACAAGCAGTTGGTTGACGTCGCGCAGGTCATTGTCCGGATTCAGTTCATCATCATAACGCACAGCCGTGTAGGCGGCGGTTAGGCCCTGGCTCCAGCCATCATTGCCGTTGCGCTGCCAGCCGCCCAGGATGCTGGAGCTGGACTGGAATTCCTGATCGTCCAGATCGACACGCTGGATGCGGCCGCTCATGGACATCCTGACATTGTCTCGAATGACCGCATAACCGGCTTCACCGGACAGGACATCGAGATCAAAGGCATTGGTTGAGAAATTGTTGTGCTGGTTGTAGTTGGCCCTAGCATAGGCACTGCGGTTTTTGTCAAACGGGTAGTTAAAGGTAAAGCCGGTGCCGATATCCAAGAAGTCGTCATCAATGCTTTGCCCGTTGGGGCCCAGTTCCACATCGCCAATCGGGGTGTCGATGACACCCAGTTCGGTAGCACTGTTGATATTCGAGTCAGAGCCGATGTTGGAATTGACGAACCAGGTGAAGGAGCTTTCCACAGCATTCTGGCGCTGCTCGATCAGGTCAAGAAAGCCCTGGATATTGGCGCTCACATTCGGGCCGGGATTCGTGGCGAGCACTTCGTTGAAGAGCTGTTCGGAGGCGGTCAGGTTATTACTCATGTAAAAAGCCCGAGCCAGTTCCAGTTTGACACGCTGCTGGTCAGGATAAACGTAGGCAATACGTTCGAAGGCGAAAACGGCTTCATCGGGACGACCTGTCTCAAGGGCTGCCAGACCAAACAGGAAGTCGAATTCGGCGTCACCCTCCAGATCGAACAGGTTTTGCTGGCCCAGTGAATAGGCTTGCTGAAACATGCCCTGGGCAATGTAGAGGTTCATCTGGCCGACGACCTCGTTGTCTTCAGCCGCATAACAGCTTGAAATAGCGACAAATACTGCCAGCACAGGAGCGAGTAAAAGTTGTAGTGGCAGGGCACAGTGGTGAATCTGACCGCAACGATGAAGTAACCGGGAGAGCTGTTTGGGTAAACTGGAGAGCATTTCTGGGTTTCCGTATTAAGACCAGTTTCACAGTTTCGACATAATACTAATAAATTCAATAAGCTAGTTCACCAACTTTAGTCATTTTTTCATTAAGAATTGATTAATTCCGATACGGGGAATTGACGTGGGAAATTTTCCCTCTTAAAATTACGGTTGTGTTTAATCAGGAACCAGCCCGGAGGTGATGACAATTAAGCGCATTTTTTTAGAGAAGAAGGTTCGTACCTTTACTCTATAGATGCAGGCTGTATAGTCGGGTAATGGTAATTAGGCCTACCCGTTAATGACTTAGTAGCTTCTGTAATTAACAAGTTACCCGATTTATGCATCTATAGAGGGTACGGCCTGTTTCAGGCCGACCGGATACATCATGAGTTCCTTCTTCCCTTGCCGTGACATTCCCAGTGAAACGTCATCCGCTACTGTCGGTCCCGACAACGCTGCCAGCTATTGCCGAGCAAACGGCCACCCACACGAATGTCTAACCAGCACGGATCTGCCACTGGTCCGAATCCTGCCCAGTTTTATCCTTTTAACCCTGCTAATGCCCTGGAGTGTGTATGCCCAGGAGCCGTCGCTGCCGCAAGAGCCCACGGCGTTAACGCATAAATTTACCTTGGGCAGCTATTTCAGCAGGGGTGACTACGGGGCTAATCAGAACACTGATATCGCCTATTTTCCCGTGTCCTATGAAGTGGCCCGGTTTCCCTGGGTGCTTTCGGTTACGGTCCCATACCTGCAACTCGAAGGGCCCGCCGATATCTTTCTGGAGACCGGCAATATCGGTCGTGCCCCCCTGAACAGGCTGGTGGACGAGGGGGGTATGGGGGATGTTTTTGTAACGGGCACCTACCAGATGGAGCCTATATTGAACGGCTGGGTATATCTCGACCTTAGCCTGCAGGCCAAGTTGCCCACTGCTGATGAAACCCGCGACCTAGGTACCGGGGAAACCGACTATGGTGTGCAGCTGGACTTTTACACAACGCTGGGCAGGAATACCTGGTTTGCATCCAGTGGCTATCGCAAACGCGGCAGGACCCCCCTGTATGACCTTGAGGATTCCCTGTTCGGGACCGTGGGACTTATGCGGCTGTATGGGGAAAAAACCTATCTGGGGCTGACCTATGATTATCGCGAAAAAGCCTCAAGCAACAGTTTTGATAGTCATGAGGTGATGCCCTTTGTGTCACACAACGTCAACGAACGCTGGAACCTGATGGCCTATACCATTGTCGGTTTCACCAACAGCAGTGCTGATCACACCATTGGACTGCAATTCTCCTATACGCTCCAGTAGCCCGCAGTCACCCGGTCATTAGTATTAGCCATCACTCTTCCGTTGAAGGGCCGTGAGTTCATGCACCATGGTTTTAGGCGTGATGGCAACCCGTAACACATTCAACGCTCACAAGCATCGGGGCGTAACGTCTAGACGAGGAAGGGAGTGGACTTGAGAGCGCTGTCAGAAGGAGACGGCGATGCAGACGCACTGACGATTATTTATCAATCAGTTTCAGTGATTCAGCAAGCTGGACAGGGTCCGCATCGGACGCACTGGCGGCGGTGCAGGGAGGTCAACGCGTTGCACCGGACCCACACGGTAAGGCATCGTAAAGCGGTCGGGGCGTTCCGGGCGCACAGGCATGGCGATGCGCTGGCGAATGGCTTCGTCTGAGTTGTCATTGTTGTTGGCTGCCACCATGGGAGATACAGCCATTTCAGTGGCCGCTTCTGCCAGCATCAGGCTGTCCAGAATATCGAGGCTGGCTACCAGCGTGTCGGCTGCGATGGCTACCTGCTCACTTTGTACAAGCGTACGCAGGGACCCGGTTTCTTCAGCGGCCTCATCAAACCTAATCGATGCAACCAGGGCGTCCACTTCGGAGAGAGTGTTGATGTCTATCTCTGTAGCACGGGAGAACCCGTCAAGTTCATCAAGCAAGGGAGCGGAGGCTGGGGACAAGCGCAGTGAGGCAACATCGAAAGCCGGTTTGGGGGTGGTGATATCCAGTGCGGCTTGCAAGGCTTCCAGATTAGCATGTCCGGCAGGAATGACATCGCGGTCGTTATCCGGCTGATCCTTGTCAGCATCAGTGGCACCCAGTTTGAAGCCATAGCCACCGTCAGGCATTTTTCCTGTACCACCGAGGCCACTTTCGCCGCCGAACTTGCCGGTGCCGCCGAGGCCACTACCGCCATCGCTACCCGGGCCGGTGAGAAAATAGTTCACCGCAAACACCAGGCAAAGCATGGCCAGCAAGGTGGCGAGAACAGAACGGTTCTCGACCATTGCGGTCGCTTTGCTTGTCATGTCGGGTCGGCGGTCTTTCATTGCGGCCATTTTATCGCGTTTGTTTCGTAATTGCTTCACAAATTCCCGTTGTCCTACCCTGGTTGAAAATCGGCCTCAGGCTACTATTTTCAGCCGTTTGAGGACTCGCCTTTGGCACTATCTTCAACTCTGGCGACTGTCATCCTGGCCGTTTTGTCGTAGGACTGGTTGTAGGACTGATTGTAGTTGAATATACCGAAGTTCATACGGTACCTGGCATTGGCAGCGCCTTTGTCGGCTGTCTGCAAGGCCAGTGCGCGTTCGTTGATTTTCATCAATGCTTCCATGCCCAGCCGGTTGGCCATGTCATTCAGTTCCTCAATGGAAGCCGGGCTGAGTTCATCGTAGTAGACACTGCGATCAAAAAACGGGGGTTTCTCGCCAGCCAGGTTGTGGACGGAAGCATTCAGGTGATCCTGGATATTCTTGCCGAAAAAGTAGAGCTTTTCCTGCTGTCCCTTGTCAGGGGTAAAGGCCTTGGTCTTGAGTATGACATTGTGGTCGGGATCGAGCTCAACCATGTCCAGGCGCAGGAGTTCATCCAGCACAACACGGGGGCGAATATCGCCCTTGGCAATGTTCGCTACAAGCCCTTCAAAGGAATTCATGCTGAATTCATCGTTGTCCTGCAGCAGCAACATGCGCGGCGTGCCATCGGGATTCTGCAGGTTTTTGTCACCGACCCAGCGCGCCACGATCTGGGCGCCTATGGAGATATTGGCAGGACGGGTTTCCGGCAGATCTTCCTCGGCTCGCAGGCGTTTTACATCCTTGCGGTGGACGCCGGTCAACAGATTGATGCGACTGTCTGTCTGCTTCTTCCCTGGGACAGGGAAATCCTTCTCCGCGACTTCCACGTAAACCGACTTAAGCATGTTGGAAAGAAAAGGGTAGGTTACCTGGTTGGCCACCATAAACTTCACCAGCGGCTTCAGGATTTTTCTGAGCGCTGTAACGACGGCAATATTGCCTTGTTCATGGGTGTGATTGTCAGGCATGAGGCGCAGTATAATCGCGTGCGGGAAAAAATCCCACAATTTTGACCTGCGCCGCATAAAGTCGGGAAGAGTATCGCCAATATCCTTAACTGGCCCGTTAGCGGGCATGTCCGGCGGGCTCTGATGCTATACTGCGCCGTTTTTTTGAACACGGCCGTGTTTTCGCCACCTGGCAGCCATGATTTTCCGCCTTGAATAGCCTTTTATGCCCTATAAATTTCTGCAGCTTTACCTCAGGTTAGTCCTCCACAAGCCGGTCATCGTGTTGATTCTGGTCGCGATTGTGGCGGCGTTGCTGGGAAGCTATGTACCCCGGTTTCGCATGGATGCCTCGGCTGACTCGCTGGTGGTGGAAGGTGATCCCGACCTGGAGTATTCCCGCGAGATCAATGCCAGGTACGGGACGGGTGACTTTGTCTTTGTCACGTTTCAGCCAAATCAGCCCTTGTTTTCCGAGTCGGCCCTGTCGGATTTACGCAGCCTCAGGGGTGACCTGCAGGCCCTGGCTGGCGTGGCGTCAGTAGACAGTATTTTTGACGTGCCCCTGTTCAAGGTTGCCGACGTGTCGCTGAGTGAACTGGGTGATGTCGCCGACAACCTTCCAACTCTCGATTCGCCGGGTATCAGCCTTGAGGCTGCCGCGGCTGATCTGGGCAGCAGCGAAGCATACAGGGATGTCCTGTTGAGTGCGGATGGCCGCACCACCGCGCTCATCGTCAATTTTGCTCCTAACCCACCGCTCACTGAGCTGCTTGAAGCCCGCACAACCTTGCGGGAGGCTGCGGGGGAGAGCGGTCTGACGGGTGCACAACAGGCAGAACTGCATGCTGTCGAAGCTCAGTACACCGCAGCGACAATCGCTGATGCGGCCCAGTTACATGACGACATTACGGCGATCCGCGCCACCCTTGACCGCTACCGTGACAATGCCACGATCTATCTGGGCGGTGTGCCGATGATTGCCGATGACCTGGTGACGTTTGTGCGCAGTGACCTGGTGACCTTTGGTGCAGCCATTCTGTTTTTCATCGTGGCATCCCTGGCTTACCTGTTCCGGAAAACACGCTATGTGCTCATACCCCTGACCTGCGGCCTGATTATTGCGCTGAGTGTGGTCGGGTTATTGGGATTGCTGGAATGGCCTGTGACGGTTATTTCCTCAAACTTCATTTCATTACTGCTGATCATCACGATTTCTCTGACGGTGCACCTGATTGTGCGTTACCGAGAACTGGAGCAGGAGCAGCCGGATGCCACGCACCTGGAACGTTTACAGGCTACGCTCAAGAGCATGATCAAGCCCTGCGCCTATACCAGTCTGACGACGGTGGTGGCATTTGGCTCCCTGGTTGTTAGCGATATTCCACCGATCATCGATTTTGGCTGGATGATGGTGATGGGGATTTGTTGTGCGTTTGCCCTGACATTTCTGGTCTTTCCGGCCGTGTTGGTGTTGTTGCCTGGCAGTCCTTCAACGGCACAAAAAAAGTCGATTGACATTACTCCTGCCCTGGCGCAGTTCACCCGCCGTTACGGGACTGTCGTGCTGGCCATTTCACTGTTGCTATTTGTTTTCAGCGGCCTGGGCATAGGCAAACTGAAAGTGGAAAACAGCTTCATCAGTTATTTCGACGAGAATACCGATATCTACCAGGGCATGGTCGCCATTGACCGTGAAATGGGCGGTACCACACCGCTGGATGTCATTATCGACCTGCGTAGGCCGAATCCTTTTGAGGCACAGGCCAACCCGTTTGGCGAACAGGATGCAGGGTTTGATGATTTTGACGATGACTTCGACATTGATTTTGATGACGGGTTTGATATCGGTTTCGAGGACGATTTTGACGACGGCTTTGACCTTGATAACGCTTTCATGGACAGTGATCAGGATGTTGACGATGATGCCGCGTACTGGTTTACCAGTGACAAGATGGCAGAGATTATTGCTATCCAGGACTATCTGGAGAGTCTGCCCGAAACCGGCAAGGTGTTGTCACTGGCAACACTGCTGGGCATTGCCTATGAACTCAACGACGATGAACCGCTGAACAGCCTTGAGCTGGCAGTGCTTTATAACCGGATTCCAGCTGATTACAAGGAAAGCCTGCTGCGCCCCTACGTCTCGGTGGATGATGACCAGGTCAGGTTCTCCATCAGGGTTCTCGAGACTTCCCCTGATTTGGTCAGGCAGGAACTGCTGCAATCCATCCAGGACGGGTTGACCGAAGAGTTCGGCTTTGCACCGGAACAGATCCACCTGACCGGTATGCTTGTGCTGTACAACAACATGCTGCAAAGCCTCTTTGAATCGCAGATTCTGACACTCGGGCTGGTGCTGATGGTCATCATGATCATGTTCCTGATTCTCTTTCGTTCCTGGAAACTGGCGATTATCGGCATTGTGCCTAACATCCTGGCGGCGATGTCGGTGCTGGGCCTGATGGGCTGGCTCGGCATCCCGCTCGACATGATGACAACCACCATTGCGGCGATTTCCGTAGGTATTGGCGTGGACAATACGATCCACTATGTCCACCGCTATAAAACCCGCTTCCCGGAGATCGGGGATTACACGAAAACCATGGTCTATTGCCATGGCAGTATTGGCAAAGCCATGTACTACACCGGTTTCACCATAGTTGCCGGTTTTTCCATTCTGGTGCTGTCGAACTTCATACCGACCATTTACTTCGGCTTGTTGACGAGCATGGCCATGTGTCTGGCCTTGGCTGGCGCATTAACGCTGCTCCCGAAACTGCTGATCATTTTCCGCCCCCTCGGGCCGGGCGAGGCCAAACTCTAAACCGATATCAGGCAGCATTTATGGCGGAGCATGGGGGCTTTAAAAGCCGCCATAGCAATGACTGATTTCTGGAGAGTATCGCCTCGATGCAGGCAGCATGATTTGGTGAGCAGAGCAGTGGAGCTGCTATACAGTATTTTAGATGGTAGAGTGCCTTGGAGTTGGCTTCAGGCACTGGCCTCAAACCGGGGCCAAACTGGGGTCAAGGTGTCTAGAAAGAGGGTGGTGTTTACAGACTTAATACGGAAGTTGAGCCGTAGCAGTGGTCTCCGTTAGCCCGAGGCGATTGTCCGGTCTAGGTTATTATTGTTATGAAATGCCTGTGGTCAGCATCTGGTCATTCGCCTCGGGCTAACGAGTGCAAAAAGACTAATCAGGAAGACCCTGCTGAAACAGGGCGCAATAAATATGCCATTTTGCATGCCAGTTTCCAGCTGGCTCGCCAGAATTGGCCAATTACAATACCAATAAAAACAACAGGATAGCACGCAAAATTACCGTTCAAGGCACTGAAAAATCTTATGTGCAACAAAGCCTTACAAGCCATTCTTGATCATTAAAAATGTGTAAAAAATGACCAGGCCAATGCACCAAAATCACACTTACGTGACACCCCGGTAAAAAAAATATCGCTCTTACAATCAGTTATAAAAAATAAAAAATAATTTTTTCTTTCAGGCGGTGTTATGCCGGAGGGTAGGGTGACAGTCTGTTCCAGGAGGATTGTGTTGTTCTGCCCCTATCCTTGACCAGATCACGGGCTATAAACTGGCCACCATGAAAGACCGCCAGCAGCTGCTTTCAGGGTATCCGGAAAAGACGATCCAGCCCGCGTAATTCCGGGCTCTGCAGCGCTATTGAATAAGCGATTTTGATATGGCACAATCCCGCCCTGCTTCGGGTATAAGATAAATAACTATTTGATTTTTAAGTGGTATTTTTGGAGTCTTTCCCGGATTGCCCTTGGCGGATGTTCTTTGCTGACCCATGGGCAACTCCCAGTCAATCTGCCTGAGCAGGTTGCAGCCGGAAACTGTCAAACACTGACTAGCCGCTCGAAGAACTTCCGAACAGGGTTATCAGACTGGTTTGCTTTTAACTTGAACCAGGAGCCTGCCGAATATTCGGTACAGGCCACATGATTATTGAACGCATCACACAGGATTAATCAGGACAAGACCATGCAAGTATCTCTGGAGACACTCACCGGCCTGGAAAGGCGCATGACCATCGAAGTGCCGGCTGAAACCGTCGAGAGCCAGGTGCAGGACAGGCTTAAAGAAGCCGCCAAGAATTTCCAAATGAAGGGTTTCCGTAAAGGTAAAGTGCCCGTCAAGGTCATCAAGGATCGTTATGGTGCTGGTGTGCGCCAGGAAGTCCTGGGTGAAGTCATGAGCCATTCCTGGGTAGAGGCGGTCAGGCAGGAAGAAGTGAAGCCAGCCGGACAGCCGCGTATTGAGCCGAAGAACCTTGAAGAAGGCAAAAACCTGGAGTTCACGGCAACCTTCGAAGTCTACCCCGAGATTGATTTGCAGGATTTCTCTGGCATCACCATCGAGAAGAAAAGTGCCGAGATTACCGATGCCGATGTCGACAAAATGATCGAAACCCTGCGTGAACAGCGCAAAACTTACGATGACGTGGACCGGGCCAGCCAGGACGGAGACCGGGTAAACCTGGATTTCACTGGCACTATCGATGGCGAGAAATTCGATGGTGGTGAAGCCAAGGGCAGCAATCTGATTCTGGGCTCCAATCGTATGATTCCAGGATTCGAGGACGGACTTGTTGGCTTATCAGCCGGTGATGAAAAAACACTTTCACTGACATTTCCCGAGGATTACCACAATAAGGAACTGGCTGGAAAAGCCGCCGATTTTGCGGTGAAGGTCAACAGGGTCAGCGAACCGACACTGCCGGATCTGAACGATGAATTCTTTGCCTCGTTTGACGTGGCTGAAGGCGGTGAAGAAGCCTTCCGCAAGGAAGTCACAACCAACATGGCGCGCGAACTGAAGAATGCCGGCAAGAACAACATTAAGAACCAGGTTATCGAAGGTCTGCTCAAGATTCATTCAGTCGATGTGCCAAAGTCCCTTATAGGGAATGAGGTTAATGCCCTGAGGCAGCAGGCGATGCAGCAATTTGGTGGTGGTCGTAATATTGATCCTGCCATGCTGCCCGATGATCTGTTTGCCGAGCAGGCCAAGCGCCGTGTGTCCCTGAGCCTGATCATGAATGAAATCGTGAACAAGCATGACCTCAAGCCCGAAGCGGATGCTGTGCGTGCGCTGATCGAGGAAATGGCCGAGAGCTACGAAAAGCCTGAAGAAGTGGTCAAATGGTACTACGGCGACAAGGAGCAGTTGGCCAACGTCGAAGCAATGGCACTTGAAGCAGCCGTCATAGACATGGTTGTCAATGCCGCCAAAGTGACCGAAAGCACCGTCAGTTATGAAGACGCCCTGAAGCCGCCGGCTCAGGACGAGGCCGAAGGCAGCGAGTAACAACGCTACCGGTTGCGCAATGCTTTGTTGTCGCAAGTGTCCGGTTAAGTATCCAGTCAATTATCCAGCAAACGGTTAGAGAAACGGGAAGTACCATGACTCAACACGACAAGAACGACATCCTGCAGGAATATGCCAGCCTGGTTCCCATCGTGGTCGAACAGACTGCCAGGGGGGAGCGTTCTTACGACATTTACTCCCGGCTGCTCAAGGACAGAATCATTTTTCTGGTTGGCCAGGTCGAGGATTACATGGCCAATTTGGTCGTTGCGCAGTTACTGTTCCTTGAGTCTGAAAACCCGGACAAGGACATCCATCTCTACATCAATTCACCGGGTGGCTCGGTGACAGCAGGGCTGTCAATCTACGACACCATGCAGTTTATCAAGCCCGATGTCAGCACCATGTGTATTGGCCAGGCGGCCAGCATGGGGGCATTGCTGCTGACCGGTGGGCAGAAGGGTAAACGCTTCGCCTTACCGCATTCGCGCATGATGATTCACCAGCCTAGTGGCGGTGCCCAGGGCCAGGCCTCCGATATCCACATCCAGGCACAGGAAATCCTGAACGTGCGTGAGCGCCTGAACAAGATCATGGCCGAACACACCGGGCAGGACATCGAAGTGATTGCCCGTGACACGGACAGGGACAACTTCATGAGTGGTCCTGAAGCCGTTAAATACGGCCTGATCGACAAGGTCATGGAGAAGCGGGTCATGCCGGTTTCTTCAGACGGTAACAACAGCTAATCCACTGTTGTTTCCTGATTGGCGACAGGCATTCTCGCCCGGACCGAACACAAGTTATTGCTTGTAAAATGGTCCAAATGCCTTAATCTTAAGGCTTGGCTGGCAGCTCAGAATTCGGTGCCAGGTTGACGCTTCCGTGCTCCGGCAAATTCAGCACATCCATTTAAGCCATCCAAGCCAAGAAAGCCATAAACAAGAAAGCTATAAAACAGTAACAAGACGATAACAACACGGTAACAGGACATGTCTGACGACAAGAAAGATGACGATAGCGGTAAGCTGCTTTACTGTTCTTTCTGCGGAAAAAGCCAGCACGAAGTCAGGAAACTGATCGCAGGACCGTCTGTCTTTGTGTGTGATGAATGCGTTGATCTTTGTAACGACATCATTCGGGAAGAAATCCAGGAAAAGTCCGTCGATAAGGAAGAGCGTCGTCTGCCCACCCCGGCGGAAATACGCGATACCCTGGATGAGTATGTGATTGGCCAGGACAAAGCCAAAAAGACACTGTCAGTGGCCGTATACAATCACTACAAGCGCCTCAACTACGAAAAGAAGCACGATGATGTTGAGTTGAACAAGAGCAATATCCTCATCATCGGCCCAACCGGTACGGGCAAAACGCTGCTCGCTGAAACCTTGGCCCGTCTGCTGGACGTTCCCTTTACTATTGCCGATGCCACCACCCTCACCGAAGCCGGTTATGTCGGTGAAGACGTCGAGAACATCATCCAGAAACTGCTGCAGAAATGCGATTACGATGTCGACAAAGCCCAGATCGGCATTGTCTATATCGATGAAATTGACAAGATTTCCCGCAAGTCGGACAACCCGTCTATCACCCGCGACGTGTCCGGGGAAGGGGTCCAGCAAGCGCTGCTCAAATTGATCGAAGGCACCGTAGCCTCCGTGCCGCCACAGGGTGGTCGCAAGCATCCGCAGCAGGAATTCCTGCAGGTGGATACCTCCAATATCCTCTTTATCTGTGGCGGAGCTTTTGCCGGTCTCGACAAGATCATTCGTGATCGTTCTGACAAGAGCGGTATCGGATTTGTTGCGGAGGTACGCAGTCCTGAAGCTGAGAAACGCGTTGGCGAAACCTTGCAGGATGTGGAACCGGAAGATCTGGTCAAATATGGCCTGATTCCTGAATTTGTCGGTCGTTTGCCGATGATTGCCACACTCAACGAACTTGATGAGGAAGCCCTAGTTAAGATTCTCAAGGAACCACGCAATTCATTGACCAAGCAGTACTCCAAACTGTTTGAAATGGAGGGGGTGGAAATCCAGTTCCGTGATGATGCGCTCAGGGCCATCGCGCGCAAGGCACAGGAGCGCAAAACCGGAGCTCGTGGCCTGCGTTCTATCATGGAGTCTGTCCTGCTCGACACCATGTACAACATTCCTTCCCAGGAGGGCGTGACCAAGGTGGTCATCGACGAGGCCGTGATCAATGGCGAATCCGAACCATTGCTCATGTACGAAACCGTGGATGCCGCACAGGGCAAAACCGCCAGCAGGGACCCCGCCTGAGATCATGCACAAAGGGAGTAAAACCACCTTGCTCCCTTGATTTTCACCGCTCCGCCCGCAAATACGCTTTCAGAAGGTGCATTTTTGATGAGCTGTCAGGCGCCAGGGTTCTCCACCGGTACCCGTGGAAATTCGCTGCCACTGGCACTGCTGCCAAATTTGTATTTCAATGTACCCATCCACTCCTCAGCACAGGTCTGAAGTCACACCATGACAAATCAGGATTCCCCTAGCAACGGTTCCAACAACGACAAGTCCAGCGATACCAGCAATGACAATCTGTTGCCATTTCTGCCGTTGCGAGGTGTTGTCGTCTACCCGCAAATCGTGCACCCGCTGTTTGTGGCGCGGGAGAAATCCATTCGTGCGCTGAAAGCGGCGATGGCTGCCGACAAGAAAGTGGTGCTGGCGGCACAGAAACAACATTCTGAAGATGATCCCGGACACGAGGACGTCTTTACCATTGGTACCGTCGCATCCGTTCTGCAACTGATGCATGTCAATGACGGCACCGTGAAGGTCCTGGTCGAGGGCGTGGAACGTGTCCAGATCAAGCAGTTGCACCCGGATGAAGATTATTACAAGGCCGAGATTTCCAGCCTGACCGGCAGCACCGTGGAAGAAAAGGATACCGAAATCCTGGTGCGCTCACTGTTATCGCAGTTTGACCAGTATGTGCAGCTTTCCAAGAAGATATCTCCCGAGGTCCTGACATCGATCACCAGCATTGATGAACCGAGCCGTCTCGTGGACACGATAGCGACCCATATGTCGCTGCAGTTGCAGGAAAAACAGAACATCCTGGAACTGTCCAACCTGAAGCCGCGGATCGAGCACCTGATGTCTCTGATCGAGGCGGAAATCGATATTTTCCAGGTGGAAAAACGCATTCGTGGACGCGTTAAAAAGCAGATGGAAAAGAGCCAGCGCGAGTATTACCTGAATGAGCAGATGAAAGCGATTCAGAAGGAAATGGGCGAACTGGAAGATGTGCCCAATGAAGCGGAAGAGCTCAAGCGCAAGATTGATGAAGCCGGTATGACCAAGGATGCCAGGGAAAAGGCGACGGCAGAATTAAACAAGCTGAAGATGATGTCGCCGATGTCATCCGAAGCCTCTGTTGTGCGCACGTATATCGACTGGATGGTCAACGTGCCCTGGAAGAAGAAATCCAAAATTCGCACCGACCTCAAGAAAGCTGAAGAAATTCTCGATGATGACCATTATGGTTTGAAAGAGGTCAAGGAACGCATCGTTGAGTATCTCGCCGTACAAAAACGTGTGAAGAAACTCAAAGGTCCCATCCTGTGTCTGGTTGGGCCTCCCGGCGTCGGCAAGACCTCACTGGGTGAATCCATCGCCCGTGCCACTGGCCGCAAGTTTGTCCGCATGGCGCTTGGTGGTGTTCGCGATGAGGCGGAAATTCGTGGTCATCGTCGTACCTACATTGGCTCTTTGCCGGGCAAGGTCCTGCAGAAAATGGCCAAAGTAGGGGTGCGCAATCCGCTTATTTTGCTTGATGAGGTCGATAAAATGGGCATGGATCACCGCGGTGATCCGGCAGCAGCGCTTCTCGAGGTGCTGGATCCTGAGCAGAATCACAGCTTCAATGATCACTACCTGGAAGTCGACTACGACCTGAGCGATGTGCTGTTCATCTGCACATCGAACTCCATGAACATTCCCGAGCCACTGCTTGACCGCATGGAAGTGATTCGTCTGCCGGGTTATACCGAAGATGAAAAAACGAATATCGCCAGTCGCTATCTCGTGCCGAAACAGCGCGAAAATAACGGTCTGGAAGAAAAGGAAGTCACCATCACCAGTGCTGCTCTCACCAATCTAATTCGTCACTACACCCGGGAAGCCGGTGTTCGTGGCCTTGAGCGCGAGATTGCCAAGATCTGCCGCAAGATCGTCAAGGAACATGCCGTTGAAGATCAGTCACCGCATATCGATGTGACCGAAAAAGACCTGGAGAAATACGTCGGTGTCCAGAAATATGACTTTGGACGGGCTGAAGAAAAAGACGCCGTTGGCCAGGTTAACGGACTGGCCTGGACCCAGGTTGGCGGTGAACTCCTCACGATAGAGGCTGTTGCCACGCCGGGTAAGGGCAAGACCATCATGACCGGTTCTCTGGGCGACATCATGAAGGAGTCCATCCAGGCGGCGCTGACCGTGTTGCGCAGTCGCGCATCGACCCTGGGTCTGAAAGAGAATTTTCATGAAAACAGCGACTTGCATGTTCATGTTCCCGAAGGGGCTACACCCAAGGATGGGCCGAGTGCTGGTATCGGCATGTGCACGGCACTGGTGTCTGTACTGACGGGTATCCCTGTGCGCAAAGATGTCGCCATGACAGGTGAGATCACCCTGCGTGGCCAGGTACTCCCGATTGGTGGTCTCAAAGAAAAACTGCTGGCAGCGCACCGGGGTGACATAAAAACAGTCATAATTCCCAAAGAAAACGAACGTGATCTGAAGGAAATTCCGGACAACATCAAGGCAGATTTGCAAATCAAGCCAGTGAAATGGATTGACGAGGTTCTGGAAATGGCGCTGCAGTATATGCCCCAACCAACGGAAGACAATAAAACTCAAGCACTTGAAAAAGGTTCCTCAGAAGCATCTGAGAACGAGGTCGAAGAGAAAGGCAAAAAGTCTATAAATACGCACTAAAAGCCTCGTATTTCTTGACATTCTCTCGAGTCAGTTGGTATAAAGTTTATGTCTTACAGGCTGTCTAACTGCTTCCGATCCATCGCGCTGGACCGTCTAATTTTTGACTTAACACGTTGTTGGAATACTGTTGGAATACTGTTTGAATGCGAGCTGACCCTGACAAGAATTAACCCTGTTTCATTCAGTTCAGAATAAGCAACATTCAAAAATGTTTCAGGAAAGTGATTTGAAGAAAGTTGTTCGTAAGGGCCTCGACAACGACTTCGGTGACGACTCAAACTCGAATAAGAGCCAAGGTCAGATCAGGGGTGTAACCAAGCATACGAGATTGGTTTTAATCTGATTATGACTCACAAGTCAAAAGCTAGATAACTTAAGCAGTTATCACATGTAGTTAACATGCTGTTAACAACAAA
>JBMTQX010000024.1:0-38176 GCA_049446715.1 Pseudohongiellaceae bacterium
CTGGGGGCGTTGGTACGCCGCGAGGCGTAGCAAGGCGGCAGGAAAGCCCCGTAACGTAAAATTAAAACAACATCACAAGGAAATCGTCATGAGCTGGGAACTCTCGATTTCCTTAAGCGCTGCAAAATTTTCTGGCACGATGATGGCCATCACCGACATGTCGCTGGCCCGTGTGAAAAACCTGAAGCAGATGGAGCTGGAAAAGTAAAAAGCACAGCAGTACGACCCTCAGGAAGAGTTGGAGAAAGCTGTCGGGCGTGAATTCAAGAAGTTGAAAGAGCGCGTGGAGATGCTGGAAGCGATTGTGACGGATATGGATTATGATTTGAGTGAGAAAACACCCGTTAAAATAGTCTTAGATGTTCATAATTTCCTTAATTATCTCTCTTTTTATTTCTATAAACAGTACTGATTGAAATTGATAGAAGTTCAGCGGCGAGATTATGATCACCATCCTTGATCTCAAGAGCATTGGTAATAAACGTTCTTTCTATGTCCGAAAGCAAGTTCTTGAGAGAAGTCTTCTCATCTGTTTGTGTCATCGCAATATAGTTCAATACTCTATCATTTAATTCCATGTAAGCTTTTCTTTCGCTCGAGAATGGAACAGTGACCAGAATTTTGAACAAGTCATCTTTGTTTTCCGTGTGAAGATAAATAATAAGAAAAATTAGCGTTGCTAATGGAAAAATAAAAGAGAGGGAAAAAGAGAAACCCGTAAGCATCAAGACAATGACCAAGGAGACGGTAAAGGCGATAGGTACGAATGATATCAAAATGACTTTATTTCTTTTTTTGATTAAAGGTGTCGAAGAATTTTTAACGCTTTGATAAATCAGTGCCGGGCCGAGCAAGATGCAAGCCAGTATGTAAATTTGCAATGCCCAGTAATATTGTCCAAGAGTTCTCGAGATGGAGTATGTGTTTTTAAAAGCACCTGTAATAATTAAATCAGTGCTGGTGATAAGGATGATCAAAGAAAGGTTGAAAAAAATAAGAATGGTGTAAAACAGTGGTCTAGGAAAAAGTGCTTTGGGGTTGAGGTTTTCGCTGACACTGAGAAAAACAGATGCTGCGATTGTGGAGAATGTGCAAAAAAGTCGAATAAGCAAGTCGTAGTCTTTGGTGAAGTTACTGAACAGTGCGATTTCTAGGCTATTCAGTACAAGGAGGAACGCGAGAAGTAAGGCTATTAATTTGTCTCTAAAAAAGAGTTTTCTGAATTTAGGGAATAGGAGCAAAAGCAGTATGACAAGCACTGCAAGCCCCGATGGAGCTGCCAGTAGATAATTGAGCCCTGATTCTGAAGTCCCGCTTTCCATAGTGGGCTACCTGATGTTGAACTACTTTGATATCACATCATATAGAAAATTCAAGTTAATTGAAGTTATCAAATTTGCGAATACCTATTGCAGTGGTTATAAATGATTTGCATCAAAAATAATTAGTATTTCCTGATTTTAACGTTGACAAGCTTTTACGGTTTTTAAGAAACTCGAAATCGAAGGACGTGGACTCTTTCTACTCTCTTGGGAGTCTGGGTTCTTCACATTATCCAAGGACTGGATAATTTTGCAGGGAAGCAGCCTTTTCAGCGGCAGCCGGGGCGGGACAACCTCCGCGTTTTGCATCCAACCCAAACCGGTTGTCGCTGAAATCTAGCTGGCCTTCCGTTTTCCCTTGAAGAAATCTTCCAGCACCCGCGTCACGCGGCTCCCGATACGGCGCAGGGCCAGGATGGTGAGGTCGTCGGCCAGTTTCATGCCCTGGAAGCGGCAGATTTCCCGTTCCAGTTCATTACACAGGGTTTCGGCGCCGCGGCCATGGTGGGTTTCCAGGAAGGTGCGCATGCGGCCCTCGCCGTAGAAATCGCCGCTGGGTGCGCGCGCTTCGGTGATGCCGTCGGTGTACAGCAGCAGAGTCTCGCCGGGATTAAGGCGCCTCTCGGCATTGGTGTATTCCTGTTTTTCCAGCATGCCGACAATGGTGCCGGTGGCGGCGCCAACTGATGTCACCTTGCCACGCCGGTCCACCAGCAGTGGCGGGCTGTGGCCGCCGTTGGCATAGACGATGCGGCCGCTGTTGGTGTGATAGATGCCCAGGAAAATGGTGACGAAAGCCGAACTGCCATGGCTTTCGCGCAGCTGTTCGTAGGTTTCCGCCAAGATGCGGGCCGGGGTCTTGCCGCTTTCGGCCAGGTTGCGCATGATGGTGCGGGTCACCGCCATCACCAGCGCGGCGGCCATGTCCTTACCGCTGACATCGGCAATCATGAACACCAGCGTGCGGGGATTGATCAGGAAGAAGTCGAAAAAGTCACCGGCGACATGGCGTGCCGCTTTTCTGACCGCATGTAACTCAAATTCACGGCGTTCCGGGAACGGTGGGAACGTACTCGGCAGCAGCGCCTGCTGGGTTTCACGGGCGGCCTGCAGTTCCTTTTCCACCATCTGACGGGCGGCGGTCTGCTCACTCTGGATTTTCACCTGTTTCTTCAGGTTCTTGAGCATGCGGTTGAAGCCAATGCTGAGACGGCCGAGCTCGTCCATCGAATGGATTTTCTCGATGCTGGTATCCAGCTTGCCGCGTGCCACTTCGGAGACAGCCGCCGACAGGGTCTTGATCGGACGCGACAGGCGCGAGCTCACGTACAGGGTCAGCGCAATGATCAGGGCGATCATCAGCGCCAGACCGTAAATGGCCATGGACATGAGCGACCACAGTTCGCTGGTCAGGGTGGCGCGCGGCAGGGTGGTGGACAGCATCCAGCCAGTAGCCGCAACCGGGGTGTAGAAGACCCAGGATTCTCCGTCCATAACCTGGCCGTTCAGGGTAAGATCATTGACGATGCTGACCCCGAACTCGCCGTTCAGCATGCGCGCGATGCCGGTGTTGTAGTCCGCGTTGTTCTGCTGCGCGACCTGTTCCTGGATGGTGGAGGCCATGATCAGGTCAGGATTATCATGCCAGATGAAATTACCTTGTTCGCTGACAATCATGACGTTTTCGTTGGGGAACAGCTGGGTAGCCTCATCCCCCAGCGTGTCCAGGCGGACATCGATCTTTGCAACACCGGCGAAGGCATTGTCGCGATAGAAGGGCGCGGCAAAGGTGGTTATCAGCACATTGCCGGCGCCTTCGTCGAAATAGGGCTCGGTCCACAGCGGTTTTCCCTGTTCCAGCACACCGGAATACCACTCCCAGCTGCCATCGGTGTAATTGTAGGAGTCGTTGCCTATGTCGATGGCGGACAGGCGGTCACCTGCACCAAAGATATAGGGTGAGAACAGGCGCTGGTCAACGTTCCAGGCAAAGGGCTCAAAAGCAATGGCGGCGCCGTACACCAGCGGGTTGTCACCCACACTCTGGGCCAGCAGGTCATACAGTTCGTCCTCGGTGATGTTGCCGGCTAACGACAGGATGTTGGCGGTGGTGGTGGCAATCTGGGACAGACTCTCGAACTGGGCGCCGATACGTTCCGCATTCAAGTTCAGCTCCCCCAGTTGCTGCTTGCGAATACTGAGCGTGGCAAAGTCGAATATGCGGGTCAGCGTAAAGCCCATCACCACGGCAGTGATGATGATCAGGGGGAGGACGATGGAAAGAATGAGTTTTCAGCGTATGGACAGGTGGAGTTTGATGGCGCTTCCCGTGTCAGTCGTTGTCGCGCACCGGCATTGGCCGGTACGCAAGGGCGGCTATTCAACTGGTTTTTGCCGGGAAAGATGAGAGGCAGTGCGCTTACTTGCTGGAGAGCATCTGGGCATCGACCCGGGTGATGAAGGGGTAATCAACAATTGGATCCTGATCGAGCAGACGCCGGCGCAGCATGTCATGGGCCACGGCACAGCTCATGACCCTGACCAGACCGCGGGTACGGCGGCTCAGCTGTAAGGCCTGGGCCCAGCACTGGTTGCCGTCCCAGAGGGCGATACAGACCAGGCCGACCGGCTTTTCGTCACTGCCACCATCTGGCCCGGCAATGCCGGTGGTGGCGATGGCCAGGTCTGAACCCAGCTTCTGGCGCGCACCGATGGCCATCTCGCTGGCGGTTTCCAGGGAGACCGCACCGAATTTAACCAGCGTATCTTTGGCCACGCCCAGGATCTCTTCCTTGGCAGTGTTGGCGTAAGTAACCAGGCCGCCTTTCAGGTAGGCGGATGAACCCGGAAATTCCACTAGCTGGCTGGAGAGCAGGCCGCCGGTGCAGGATTCGGCAATGCCCAGCGTGACCTGCTTTTCAAGCAGCAGGTTATGCACCTCTTCGGCAATGGAGGGAAAACGGTCAGTGACGATGGCCGTGCCAAGTGTCTCTTTAATGACGGCGACATAGTCGGGCATGGCAGCAATGGCGTCATCGCCACGGCCAAATACCTTGATTTCGACATGGGGTGGAGACGGGCGGTATCCCAGGGTGATACCGGGTGGTACGGGCAGCGCGGTGAGCTGGTCAGCCAGGGTCGATTCACCGTGGCCGATGGTCACCAGCTTGGTCAGCTGCGTTGCCTGTGTGACACCGAACTCCTGCTTGATAAAGGGTAAGAACTGCTCTTCGACCATGCGGTGCAGTTCCACCGGCACACCGGGCGTGAAGAAGAGCCAGGCGTTGTTGATCTTCAGCCGAAAACCGGGGGCAGAGCCCACCGGGTTATCCACCAGCACCGCGCCATCGGGCAGCAGGCACTGCTTGTAGTTGCTGGCCGGTATGGGGCGACCGCGTTTCGCAAACCATTCCTCCAGGTGCTCGCGCCAGCCGGTGTGTTCCACCAGGTCGACATCGATGGCTTCGGCGGCCGCTTCGGCAGACAGGTCATCGGAAGTGGGGCCCAGGCCGCCATTGACTAGGATGACATCGGCCAGTTTGCTGCGTTCCTGGAAAATCCCGATCAGGTCCTCCATGCGATCACCGACGGTGGTCTTGCGCTGCAATTCCAGGCCGTGGTCCATGAGGACATTGGCGAACCAGGCCGCGTTGGTGTCGACGATTTGGCCGGAAAGGACTTCCTCGCCGGTACAGATCATTTCTATTTTCATGGAAGAAAAGTACGCCGTGTAAACGTTGGTTGGGTGAAAGCGGATGATACCTTAAATACGCCGTGCAGACGGGAACGAGTTAACGCTTACTCGGCATGAATGTAAGGCAGGTCATTCAGTTTTCGCACTGGTTCACGATAATCGTGCGGTTTTCCACGTACAGGTTGCAGCCCGAAGCAATCGGAACCGCATCCACTACTGCGGGGATGGTGAGGTCGCAGACGCTGATATCGATGTTACGCAGTTTGGCTGTGTCATCTCAGACCGTCAGGCGTTCGCCGTAGCGAATCATCTGGCCTGTATCCAACTCACCGTACAAGGTTTGTGACAGGGTGCCGAGCAGGCTGACGAGATTGACGGCCCCAGGGAAAACCGGTAACGCAGTTCTCCATTGATACCTGCGCGCAGGGCAAACATGGTGCCATCATGACCCGGGACCAGCAGGATTTTGGCGCCGCTGTATCCCGAATCCGCCCCGGGCTCTTCCGCGCTCAGGGTACTGCCACTGGCAAAGGGGTCCGGTGACTCGGCCGCTGTCACGCCCAGGCTGAGCAAGGCGGGAAGGGTAATGGCATGGAGTGATCGCAACGTAAGCGGCCAGCGCAAAAGCGGTTTTCCAATGTCGGGAAAATCTGCAGGGATTGGTAGGCAGCAGTAAAGCGAGAGGTCAGGCACGCCTCAGTAGCGGCGTGCCAGGCAGGCGTTATTCGTCGTCGTCTTCCTCGGCTTCGGCGGCGATGTGCTTCAGGCGTTTGCCGGCTTCCACGGAAATGTCTTCCGGAATAGCGATATCACCCAGCCACACGGCCTTGTCGTCGTCGCTGAGCGCGGCGCTGACCACGCTGACACCGGTTTCCCGGTTCAGGCAGAGGATGCGGTTAAGGGTGTCTTCGTCAGCGGTTTCACCTTTCAGGACCAGGCCGGTTTCAAACAGTGCCCAGTTGCCGTCTTCGGACTGCCAGAAGTGGTTGATCATTTTCCCGGCCGCTTCCAAGGCTTTTTCCTGCTGCTCCTTGGTGGCCGTCAGTTCGCGCACTTCCTTGCGTTCATTGACCAGGGCAGTGTTGAGATTCTTGTTATCCTTGGCCTGGTCGAGGTTCTTTTTCTTGAGGTCGGTGACTTGGCGCTTCAGGCGCTGCGGATCGAGCTTTTTCAGCTCTTTCAGCTCGGCCTGGACTTGGGCCATTTCCTCGCGCACTTTTTTCAACTGGACTTCAGACTTATCATCCTTCTGACCCTCGCTGACCAGTTTTTCCAGCCGTTCCATCTGCAGTTCCTGCTGGAGGGCCTCGTAGTCGGCTTCCAGTCCGGCAAAGTGATTGAACTGTTTCTCGAGGTGGTCGAAATCCTTCTTGTGCTCAAGGATATCGTCGCGCAGTTTCTGCTCGAGCTTTTTCTGGCGCTCGAGTTTTTCCAGGAGATCGTGTTTTTCGTCTTCGAGTTTTTTGATTTCTGCCTTGAGGGCGTTGCTGGTGCGCAGTTCTTTGAGGCTGAGTACTTGGGCCATGGCAGGAGTCAGGGTGTCCGGTCAGGTGCTTGTTGCTGGAAACGGGTTTGTCAGATTTGAGAAAAGCTGTGCCTTTTCAGGGCTTTCGAGCAAATCTGGGCGCGCATTCTAGCATAGTCCGGCGCACACCTGCCAAGCCGACATGCGGGGATAGTGGCAGGAAAAAGGATTTTCGAGTGTAGGTCGAAAAACTTACTCGCCGGCGCGCTCACGCATGTGGGCTAGCAGGCCATCCATGCCATCACGGCGCACGACGCTGCGGTAGGTTTCCCGGTAAGAGGACACCATGGAGACGTTTTCCACTTCCACGTCATACATGAACCAGCCGTCACTGCGCAGACGCAGCTTGTAGTTGATCGGAATGTCGGTGCCGTCGGCCAGGATGACTGTTTCTACAGTGGCACGGTTGTTGATTTCCTCGCCACGAATTTCGACGGTTTCATTGGTGTAGGCCTCGATGCGACCCATGTAGGTGGTTTCCAGCGTGGCCATGCAGGTCAAGCCGCCGGCGTCGTTGTTGAGAAAGACGGAGGCGGCCTGACAGTGTATGTGTTCCATGAGTTTGCGCTGGGTCAGCGCAATGGTTTCATCAATATCCAGCGAATACTCAAACGTCTGGATGAGATCTTACAGGTGGTCCAATACAGCAGGTGGCAGCTCGGTTTCTTCATGATAAACCGCGATTAGCTACCGGACCACCCGATACGGCGTTAGCGTGATCAGTCGCCGTAGGCAATCCGGTAAATAACATTGGCACCGTCATCACTGAGCAGCAGGGAACCGTCATCCATCACGGCAGTAGCCACCGGCCGGCCCCAGGGATTGCCTTCCTCATCGATGAAGCCGACGAGGAAGTCGATGTACTCACCGGTCGGTACGCCATTTTCGATCGGCACCCGCACAATCTTGTGGCCGGTCCGGTGGGCGCGGTTCCAGGAACCGTGCAGCACGGCAAAGCCGTCGCCAGCATACTCGGCTGGGAACGCGGAGTTGCCTGCAGGATCGAGCGGATAGAACTCTAGGTCAACGGCTGCCGAGTGAGCAGTATAGGGCACATCCGGTGTCATTATCTTGCCGACCAGGTCGGGGCGGGCGCCGGCATGACGCGGATCTTCGTTGTCACCCATGTAATACCAGGGCCAGCCGAAAAAGCCGCCATCGGGCACACGGGTGGAATAATCCGGTACCAGGTCATCGCCCAATTGGTCTCGCTCGTTGACCGAACACCAGACATCGCCGGTTTCCGGCTGCACGGTGAGGCCCACGCAGTTGCGGATGCCGTTGGCAAAGAGGCGGCCGGTGGAGGCTTCATTGCCGACTTCGAAAACCATCACAGCGGCCCGGTTTTCCTCGGTACCCCAGGCTGCACCCAGGCCTTTCTCGGTCTCCCAGGCCACGATTTCGGCAGGCGTCTTGGGGTCCATGTTGTTCTCGGCGACGTTGGACTGTGAGCCCACGGACACGTACATCAGTTTGCCGTCCGGGGAAAACGCCAGGTCGCGGGTGTAGTGGCCGCCACCGACCGGGCTCAACTGTGGCACGATCACTTCGGGCACACCACGGGCCACCATGTCACCGACCTGGTAGGGGTAGCGCACGACCCGATTGGTTTCGGCCACGTAAACCCACTCGGGGTTGTCACCGGCAGGATAGAAGGCAATTCCCAGCGGCTGCAGCATGCCCTGGGCAAAAATCTCGACATCCTGCGGCGCGCTGCGCACAGCGTTCGGGCGAATGACGCGGATACGGCCGCTCTGGGTTTCAGCCAGGAAAATATCGCCATTGGGCGCCAGCACCATGGCACGCGGTCCGGACAAGCCCTCGCCGAGGAAGACCTCAACGGTGAAACCGTCCGGCAGCATCAGGTTGTCGGTATCCTGACGCGGTACCACGGTCGGGAAGTTAACGGCAGAACCGGTTTCGTAGGGTGCTGGCAGGGCGCTCAGGTTTACACGGTGAACACGGCCGGGGCGGTCATTGATCCAGTCCGGATCGCCCTCGGGTTCCGGGGTATCACCCGGAAACCCGGCAAAACCGGCGGGTGGCGCACGGTCGTCGACAAAGGTGCCGTTGGCCAGTTCTTCGAAATAGGCAATCAGGTTGGCGCGGGTGTCGTCATCGCTGACCGGAATCACCATGGAAGAGCCTGGCACGACACGGGTCGGGGCGGCCAGGAAGCGGTCCAGCGTGTCGGCATCCCAGGTCAGGCCGGAACTGGCCATCGCATCTGTGTAAGTAAAGCCGGTGTTGGCGGCTTCGCGGCCAAACACGCCATGCAGCAGTGGCCCCTGGGCCCCGCCGTTGTCACCAGGTTCGGCGCTATGACAGAGCGCGCATTGCTGGGCGAAAAAGTCCTTGCCGGCCAGAGAATCGGCTGCCAGGACCTGGCCTGAAAACAGGATAGTGATGAAGATAAGGATTGGACGGATTTTCACATGACCCCCTTGGAAAAAATCGCATGGAAAAAGACTGGAAGCGGATGATACCTGAACTTGCCGGTCAGGGGATAAATTTACAGAGAATACAGGGAGGGTTATTCCAGGCAGATGAGCCGTGTTTGACGGTGATATGGCGCCTGGCAGGTTGCTGCCAGGCGCTTCTTTAAAGGTACCGTATCAATTCAGGTCAATGGCAAACGGGAAATAGCCGGAGACGTTAAAGCCGACGGTAATGGGGTCCACGGAAAAATACCGGTTATTTCAAACGGCATGGATGTCAGCTTCTTGAGATCGTCAATGGGCATTGTGAAGCTCATGTCACCGCCGAAACCGTCCTCGCCGGCCGATGCCGCCCAGGCACCGGCAAATGTCAGTTCCGTGGGACCGGTGACAAAAAGAGAGACACCGAAGGTACCGGCCACATCCAGGCTGAGCGTTTCCTCACCCAGGAGAGGAACATTGACGGTGATGGAAATGGGAGCCAGGGCCTCAATGGACCCGCTGAAGTTGCCATTGATGTCCGGTTTGCCATTGGTTGAGGGGACAGACTTGGCTGTCCAGCGGCCATTGAGTAAAACATCGACGCCCAGGTTTTCACTGAACGACAGCGCAGGGATGTCCAGCGGAACGTCAACTGTCACGACCTGGTTTATCTCACCACTGACATGCCTGGTATTCGGAAATTAGTTGCCAGCGCAGACAGCTTCCTTGAGCAGCGTGATGTTCAACAGCAAATCGTAGGCCCCGGGAACATTGGGCGATGGCGCGTCAACCGCCACGTTTTCCGTCCAGTTCAGGCCTCCGGGGTTCTCAATGAGGATGGGCTAATCCAGCACCTTGTCACTGGGAATATCGGTGTATTGGCCAATCTGGGAAAACGAGGCGAAATCACACGTGACATGAAAGGTGATCTGCAGCCCCAGACCGCCCGTGCTGGAAGCAACGCCATCAACGACAGCGCTCAGGTCACTGCCGGCGGAACTGATGTCAACGGTGGCGTCGATAGCGGCCTAGGGTTTGACCAGTGCCCCATCATCGTGGGTGACCAGCCCGGTGTCGCTGCCAACCATGGCGCCAATCTTGTCCTGTTGCGCCATCGCACTCCAGGAAAAAAGAACCAAAATCCAGGTAAACAGTATTGTGCATCGCATGAGTAAATCCCCCTTGGTAATGACTTCAAAATATCACTTCGCGAAATTCACTTTTTGCGCTAAATCAACACAGCAGACCAAAAAAATCCCGGGTGATGCCGGGATTTTTTTTGGGGGTAGACGCAGGTGGTTTTTCCTGCGGCAGGATGCCTGGGCAGGGCTGTCAGATGGCGACAAAACCGGTGCTGTCGCCAAACGCATCCTGTTCGATGCCGGCCAGGTTGATCATGGACAACAGCAGGTTGGACAGTGGCGTTTTATCCGGGGTTACGATGTGACGGTTGCCTTCCAGGCGGCCAGACGCACCACCGGCCAGCACGATGGGCAGCGGATCGTGGTTGTGCGAGTTGCCATCGCTCATGCCGCTGCCGTACATGATCAGGGAATTGTCCAGCAGAGTGCCGTCACCATCAGGCAGTTCCTGCAGTTTTTCCAGGAAGTAGGACAGCAGGCCGACGTGATAACGGTTCAGTAGGGCAAAGCGGGCTTTCTGCTCTTCGTTGTTCGAGTGGTGCGAGAGGGTGTGGAAACCGTCCCTGACGCCACTGGCCGGGTACACGGCACCGCTGAGTTCCTTCGCCATCAGGAAAGTGGAGACGCGGGAAATTTCGGTCTGCCAGGCCAGGACCTGCAGGTCGAACATCAGCTTGATGTGTTCTTCGATATCGTTGGGGATGCCGTTGGGCTTGTCGGGTACTTCGATGTCATCGGTGACCTTGGCACCAGCCTGTTCAATGCGACGTTCGATTTCGCGAATGTCGGTCAGGAACTGCTCCAGGCGGAGCTTGTCGGAGGCAGGCAGTGACCGGTCCAGGGAAGCCAACTGGTCGGAAACGGCATCGAGCAGACTCAGGGACTGCTTGCGGCGCGCTTCACGCTGTTCCGGCGTGGCACCGTCGCCAAACAGGTGTTCAAAGACCACCTGCGGGTTGTTCTGCATGGGCAGCGGGGACACCGCGGACTGCCAGGAAATGGTGTTGCGGTAGGCACAGCTGAGGCCTTCACCGCAGCTCAGTGTGGATTCCTCAATGGTCAGTTCCAGTGACGGCAGCGGCGTGTCCTGGTGCAGGTTCTGCGCAATGACCTGGTCGATGGTGACACCCAGCGATGGCATGGCACCGGTTTTCGGTTTGGCGCCACTGAGATAGCTGGCGGCGGAACGGTTGTGATTGGCGGTCGCGCCACCCGGGCCATAGGCCAGGGGCAAACCGTGGCCGGAAACCACGTTGATGTGATTACGGAACTTTTCCAGCGGCTGCAGAATTTCCGTGAATTCGAAATTCTTGCCCACGGTCGACGGTGTCCACTTGGCCATGGTGGCGCCATGCGGGACATATATCGCAGAAAAACGGGTTTTCGGCATGTTGGCCTGCGCCATGGCCGTGCTTGCAGGCACCATTGATTCCAGGAAAGGCAGGGCCAGCGTTGTCCCGGTCCCGCGCAGGAAGGTCCTGCGGTTCAAGTGCTTTTTGCTCAGAAAGGTCGCCATATCAGGCCTCCGGTTTTGTCTGGACAAAGTCCGCATGACGGCTGGCGACATTCTCGGTATCGGCACCGCTTTTGACGCGTTTCGTGAACTGGTCGCTGTTGATTATGCCTCTGACGAGGGCGGAAAAGCGATAGTCCTCGCTTCCAGCGTTATGCATGATCGACCGTACAGTCGGCATGTCGAAATACTCCAGCTCTCGGCCCAGGGCATAAGTCATGAGCTTTTCGGCAACGGTTTCCACGAACAGGTCGGAATAGCGCATCAGCGCTTTGCGCAGGTCGGCCGGACTGGACAGGGTGGAGCCGTCCAGCAGCGTACCGCTGGGATCGACCTTCGAGTCGCCGTCGTATTCACGCCATTCCCCCACGAGGTCGAAGTTCTCCAGGGCAAAGCCAACAGGATCGATCACGGCATGGCAGGAGGCACAGGAAGGGTCGGCACGATGCGCTTCCAGGCGGTCACGAATGGAACTGGTCAGTACCACGGAGCCATCGCCATCGAGGTTGGTTTCCACGCCGGGGGGGGGTGCCGGTATCGGTGCATTCAGGAAGTTTTCCAGTATCCAGGCGCCCCTGACGACCGGCGAGGTACGGCTGGCAGTGGAAGTTACCGAAAGAATGCTGCCATGGCCGAGCAGGCCGCGACGCGGGCTGTCCTCGGCCAGTTCCACCTTGCGGAAATAGGAGCCTCGAACGCCTTCAATACCGTAGTGCTCAGCCAGACGCTGGTTGAGATAGGTGTAGCGTGAGTCCAGCAGATCGGTGACCGGGAGGTTTTCGGAAATCATGTTGGCGACGGCCAACTGGGTTTCGGTGATGAAGGCCTCGCGCAGATTGTCATCGAATTTGCCTTCTTCCGGGGTAATGTTTTCCACTTCGCGCAGAAACAGCCACTGGCCGGCAAAGTTTTCCACCAGGGCACGTGACTTGTCGTTACGTAACATGCGGGTGATCTGGGTATCGAGGACGTCTGGCTTGCTGAGTTCGCCAGCCATCGCCAGCTCCAGCAGTTCTTCATCCGGAATGCTGCTCCACAGGAAGAATGACAGCCGTGAAGCCAGTTCCAGGTCGCTGATCGTGTAGATTTCGCCCGGGGCCAGGTCTTCGGGCTCTTCCTCGAAACGGATCAGGAAGCGCGGGTCGATGAGAATGCGGGACAATGCCTGCTGGATACCATTTTCAAAATCGCCTTCCTGTATTCCCTGCTCGTAAAAGGCCATGATGTTGGCCACTTCACCGCTGCTGACCGGACCGCGGAAAGCGCGGGTGGCAATCTCTTCCACGATGGTTTCAGCGCAGGCACGCTCTTCGTCGTTGGTGGCCGGATAGCAGCTGAAGACCTTCTCGCGGCTGGGCGTGTTGCCCGGGCCTGTCGCGTTGAAAGGCCCGATAATCTCGATACGCGAGATGTTGCCTTCCTTGACGTAGTTGTCATAGATATCGTTCACACCGGCTGGCTGTTTCTTGTCGATGATGGCGGCCGTGATCGTGTGCGGACCTGCTGTCAGCGGAATGCGCTCGATGCGGTTGCGTTCAACCTTTACCGGCTGCCCGTCGATGGTGACATCCAGTTCGGAATTCAGTTGTGTACCGAAGCCACGGCGGAAACTGAACAGGCGGCCGCCGATGTCGATGTCGTACTCGGCATCCAGTGGGAAGTTGTGTGTGACCACCATACCCCCACGGGTACCCAGGGGCAGACCGTCAATGTGCTCGTCCTGCGCCAGGTTGGGGGGAGGCGAGTAAATAGTGGAAGATTCGGTCGCCGTCATGTCGCCGATCGCCCAGCGGCTGATTTTCATGGCTGCTGAAGTGTAGGCCTGAACCAGTGCCGGCGAGAAACCCAGCGAAGCGGCAATGTTGTCAAAACCTTCACTGGAGTTGTCGCGGGGCAGCATGGTGGCCACGTCGATATCCAGGGACAGCAGGTCGCGAATCACATTGGCATATTCGGCTCGGTTGAGGCGGTGCAGTGTCGGCGATGCCGGGAGGGTCTCAATATGCTCGTCCAGTTGGTGGGCAATGGTCTCGGCAAAATGCTCCAGGGTGTCGTTGTCAGGGCGTTCCTCGCCTACAGGCGGCATCATGCCGATGCGGATCTTGCGGATCATCAGCTCCCAGGTTTCCGGTGCGGCTTCAACGCGATCGAAATCCAGGCCTTCCATGTCCAGACTGCCGGCCCAGTCTTCGAAGTTATGGCATTTCACACAATACTGGTTCATCAGGTCGGGCACGGATTGTGCCTGGACCAGGGCCGGTGTGGCGGTACTGGCGAATGCCATGGCGATGGCGAGTTTTTTACTAACAGTTTTCATGGGATCGGTGTTTCAGTTAGGTAAGCTGTTATGGAGCGGCCCTATTCGACAGGCATGCCTTTGTCGTTCAGCAGCCGGGTTATCAGGGCTACGGATGCCGGTTTCTCTTCGGCCGGATGCGTGGCCAGGAAAACGCCTTTCGCCCAGTCCAGCGGCGTGCGCCCTTCGTTATCCCTGATATCCAGGCGGGCACCATTGGCGACCAGTAATTCAATGACATCGTTGGCGCCGCGATTCGCCGCGCCGTGAATGGCGGCCAGTCCCATGGAGTTTGTCTGATTGATGTCCATCCCCAGGTCAAGGCACAGCTGCACGGCCTTGAGCAGCGCTTCATCGCCTTCGGTCCAGGTCTGGGAAACCACCCAGTTGATGCCGGCGGCAGCCATCAGGGCATTGGTCCCCTCGAAGGTTTCAATGAGCGGGTCAGCACCATTTTCCAGCAGCAGGTTCATCACGGTGAGATCGCCCGCGCGGGCAGCGCGGATGAACGGTGTCTGGCCGGTGAAGTCGACCCATTCCAGGGTGCCGGTGATTTCTAGCAGATCGTGACGAATCGGCGGTGACTCCTTGGTACGCACATCCAGATTGGCACCAGCTTCCACCAGCGTCTGGATCAGGCCAAGAATTTCATCGCGGTTGGTAATGTAATTAGTGAATTTGTCGTTATGGACATAAAGATTGCGGACATTGATCGCTTCCCACAAAGGTGAGCGGCCATACCAGTCCTGGGTGTCGACATTGGCATCCTGCTCAATCAGGTAATGGGCAGTGTCCATGCTGTTAGTTTCTACGGCCATCAACAGCGGTGTAATGGAGTTTGCTTCCGTCTTGTGGATATCGGCACCGGCGTCGAGCAGCATGCCGGTGATCTCGGTCTGGCCGTGACGGGCCGCATAGAGCAGCGGCGTCATACCACCGGGGGTGGGTTCACGACGACCACGGTCAGCCGGTGTGCCGCCACGAATAATGCCGATTCCGAATCCAAAGCCGCGCTGGGAGTTGGGTAAAATCCAGGGCGGGGTCTCACCAATGCGGGTGCTGGAGTTGACGTCAGCGCCTGCATCGATCAGGAAGCGTGCAATGTCCGGGTGACCGGCTCGGGTGGCAAACATCAGGGCGGTCTGGCCGAATTCTGCGTCGCTGGCATTGATGTCAGCGCCATGGGTCACCAGCAGCCTGACAACATCGATCTCGCCAATCTCGGCTGCTGTCATCAGCAGCGTATGACCATTATTTTCAAGCGTGTTGGCATCGGCACCGGCTTCCAGCAGGAGGCGGACTGTGTCGCTATTGCCGTTGGCAACGGCCAGGCTCAGCGGGGTGATCCCGTAGCGGCTTGAGATGTTGGGATCGGCACCTTCATTCAGCAGCAATTTTACTGATTCCAGATCGTTGTAGCGCACCAGCCAGTGCAGGGCAGGGGTGTCAAACTTACCCCGGCTATCCGGGTCGGCACCCTCCGAGATCAGGGACTTGATCGCCAACACATCACGGTTCATGGCTGCATCAGCCAGATTGGCGTGGGCACTGGCAGCCACCAGAGTCAGGGTCGCCCCGGCAACAGCAGTTGCGAATAACTGGTGAAATACAGATTTCATTGCAGGTATGACATTATCCCCAAATTGTGAGTTAACGGTTCTTGCCGGCTGTACTGTTTCTAAACAGTCTTTCTATGGCCTGGTCAAAACGCTGTCGACGTTCCGATAACTGCCAGTGCTTTCCGGCACATTGTCCATTGGCATACCAAGGTTACTTGAGTATCGCGTGCAAGACCGAAAAATATAAGGCAACTATATGATTAGTCTTCAATAAAGACTTATAGCGCCTGGGTACTATGAAGTCAATGTTAAGCCCAGGCACTTGTTATTTTTTGCACTTTTGTTGTCGGTATGGTGTACGAGCCGTCTTATGTTGAAGGTCAGCGTATGAGTATCGACTGGTAAGAAATCGACATCTCCGATGCCGTCGACAGCATCACCGAACAGCAGATTGTTGACTAATGTTTCAACACCGGCGCCTTCTGTGAGCTCATTAACCGTGACTCTAATGGAATTGTCGTAGGTGTGGGCGCACCGTTCCCGAACCTGTCAACGTCCTACGCCGAAGGTATCGACTTCGAGGTTGCCTACAACTTGGTGCTGAATCTGTTCGACAATGAAGTTGAGAACCTGTCTCTGCGCCTGTTGGGCGGTTACCTGATCGACCGTTTCAACCAGCCGCCTGGTGGTGCTCCGATCGATCAGATCGGCGGTTCAACCCGTCCGGAAATCACTGCCAACGCTACCCTGCGTGACTCAGTCGGCCCGCTGGTCTGCGGCCTGGCAGCAGCGTTATATCAGCGATACGCAGGTAAACACCAACTGGGTTGAAGGTGTGGAGTGGATAACAACACTATCCCGACCTACTCATTTACCAACCTGTCATTCCGCTATGATGGCGAATCCATGATGGGTGCTGGTGAGTGGTTTGCCACGCTGGCTGTAAACAATGCGTTTGACAATAACCCGCCGATCATTTCGGGTGCTTTCAACCGCGTTGGCTTACAAACCAACTCCGGTCTTGGCTATGACGAATGGGGTCGCCGTTATCAGTTGACCCTGCAGATGAGCTTCTAAGTTCAATAGCGAAAAAAAACGGGGCTTAGGCCCCGTTTTTTTATTCTTGCTGGAAAGTGTCTGCAGCTAGTCAGGCTGCTTCTTCCTCTTTTGCCGAATCGTTTTCCGGTTTGGCTATGTCCATGGCATCCAGGTCGGCGTTCTGCCCGCTGTCACCTTTCGCTGCCTTGGTAGCATACTTTTTGAAATATTGGCGCGCATTGTCGGTTTTGGCAATAACGCTGAATTCGCCGGGCTCAAGCACGCGACCATCCTGCGAACGCACAGCACCCTTGGCAAGCGGCAGGTTGGAGATGTTGTCGACAAAATCAAGCTCCGAGACATAGCCATCATCGGCCCAGCGCTCTGCCCAGACGTGCAGAGCGAGCATGACCGGAGACAACTCCCAGGCTTTGCGGCGCAGCTTGTATTCCATGCGGCGACTGTTTGCAAAGATCGGTGATTTCTTGATCAGGCCCAGTTCCACGAAGCGGCGCAGACGCTTGGTCAGTACGTTGCGGGAAATGCCGAGGGCGTTGTAGAGTTGTTCGAAACGACGCGTGCCGCCAAAAATCATGAATTCCCTGAGAATCAACATGGACCAGGGCTCACTGAAGAATTCCGAGGCATGCGAGACATAACATTTGAGTTGTTGTTCAGCCATATTGGTGTCTTATGTTTTGGTCGTAATGGGTCAGTTTTTTCTACAGGCCACTTGCTTTCAGGACCTTTCTCGTTTGTATTTCAGTCTTTTTTTAAAACTAGTCTCAAAAGAGGACTTTCTTTTTAGTATACTACCATAACAGCATGACCCGATGGGTTCACAGAGAATTTCCTTTTCTGATTAACCAGAAAAGTTCTCCCGTAAGCCACAAAGAGCCTGGAACCAGTCATCGAAGACAAGACGATGACGACAGAAGGAACAACACAACCCTGATGCTCACGGTAAAGCGGATTGCAACATTCGTTTACGGCGAGAAAAGCATAAGTCACAGTGAGTCAAAAGCGAAATCGGGCTTTTCTCTTATCTGGTACGACCATCTGGTACGACCATCTGGTGCAAAAGGCGCTTTGTAATCAGTCTACCAGCTTTATTTTCCTTTAGGGTTTTAAAGTTCTGCAAACGAAAAAATTTTCGTTAAGCGAAAAAACTGCCCAAGTCATCGTTTCAGAAAACCGGCCCTTTCAAGCCCCCTCAATACACGCAAGTCAGTGCCAGTTGCCTATACAGCGGTTGGTTGCTGCTGGCTGTAAATCTTCAGGCTCTGGCAGTCAGCCAGGCAGCAGACATCATATGTCCCGGTTGAACAAGGTTGCCCTGGTGTAATTGCTGCTTCAAATAACTAAGGCTTTTGGGTAATCTCACTGCTCTTTTCTGCTGACCGGGGGGAGTAAGATGTCTGACAGCAACCCGCACCAAATCAAACAGCGCGCCATTCGTCGCGAATTTCTCAAATTTCTGGCGGGCAGTCCGCTATTGACCAGCTATTCGGCCTTTGCCCAGGAAGTTGAAGAAACCCTGGGAGAGCGCCTGACCAATCCTGACCAAGTCATCAATGTCTTTGAGATGGAAGCCATTGCCCGTGAGAAAGTGCCACCGGCTCATTTTGGCTACCTGATTTCAGGCGTCGATGATGAGGGTACGTTGCGCGCTAACCGTGAAGGCTTTTCCCGTTACCAGATCCTGCCGCGCCGCCTGGTGGATGTCAGTGGTCCCACTGACATGTCGGTCAACGTGCTGGGTGCCGAAGCGAAATCGCCCATTTTTCTGTCTCCGGTAGGCAGCCAGGGGGCATTCCATGCTGATGGCGATGTTGCCTCGGCCAGGGCGTCAGCCGCGAAAGGGCATCACCAGATTCTGTCCACGCAGGCTTCCAAGTCGGTGGAAGAAGTCATGGCTGCCCGCAACGGTATGCCCTTGTGGTTCCAGTTGTATTCCACGAGCAAGTGGGAATACACCGAGGCCCTGATTCGACGCGCCGAAAATGCCGGATGTTCAGCGGTGTGTCTGACCGTGGACCTGCCCGGTGGCCGAAACACGGAAACTTCTGAGGTGCTGGCTCGTGAAGACGACCGCTTCTGCGAGGAATGTCATTATCCCGGCAATAACAAGCCGGCATTTGATGGTCTCGACATGCAGGGTGTCGGGCTGGTCAACCCGGCGCTGACCTGGGATGTGATTGGGCGCATGAAAGACATTACGAACATGAAGGTTCTGATCAAAGGTATCGAGGTCGGGGCGGATGCCGCACTGGCCGTCCAGTACGGCGCCGACGGCATCATTCTGTCCAACCACGGTGCCCGTGCCACTGACACAGGTCGGGGTACCATCGAGTGCCTGCCTGAAGTGATCAAGGCTGTGAACGGTAAAATCCCGGTAATCATCGACGGTGGTATTCGTCGCGGCACCGATGTTTACAAGGCCCTGGCGCTTGGCGCCTCTGCTGTTGGTATCGGCAGGCCCTACTGCTGGGGGCTGGGGGCCTTCGGGCAGGCAGGTGTAGAAAGGGTGCTGGATTTGCTCAATCGAGAACTTGCGATTACCATGCGTGGCAGTGGCACACCTTCCATCGCTGATATTGGCCCGGCTTACGTGCAGGATGCCGGCCAGAGAATGCCCCGGGGACTGCTCGGCAGGGACATTCTTTAAGAGCCCGCTGCAGGCACTTGTCCTCAGCTCAAGGCAGGAAGATAAAAGCAGGAAGGCAAGCAGGTAGTACGCCAACAGATCCAAAGGGGGGATCAACAGGGTCAGGTCAAGCCTTAAGGGTTTAACCTGGCCCTTTTGATTTGTGGGATTTGAAAAATCCTGCAGGCACCAACAAAATCACCAGACACTGTTATATACCGGAGCAGGATTGCGATGACTGACGGGAATTCCGAGACCAGGGGGCAGGTATGTTGGTTTGCATGCATGGGCTAACCTCGTCAGGTTTCGATTTTCGCACCGTGATGGAAGGCTGGGCCAAAGCCGGCATCCAGGCTGCTGAACCTGATCTTGTGTCAGCCAGGGCGTATGAAGAAACCCGGGGTGAAGGTGCTGCGCGCAAACTGATGGACGACCTCGGTATCCGGGCAGTTTCATCCACAAACCAGTTGCACCTGGAAGAAAACGGGCCTTTCAGGGCGCAGGCCATGGAAGACCTGAAATGGAAGGTGGCCCTGGCAGAATCGCTGGGTGCCGATCGCCTAGTAGCACCCTCCACGGCCAGTGCAAAGCACACCATGGCTGATTATGACCAGGTATATGAAAACCTGCATGAGGCAGCCGAGATTGCCCGCCCCCACAATGTTTCCCTTATGCTGGAGTTCACCCGGCTGTCGACACTGGTCAATAACCTGCGCACGTCACTGGACGTGGTCAGGACCATCAATCATCCCAACCTGAAATTCATGATAGATGTGTATCACCTCTGGGCAGGGCCCAGTAAGTTCGAGGACATGGACCTGATTCATCCCGGAGAAGTACACCATGTGCATTTCCAGGACACGCCTGGCATTCCGTACGTTGAAGTTGCTGCTTTCAAGGATCGTGTATATCCCGGCGAGGGCATTGCGCCGCTGGGTAAAATTGTGGCGAAGTTGCGAGAGAAGGGCTATGACAGGGCGCTGTCACTGGAGCTTTTTGACCCTGTAATCCAGAACACCGACCCGGTGCAGGTCGGCGCCCGGGCCATCGAGACCATCACGCCATACCTTGCCGGCAGCGCTACCTGACCACGTTGCGGGTGATGTCCTGCAGTGACGGACAGCCAGCCTGTTGCATCGCGATGGCCAGCTCGCTGTCGAGAATTTGCATGACACGGGTAACGCCTTCTTCGCCAAAAGCGGCCAGGCCCCAGGCGTAGGGCCGGCCAACACACACGGCATCGGCTCCCAGTGCCAGTGCTTTAAGCACATCGGTACCGCGGCGAATACCGCCGTCCATGATCACTGGCACTTTCCCTTTCACAACACTGACCACTTCCGGCAGGGAAGCGATGGTGGCAAAGCCGCTTTCATCCGCGCGCCCGCCGTGGTTGGACACATGGATGCCATCGACACCGACATTCAGGGCGAGTTCGGCATCTTCCGGCAGGGTAAGTCCCTTGATGACGAGCTTCATGTTGGTGCTGTCACGTAATCGTTTAACGAACTCCCAGTCCATGGCCGGATTACTGAGCCTGAAGACATTGGGGGGAATGGTCATCCCCTGCAACATGGCCTTGTCCGCGATTGAAGTACCCGGCACGTGACAGGAAGTACAGGCAGCATCGCTGCGATCGAAACGACGCATGCGATCCTGGTTGCGGGCCGGGATGTCCACTGTCAGGAACAGCACATCGGTTCCGGTAGCCTCTACCCGCCGCAGCATGGCCTGGGTGATTTCCCAGATATTTGTGGGGTAGAGCTGGTACCACACGGGTTCACCCCGAGCCTGGGTGACGTCTTCGATACCGAACGTGGCTGCTGTCGACATGATCATCTTGTGTCCGCTTGCGGCGGCGCCACGAGCGACCGCGATATCCCCGCCCGGGTGTGCCATGCCAATACCGCCAATCGGCGCCAGCATCACGGGAGATGCCAGCCGGTGTCCGAACAGGGTTGTGCTCGTATCGACCATGCTGACATCTACCAGGCGCCTGGCGCGCAGGTGCAGTTGGGCAAATCCCTCGCGATTGGCACGCAGGGTCAACTCATCATCCACACCTTGTGAAATATAGGTCCAGTGCGCCTGGTTGAGATTGCGCAGCGCCACGTTCTCCATGTCAAAGACATTCACGGCAAGTTCAGGACCTGGCGCCAGGTAGCCCCGGTCATCAAGGCGTTCAGCAGACCAAACGGGCAGGCTGGTCAACAGCGGAGAGCCGGCCAGAAACTGCATGAGTTTGCGGCGGGAGAGCCGGGAATTTTCCATATACTGACCTCTTCTTGTGGTGCCCTTGAGTTGGGTCTTGATCCGGTTGGGCAAGGGTACCCGGTGAGGCGCGCAAAAAGCCAGTCTGCGCGCCGATGCCTACCTGCTGGCCCATGACCTGATTGTCCTCAGGAAAAGCGATTCGGGTGTCAGGACCATGCTTCGGGCATAAAAAAACCCCGCCAAGCGGGGTTTTTATTATTCGGGATCAACCTCTTGGGGAGAGTTTCACTAGGCGACCTTCGGGGCCGTCCTCGATGATCCACAGGTTGCCATTCGGGCCCTGTTCAATGCCGCGAATACGGCGGCCCATGACAAAGCGCTGGGCTTCCACGGCGTTGTCCCCATTCACGACAATGCGCACGATGGACATGGATGATAGGCCGGTAATAAAGGCATTGCCACGCCATTCCGGGAAGGCATCGCCGGTATAAAACATCAGGCTGGATGGCGAGATGACCGGGTTCCACCAGACCTTGGGCTTTTCATACAGGCCTTCGGTGTCGGTGTCGTGGTCCGGAATGATCTCACCGGTGTAGTGGTTGCCGTTGGATACCATTGGGTAACCGTAGTTTTCACCGGCAATGACCAGGTTCAGTTCGTCACCACCACGTGGCGCCATTTCGACGTTCCAGAGTCTGCCCTGGGTATCGAAGGCAATGCCGAGTGGGTTGCGGTGGCCATAAGACCAGACTTCGGCGGCCACACCGCCCTGGCTGGCAAACGGGTTGCCGGCAGCGGGAGTGCCGTCATCGTTCAGGCGCGCGATTTTGCCCAGCGTGGCATTGAGATCCTGGGCAGGATCGTACTTGTTGCGTTCACCGGCCGAGACATACATATAGCCTTCATCATCAAAGGCGATACGGTGGCTGAAGTGCAGGCCGCCGTCCACTTTCGGGAAGGCACGCCAGATCACTTCCAGGTTTTCCACCGCAGGCTTGCTCAGGTCCAGCGTGCCGCGGGCGACAACCGCGCCACGGGTTTCATTGGCACCGGCTTCCACATAGCTGATGTAAACCGTGTTGTTGTTCTCAAAGTCTGGGTGCAGCACGATATCGCCGAGACCGCCCTGGAAGAAGTAATCCACTTCGGGGGCGCCGGCTACGGCCGTCTTCTGACCGTCCTGGGTGACCAGCTGGATGGTGCCGCCTTTTTCAGTAACCAGCAGGCGACCGTCCGGCAGGAACTCCATGGCCCAGGGCTCGTTCAGGTCGGCCACGGGCGTCGAGATAAATGGGTAGGGCACCTGGGCCAGGGTTGCCGTGCCAAACAGCATGGCCAGGGTGAAAAGGATGAAACGTTTCATGGCAATAACCTCGTATTTCGCTTGATGCTGAGACTGTGATCTTCTTGTTAGCAGGGCTACCGGTTCAGGAGCAGCTCTTTTTTTAATGAAATAGTGAGTAATAGTTAATGTGTTCAGACCCGGAATCCCGGATAATCTTTTGGCAATTTTGCAGGTCGACCCGAAAGGCTGTTGATTTTGATGTTCTGGTAAACGGCTGTCTGCACAGGCGTTTTTCCGGGGTCAGCCAGTATATCCGGACACCCGGATGAATGACAGTGCCACCCGGCACCGGCAAAATGCAACCCAAGACAACCCTTATCAGCACACCGGCAGCAATGACCAGAGAACTCATCCTGTTGCGGCATGGCAAATCCGACTGGAGCCAGCCGTTGTCCGATTACAAGCGTCCGATCAAGAAACGCGGCTTTCGTGAAGCGGCCCGTATCGGCAGGTGGCTGGAAAGCCATGAGCTGGTGCCCGACTCGATACTCAGTTCACCGGCCCAGCGCGCCCGCGAAACCGCAGAAACTGTGGCCGCTGAAACAGGCTTCGATACCGGCAGGATTGCCTGGAACGAGTCGGTGTACATGGCCGATGTCAGTGAACTGCTGGATGCCATCGCCGTGATTCCGGATGCTTGCCAGCGTCTGTTGGTGGTAGGGCACAACCCCGGTCTCGAAGACCTGCTGTTTTATCTCACCGAAAGTATCAATGTCCCCGATGATGGCAAGGTCCTGCCAACCGCTACCATCGCCGTCCTGAGCACGGAAAGTGACTGGGCTGACCTGGAGCATGCTTCATGCACGCTGCAGGTGATCGTGCGTGGGCGTTACCTGGAAGGCTGAAACACCGCCTCAATTCTGAGCACTTACCCGGCAACCAGTTTTCGGTCTGGTGGACCGTGTACATGAAAGCCCTACTGGAAGAGGTTTTCCAGGGCCTTCTTGAGCAGTTCCTCGCGGGGGTCACGGGCCTCTTCCTGTTGTTGCCGCTCCGCAGCCGGGTCGGTAGTTTCCTGTACCGGCGGGCTCTGCTGCTGGGTGGTCTGACCACCAGCGGCGCGCTCAAGCAGATTGGTCAGGCCGCGCTGAACCGCTGACTGAATGGCACTGACCATGATGGCCTGAATATCAGGCAAACAGGTCGGACTGGTGAACGTGCCGGTACAGGCAATCGGCAGGGAATAGCCGCCTATGTCGTAGGACTGTTCATCACTGGCTGGTGTTTCATCGACATTAGCAACCAGGTTGAAGTTGATGCTGTCGTTGGTCAGGTTGGCGAGTGTGCCGCGGCCGCTGACATCAAAGCCGGAAGATTTAATCAGCAGGTCGTTGGTGGTCACCACGCCGTTCTGGATGTTGATGTTGGCCGAGAAGGCATCAAATGGCGTGCTTTCACCACGTGCTACGGTGCGTGCCCGCTGCTCACGGATCATGCTTTCCACCTGGCGCAGCACACCGCCGACATCCACGCCCTGCAGCACGCCATCCTCCAGATCCAGGGAGCCGTTGCCGTTCAGGTTGCGTTTGATTGTCGCGGTATCGGCACCGCGTCCGGTCAGGGCCAGCTGGATATTGCCGGTGCCGCTGACATAGGTGGCATCCATGAAGTCGCGCAGCAGGGGCGCCAGGTTGATGCCGGTCAGGGCGGTGTCAACACTGGCTACCGGTGTGTCGCTGCGGGCATCCAGGCGGATGTCGCCGTTGTAGGTGCCCTCGTACAGCGAAGCTGTCATTGGTGCCAGGGCCAGTTCACCATCGGACGCATTGAGGCCCAGGGTGACGTTTTGTAGTTTCAGGTTGCTGTAGGTCAGTTGTTCCACATGTACGTTACCCTTTATGTTCAGGCTGCGCAGGGTTTCCAGCGGCAGTTCCTTATTCGCTGCGGCGGCAGCCTGGGGTGAGTCAGTGGCGGGTGCCAGGTAGCGGTCCAGGTTGATGCCGGTAATGTCGAGGTCGAGATCATAGGCCGGCGCTGTGTCCAGGCCGGCAAGGGTGACGTTTCCGGCCATACGGGTGTCGTCCAGTATCGTGACCAGGTTGTTCAGCCTGAGGTTACTGGCAGAACCGCTGAAGGCGGAGTTAAACGCCACGTTCTGGAATACGCTGTTATCGGTGGTTGCCGGCAGTGCCAGATTGAGCTGCTGCATGAACCGGCGCAGGTTTAACGGTGGCAGATTGAACTGGCCGCTGAAACCGGGATCGTTTTGTAGGTTGTTGACCTGCACGTTACCGCTCAGGGCCAGGCCGAGCCCGGCCAGGCTGAAGGCATCAACGTTGAGTGAATCGTTATCCAGGTTGATGACTGCATTACTGTTCAGGCCCAGGGTAACCGGCGCATTGGGAATGCGCGGACCGGACAGTACCACGTCCAGGTTCATGGGGTTGATACCCAGGTTGCTGCGGCCACCGTCGATCACAATCTGCAGGCTCATCGATTGCACAACCTCCGCCAGGTCCGGTTGTTCGATGGCGTTGAGGACTTCCCGAAAATCGCGCCCGGTCAATGACAGCCGACCGTTCATGGTGCCGTTGGCAGTCTCGAAATTGCGCGCCTGTAAGTTGCCGTTCAGGGTGAAGCCCAGGAAACTGGCATCAAGACCGCTGATGTCGATGTTGCCGTTGGCCATGTTGATATCGAACGGGGCATTGACGGCAAAACGCCTGTTGCCGACACCGCGCAACTGGCGACCATAGGTGTTCAGGGCAGCGTCACGACCACCGGTGATCTGGCCGGCAATCTGCATCAGCAGGGGCAGGTCTGGACCGCTGGCATTGAGGCGTCCCTGCAGGACAGGGGTTTCCGTGTTGGCATTGCGCGCCGTGACATTGCCGGTTATGGTGGCACCCAGTGCCTGGATCTCAAGTTCAGGTACGGCAATATTGCCGGTTTGCAGGTTGGCATCAAACTCGGTGCGCACGAGGAAGCTCTGGTCCGGTGACTGCTGCAGTTCACGGCCATAACGGGCCAGTTCGGAATCGCGCCCACCCTGGAACTGGCCGGCCACTTCCAGCAGGCTCGGCAGGTCCGGACCGGAGGCATTGAGAGCGCCGACCAGCACCGGGTTGCCCGATTGCAGGTTGCTGGCCTGGACATTGCCGGTGATGGTGGCATCCAGTAATGCTGCATCCAGGTTCGTGATACTGACATTGCCCGCTGCGGGAGAGGCTTCCACCAGGCCGCTGACGGCAAAGCTGCGGCTGCCCAGGGAGGTAATCTGGCGCACGAGTTCCTCGTTCTCCAGAATCCGGAACAGTACGGCCAGGTCATTACCGGCAGCAGCAAAATTGACCTGGTAGAGCGGTGCATTACCGGTGATATCACGGGCATTGATGTTGGCATTGACCTGGGCATCGAGGGCGTTGAAGGTGAAATCACGCAGGGTCATGGTGTCGCTGGCCAGGTCGACACTCACGGCAGTCCCCATGGCTATGTCTGCCGAGCCACCCGGAACGTTGGCGCCGCGCAGGGTGCCGCGCAGTGACAGTGGATTAAGGTCATAACGCTCGTTGTCCAGGTCATACAGGATGGTGCCGGTCAGGTTCAGGCTGGCGGCAAGGGCCGGTTGCGAGGCGCTGGCGTCCAGGCCCAGGGTCAGGGCCAGGGGCTCACCGTAGATGAGTTCGCCGATGGCAGCGTTGAGGTTCTCGATGTCATAACGGACCCCGTTGAAGCGATCGTCATACACCAGGGCGGCCTTGCTGATATCCACACCGCCAATCACCAGGTTGTTCAGGGCTGCACCGGAATCTGTTGTGCCGGTGCTGTCATCAGCCGGTGGCATGGCGGCATTCCAGTTGGCCCGACCGACGGCATCGGTTTCCAGGTACACCCGGGTACCGGTCAGGATAATGGTGTCGATTTCATATTCCTGGCTCAGCAGGGGGACCAGTTTGGCGCGCAGGGCGACGTGGTCGGCCTGCAGCAGTGGATTGTCACTGAAGCCTTCGGGATTGTGCACGACCACATCATCCAGGGTGACGCCCACCCACGGGTAGAACGACACGCCGATGTTGCCGTTGAAGTCCACATCCAGCCCGGTGCTGGCACGTATCCTGTCGGCAAGCCAGGGCTTGTGATCATTCGGGTCCAGATTCAGGATATAAATGAAGGCTACCAGTACGACGGTAAATACCAGGGTGACCAGGGAAGCGGTGATCTTGAAAAACGTTTTCATGGGGTGTGTTGAAACCATCCTGCGACTGAGAGTACCGGTGTCCCATTAGACCAGAACTCCCGTCAGGATGTTGCGAAGGGAAAATGAATATTTAGTCAGATTCGGGGCTGGTTCACACCGCGTTCAGTTCGACGGTAATGCCGTCCGGATCAACGAAACGCAAGCCACCAGGCAGCTCGGCGTTATCCAGAACGCTAGCACCGAGACTGGTGAGGGTGTCTGTGGCTTCGCTGCGGTCAAAAGCCGCAGTCTTGATGCCGAATGCCGTGATGCCGGTGTCCTTGCCATAGCCGTAGCCGATTTCACGCATGATCAGGCGGGTGTCGGAGCGGGGAAAATCGAACCAAGCCATGTCGCCCTGGCGGCCGCTTTCCTGGCCATAGAGAATGCGGTAGTAGCTCAGCGCCCGATCCAGGTCACTGACGTTGAAACTGCAGAACTTCAGGCCGTAGGGGGTGACCAGCCCGGTGTTGTGGGCCACTAGATCGCTGGGATGTGCCACGGTGACCAGGGTGTCCGGTGCAGGCAACAACTGGATCTCGATGCCGTCGGGGTCCTCGAACAGTCCGCCGAAACCGGTCGTGCCGGGAAATTCGCCCAGCCCGGCTGCGCTGAGACGTTCGGCCAGGGTGTCCCAGATGGCATCGGTTTCACGACGGTAATTGTCCACGGAGGTACAGAAGTGACCGATATAGGTACCACGGCCGCCTGATGCACCGACGGCAACATAGCCAACCTCGCGGCCCGGGCCGAGTTCGCCCAGCAGCACAAAGTAGCGCAGGCCGCCACGGAATTCCTGGGCATAGAGCTGGGTGTTGAGCAGGCCCATGTAAAAGCGGGAAGTCGCTTCCACATCCTCGACAATGACATCCAGATGGTCCAGCCCCGGTGTGCTCAGGGGCAGGGGAGCACCGGCCTGGGCAAAGCTCCTGACCGGACCCAGCAGTGCGGCGCCACCAAGCGCACCGGCGGCAGCGAGCAGACCTCGGCGTGATAAGCGGGCGAGAGTCTTTGGAAGTTGGCGTGATTGGCTCATGAAATTTCCCCTGTCAGATGGGCAGTCTTTTAAAAGGACTTTGATCAATCTTATGCTCCCCACCCGGTATTGCCAAGTACTGCGCGGGGTATTGCCGCGGCGCCTTTCGGTAGCAAAGGTTGGTCATCAGGTCAGGGTTTTCAATAGGCAAAAACAATAGTGTATATCTCCTATTACGATTAGACAGATGCGTGGCCCGACTATATATTCTCAACCAAGTCGATAACAGTTGATCCTGTTAGGCATCGCGGTCCCACACGCGAATGTGTTCAGGCCGACCAGACTTCATGAAGTCACGGGCTTCACACGCACGTTTAGCAAAGCATCATCAACAACATAAACAATCAGGAGTGAATCATGTCTCTAGCAGGTACCAAAACAGAACAAAACCTCAAAGACGCTTTTGCCGGTGAGTCCCAGGCTAACCGTCGTTACCTGTACTTCGCTGCCAAGGCAGACGTGGAAGGCTACAACGACGTAGCAGCTGTATTCCGCTCCACCGCAGAAGGTGAAACCGGCCATGCCCATGGTCACCTGGAATATCTGGAAGAAGTCGGCGATCCGGCCACTGGCCTGCCCATCGGTGGCACCTCGGACAACCTGAAAGCCGCTGTTGCCGGTGAGACCCATGAGTACACCGACATGTACCCAGGCATGGCCAAGTCCGCCCGTGAAGAAGGCTTTGACGAAATCGCGGATTGGTTTGAAACCCTGGCCAAGGCCGAGCGCAGTCACGCCAATCGTTTCCAGAAAGCCCTGGACTCCCTGGACAGTTAACACGCTGCCAGCCGGGTGACAACTGTCGCCCGGTCAGATGCCCGGCTTCCTGTCTTCATCCTGCCATGTTTGTCACAGCGGGAATGACGTGCAGAAGCCGGCCATCTTCCCGAAATGTATGTCACTGACGCCAGGATCCGATCATGAGTGATGTTTCACCGACACCTGAAAGACCCAGAGAAGGCAGCCTCGAGGCACCTACCCGCCATCCGGTTGACTGGCAGTCCGAGTCTTTCTGGGAAGAAGCGTCGCTGTACGATGAGCTCGAACGGGTTTATGACATTTGTCACGGCTGTCGTCGCTGCGTCAGCCTGTGCAATGCCTTTCCCACCCTGTTTGACCTGGTGGATGAATCCGAGACGATGGAGGTCGATGGGGTCGACAAGGCCGATTACCGGAAAGTCGTCGATCACTGTTATTTGTGTGACATGTGCTACATGAGCAAATGTCCCTACGTGCCGCCCCATGAATGGAATATCGATTTCCCGCATCTCATGTTACGGGCCAAGGCTGTCAACTTCAGGAAACATGGCGCCTCCTTACGGGACCGCACCCTGACCAGCACGGATGCGGTTGCCAGAATGGCCACCATTCCGCTGGTGGATGTGACCGTGAATGCCCTCAACGCCAATGGCGCTTTCCGCAAGGTGCTGGAAAACACACTGGGTGTGCATCATGCCGCCCCGGTGCCCACGTATCACCGCAACAATCTGCGCAAGCAGGTAGGGGCTTTCGCAAAAACCGTAACGCCAAAGCCTGTGGGGCGCACTACCGGCAAGGTCGCTTTCTACGCCACCTGCTATGGCAACTACAACTCGCCGCATCTCGGCGAGGATTTCTACAAGGTGTACCAGCACAACGGCATCCAAATAGAACTGGTGCCGAAAGAAGCGTGCTGCGGCATGCCGAAACTGGAACTGGGAGACCTGGAATCCGTGCGTGAGCTGAAGGAAAAGAATATTCCCGTGCTGGCGAAACTGGTTGATGAGGGTTATGACCTCATTGCCCCGATTCCGTCCTGCGTACTGATGTACAAGCAGGAGCTGCCGCTGCTCTTCCCGGACGACGCCGATGTGCAGAAAGTGAAGCAGGCCTTTTTTGATCCCTTCGAATACCTGTTTCTGCGTCACAAGGAAGGCGACTTCAATACCGATTTCAAACAGGGCCTGGGCGACATCAGCTACCAGGTTGCCTGCCACCTTCGGGTACAGAATATCGGTCTGAAAACCCGCGACATCCTGAACCTGGTGCCGGATACAACCGTGGTGGCCCAGGAACGTTGCTCCGGTCACGATGGCACCTACGCCGTGAAAAAGGAGTCCTATGATGTTGCGGTCAAGATTGCCCGGCCTGTTGTCAGGAAGGTGGATCAGCAGGCCCCCGATCACTTTATCTCCGACTGCCCCATGGCGGCAACGCATATTGCAGCCCTGTCGGAGAAGGTTGAGAAGCCCGAACATCCCATGACGCTGTTGCGTTTGGCATACGGGCTGTAAATTCATTCATTCTCAGGAGTCCCCATGAGCAAACTCACCAGAGGCGATCTCTGGTCCCTGGAAGATTATGCCGTCCAGCGCACTGAATTCCGGGCCAAAGTACTTGCCCATAAAAAAAACCGCCAATTCCAGCTGGATCCCCATGCGCGCCTGTTGTTTGAAGATGCGCTGACACTGAAATACCAGATCCAGGAAATGCTGCGCATCGAGAAGGTGTTCGAAGCCGCCGGTATCCAGGACGAACTGGATGCCTACAATCCGCTGATACCCGACGGCGATAACTGGAAAGCCACCTTCATGATCGAGTATGAACATGTGGATGAGCGGCGCCTGCGTTTGCAGGAACTGAAAAATGTCGAGGACCTGATCTGGATGCAGGTGGATGGTTTCGACAAGGTGTATGCCATTGCCGATGAAGACATGGATCGTGAAGATGATGTCAAAACCTCGAGCGTGCACTTCGTGCGCTTTCAGCTGACATCGGACATGGTCGCTGCTGCCAAGGCGGGGGCAACCCTGTTTGCTGGCTGTGACCTGGAAGGCTTCAGGATTGGACCTGTCGCACTGCCGACCAACATCGCCGATTCCCTGCGCGCTGACCTGGCCTGATTCCCCATACGCTGAACCAAAATGCCGACCGCAGGCATTGCCGGGCAGCTATCAGAACGCGACACAAAACCGGGGGGTTATTTCTTCCGGTTTTGTGGTATTTTCTGAATCCCCATAACTATAACAACGATAAAACATCCCGATACCTAAGGAGTTCGCTTCCATGAATAAAATGGCCTCCCTCCTGGTTTTTGCTGCCTTCTTCCTGGCCGCCTGCTCCGAGCAGTCCGCGCCGGTCGTGACCAATGACAGTGAAACCGTCAATATTCCCGTCGATGACTCGATGATCTATATCACCAATGGCCGCATCATTGATGGCACTGGCAATGTCATCGAGCAGGGCAGTGTGCTCATCGAGGACGGTCGTATCCTGGAAGTGGGGGCCAACGTGGTGGCGCCCCTGAATGCGATGGTCATTGATGCCGGCGGTAAAACCGTGATGCCGGGTTTCATTGAAGGGCACCGCCACATCGTGCGCGGCAACCCGGATGAATGGCTGGCCAACCAGGCAGCAGACAGCATGCAGGCCTTCCTGGAGGCCGGTTTTACGACGGTATTGTCAGCGATTGATGCCCCGCAGCTGCTGGAAGCCAGGCGTATGATTAATGCCGGAGAAATGGTCGGGCCGCGCCTGCTGGCCGGTTCATTTGTACCCATTAACTCCCTGCCGCCGGGCGAGCCCACGACAGATCCGGCGCGCACCGACGTTTCCCGTCCGCCCAATCGTCCCACCGAACCGGCAGGCAAGATTCCTGACGAAGTGGTGATCGGCGCTGTGCAGAGTGCGGCTGATGCCGGCTATGACTATACCAAGACTGTCGTGACAGTGACGCCCAACGGTCCTGAAGTGGAAAGCCTGACCCTGATGGTGGAGGAAACCCACCGTCTGGGCATGAAAGCCATTGTGCATGCCGTGGGCGTGATCGATACCATGGAGGTCATCAAGGCCAGGCCGGACCACCTGGTCCACACGCCCCATATCGGCCAGCTCTCCGAGGAGCAGGCCCAGGCGATAGCGGATACCGGCATTCCCATGGTGTCTTCACTGGGCACACTGGGCATTTTCTTTGACGAGAATAACCAACCCATCTTCCGCGATGGCTACCCCTACAGCTGGAATACCCTGCCGAGCGTCGGCCAGGGGCCGGTGAATGCCCGACTGCTGTGGAACGCCGGTGCGACATACGGGTTTGGTACCGATACCACCTTCCCGCCCCGTGAGACCCTGAAGCATGAGCTCAAAACCCTGTTCCTGGTGTTCTCGGAAGAGGACATCATCAAGATCATGACCGAGAATACGGCGAAGGCTGTGTTCCTGGAGGATGAAATCGGTTCGCTGGAACCGGGCAAGGCTGCTGATGTGGTCATCATCGATGGCAATCCGCTGGAGGACCTGTTTGACCTGCTCAATGTCGACCTGGTCATCAAGGGTGGGCAGATTGTTGTCAGCAAAATGTAACGCGCAGCGATAACGACACAACAGGGGAGCGGCGTATGCGCCTGAAGATGCTTGTCATGTTTCTGGTGACCCAGTGCGCCGTTGTCCCGTCATTGCGGGCACAGGATTTTACGGCCGCACCACCGCTGCCGGAATTTCCGCAAATCTATGAAACCACGGAATACCGTATTCGTGTCGACCTGGTCGCAGACGGCCTGTCGAACCCCTGGGCCATCGCCTTTTTGCCGGATGGCGACATGCTGGTCACCGAGCGGGCCGGACGCCTGCGACTGATCAGCAATGGCACACTGGATCCCTTGCCTGTCAGTGGTACACCGCAGGTCAAAACCACCGTCCTGGGTGGTCTGCTGGATGTTGAACTGCATCCGGATTTTGCCCGCAACCGCACTGTCTACCTCAGTTATGCCAAGGGCCACGAAGATGGCAGCCGCAGTACCACGGCCATTGCCCGCGCCATGCTCAATGCCAACACCCTGGTTGGCCTGCAGGATATCTTCGTCGCGAATTCGTGGAGTGCTTCGCCAACCAACTTCGGCGGGCGCATGGCCTTCGGGCAGGACGGCAAACTTTACATGACCATTGGTGAGCGCCAGGAGGAATACCGGGCGCAGGACCTGATGGATCATGGCGGCAAGGTGATACGGCTAAATGATGATGGCAGCGTACCTGCCGATAATCCCTTTGCCGGTCGTGACGATGTCTTGCCCGAAATCTTTGCCTACGGTGTGCGCAGCCCCCAGGGGCTGGCCCTGAACCCTGCAACCGGGGAACTGTGGGAGAACGAACACGGACCGCTGGGCGGAGATGAAATCAACATCATCAGGGCCGGTGGCAATTATGGCTGGCCTCTGGTGACCTTCGGCCTGGATTATGACGGCGTGGCCATCAGTGACCAGACGTCTGCGCCCGGTCTGGAAGCGCCATTCATGTACTGGATTCCATCCATTGCCATATCCGGCATCAGTTTTTACCACGCCGATTTGTTTCCGCGCTGGCAGGGTAATGTCTTTGTGGGTGCCATGATCATGGGGCGTACTCCGCGTACCGGCCATGTCCAGCGCATCACGTTCAGTGATGAGGGCGTGCCCCTGGCACGGGAGCCGTTGCTGATGGATCTGCACCAGCGCATTCGTGACGTGCAGCCGGGTCCTGATGGCAGCCTTTATGTCCTGACGGACCATGATCCCGGAGCCATACTGCGTATTACGCCGGCGGACTGAATATCAAGGAGGAAAGTTGAAGGCCGGGATGAATGACTCGTTTGACCTGATGCAGAAACAGAAATTTCCGGCCGGCGAAATCATCATTGTTCAGGGCAGGAAGCCAAACGGTGTCTATTTCCTGCCCAGGGCGCCGTCGAAGTGATCATGAATGGTGCCAAAATTACTGAAATCAGCCAGCTGGGAGCCATCTTTGGCGAGATCGCCTATTTCCTCAACAATGACAGTTCGGCCACAATTCGTTGCGCCACTGACTGCGAATTTTTTCATATCGAAGAGCCAAAACAGTTTTTCCGCAACAACTCGGATGTCATCTTCAACATCACGCGCATCATGTGTTCGCGGGTGATCAACCTAAGCAAACAGGTCGCCATGCTGAAAGGACAGTCGGAACAGGCCGCGCCTTTGCAGGCCAGGGACCTGACGGCAGCAAAGGCTGCTGACCAGATCAGCAGTGATGACAAGAGTGAAGATAACGTCGTCTTTTAAGCGTGTTTGCCACAAGATTTGATGCCAGCCAGGCGGCGCTAGAGAGCGGTTGAGCGTTATCGGCTTTTGCGGTACAACTGGCCCCCCTGTTCAACACATCCATAATAAAAAGCACAGGAGTCAAACAATGCTTTCAGCAAAACACGCCCACTCACCGTATCGAATCTTCCTGCTGGCGCTTTGCCTGTGCGCCAAGGTGGTCATGGCACAGGACGGCAATTTTATTCCGGCATCACCAGCGACCATGGTTGAACCGGTTTACCCGGAGGCTGCACTGAAGGATGACAAGGAAGGCCTTGTCGTAGTTGCCGCCATGATCGGCCCTGATGGTAAAGCCCGCGACAGTGCCGTGGTTGCAGCCCTGGGACCTGAGTCGCTTGAGGCGGCGGCCCTTGAGGCCATGAACAGCAGCACCTTTACCCCGGCAACGGTGGATGGAGAGGTTGTCGCCACTAAATTGTTGCACAAATTTGCGTTCAAAACCGGAGGCCGCAATACCGGTCCAAGCCGGCAGTTCGTGAACCGCTACCGTTTCTTTGACGGCAAGGTGCGTGAAGGCGATCAGGAAGCCACCCAGGAAGGCTACCAGCGACTGCTGGACCTTGGTGCCAGCAACCAGGCGGAGATCGCCCTGCTTCACATGGCCGGCTTTCTTTACCACCAGCAGGTTGGCACCGAGTTTGACCAGATCAGTCATCTCTCACGCGCCCTGGCATTGAATTCGCTTGTCAACACCGACAACACCATTTACCTGCAGCAGGATATGATCACGGCAGCACTGCGGGAGCTGTTCCGCCTGGAAGTGAAGAATGCCCAGTTTGGCGAAGCTGCAGCCACTTACAACATGATTCTCGACAATGATGATGAATTGGCTGGTTCCTATGAGGCAGCGTACAACGAAATCATGAAGCTCAAGGCAGGCGGTGATGCATACCCGGTGCCCGGCATGCTGGATGATGAAGGCCACTGGACGGTAAAACTGTTTCGCAACAATGTCGGCTTTGTCGATGTCGATGGCCGGATAGACGAGGTCAAACTCTGGTGTACTCGGGGCTTCGGCAAAATAGCGATCGAAAATGACCTGAACTACAGCATTCCCGAAACCTGGGGCGATTGCATCCTGCAGATCCTGGGTGAGCCGGGGTCAACATTTTCACTGGTGCAGTAGGCCAATTCACATCAAGCCCGTAAAACTACAACCATCAATGGGATTAAACACATGAACAGAACTTCTTTCCTTTCCGCGTACCCCTGGCCTGCCAGAACCATGTGGCAGGCACTCATTGTCAGCCTGGCACTTATCGCGGTAACTGCAGCGAGCGCGCAACCGTTCCGCCCGCAACCGGCTGAAGTGCCGGATGCTGTCGTCATGCCCCGGCCCACAGAGGCACAACTTGAACAGGCGCAGGCCTCCCTCGACAGTTTGATGGCCGGGCTCAGCCGGGCTGAGCGTGCGGTTTTTGAGGAGTATCCATACCTGTTGCAGGTCACGCCGCGACCGGCCCTGAATTCGGCCATCATTCCGGCGCTAAATCCGCGCTTTGAAGCCAAGCATGAAGCCAACAAGGCGCGCGCGGCACAGGGTAATGTCGATGTGTTGTTCATGGGGGATTCGATCACGGATTTCTGGCGTAACGAGACCGGTCGCTTTGCCGGCAAGCCGGTAATGGATGAGTACTGGAGTGACCTGGAAATTGCCAACTTCGGCATTGCAGGCGACACCACTGAGGGTGTGCTTTACCGCCTGGAAAATGGTGAAGGGGAAGGTTTCTCACCCAAGGCCATTATGCTCATGATTGGCACAAATAATACCCGCGCCAACATTGCCGGTGAAATCGCCGAGGGCATAGGCGCCGTGGTGTTGTCTTTGCAAAAGCATTTTCCGGACGCCAAAATCCTGTTGCTGGCGGTATTCCCGCGCAGCACGCCGGACAGCCCGTTCCGCCCGCAGATTGCCGAGATCAATGACATCATCAGCCGCCTGCATGATGGCGAAAAGGTATTCTACAAGGACATCGGGCAGCTCTTCCTGGCGCCGGACGGCAGCATCCCTGAAAGTATCATGAGTGATGGATTGCATCCCGGTGAAGCCGGATACCGGTTGTGGGCAGACGCCGTAGACGCCGATCTGCGCGCGTTAATGGATTGAATCCGGCGCAGCAAGGCGCGGTGAAAAGGCCCCAAAAAAGCCCTGTGAAGACGGGGCTTTTTTTTGCCTGGTTTTTGCCAGGCCTGACCTTAACGGCGACGCTGCTCTTCCACGTCAACGCTGATCACAGCCTCAATGCGGCGGTTGTTGGCACGACCGGTATCGGTGTTGTTGCTGTCAATCGGACGGCTTTCACCGTAACCCACGGTAGACACGCGATCACTGGCAATATCATGCTCGTTCACCAGTTCGTCACGCACCGCATTGGCACGACGCTCGGACAGGGCCTGGTTGTAGGCATCTGAACCGCGGTTGTCGGTATGACCTTCAATCACCACGTTGGTGTTGCTGTAGGTTTCCATGAATTCGGCGAAATCGGCGATTTCCCGGTCGTACTGCGGACGGATATCAGACTTGTCATACTCAAAATTGACGCGCAGTTCCTGGCGACGCTGGGCTGTTTCCAGAATCGGGCAACCGTTGTTGTCTACAGCCAGGGGGGCCGGGGTGTCCGGACCGTTGTCACGCGAATCCACCACGCCATCACGGTCGCTGTCGATTTCACAGCCGCGGCGATCGACCTGGACGCCGGCAGGGGTGTTGGCGCAGGCATCGGAGGAATCCGGGACGCCGTCACCGTCGCTGTCCATCATGGTCGGTGAAGTCGCAGCAGGACGCGCTGTCGACATGCTGTCGCGCTTGCCGAAGGCATAAGCCACGCCGACGGAAATCAGGTTGTCGAAACCATGGACGTCTTCACCGTTGACGATCTTGTAGTCACCGCGAAGCATCCAGTGCTCACCGATACGACGTTTGATACCAAGTCCCAAGTCGATGGTCTGTTCTTCCTCGTCAAAAAGGATGCCTGACGTGTCGATATCCATGTTGCCAATGCCGAACCCCAGGTATGGTTGCCAGCCATTGAGCTGGTTGAAGTGGTAGTTCAGGCCAAGGCGTTAAAAATCCAGATCGCTGGAAATATTGGTCACCTAGGTGTCGGTATCCACTGAAAAATAGTCAGCAGCAACTGACCAGCGTTCGGAAATCGGGATTTCACCACCGATGACAAAAAAGATATCGTCATCAACGTTATGTTTGGTGTCGGGAAAGAATCCAACGCCACCAATAGAGATGTTGCCGGTGTTTTCAATCTCCTGGGCCTGCAATGCGGATGCACCAAACAGGGCTGAGGCAATCAGGGTTGTGTTTAAAAACACAGAACGGAGTTTTATGTTTCTTCCTTTAAAGTAGTAAATGACAGGTCATCGAGCGCGCACTATAGGTGTATTGCATGAAATTACGATTAAAACACGCCTGAAAGGCCTAACAGGTGCAATCTTCTAAAACTCAACACCAATTCTCAATTCGTCCTGCCGGAAAGTCGTTAAGTTGAAAGTTTTACCAGCGAACGTAAATTTCCCCGTCGCGGTTGACCACCCAGGGCTCGCCATCCGGTCCTACCGAGATCTGGCGTGCACTGCCGCGCACCCGGGTCCAGCCATAGTCATCCCAGCGATAGATGCCATACCCGCCTTCGCGGCGGTCAGAACCGATCACCCAGACAGAGCCATCGGCACCGACACCGATATCCTTGGCGAGCCCCGGGAGTTCCTCCCAGTAGCCGTTGATCAAGCGGAAAATATCGTCATCGTGATTGACGATCCAGGGAATGCCGTACGGATCGACATCAATGCGCACACCGGTCCCGTGGACCCTCTGCCAGCCAAAGCCGGTGTAGCGGAAAATTTCATAGCCACCCTGGCGCTCGGTTGTGCCGAGCGCTCACACGGAACCATCGGCGCCGATGCCGTCAGGATAATGAAGAGCCAAGATCTGAGCTATGTTCGCATGCAGCGGCAGCAGGATGCCAATAAGATTGCCAAGATGCAATCCTCGCTCCATTTTTTGGGCGCCGATGAGGGCAAAAAGAAGAAGCGGAAGCACACCGTATTTGTGGACAGCAAAAGCAAGGCCGAGGACTTTGATGTGGCTGCTCATTTCAATACATTGCCAGAGCTTTCAGGTCGTTCCTTCAACCGGCCTCGAGTAAAT
>JBMTQX010000025.1:0-37974 GCA_049446715.1 Pseudohongiellaceae bacterium
GTGACAGACTTAGCCAGATTTCTCGGTTGGTCGATATCCGTGCCCTTGATAACCGCGACGTGATAGGACAACAACTGGAGCGGAATGGTATAGACGATAGGGGCGAGAAAATCAGAACAGTGAGGCACATTGATGACATCGGTGCCTTCTTCATTGATGAATCCGGATTCAGCGTCGGCAAAGACATAAAGCTGACCGCCGCGGGCACTGACTTCCTGCAGATTGGATTTGAGTTTTTCCAGGAGTTCGTCATTCGGGGCCACCGCAATCACCGGCATCTGGTCATCGACCAATGCCAACGGACCATGCTTGAGTTCCCCGGCCGGATAGGCTTCGGCGTGGATATAGGAAATCTCTTTCAGTTTCAGCGCGCCTTCTTTGGACACCGGGTACTGCACACCACGGCCAAGAAACAGGGCGTGGCGTTTGTCGGCAAAATCCAGGGACACCTGGCGAATCTGTTCATCCAGGGCCAGGGTTTTCACGATGATGGCGGGCAGTTCATGCAGGTCATGCACCAATTCCTGCTCATTGGCTTCGGTCAGGCCGTTGCGCCTGGCCAGTACGATGCAAAGCAGGGTAAGTATGGACAGTTGAGTGGTGAAGGCTTTCGTTGACGCTACGCCGATTTCACGCCCGGCCAGGGTCATGATAGCAAAGTCTGATTCACGCTGAATGGAGCTGTTGGCGACATTGCAAATGGTCATGCAGCCGACGTAACCTGATTCCTTGGCATAACGCAGGGCCGCCAGGGTGTCGGCTGTTTCCCCGGACTGGGAAATCGTCACAAACAGGCAGTCTTTCGGCACCAGCATGTTGCGGTAGCGGTATTCACTGGCGATATCGACAGAGCACGGCATGCGGGCAATATTCTCAAACCAGAACTTGGCGATCATGCCGGCGTGATAACTGGTACCACAGGCGACGATTTGTACGCTCTTCGTCTTGTCGAAAATGGCCTTGGCGTTGATGCCAAAAGCTTCTTCTAGGACATGGCTCTTGCTGAGCTTGCCGGCCAGCGTATTGCGCAAAACGCTGGGCTGTTCAAAAATTTCCTTCATCATGAAATGGCGAAAGTCGCCTTTCACGGTATCTTCCATGTTCTGGTTCAGGCGCACCGTTTTCCGCGTGACTTTTTCACCACCATTGTAAATCTTCACGCGCCCGGCCTTGATATCCGCAATATCCCCTTCTTCCAGGTAGATGAAACGATCTGTCACTTGCCCCAGGGCAGCCGGGTCAGAGGCGATGAAGTTTTCGCCGATGCCAACACCAATGATCAACGGACTGCCGCTGCGGGCGACAATGATGCGCTTGGGGTCTTCCTTGTCGATGACCGCCAGACCATAGGCGCCGTCAAGCAGGCTGATGGTCCGGGTGACGGCATCGAAAAACGTCATGTCTTCCTCGACCAGGAACATGTGGATCAGGTGCACGATCACTTCTGTATCGGTTTCCGTGATGAACTTGTAGCCCTTCTTCTTCAACTCGTCTTTGAGCGTGAGGTGGTTTTCGATGATGCCGTTATGCACCAGGGCGATACGGTCATGGGAAACATGTGGGTGAGCATTGTTTTCGGTAGGTTTGCCATGTGTCGCCCAGCGGGTATGGGCGATGCCGGTGGCGCCATCGAGCGGGGTTTCGGCCAGGCGCTCTTCCAGGGCCTTGACCTTGCCAACGGTTTTGACAGAGGACAATCCCTTGTCTTTGCGGTTGATCAGCGCCAGGCCAGCAGAATCATATCCGCGGTATTCCAGGCGCTTGAGGCCTTCCACCAGAATTCCGGTAACGTTTCGTTGTCCCACTGCTCCGACAATACCGCACATAATTTTCCGACTTCCTGGATTGAATGCTATTTCTTGGTGGGACGTTGCCAGCTATCAATGTTCGTCTGACGGCTGCGCCCCACGCCCAGGCTGTTGCCGGGGACGGTTTTGGTAATGGTGGAGCCGGCGGCCACGAAGGCGCCTGTCTCCAGCGTCACCGGAGCCACAAGCACCGCATTGGAACCTATGAAGACATTATCGCCAATGATGGTTTTGTGTTTGTTGACGCCGTCATAGTTGCAGGTAATGGTGCCGGCACCGACATTGACGTCTCTGCCGAGTTCAGCATCCCCGACATAAGTCAGATGGTTCACCTTGCTGCCTTCACCAATGACCGCTTTTTTCACTTCGACAAAATTCCCGAGTTTGGCTCTGTCCTTCAGTTCCGTTCCCGGTCTGATGCGGGCAAATGGCCCGAGCTGGCAGTGTTTACCGATGACGGCATCTTCAATCACGGTGTAAGGATGCAGTGCTGTGCCCTCATCAATTTGGCAGTTTTTCAGTATACAGCCGGCACCGATACGGACATTGGTCGCGATACTGACACGCCCCTCAAGGATGACGTTGACGTCTATTTCTACATCACTGGCAATATCGACTTCACCCCGAATATCTACCCGGGTCGGATCAATCAGGGTGACACCGTTTTCCATCAGGTGCTTGTGCATATCGTGTTGGTATTTCCTCTCCAGATAGGCCAACTGCACCCGATCATTGATACCGGTGACCTCCTGCTGGTCTGTGCAGACACTGGTGGCGACACGGCAACCATCAGCCAGGGCCAGTTCCACCAGGTCGGTCAGGTAATATTCTTTCTGGGCGTTGTTTGCCCCTACCCGGGGTAGCCAAGTTTTTAGCCGCGCTACCGGGATGGCCATGAAACCGGTATTGATCTCATGCACGGCCTTTTGTTCGGGTGATGCGTCTTTTTCCTCCACAATCCGGGTTATTTGACCACTGCCATCACGAATAATTCGACCTAGGCCGGTTGGATTGTCGACAACGCAGGTCAGCACCGCCATGGTGTTGGCATCTGTTTCGCCCAGCAAGGCCTCCAGAGTTTCTGCCTTAATCAGTGGCACATCACCATAAAGCACCAGTACCACGGCGTCGTGATCAAGATTATCCAGTGCCTGGTGAACGGCGTGCGCTGTGCCCAGTTGCTCTTTTTGCAGCACAAACTGCGTGTCTTGCCCGGCCAACTCGGCTTCAACGGCTTCCGCCCCATAGCCAATTACCACCTGGATGTTTTCACAGGACAGGGCACGCGCCGTATCCATGACGTGCACAAGCATGGGTTTGCCCGCCAGTTTATGCAACACCTTGGGTCGCACGGATTTCATACGGGTGCCCTTGCCGGCGGCGAGAATGACAACATTGAGTTTCAAAACGAGGGGGATCCGGAGTCTGGCTGACACAAGCCGCCAATTATAGACTGCCTTTGCCGTGGCAGACAGGGCTGGCAAACACTGAGGCGGATTCCTGCCGCAAATCAATAACAGGCACAAAAAAGCCGGCTATTGCCGGCTTTTCAGGGATGTACACGATATTAACCGCGGGTCTTCTTGCGCAGCTGCTGCAACGTCCTAATCTGGGCTGCCGCCTGGGCCAGCTGGGAAGCCGCGGCTGCATAGTCCATTTCACCGGTCTGCTTCAAAATGACATCAACGGCTTCCTGCTGGGCGCGCATAGCGGCGTCTTCATCGACGTCATGGGCGCGGGTGGCAGTATCCGCCAGAATGTTCACGGTACCAGGCTGTACTTCCAAAAAGCCGCCGGATACGTAGTAAACTTGCTCCTCACCATTCTGAGTGACCAGACGTACCGGGCCCGGAATGAGTTCGGTCAGCAGCGGCGCATGGCCCGGGTAGATACCCATATCGCCCAGTGTGCCTGTGGCGACGAGCATTTCCACGCGACCGGAGAAGAGCTTTTCTTCCGCGCTGGCGATATCGCAATGCATTGTCATGGCCATAATCAGTTACCTTGCCGAATGAGCGTTGATTTACAGTTTCTTCGCTTTTTCCACGGCTTCTTCGATGCCGCCGACCATGTAGAAGGCCTGCTCGGGCAGGTCATCGTACTCACCCGCCAGGATGGCCTTGAAGCCGGCAATGGTGTCTTTCAGGGACACGTATTTACCCGGTGAACCGGTGAAGACTTCCGCAACAGTGAACGGCTGGGAGAAGAAACGCTCGATCTTACGGGCGCGGTTTACGGCCAGTTTGTCTTCTTCAGACAGTTCGTCCATACCCAGAATCGCGATGATGTCCTTCAGTTCTTTGTAGCGCTGCAGAATGGACTGTACGCCACGGGCCACTTCGTAATGCTCGGCGCCAATGACCAGCGGGTCGAGCTGGCGGGACGTGGAGTCGAGCGGATCGATCGCCGGGTAAATACCCAGCTGGGCGATGTCACGGGACAGTACCACGGTCGCATCCAAATGCGCGAAGGTGGTGGCAGGCGACGGGTCAGTCAGGTCGTCCGCAGGCACGTATACGGCCTGAATGGAGGTAATGGAACCCGTCTTGGTGGAAGTAATACGTTCCTGCAGGGCGCCCATTTCCTCGGCCAGTGTCGGCTGGTAACCCACGGCCGACGGCATACGGCCGAGCAGTGCGGATACTTCAGTACCCGCGAGCGTGTAACGATAGATATTATCGACAAACAGCAGTACGTCGCGGCCTTCATCGCGGAATTTTTCCGCCATGGTCAGACCGGTCAGGGCCACACGCAGACGGTTACCGGGGGGCTCGTTCATCTGGCCGTATACCATCGCTACCTTGGAATCATCGAACTTCTTGACGTTAACAACGCCGGATTCCTGCATTTCGTGGTAGAAGTCGTTACCTTCACGAGTTCGCTCACCCACACCGGTGAATACAGACAGACCGCTGTGCTCGGTAGCGATGTTGTTGATCAGTTCCATCATGTTGACGGTCTTACCGACACCGGCACCACCGAACAGACCAACCTTACCGCCTTTGGCGAACGGACAGACCAGGTCGATAACCTTGATACCGGTTTCCAGCAGTTCTTCGGAACCGGCCTGTTCGTCGTAGGACGGGGCCTTGCGGTGAATCGGCATGCGTTCCTGTTCGCCGATCGGGCCACACTCGTCAATCGGGTTGCCGAGTACGTCCATGATGCGACCCAGGGTTTCCTTGCCCACCGGCACGGAAATCGGGGCGCCGGTATCGCTCACGTTCAGGCCGCGACGCAGACCTTCAGTGGAACCCAGGGCGATAGTGCGTACAACGCCGTCACCCAGCTGCTGCTGGACTTCCAGGGTAATGTCGCTGTTGTCGACAGCCAGGGCGTCATACACCTTGGGTACTGATTCCCGTGGAAACTCCACGTCGATAACAGCACCAATAATCTGAACGATACGACCGCTACTCATGTCCGGTTCCTCTTAATATTCTCAAATAATCCAATAACGTAAATGCTTGCGTTAAACAGCCGATGCACCGCCCACGATCTCGGAGAGCTCCTGGGTAATGGCGGCCTGACGCGCCTTGTTGTATACCAGCTGCAGTTCGTTGATGAGTTCACCAGCGTTGTCGGTGGCGTTCTTCATCGCGATCATGCGCGAAGCCTGTTCGCAGGCGTTGTTTTCAACGACAGCCTGGTACACCTGGGATTCGATATAACGGGCCAGCAGGGCATCCAGCAGTCCCTTGGCATCGGGCTCATAGATGTAATCCCAGTGGTGTTTCAATTCCTGATCTTCCGCCGGCAGCAATGGCAGCAGCTGTTCGATGGTCGGTTTCTGGGTCATGGTGTTGACGAATTCGTTGCTCACCAGGAACAGCTTGTCCAGATCACCATTGACATATTTGTCCAGCATGACCTTGACGGCACCGATGACATCTTCCACCGCCGGGCGTTCGCCAAGGCCGCGTACTGTGGCCACGACATTGCCGCCAGAGTTGCTGAAGAAACCGGCGGCCTTGCCGCCGACGGCGCAGATTTCGGATTCCACACCCTCTTCGTCATGCCAGGCTTTCATGGAGTTGACCAGCGCCTTGAACAGGTTGATGTTCAGGCCGCCACACAGGCCGCGGTCCGTGGAAATCACGATATAGCCAATTTTCTTGACCTTACGCTGCTCCATGTAAATGTGCTGGTATTCCGGGTTGGCATTGGAAATATGGCTGACCACGTTGCGGATGTTGGTCGCGTACGGCTTGCCCACTTCCATGGCATCCTGGGCCTTGCGCATCTTGCTCGCGGCCACCATTTCCATGGCGGAAGTGATCTTCTGAGTATTCTGGATACTCCCGATCTGGTTGCGAATTTCTTTTCCGGAAGCCATTGCTGATTACCAGGTCTGGGTAGTAACGAATTTTTCCATGGCTTCCTTGAAGGAGGCCTCGATCTCGTCGCTGAAATCACCGGACTTGTTGATGCGCTCCATCAGGCTGGCATATTCGCTGTTGACGAATGACAGCAGCGCGGCTTCAAAGTCGGCAATCTTGTTCAGTTCGACCTCCTTCAGGTAACCGGAGTTGGCGGCGTAAATGACGATGGCCATTTCTGCCACGGACAACGGTGAATACTGTTTCTGCTTCATCAGCTCGGTGACGCGCTGACCGTGTTCCAGCTGGGCACGGGTGGCTTCATCGAGGTCAGAAGCGAACTGGGCGAAGGCCGCCAGTTCACGGTACTGGGCCAGGGCCAAACGAATACCACCGCCGAGCTTCTTGATCGCCTTGGTCTGGGCAGCACCACCGACTCGGGATACGGACAAACCCGCGTTCATCGCAGGACGAATACCGGCGTTGAACAGGGAGGTTTCCAGAAAGATCTGACCGTCGGTGATGGAGATCACGTTGGTCGGGACGAACGCGGAAACGTCACCGGCCTGGGTTTCAATGATCGGCAGAGCCGTCAGGGAACCGGTCTGGCCTTTGACTTCACCGTTGGTGAATTTTTCAACGTAGTCAGCGTTTACTCGCGCTGCACGCTCCAGCAGACGGGAGTGCAAATAAAATACATCTCCCGGGTATGCTTCACGACCCGGCGGACGACGCAGCAACAGAGAGATCTGGCGATAAGCCCAGGCCTGTTTGGTCAGGTCGTCATAAATGATCAGGGCGTCCTGACCGCGGTCGCGGTAGTACTCACCCATGGTACAGCCGGCATAGGGTGCCAGGAACTGCATGGACGCAGGGTCGGAGGCGCCGGCAGCGACAACGATGGTGTGGTCCATGGCACCATGTTCTTCGAGCTTACGCACAACGCTGGCGATTGAAGACTGTTTTTGGCCAACCGCAACGTAGATACATTTTACGCCGGTGCCTTTCTGGTTGATGATGGCGTCAACCGCGACGGCCGTTTTACCGACCTGGCGGTCACCGATGATCAGCTCACGCTGGCCGCGACCAATTGGCACCATGGCGTCAACCGCTTTCAGACCGGTCTGTACCGGCTGGGATACAGACTGACGGGCGATTACACCCGGTGCCACTTTTTCCACCGCATCGGTGATCTTGGCATTGATCGGGCCTTTGCCATCAATCGGGTTACCCAGGGCATCCACCACGCGGCCTTCCAGTTCCGGGCCTACGGGCACTTCAAGAATACGCTGTGTGCAGCGACAAGTCTGACCTTCAGCCAGGCCCTGGTAATCACCCAGCACTACCGCACCGACGGAGTCGCGCTCCAGGTTCAGTGCCATACCATAGACACCGCCTTCGAACTCGATCATTTCACCGTACATGACATCAGCCAGGCCGTGAATACGGATAATACCGTCCGACACGCTGACGATCGTGCCTTCCGTGCTCGGCTGTGCCGACACGTCCAGGCTTTCAATGCGCTGTTTGATAATTTCGCTTATTTCTGATGGGTTCAGTTGCTGCATGCTTTATTCCTCAACTCTTTCCTTTGTCGTTTGCGGGTATCGCAACCTCAGGAATTCATTGCCTCGGCTAATTTGTTTAATCTTCCTCGCAGGGAGCCGTCGATGACCAGGTCGTCGGCCCGCAGGACGAGACCGCCCAGCAGGGACTGGTCAACACGGCTGCTCAGGGACACTTCCCGCTGCAGGCGTTTCTTCAATGCTTCTTTCAGTTTGTTTTCGGCAGCCTCATCGAGCGCATAAGCCGAGACGACTTCCACATCCACGCGTTTTTCCTGGATGGCTTTCAGGACATCAAACAACTCAACGATTTCCGGCATCAGGGACAGACGTTTGTTGTCTGCCAGGATACCCAGAAATTTCACCATGCGGTCGTCGATTTCATCACCACACAGGCTGGCCACAGTCGCTGCCTGCTGTTCACCGCTAAGACTCGGTGAAGACAGGTACTGTGCAACCTTGGAAGTGGTCACGACGGCGGCCACCACGTGCAGCATATCGGCCCACCTGGTCAGGTCGCCTGACGTCTGGGCCACTTCAAAGGCGGCTTTGGCGTAAGGTCTGGCTATCGTTGTGTTCTGTGACATAGGCTATCTTTGTGTTCCGGAACAAGTTTGCTCGGTGTGTCATGGGCTTGCCGACACCTGTTGCCAGGTCAGCGGCAAGGACTCATTACAGGCTGGCGGCCAGTTTCTCCACGAGGCTCGCGTGAGCCTTTTCATCAACAGAGGCTTCCAGAATTTTCTCCGCACCGGAAATGGCAATGCCGGCGACCTGGGCACGAAGGTGCTCCTTGGCGCGCTCCACTTCCTGTTCGATTTCCGCCTGGGCAGCAGCGATCAAACGCTGGCCTTCGGTTCTGGCCTGCTCTTTGGCTTCATCCAGGATCTGGGAGGCACGCTTGTTGGCCTGTTCCAGAATCGCGGCGGAATCCACTTTCGCTTCTTTCAGCAGCTCAGCGGCTTTTTCCTGGGCAAGTTCCAGGTCTTTTTCCGCCCGACCGGCAGCTTCTAGACCGTCAGCAATCTTTTTCTGACGCTCATCCAGTGCTGCCACGATCGGCGGCCAGACATAGTTCTTGCAGAACCACGCAAACACGAAGAATGCGATGATTTGGCCGATGATGGTTGCATTCAGATTCATAATTTTCTCACCTAGGTTTGCAGTGCGACTCATGCGCACTGCTTGTTAACAACAGTGCGCTTACTCGATGCTGTCGTTTGCTAGACCTGGTTTATACCTGGAACGGTACGGCGAAGATGAACAGCATGGCCATACCAACACCGATAATGGAAATTACGTCCACGAAACCAGCAACCAGGAAGAACTGGGTCTGCAGGCGCGGGGCAAGTTCCGGCTGACGGGCTGAGCTTTCAATCAGCTTGCCGCCGAGGTTACCGAAGGCGATGGCTGTACCGGCACCACAGATACCGAAAATCAGGGCAGCGGAAATCAGGGTGTAGGCGTAGATTGTTTCCATTTTTTATCTCCAGGTTTTACGAGGTTTTAACTAATTCGCTTTATTGCGGTTACTAATAATGCAGTTATGGATAGTGCTATCTTATCTAAGTCTTGCTGAATATATTCTGGGTTATCAATGATCACTGTGGGCCTGGTTCAGATACACAATCGTCAGCATCATGAACAGGTAGGCCTGCAGTGTGATCACCAGAATATGGAATACGGCCCAGGCAAAATGTAAGGGCAACTGGTACCAGCCCAGCAGGGCGATGACCAGGAAGATCACCTCACCGGCGAACAGGTTGCCGAACAGTCGCAGTGCCAGTGATACCGGCTTGGCCAGGAACGCAGGCACTTCCATCACCAGGTTCAGCGGCATGGCCCACTTAGGGAACGGGTGAAACGCCAGTTCGCCCAGGAAGCCGCCAACACCTTTCACCTTGATGCTGTAATAAATGATCATGATGAAGACGCTGAGCGCCAGGCCGGCGGTGATGTTGACATCGGTGGACGGCACGGCCTTGAAATACAGGTGGGAATCACCGGCGATGGTCTGGGCTATCAGGGGGATGACATCGACGGGCACCAGGTCCATTAGGTTCATCAGAAAAACCCAGCAGAAGATGGTCAGGGAAATCGGGGCGATATAGTCGTTCTTGGCATGAAAGGTGGTCTTGACGTTGGTCTGCACCATTTCAATGATGAATTCGATGGCGTTTTGCAGGCCACCTGGGACACCTGAAGTGGCTTTTTTGCTGACCGTCTTGAACAGGGCGAGGAAAATCAGGCCTAGCACGATGGAAATGCCCATGGTGTCTACATTGATGGACCAGAAGCCCATATCCTTGGCTTCCTCTTCTGAGTGCGCAAAGCCCCAGTGGCCATCCTCCTTCTGACCAAAAACCAGAAAGCCCAGGTGATGCTGGATGTACTCGCCGCCGGTTTCGTATTGCGGAGCGTGTTCTTCGGCGCCCTGTGCGCCTGCACTGTGTTCTTCAGCAGCCATTGGTTGTCAAAGTTCCTGTTTTCACAAACAAAATCTGGCGTCCAGGCCATCCTGGTACACCCAAGTCTATGGTGTTTCCCCGGTGGGTTAACCGGTATGTCCAGGTCCCTGCCTGAACGCTGACTGTGCTTTTGCAATGGCATAAATGCCAAATCCGTGCGCGAGCGCGAATCCGCAAAACAAAGCCAGGGGGTTGAAGGCGCTGACGAAGCGGAACGTCAGGGCAAAGCCTGCCCCGATCATGACCAACTTCACCACTTCAGCGATATAGGCCCGCCTGATTGTTCTTTTCATCGTTCGCGAGCCGGTTTCCCGAAAAAACATGTACCCGAAATAGGCACCGGGAATGATCGCAATCAATGCTCCGATTGCGACGGATTTGGCCTCGACCCAGCCCAAAAACAGCCCAGTAGCCGCAGTCATTGCCGCAGCTAACCCCGTTTGCAGGGCCACTATCTTTACTACTGATAATTTACCAATCACAGTACCGAGACGTTCTAAGAGACCACCTGCAAGGGCCGCGAATTATAGGGAATATCCGCACTGCAAACAACATTTGCCGCCCGGATTGTGCCATTTTTAGTGCGTTTCAGGGATTGTTAATGCTGGAAAACAATTTTATTTGATGTGATCAAGAATGCCTTCGAGCTGCTCCAGCGTGTTGTAGTTCAGAATCAGCCTGCCCTTGCCCTTGGCAGAATGCTGAATCGTGACACTGGTTCCCAGTTTTTCTGACAAATTGTCCTGGAGATGACGGATATCCGGGTCAATCCTGTCCGCCGGCGATTTCGCCTTGGTCTGGGACATCAGGCGGCGTACCAGCGCCTCGGTCTGGCGCACCGACAGGCTTTTTTTGATAACGCTGCGGGCGGCTTCTGCCTGTTTTTCGTTCGGTAAGGCCAGCAGGGCTCGGGCATGGCCCATTTCCAGCTCACCGCGCTCCAGGGCCTGGCGCACATCTGTGTTCAGGGACATCAGGCGCAACAGGTTGGTTACCGTGGTGCGAGATTTGCCCACAGCCTCGGCGGCTTCCTGCTGGGTAAGATCAAATTCATCGATCAGGCGCTGCAGGGCCATGGCTTCTTCGATCGGATTGAGGTTTTCTCGCTGGATGTTCTCGATCAAGGCCATGGCCACGGCGGCTTCGTCCGGCACTTCCTTGATGATGACTGGAATCGTGTCCAGGCCGGCCAACTGGCAGGCACGCCAACGGCGCTCACCAGCGATGATCTCGTATTTGTTGCTGTTGACGGGGCGAACCACGATTGGCTGCATAACACCCTGGGACTTGATGGAATTGGCCAGGTCTTCCAAGGATTCTGTGCGCATGTCATGACGCGGCTGGTATTTACCCGGCTGAATAAATTCCACCGGCAGGTTTTTCAGCAGGTTGTTCTGGCTTAGGGCTTTTTCAGCAACAGGATCACTGGCCGGCTGGTTCACTGCTTCCGCTTGTGGTTCTGCCGGCGCTGACGCCGGGCGGGAGTTGCCGCCCAGCAGGGCGTCCAGTCCCCTGCCCAAGCCTCGTTTCTTGATTGTCATGTGTTTACAGCCAATTACTGATCAAATGTCGGTGAAGCCGGGGAATCGGACCCACCCTCTTCTGGTGTCTCTGCCGCCGGTGATATTTTCGTCGTATCCGCAATCCCGGTTTCTGGCTCGGCAGGATTGTTACCATCAGCATGGCGCCTCAGGATTTCACCTGCCAGCGCAATATAAGCCAGTGCACCACGCGAGGTTTTATCATACACGATAACCGGAACCCCGAAACTCGGGGCTTCGGCCAGCCGCACGTTACGGGGGATGATGGTGCGATAGACCTTGTCCCCGAAAAATTCGGTGAGCTGATCCGAGACCTCCTGGGTCAGCTTGTTGCGCGGATCATGCATGGTGCGAACGATGCCCTCGATTTTCAGGGCGGGATTGAGCGCGGACGCCACGGCTTCAACAGTCTGTGACAGGGCCGACAGCCCTTCCAGGGCATAGTATTCACACTGCATGGGAATGAGGACACCGTCCGCAGCAACCAGGGCATTGACGGTCAGCATGTTGAGTGACGGCGGACAGTCGATGAGGATGTAATCGTATTCGGTGCCGGTCTGGCGCAACATGTCACGCAGCCGGTGATCACGCCCGTCCACATTGAGCAACTCCACTTCTGCCGCGGTGAGATCACCATTGGATGGCAGAATATGAAAACCGCTGCCCTCTGCGGTGACGACCACATCGGCTATGGGTGTCTGGCTTACCAGGACATCATACACACTGGCCTGCACCGCATTTTTTTCAACGCCGCTGCCCATGGTCGCATTGCCCTGCGGATCCAGATCCACCAGCAGGACTTTCTGGTGCATACGGGCCAGGGATGCCGCCAGGTTGACCGTGGTCGTGGTTTTTCCGACACCGCCCTTCTGGTTGGCCACTGCAAAAATATGACTCACGAATCTTCCTGTTAACGGCCTGTTTACGGCGGTTTCATTGACGGCTGCCCTGTTGCCTAAAGGGCTACGAATGAGTACGTGTCTGACGTCTCACTGCATGTTTTACGGCGAATGCTTCATTGCCCGGGTTGCGGACGTATTTCTATCAGATGCCGGCTGCCTTCCACGCCCGGGACCGTCAGCTCTCGGGTGCCGGTGACGGTGAAACCCGGTGGCAAAACTGCGATCTCCGCGTCGGGAAACTGGCCTTTCATGGCCAGCAGTTTGCCTGACTGGTTGATCAGGTCTGCGCTGAACGCCACAAAACGGTCTAGGGCGGCAAAAGCCCGGCAGAGGACAATATCAATTTGTTCCGGGCTTTGGAAGTTTTCTACGCGCGCGTGAACCGGCTGCACATTGTCTAGTCCCAGCTCGGTTTTTACCTGAAACAAAAACCGGGTTTTCTTGCCGTTGCTGTCCAGCAGGAAAAACCGTTTTTCCGGATAACAAATGGCCAATGGTATGCCTGGCAAGCCCGCACCTGTGCCCACATCCACCATGACCTGTCCATCGATGTACGGCACCAGTGCCAGGGAATCCAGCAGATGATATGGCAGCATCTGATCGATATTCTTGATGCCGGATAGGTTGTACGCGGCATTCCATTTGTCCAGCAGGGCCAGGTAATCCAGCAAGAGTTGTTGCCGGGGCGCACTGATGGCAAGTCCTAACTGGCCGATGCCTGCCTCGAGCATATCGGCAAGATGGCTTGCGCTGGTCATCAGGCTATTTTGTTCTGGCGGGCGCCGGACTGGTGCTGGTGTTTCTTCAGGTTAACCAGCAACAACGAGATAGCCGCCGGTGTCATGCCTGGGATCCGACCAGCGCGGGCTATTGTGTCTGGCCGGGTCTGACCCAGTTTCTGGCGCAGTTCGCTGGACAGACCGGAGATGCCGGCATAATCGAAATCTTCCGGGATGACGGTATTTTCCTGCACCTTGATACGCGCAATTTCGTCGTACTGGCGATTGATATAACCCTGATATTTCGTGCGAATTTCAACCTGCTCTGCGACGAGCGGGTGCGGCAATGCCGACATCATCCCCGTGGCCATGCAGGCGTCATTCAGGTCTCTGATACTCACTTTTGGTCGAGCCAGGATATCGGCCAGGGCATATTCATGCGCCAGCGGCTTTTCAAGCAGGGGGTTAATACGATCAGCCAAAGGTCCCTGAGGCTGGACCCATGTTGAAGCCAAGCGCCGGGTTTCAGTGTCGACCTGATCCTGCTTGGTGACAAAGGCTTCCCAGCGCGCATCATCGACCAGCCCCAGTTTGCGGCCGGTTTCCGTCAACCGGAAATCGGCATTGTCCTGGCGTAGCATGAGCCGGTATTCAGCACGCGAGGTAAACATGCGGTACGGTTCCTGGGTACCTTGGGTAATCAGGTCATCGACCAGAACGCCGAGATAGGCTTGGTCTCGGCCCGGTGTCCAGGCATCCTGTTCCCGGATCGCCAGGGCGGCATTGATCCCGGCCAACAAGCCCTGGGCGCCGGCTTCTTCATAACCGGTCGTGCCATTGATCTGGCCGGCAAAGTACAAGCCATTGATGAAGCGGGTTTCCAGGCTGGGCTTGAGGTCTCGCGGGTCAAAGTAATCGTACTCAATGGCATACCCGGGCCTGACAATACGCGCCTGTTCAAAGCCTGGAATATTGGCAATGAGCTGCTCCTGGGTTTCATAGGGCAGGCTCGTAGAGATACCGTTCGGATAAAGCTCCCGGCTGTTCAGGCCTTCCGGCTCGACAAAAATCTGGTGGCTGTCCTTGTCGGCAAAGCGCACCACCTTATCCTCGATGGAGGGGCAGTACCGTGGCCCCACGCCTTCAATTTCTCCGGCGTACATGGGTGAAAACGCCAGGCCCGCCCGGATGATGTCATGGCATACGGCATTGGTGGCGGTGATATGACAATGCACCTGCTGGGGATGCTGTGCCGGATCGCCCAGGTAAGACATCACCGGTCTTGGCGTGTCCCCGGGTTGCGGTGTCATTTTGCTGAAATCCACCGTATCGGCATCGATGCGGGGTGGCGTGCCTGTTTTCAGCCGTCCCACGTTGAAGGGCAGCTCCCGCAGTCGCTGCGCCAGCGCTATCGATGGCGGATCCCCGGCACGACCGCCGGCATGATTCTTTAGACCAATGTGGATTTTGCCGCCCAGGAATGTGCCTGCTGTCAGGATCACGCGGGGGGCATAAAACGTCAGTCCCATCTGCGTCACGATCCCCTTGACCGAGTCGCCTTCGATGACCAGGTCATCGACCCCTTGCTGGAAAATACTTAGGTTTTCCTGGCTTTCCAGAAAACGGCGAATGGCGGCTTTATACAGGGCGCGGTCGGCCTGGGCCCGGGTGGCTCGAACGGCTGGCCCCTTACTGGCATTGAGAGTCCGAAAATGAATACCGGCTAGGTCCGCTGCCAGGGCCATCACTCCCCCGAGGGCGTCGATTTCCTTCACCAGGTGGGTCTTGCCGATTCCGCCAATCGCCGGGTTGCAGGACATCTGTCCCAGGGTGTCGATATTGTGGGTAACCAGCAAGGTTTTGGCGCCCATGCGTGCAGCCGCCAGCGCCGCTTCGGTACCGGCATGGCCGCCGCCGATAACGATGACATCAAACTGCTGCTGACTGTTATGTGGTCTACCCATGGTGTCCAGTTTACCCGGTTTTACCGGCGCTTCCTGCTGTGGCAGGGAAAAGGGGCGAAAAGTATAAAGATTTCACCTGAAAAATGAAGCGCCTTGTTTGATCAGCCTGTTCAGTGGCTGATACTGGTTTTGTTTTATCAATATCTATAGATATATGTGTATATAGAAAGAAGAATGAATATTTAATGTTATTACTGTTATTAGCGGTTACCGAAACTGTGAGTAACCAGGTTTTTCCATACCAGGACAAGCGGTTATACCGCGGCTAACCCTGTGCACTGCAGGCCTTGAACCTGCCTGCAACACGTGGACAGGCCTTTGATAAGGTCGCCTGTTATACACACCCTGAATCCGGCCGTTTTTTCATCCCGGCACTACCCACAGCTTGTTACAGGTTAAAGCCGTTTTCCCCACAGCATGGGCCTCTATTTACCGATCGTGTATGAGACTGTGCGAAACTTGTGACCAGCCTGTGGGCTTACTTGCCAATACAGAAGCTGGTGAATATTTCCCCCAGCAGGTCATCGGCTGAAAAGCGCCCCGTGATGCTTTCCAGTGCCAGGTGCGCCAGCTTCAGTTCTTCTGCAACCAGTTCACCGGATGTCGTGTTATCCAACTCAGCCGCAGCATTCACCAGGTTGATGCGGGATTTTTCCAGCGCATCCAGATGCCGACGGCGGGCGATGAAACCGCCTTCCACCGACGTGGTCAAACCGGCAAATTCCTTGAGTGCCTGCTTCAAGTCGGTAACACCGGCACCAGTTTTGGCGGAGACATGCAGGATGCGCAGCGGATTTTGATTCTCCGGGTTGTCTGATGACCGTGTTACCAGATCGGTTTTATTGAAGACCTGGAACAGCGGCTTACCGGATTCGACCAGTGGCGTAATATCCTGCCACAGTGCAGAAGTTTCGATGTTGTTATGACGTGATGAGTCAATGACCAGCAACACCAGATCTGCATTGTGGATTTCCTGCCAGGCTCGGCGAATACCTTCCTGTTCGACCACATCAGCACTCGTGTGCAGTCCAGCCGTGTCGATGATATGCAGTGGCATACCGTCAATACTGATATGTTCATGAAGGGTATCGCGTGTCGTGCCTGCGACATCTGTCACGATAGCCCGTGACTGCCCTGCCAAAACATTGAGCAGGCTGGATTTGCCTGCATTGGGTTCCCCAGCAATCACCACTGTTAGGCCTTCTTTCATGATGCGGCCCTGTCGCGCCTGGGCCTGGACATCTTCAAGCTGGACTACCAGGTCAGCCAGTTTCTCCGCGACTTCAACCGAGGCCAGAAAATCCACATCCTCATCCGGAAAATCCATTGCGGCTTCAACGTATTTGCGCAGTTCGATCATGGCCTCAACCAGGCTATTGATGCGCGCAGAAAATTCCCCCTGCAGTGAACGCATGGCAAAACGCGCTGCTTGCGTGGACTGGCTGTCGATGAGATCAGCGATAGCCTCAGCTTGCGCCAGGTCTATCTTGTCATTGAGAAAAGCCCGTTCTGAAAATTCACCAGGTCGTGCCAGGCGCAGGCCGAGGCCCAGAATTTCCTGAAGCAGGATATCCATGATGAAAGGGCCGCCATGGCCCTGAAACTCGACAACATCCTCCCCGGTAAAAGAGTCCGGACCCGGAAAATACAGGGTGATACCGGTATCGATCACATCACCGTTATGGCCATGAAAAGGGCCGTAATGTGCGTGGCGTGGCGAAGGTTTGAAGCCCAGCAATTGTTCAGCCACTGCGACTGATTGCTGGCCAGACAGGCGAATGATACTGATACCACCACGGCCGCTGGGAGTGGCAACGGCACAGATTGTGTCGGCAGCGGCGGCCATACCAGAAACCAGTGCGATCAGGTGCCCTTGGGTTTGTAGGTTTTGTCGATCTGGCGCGTGATGATCCACTGCTGCAGGATCGACAGTACGCTATTAGCGGTGTAGTACAGCACCAGTCCCGCGGGGAACCACAGGAAAAACACCGTGAAAATCACCGGCATGAACTTCATCATTTTGGCTTGCGCCGGATCTGCGGTTTGCATGGGAGTCAGGGACTGTTGCACGAACATAGCCGCGCCCATGAGGATTGGCAGGATGAAATAGGGATCCATGCGGGACAGGTCGTCATACCACAGAATCCAGGTAGCCTGGCGCAGCTCGACACTCTCATTGAGTACCCAGTAGATACCGAGAAATACCGGCATTTGCAGCAGCATGGGCAAACAGCCACCAAACGGATTGACCTGTTCTTTCTTCCACAGAGCCATCTGCTCCTGCATGAACTTCTGCTTGTCGTCGCCGCACTTCTCTTTCAGGGCATTGATGCGTGGCGCCAGCTTGCGCATCTTGGCCATGGACTTAAGGCTTTTGGCTGACAACGGATACAGGATGGTCTTGATGACCAGGGTCAGCAGCAGGATGGAAAAGCCGTAGTTGCCAATGGCATTGTTGATCTGGGTAAGCAGCCAGAAAATCGGCGAGGCGATGAAATAGAACACGCCATAGTCGATGGTCAGTTCCAGGTTGGGCGCAATCTCGGCAAGGCGGTACTGGTCCTTGGGGCCCGCCCAGAAACCGGCTTCAATACTGCCGGTCTGGCCCGGCGCAATCACGACAGGCGGATTCACAAAGGTCATCAGGTATTCACCGGCATTGTTGCGACGCATGGTGTAGGTATTGGTGGTTTCACCATTCGGTATCCAGCTACCCAGGAAATAGTGCTGGGAGAACCCAATCCAGCCACCGGTCTGTTCGACAGATTCAACGCCATCATCGATGTCTTCCAGTTCGAACTTCACATAGGGATCGTCCGGGGTGTTTATTGCGGCGCCCAGGAAGGTGTTGAGTTTGAAACCGGTGCTTTCACTCGGGTCGGAAGAGCCATCACGCTTGATCTGGCCATACATGTTGGCCTGGAAGGGCTGACCGCTCTGGTTGTCAACCTGGTACTGCACGGAAATCAGGTAGTCGCTGGCATTGAACACAAAGCGCTTGGTGATGCTGACTCCTGCAGCAGTGGTATAGACCAGATCCACTGAAGCATTGTCAGCGCTGACCTGATAAGTGGTCTCAGCGCTCTGGTACAGCGGCCTGCCATCGGCACTGGCGTCCGGACCATTGCGTCCGATAAGACCGCTTTGTGCGACATAAACCATGCCGGCATCCTGACGCAGCAGACGGAAAGGCTGATCTGGCGTCTCCAGGGAAACCGGAAAATCGGGCAATGAAAGTTCCACAATATCCCCACCGAGCAGATCAATGGTGACCAGTTGTTTTGGTGTGCTGACCGTAATCAGGCGGTTCTGCGGGGCAGCAGCCTGGGCTACGGCAGTCGGCTGTTCTGTGGTGGTGGCACCGGCAACGGGAATCTGTGGCAAATCATCTGTGGTTTCGCCAGTGCTCTGCGCGGCATCCGGAATCTGTTCGGTGATGCTGACAGACGGTGCATTGATCGTGTCATCGGAGACACCCGCGGCAGGATAGTCTTCATTCCACGCCAGCAGCATCAGGTAGCTGACAATGGAGAGGGCAACAAGTAGCAGGTTCCTTTTAATATCCATTAACAGCGAATTCCTAGTGATCGGTCGATGACGGCAAGGCGCCAGGTACGGGGTCAATACCGCCTTCACATAATGGATGACAACGGCAGATGCGTTTCATGCCCAGTGCAGATCCGCGCAGGGCGCCATGGGTTTCCAGGGCCTGGAGGAAATAGGTCGAGCAGGAGGGATGAAAACGGCAATGAGGACCCAGCAGCGGGCTGAGCAGATTTTTGTAGCAACGAATGAACCAGGAAAGCAATTTGACCATGACAGGGATTCAGCAGCGGTTACTGTCTCTTTTTAGTGATCTCTTCCATTAAGGCATGGAGTAGTGAATGGCATGCGTTGTTTTCCAGATCCTGTAACTCTTTATGCCGCGCCAGTACAACCAGATCTGCGCAGGGCATATTTGCCCGGTTCGTCCTGAAAGTTTCCCGGACCAGACGTTTGACCCGGTTACGCTGGTTAGCCCTGGCAATGTGCTTTTTGCCGACAATAATGCCGAGCCGGGCGGTGTCCAGAGTGGTCCAGCAGCCAAGAACCAGAAAATATTTATTGGAAACCCGGAAATCGGGTTTACTAAATACTTGTTCATAGGCTTTGGAGTCCAGCAGGCGGCAAGATTTGGGGAAGCGCTGATCGACTAGTGACAACTGTTCCTCCTGTCACCTGCTTTCCTGCCTGCTGGCGGGGGAGAGCTGGTGGCGGACATGTCACCATGTCCGCAACGTATCATGCAGAGCGTATCAGGCGGACAGTCTGGCGCGGCCTTTGGCTCGTCTGCGGTTCAGTACCTGCCTGCCGCCTTTGGTTGCCATACGAGAGCGGAACCCGTGGGTTCTTTTGCGCTTGATGACGCTTGGCTGAAATGTTCTTTTCATATCAAATCCCGGAAAATTCCCAATGTGTACTCGTGTATTCGCTCACGGCCTGGCCATGGCTTGACGTGTTTGCCGTGGCGAGGCCTTTTTTGCTCCATTTCTGGCTATTCTTGCTTCATATATTGGTATGCATATATCCGCATCCGTTCCTATATATGGCAACAGCCATTCCTACCTATTCCTACCAGTTCCTATCAGCCCGGATCAGGTTCCCGGGACACAGCCAGCGTGCATTTTCTTGGGCACGTAAGCGGTTGGTCAGGAACCCCGGCAGGCCAGTGGAATCGCCGGGAGGAGCCCCAAAAAAGGGATGCGAATTCTAATGGGTTTGTGCGTATATTGCAATTTTGTTGCACTTGAATATGCCGCGCCAGGACAGGGCCGCTGTCATATCGCTGGGGCCTGCCTCAGAGCAGCCAGACAGACCTGTTACATGACGTCGGTTCACGGTCGTTTTCAACCGTCTGCCAGCCTAAAAATTACCGCTTTGATGAGGTGTAAAAGCACCCACGCCAAGCCCACAAGTTATGCACAGCTTGCACACAGGCGAACACAAAATAATCCGGTTTTTATACCGCTTTTTTCACCCCTTAAATTCCAGCAAAATAATTATAACATGTTGAAAAATAAGCATTTAAATCAAAGCGAAAAAACTGGAAAAAACGCTGGGTAGTGTGGATAACACAAGGTGCTGTCGGTAGAATTGAGCGCAAAATACCACCTAATAATAAAAAATTCGGAGACGTCGACACCGTGATTGTTGCCACATGGCAGAAGTGCATTTACTGTCTGAAAAACGAGCTTCCCTCCCAACAATTTAATACTTGGATCAGGCCCCTGCGTTTCATCAATGGCAGTAATACCCTGTATTTGCTGGCACCCAACCGTTTCATTCTGGAATGGGTGAAGGACCACTTCCTGGCGCGTATTGAAGACATCATCGCGGAAAATACCGATGGCATGCCTCCCCGGGTCATCCTCGAGATCGCCAGCGCGGAAAAGTTGCCGGCGGATATCTCCATGGATCAGGCCATGAGCACAGCGGACCTGACCAATGCCCTAGAACCGGAACATCACCACGGGCAGGCCGATGATGTTATTCCGGCAAACCAGGGTTGTAATCCTGTTTCTAACCGCCCAGTTCTCAATTCTCGTACCCTGGCGGTGAAGCCTTCAGAAAAGCAAGCGCGCCTAGGCCAAAAGCAGCGAGTGGCTGGTGGCCGAGTACCAGGCACAGATCGTTCTGGTCACGCTCAAGACAGAGCCGATAAAAAGAGTCGCTACAAGGGTGAGCTCAACCCGAACTATACCTTTAACAACTTCATCGAAGGCAAATCCAACCAGATCGCCAGGGCTGCCGCAGCGCAGGTCGCTGATAATCCCGGTGGCGCCTACAATCCCCTGTTTATCTACGGCGGTGTTGGCCTGGGTAAAACCCATCTGATGCATGCGATTGGCAATCATTTGCTGGAACAGGACCCAAACGCCAATGTGGTCTACCTGCACTCCCAGACCTTTGTCGGCAGTATGGTTTCTGCGCTGCAGCTGAATGCCATCAATGAATTCAAGCGCTATTACCACTCGGTGGATGCCCTGTTGATTGACGATATCCAGTTTTTTGCCAACAAGGAGCGTTCCCAGGAAGAGTTTTTCCACACCTTCAATGCCATCTTTGAAAGCGGTCGCCAGATCATCATGACCTGCGACAAATACCACAGCGAAATCAATGGCTTAGAGGAGCGCCTGAAATCCCGCTTTGGCTGGGGCCTGTCAGTAGCCGTGGAGCCGCCGGAACTGGAGACGCGCGCGGCGATCCTGATCAACAAGGCCAACCAGGAGCAGGTTTACCTGGGTAATGAAGAGGCCATGTTCATGGCGCAAAAACTGCGCTCCAATGTGCGCGAACTCGAAGGCGCACTGAAAAAGGTCGTTGCCCATACCCGATTCATGGGCTCCGAGATCACGATTCCACACATCAAGGAAGCCCTGAAGGACCTGTTGGCTATTCAGAACAAGCTGATTAGTGTGGACAATATCCAGCGCACCGTGGCGGAGTATTACAAGATCAAGATGGCCGATATGATTTCGAAACGTCGTAACCGTTCTGTCGCCCGGCCGCGACAGATGGCCATGTGTCTGTCCAAGGAACTGACCAATCACAGTCTGCCCGAGATTGGCAGCATGTATGGAGGCCGGGATCATACGACGGTATTGCATGCCTGTCGCACGATAAATGACTTGCGCAAGTCATCCTCAGACATCAATGAAGACTACAAGAACCTGTTACGCTCTCTTTCCAGCTAAAATATCTCTACAAGAAAGGATTATAAGCAGCCATGCAATTTGAAATATCCCGTGAAGCTCTGATCAAACCCCTGCAGCTGGTTACCGGTGTCGTGGAAAGGCGTCAGACACTGCCGGTGTTGTCGAATGTCCTGCTGGTCCTCGACAAGAATACGCTGTCGCTAACTGGCACAGACCTGGAAGTGGAACTCACAGGTAGCGTTACTGTGGATGCCGCCACCAGTGATGGTGAGATCACGGTACCCGCCAGGAAGTTGATGGATATCTGCAAGTCCCTGCCGGACAGTGCCACGCTTAAGTTTGAATTGGCTGACGACAAGCTGAAACTGCAATCCGGCCGCAGCCGTTTTTCGCTGTCCACATTGCCCGCCACGGATTTCCCTGGCGTTGAGGAGTCGTCCGGCAACCTCCAGTTTTCTGCGGCCAAAGGCTTGCTGAAAAGCATGCTGCAGAACACCAGTTTTGCCATGGCGCAGCAGGATGTCCGCTATTACCTGAACGGCATGCTCATCGAAGTGAGTGCTGACTACCTGCGAGTCGTAGCCACAGATGGCCATCGGCTGGCCATGCAAACCGAAAGCCTGAAATCCGGCGTTTCTGGCACCAACGGGGTCATCATTCCCCGCAAAGGCGTGCTGGAGCTGGGCCGGCTGTTGTCCGAGGGTGGTGATGAAGAAATCAATGTGGTTTTAGGCGCCAATCATGTCCGGGTGACGATGGCGAACTTCACCTTCACCTCAAAGCTGGTCGATGGCAAATTCCCCGACTACAACCGCGTGCTGCCCAAGGGGGGCGACAAGAATGTCATTGCCGGCCGTGAGCAGTTGCGTGACTCGCTTAACCGTACCGCCATTCTGTCGAATGAAAAATTCCGCGGGATTCGCCTGATCCTTTCTGATGATGAGCTCAAGATCATCGCCAACAACCCTGAACAGGAAGAAGCCGAGGAAACCGTGCCGGTCGAATACAAGGGCGATCCCCTGGAAATCGGCTTTAACGTCATTTACCTGGTTGATGTGCTAAACGTGCTGGATTCCGATAATGTCCAGATCATCGTCTCTGACCCGAACAGCAGTGCCCTGCTGCAATCTTCGGATGACAGCAGTGCTATTTATGTCGTCATGCCAATGAGGCTATAAGCGCTGACTGAATCAGCCAACAGGCCAGCCTGGTAACGCATGGCCAGCATTCGCAAACTCCGTATCAACACCTTTCGCAACCTGGCCCGGGAGTCCCTGGAGCCAGGTCCGTGCGTGAATCTGGTCGCTGGCGAAAACGGCAGCGGCAAGTCCAGTCTGCTCGAAGCCATTTACTTTCTTGGCCTGAGCCGATCGTTTCGCAATACCCAACACACCCCACTGATTCAGCATGGTGAACGCGATTGTGCCGTTTTTGGTGAGCTTGAACGCCAGGTGTCGCTGGGCGTCAGTCGCAGCCTGGATGAACCGCCCCGACTGCAGGTTCAGGGAAACAAGGCAACATCAGCGGCAGATCTGGCCCGCCACCTGCCCCTGCAGCTGCTCAATGCCGAGGCATTCCGGCTGCTGGAAGGGGGACCGAAAACCCGGCGCCAGTATATCGACTGGGGTGTGTTCCACGTGGAACATGGTTTTCATGACCACTGGCGTGACTTCAAACGCTGTCTGCAGCATCGCAACAGTTTGTTGAAGCGCAAAGTCGGAGAAAGCGAGCTGGCGCCCTGGACACAGGAGTTTGTTCGGCACGCAGAGGCCATCGATCATCTGCGCCAGTCCTACCTGGCAGAATTCCTGCCTTACCTGAAAACCATGCTGGCCAGCCTGGTTACCCTGGATGATCTGACCTTTCGTTATTACCGTGGCTGGAGTGAGGACGACAGTATTGAAGCTGCGCTGATTCATAGCCTGGAGCGGGACCGTATGCTGGGGCACACTTCCCCAGGACCGCAACGCGCGGATCTGCGCATTCGTCTCGGGGGCCAGAACGCCTGCGACATCTTGTCCCGAGGCCAGCAAAAGCTGGTGGTCAGTGCGATGAAGCTGGCACAGGGCGCTTGGTTGGCCCAGCAAACAAGCCGGCAATGCCTTTACCTCATTGATGACCTGCCGGCCGAACTGGACACAGATAATCGGGAGAAGGTGTGCCGGTTGCTACGCGAGCTGGGCGGGCAGATTTTCATCACTGGTACGGAGGCTGTAATACTGCGTCAGACCGTCGAGAAGAGCGGGTTCGCCGCAAATGAATACAAGGTGTTTCACGTGAAACATGGTAAGATATGCCCACTTGAAACTACCCCAGACTAGTGCCTGGCTGATATAATTAGCACATTAGAAATCAATCACTTACCAAGCCGGATGCGTGACAGTGAGCGGCATTTTGGTAGCAGGCTTTTACCCCGGGGTTTATGACAGGATAGTGTCAGATGGCAGAGAGCGGTAACTACGATTCGTCCAGTATCAAAGTCCTCAAAGGCCTGGATGCGGTCAGAAAACGGCCAGGTATGTACATTGGGGACACCGATGATGGCACCGGGCTGCACCACATGGTGTTTGAGCTGGTCGACAATTCCATTGACGAAGCCCTAGCAGGCCATTGCGACCTGATCAAGGTCATTATCCATGCCGACGAAACCGTGAGCGTTTCTGACAATGGCCGTGGCATACCTACCGAGATTCACGAAGAAGGCGTATCCGCCGCCGAAGTCATCATGACCGTTCTGCATGCCGGGGGTAAGTTTGATGACAACAGCTACAAGGTCAGTGGTGGTCTCCACGGGGTGGGTGTTTCCGTGGTCAACGCCCTCTCCTCCTACCTGAAGTTAACCATCTGGCGTGGTGGCAAGATACATGAACAGACCTACCATCACGGCGTTCCGGAAGAACCACTCAAGATCACCGGCGACACCGACATCACTGGCACCAAGTGTCATTTCAAGCCGTCTGTCGACACTTTCAACAATATTGAATTCGAATACGCCATCCTAGCGAAAAAACTGCGCGAGCTGGCCTTCCTAAATGCGGGTATTGCCATCGAGCTGACGGATGAGCGCACCGACAAGACTGAAACCTTCAAGTACGATGGCGGCCTGGAAGCCTTCGTGAATTACCTCAACCAGAACCGCACACCGATCAACAAGATTTTCCATTTCTCTTCCGAGCATGACCAAATTGGCATCGAGGTCGCCTTGCAGTGGAATGATGGCTACCAGGAAAATATCTACGCCTACACCAACAATATTCCGCAGCGGGATGGCGGCACCCATCTGGCCGGTTTTCGAGGTGCGCTGACGCGTGTCCTGAAGGGCTATATCGACAAGGAAATGGAAAGCAAAAAAGGTAAGGAAGTACCCACTTCGGGGGATGACGCCAGAGAGGGGCTAACCGCGATCATTTCCGTGAAAGTTCCCGACCCAAAATTCTCGTCCCAGACCAAGGACAAACTGGTGTCTTCTGAAGTCAAAACCGCGGTCGAACAGGAAATGGGACGCCAGTTTGCCGACTTCCTGCTGGAAAACCCGCAGGAAGCCAAGGCCATCGTAAACAAGATGCTGGATGCGGCCCGTGCCCGCGAGGCAGCCCGCAAGGCGCGTGAAATGACCCGTCGCAAAGGCGCCCTGGATGTAGCCGGTTTGCCGGGCAAACTGGCGGATTGCCAGGAAAAGGATCCGGCCCTGTCCGAAATCTACATTGTGGAGGGTGATTCAGCCGGCGGTTCTGCGAAACAGGGGCGCAACCGGAAGAACCAGGCCATTTTGCCGCTCAAGGGCAAGATCCTGAACGTGGAAAAAGCCCGTTTCGACAAAATGCTCAGCTCCGCTGAAATTGGCACCCTCATCAAGGCACTGGGCTGTGGTATCGGGTCGACTGAATTTGATCCAGAAGCCCTGCGATATCACAGCATCATCATCATGACGGATGCGGATGTTGACGGTTCCCATATCCGTACCCTGCTGCTGACATTCTTCTTCCGCCAGATGCGCGAATTGGTGGAACGCGGCCATATCTTTATTGCCCAGCCGCCACTTTACAAAATACGCAGAGGCAAGCAGGAGCAGTATCTGAAAGATGACGATGAGCTGGCCCAGTACCAGGTACAGAATGCCCTGGAGGGCGCCAGCCTTCATGTCAATGCCGACGCTCCTGGTATCAGCAGTAATGCGCTGGAGACCATTGTAACTGACTACCGAAACGTTCGTTCAATTATCAAGCGACTTTCCCACCAGTACCCGGGCGAAGTCCTGGAAGAGTTGATCAGCATGCCACCACTGACCCTTGATGACATGGCAGAGCAGGCCAAGGTGCAACAGTGGAACAATGACCTGCAGGCAGCAGTGGCTGCAAACAGCACCTCCGGTGCAATCTACGAATTCAGTGTTGTCCACGACGAAGAGGAAAAAGTCTACGAGCCGATGGTGAAATCAATTATCCATGGCGTGTCACGCAAGACGACTCTGCGGCCCGAGTTATTCAAGTCACAGGAATACCGCAACATCATTGGTCTGGGGCAAAGCCTGTCGGGCCTGTTTGAGCCTGGCGCATTCGTAAAGCGGGGTGACAAAACCCAGCCGGTAAGTGACTTTAAACAGGCGCTGGACTGGCTCATGAAAGAGGCCATGAAAGGGGTCTATCTGCAGCGCTACAAAGGACTGGGCGAAATGAATCCTGACCAGCTCTGGGAAACCACCATGGACCCGCAGTTCAGGCGCATGACCCAGGTGACGATTGAGGATGCGATGGGTGCCGACCAGTTGTTTTCGACCCTGATGGGCGATCAGGTTGAGCCGCGTCGTGACTTTATTGAAACCAACGCGCTGAATGTCGCCAACCTCGACGTCTAGACAACGATGAACTTACTGCTCGACTGATCCTGTGCTCTGGCGTATCCATGCCTCAGCTTCCTGGGTGATTTCCCGGGCTGTTTTAGAATCAGGATAAATGGGTTTGCCAATCACCACCTGAATGGTGCCCGGGTATTTGATCAATTTGTGTGCAGGCCAGAATTCACCGGCATTATGGGCAACCGGCACAATGGGTTTGTCCGCTGCAATGGCCAGTTCCGCAGCACCAGCCGAATAGCGTTTCTCCACACCTGGTGCCACCCGGGTACCCTCCGGAAACACAAGTACCGATCTACCTGCATCGAGATTGGCCCTGCCCTGTGTCTTTAATTGCTGCAACGCCTTGCTCTTCATGGTGCGATCTATGGCAATGGGTTTGAGCAGACGCAGTCCCCAGCCAAAGAAAGGAATATTCAACAGCTCCTTTTTCAGGATGGCGCATATGGGCAGAAATTCCCAGTAAAGAAAAAGCGTCTCCCAGGTACTCTGATGGTTGGCAACCATGACATAGGTACCAGGTGGCACATTTTCCTTGCCGGTTATCTGGTACCGGACGCCGCAGGTTACCTTGAGCCACCAAACAACAAAGGCGTTCCAGAGAAGAAAATAGGGATAACGCCAGGCGACCGGTATGAAAAATCCCAACAATACACAGAGCATCGCATGGGGCACCAGTACCGTGAAGTAACCAAAATAAAATAGGAGAGAACGAATCAGTTGCATGATGATCTGCCGGGGTGGCCGCCCTGCTCTGCCAGGACGAACACGGCCGCCGAAAACAGATCATCGAATACAGGTACATTGGCCAGCTTTGCCGGGTCAACGGTGTCGCGGGTTAGAGATCCCTTGCCGGTTAGCACTAGGATGGGTTTACAGTTCTTGGCCAGTGCAGCATCGATATCCTTTTCCGTGTCACCGATGAACCAGGCACCGGCGACATCAACCTGAAGCTGCTCCTCGATCTGGTTGAGCAAACCCGGCCTGGGTTTTCGGCAATGACAGCCGTCATCCGGGCCGTGCGGGCAAAAGAAAATACCGTCAATGGTGCCACCCTGGGCTTCTACCAGGGTACGCATGAGTTCATGCATACGAGACAGGGTAAATTCATCGAAAAGTCCGCGTGCGAGCCCCGACTGGTTGGTGGCCACACACACCGTGAAGCCGGACTGGGATAGTTGCGCAATAGCTTCAATACTGCCGGCGAGCGGAAACCACTCATCCTCACTTTTGATGTAATCCTCCGAATCGTGGTTGATGACACCATCCCGGTCGAGAATGATCAGGGGTTTGTTCATGCCGAGTTATTCAGGCCGTTTGCAGCAGGGAGATGTCGGCCACCTGCAGGAATAGCTGACGCAGCTTCTGTAAGAGCGACTGACGATTGCTGCGAACCCGGTCGTCATCCGTGTTCACCATGACTTCGTCAAAAAAAGTATAGACCGGCCCCTGCAGACTGGCCATGGCTGCCAGGGCCTCGCTGTAACGGCGTTGTTGCAGCAGGGGTTCGACTTCGCTGGTCAGTGTATCCAGTGTGGTGGCCAGTTGCTGCTCGGCGGCTTCTGTAAAAAGCGCCGTCTCGATATCAGCGGCCGGCGGTGTATCGAGTTTTGCCAGTATGTTGGAAACACGTTTATTGGCTGCAGCAAGGGCTTCAGCCTGTTTCAGGGCGGTAAATTCCCTGACGGCATGAACCCGGAGGTTGAAGTCATAGGGTTTGGTCGAGCGCACGGCATCAACTGCCTGGAAGATGCTGGCCTTGATGCCTTCGTCGGCATACCAGGCACGGAATCGCTCGAAAATGAAATCCAGAACTTTTTGTGCCAGCCTTTCCTGCTCGGGCAGGTCACCATAATGACTGATGGCATTATCGACACAGGTGGCTAGATCAAGATCCAGCTGCTTTTCGACGATGATGCGCAAAATACCCAGTGCGGCGCGACGCAGGGCGTAAGGATCTTTGGAGCCGGTTGGCGGTTGACCTATGCCAAACAGGCCAACAATGGTGTCCAGTCGCTCGGCCAGGGCTACGACAATACCGGTATCGGTAAGCGGCAGGCCGTCACCGGCAAATCGTGGCAGATATTGTTCGTTGATGGCGGTGGCAACTTCCGCATCTTCGCCATCATGTTTGGCATAATAACTGCCCATGATACCTTGCAAATCTGCGAACTCGCCCACCATGCCGGTGAGCAAATCACACTTGGCCAGTTCGGCGGCGCGGGCAGCCCGGCTCTGGTCATAACCCAGATCTGCAGCAATATAAGTCGCAAGAGCCGCTACCCGTTGTGACTTGTCATATACCGTGCCCAGTGACTGTTCGAAGACAACCGTTTTCAGTTTTTCCTGGCGTGCTGACAACGGCAGTTTCTTGTCCTGGTCGTAAAAGAACGCGGCATCAGCAAGGCGTGGACGAATGACGCGCTCATTGCCGGCAACCACCTTGGCAGGATCCTGACTGGCCAGATTACTGATGGTAATGAAGTGCGGCAGAATGTTGCCGTCCGAGTCTTCCAGCGTGAAACACTTCTGGTGTTTCTTCATGGAAGACACGAGCGCTTCCTTGGGCACAGCAAGGAAAGTGTCATCGAAAGAACCGGTAAGCGCGACGGGCCATTCCACCAGCGCGGTCACTTCCGCCAGCAGTGCTTCATCAATATCGACGTGTGCCGATAGCTTGTCAGCTTCCTGCTGAATCTGTTCACGGATCTTGTCCTGGCGCGCGGCAAAATCGGCGATCACAAAGCCATCATTGGCCAGTGCGCTGGCATACTCATCCGGTGCGTTGAGCACGATACCGTCTGGATGATGAAAACGGTGACCACGGGTTTCATTGCCAGTGGTGATGCCCATGATGGTGGCGGGTACGACAGCATTGCCAAAAAGCAGCACCACCCAATGTACCGGACGCACAAACTCGTCCAGGGACGCCCCCCAGCGCATCCGCTTGGGAATGGGCAGGCTGGCCAGTGCCTGGTTGACGATATCCGGAATCAGCGCGGTGGCTGGCTCCCCTGCCCTGACAGCCTGGTAATACAGCTTTGCCACCTTGCCGTCACTCTTTTCACTGAGCTCGCTGACGCTTACACCACAGGAGCGGGCAAAACCTTCAGCCGCCTTGGTGGGATTGCCGTCACTGTCGAAAGCCGCCTGCAACGCCGGGCCAAACTTTTCGATACTCGCTGCTTCCTGGGTTTCCTGCAGACCAGAGACGATGACCGCGAGTCGACGCGGCGAGGCAAAACGTGTTGTTCCGGCAAAACCAAGCTGGGCTTTCGTCAGGCCGCTGGTAATTTCCTGTTCAAAGGCCTTTGACAGGTGCGGCAGGGCTACCGGTGGCAGTTCTTCGGTGCCGATTTCAATCAACAGGTCACGGCTACTCATGATTGAACTTCTCCAGGCTGGCCTGACGCAGATCATTCGGAGCCAGCGGGAAACCCAGCCGGGCACGGGAATCATAGTAGGCCCGGGCAACGGCCCTGGCCATGGTGCGAACCCTGAGGATGTAGCGCTGGCGTTCGGTGACTGAAATGGCGGAACGGGCATCGAGCAGGTTAAAGGTATGGGAGGCTTTCAGGACCATTTCGTAAGCGGGCAGGACGAGCTGCTGCGCGATTAGGGCCTGGCACTCGGCTTCGGCCTCATCAAAATGGCGAAACAGCAGCTCGGTGTTGGCATGCTCGAAATTGTAGGCAGACTGCTCCACTTCATTCTGGTGAAAGACATCGCCGTAAGTCACCCTACCGTTGGGGGTGTTGGCCCAGACAATGTCGAAAATACTGTCCACACCCTGCAGGTACATGGCGATGCGTTCGATGCCGTAGGTGATTTCCCCGCTGACCGGGTAACACTCGAGGCCGCCTACCTGCTGGAAATAAGTAAACTGGGTCACCTCCATGCCATTGAGCCAAACTTCCCAACCCAGACCCCAGGCGCCGAGAGTCGGTGATTCCCAGTTATCCTCAACAAAGCGGATATCGTGCACTTTGGTATCAATACCGAGGTATTTCAGCGATTTTAGATACAGATCCTGAATGTTAGCCGGTGAGGGTTTGAGGATGACCTGAAACTGGTAGTAATGTTGAAGGCGCATCGGGTTTTCCCCGTAACGGCTGTCGGTCGGACGCCGGCAGGGCTGAATATAGGCGCTGTTCCAGCTTTCCGGGCCGATGGCGCGCAGGAAGGTGGCGGTATGAAACGTGCCGGCACCGACTTCAATGTCCAGCGGCTGGATGATGACGCAGCCATGGTCAGCCCAAAACTGCTGAAGGGCGAGGATAAGTCCCTGAAAAGTGGACACATCAACGGGGGCCGAAGTGTTCAAAAATGGCTCCTGGAAGTGAAAAGTACGCTAGAATCCCGGCTGGGCCAAAAAGGCGACATTATGCTAAAAACGGGCCTTGATAGCGAGAATAAACTCACCCCTGTTATGGCGGGAACGTCGTGAAAATGCAGGGAAACTGCCGATTTAAGGCAAGGCGCTCTTGAAAACCACCCTGCTCATTTTCTTTCTGCGGCTGACAGCCATGGGCTCGCTGGCCACGGCACGGCGCTGGGGGCGATGGCTGGGCTGGATCAGCTGGCAAACTCGCTCGCGCATGGCGCAGACCACCCAAACCAACCTGGCGCTGTGCTATCCAAATCTCCCTGAAAGTGAGCGCCAGCTCCTAGGCAGGGACAGTATTTACAATACATGCCAGACCATCACGGAAGGTGGCCCGGCCTGGCTTTGGTCCAATGATCGGGTCATGGACCATATTTTAACCGTGGAAGGCTTGGCCAATCTTGAAGCGGCTCAGGCCGCTGGCCGGGGAACGGTAGTCATTGCCCCGCATCTGGGTAACTGGGAAGTTTTCGGGTTATACCTGAACCAGTGCGGCTGCGGCCAGACCAGCCAGCTGTATCAGGCTCCCCGTGACCCCCGCTTGGATCGGCTGATTTATGCGGCGCGCAGTCGGGCCGGCGCCAACATGGTGTCAACAGACGCTAAAGGCATCATCTCGCTGGTAAAATCGTTAAAAAGAGGCGAAATTGTCGGTATTTTGCCTGATCAGGTACCGGATGATGCCAGTGGCGGTGAGTTTGCGCCCTTCTTTGGCAAACCCGTGCTGACCATGACCCTGGTCAGCCGTTTGCTGCAAAGAACAGGCGCCAGGGCCGTGCTGGGGTTTGCGGAGCGTCTTGAGCAGGATGGTCGTGCTGGCTGGAAAATTGTCTTTGAGCCGGCACCGGAAAAAATATATGCCAGGCATATACAAGAGTCGGTGGCTGCTCTTAACAACAGTATTGAGCAGCTCGTGAACCGGGCACCTGCGCAGTACCAGTGGGAGTACAAGCGCTTTCGCCGGGTCCCTCCCCGTGAGCTGCGACCGTATTGACCCAGTCTGGATACATAACAATCGTGCCTGGTCCCGCTATTGAATGCCGGAACCGATCACGGAATAATTTCACAAAAGACATTTGAGCCACACCATGAGTGCGATACTAGATCTCCAGGCCGTTTCGGCAGCCCCTACCCTGCAAGCGCCCTACCCTCACTTTATTGTCGATCGTTCTGTCAGCATGGAGCATGTGCAGGGCGTGCTCGAAGATTTTCCTGCGATTGCCGCCGGTGGCAGTTTTGCCCTGAGTGAAGTAAATCCCGGCCCCCGTTTCAGTGCCCTGCTTGAGGAACTGAATAACAGCGAATTTCGGGAACTGATATCGGACAAACTGGATATTGATCTGCGCGACCGGCCCATGGTCATTACGTTGCGCGGTGTCAGCCGGGCCAAGGATGGGCGCATTCACACCGACTCCAAGTCCAAGATGGCCACCGTACTGATTTACTTCAACCCGGCCTGGGAAGCAGACACCGGCAAGCTGAGAATTCTGCGTAGTGAAAACATGGAAGACTATGTCGCCGAGGTAGCCCCGGAAGCCGGCGCCATGATTGCCTTCAAGGTGACGGATAATTGCTGGCATGGGTATCCAGCTTTTGAAGGCAGCAGGCAATCGATTCAAATCAATTTTGTGGAAGACGACAAAGCCGCTAACAAGCATGGCCGCCGACATGGCTGGACGGCCAAACTGAAAAAACTGTTTTCGTAAAAGTGCACCACAATTTTTCATTATCTGATTTATACCGGCACCATGTTCCTGTTCAACAGGTAAGAGCACCTGGTGAGACCTGAGGATTTCCCATTTCTATCGAACGTGTACTAATCATCAAGCTGACCTCCATGGGGGATCTGATGCATGCACTGCCGGCACTGACCGATGCAGTTGCACAGAATCCGGGTGTGACTTTTGACTGGGTAGTGGATGAATCTTTTGCCGAGGTGCCGTCCTGGCATCCGGCGGTCAGACATGTTTTCAAGAGTGCTCATCGCCGCTGGCGAAAACAATTCGGAGCGAGTTTTCGCAAAAAAGAATTTTCGAATTTTTACCGGCAACTCAACCACGCGAATTACGATCTTGTCATCGATGCGCAAAACAACATAAAGAGCAGTTTCATCAGTTTTCTGCGCAAAGGGCCTGTGCATGGTATGGACAAGACAAGTGTTGCGGAAAGGCCAGCCCATTGGGCCTATAAATACCGATATAAAATTAATACCAGCCTGCATGCCATCACCAGGCAGCGCGCCCTGTTTGCAGCAGCGATGGGTTATACGTTGCCGGAAACAGCGCCGCAATATGGATTGCTTGAAGATGCCTTTGCCGCGCCTGATATCGCCATTACGGAGCCGTATATCGTGTTAGTGCATAATGCCAGCTGGTCGACCAAGCTGTGGCCGGAGTCGCATTGGCATGCACTAATCGACAAGGCAGAAGCAGCCGGTTACCAGGTTGTGCTGCCCGGCGGCAGTCAGGCCGAACTGCTGCGCGGAAAAAAACTGGCCAGTGAACATGAGAACGCCATGGCACTACCACGCCTCTCGCTCTCGGCACTGGGTGGCCTGATCCAGCGTGCTGCCGGCGCAATCAATTGTGATACTGGCCTGGCGCATTTAACAGCCATGATCGGCACGCCGGCAGTTACCCTGTACGGACCGACAAGCGCCCAGCTGATTGGAACGACCGGTCGGCATCAACAACAACTTATTGCCTCCGACCCGCCATTCACTTGCGCGCCCTGTTACAAGCGTTACTGTGATTATGCGGGAGAAAAGAAAATGCTGTCTTCCTGCATGGCAGCATTGGAGGTTGAGAACGCCTGGGATTTGCTGCTCGCTGAAATCAGGAAGAGCCAGGGCAGCCAAGCACCAAGGTTGTGAATCAGTTGCGCCAGAAACTCGGCGTCAGAATAACCAACAGCGTAAACACTTCGAGTCGTCCGAGCAGCATGCCCAGACAGAGAATCCACTTGGCGGCGTCGGGAATATTGCCGTAGGTTTCCGTGACGTCCCCGAGGCCCGGGCCCAGGTTGTTGATGCTTGCGCCAACTGCCGTGAATGCTGTCGTGATGTCCAGATCCACGGCCAACAAAGCCAGCAGCATGACCATGTAAGCCATCACATACACAGAGAAGAATCCCCATACCGATTCGATGACGCGGTCCGGGACCCGGCGACTGCCGAGCTTGATCGGAATCACGGCATTGGGATGGATGAGTCGTTCGATTTCACGAAATCCCTGTTTAACGATGAGGACAATGCGGATGACCTTCATGCCGCCGCCGGTGGAGCCTGCGCAGGCGCCGATGATAGCCATGTAAAACAGCAGGAATGGTAGGAACGTCGGCCAGGCACTGAAGTCTGCCGTGGAAAATCCGGTGGTGGTGGTGATGGAAACAACTTCGAACAGGCCTTTGGGAATGGCTTCAGTCAGCGTATAGGTATTGGAGAAATAGAGGAAAACAATGGTGATCAGGGAAATCAGGCCGAGCATGCCGGAATAAAACACAAACTCGGCATCCTTGAAGTAGTGTTTGACGCTTTTATGCTCCCAGGCAAAGAAATGTAGGGCAAAATTGATGCCTGAGATAAACATGAAAATCGTGGCAATGATCTCAATGCCGGTATGGTCGAAAAAGCCGATACTGCTGTCATGGGTTGAAAAGCCGCCGATCGCAACTGTCGCGAAACTGTGGCCAATGGCGTCGAAAAGCGTCATTCCTGCAAAGTAATACGCCAAAGCGCACAACATGGTCAGGGTGATGTAAAGGAACAGCAGGGCCTTGGCCGTTTCTGTCACCCGAGGCAGCAATTTGTTGTCCTTGATCGGCCCCGGGCTTTCGGCTCGATAGAGCTGCATACCACCTATGCCAAGCATAGGCAGAATGGCCACAGCGATGGCAATGATGCCGAGTCCTCCCAGCCATTGCAGCTGTTGCCGGTAATAGAGAATGGATCGGGGCAGGCTGTCGAGGCCGGACAAGACCGTGGCGCCAGTCGTGGTCAGCCCGGAAATTGACTCGAACAGGGCATCCGTGACGGTCATGTCCAGAGATGCTGTGAAAATGAAGGGAAAACTCCCGAACGCGCCGAGAACTGTCCAGAACAAGGTCACGACCAGAAAACAATCCCGGGTCCGTAATTCTTCCCGGTTGGTCATGACCGGTGCCCACAAGACAAAGCCGCTCAGCAGAGTGAGTAAAAACGTGGTGAAGAAGGAGTACATCACGCCATCCTGGTAGTACCAGGACACGATCAGCGGGGGCAGCTGGGTGAAGCTGAACAGCATCAGCAGCACACCGAGGATGCGCAAAATGACTGGTAGGTTCATAAGATCAAAAGGGCGTGGTTGATGACGAGGTCCGCTTGTGAAAATAGCCCGGGCATGATGGCATCAGAAAAAGGTGAGACCCACCTGGAACAGTCGCTCCAGCTCGGGGATGCGCTTTTTATCGACCAGGAACATGATGACATGGTCATCGGTTTCGATCACAAAATCATCATGGGCGATAAACACCTTGTTGTCGCGAACCACGGCACCAATGGTGGTACCTTCCGGCAAAGCGATATCCTCAACCTGCTTGCCAACGACCTTGGACGTGTTCTTGTCCCCGTGAGCAATGGCTTCCATTGCTTCAGCCGCCCCGCGGCGCAGGGAATAGACGTTGACGACATCGCCTTTGCGAATATGGGTCAGCAGGCTGCCGATCGTGGCTTGCTGCGGTGAAATCGCTATGTCGATTTCGCCGCTCTGGATAAGGTCAACATACGCCGGATTAGCAATCAGGGTCATGACCCGGGCTGCGCCCATGCGCTTGGCCAGCAGGGAAGACATGATGTTGGCGTCGTCATTGTTGGTCAGGGCGAGAAAGACATCGGTGTCCTCGATACTTTCGCCAATCAGCATTTCCTGGTTAGAGGCATCGCCATGGAGAACCGTGGTCGACTTCAGGCGTTCGGTCAGGTCCTTGCAGCGCTCATAGTCCATTTCAATAATTTTGGTGCGGTACTTTTTCTCCAGGGAGGCTGCCAGCCTTTCGCCGATATTGCCGCCGCCGGCAATCATGATCTTCTTGTAAGGCTGGTCGACCTTGCGCATTTCACTCATGACATCGCGAATGTCCTCCTTGGCCGCGATGAAAAACACTTCATCACCTTCCTCGATCACCGTGGAGCCTTCCGGCATGATGGGGCGGTTTTTGCGGAAAATGGCAGCTACACGGGTATCGACATTAGGCATGTGCTCACGCAGGGCGGAAATCTCCTGGTTGACGAGCGGACCGCCATGCGTGGCTTTCACGCCTACGAGCTGCACCAGGCCGTCGGCAAAATCCAGTACCTGCAGGGAACCCGGTAGATCGATGAGGCTCTTGATGTAGTGGGAAACTTCCTGTTCCGGACTGATCACCACATCAATAGGGATGCCTTCCGGACAGAACAGTTTTTTTTCGGCCACGTATGAATTTGAACGCAGGCGACAAATCTTTTTTGGCGTGCGAAACAGGGAGTACGCAATCTGGCAGGCGACCAGGTTGACCTCGTCGCTTTCGGTGATGGCGATAAGCATATCGGCATCACGGGCCCCGGCATTTTCCAGGATGTTGGGGTAGGAAACCTGGCCTTCCACGGTGGCGATGTCGAGACGGTCTTTCAGTTCCCTGAGGCGCGTGGCATTGGGATCCACGACAGTGATGTCGTTGGCTTCCTTTGCAAGATTTTCAGCCAGCGCGGCACCGACCTTGTTGGCACCGAGGATGATGATTTTCATGTGACCGCAAACTCCCGCTGACTTCGTGTCTTTCTTGCGGCGCCATTATATGCCCTTGTGGGGAAGACTGAAACGAGGGAACCGGGCGCGGGTCACAAGATCTCAGTGGGCCGCTTTGTGGAGCAGGGCATAGAAAAAGCCATCCGTGCCGGCCATGCCAGGCAACATCTGGACACCCGGCTGGCAGGCCAGACCACCTGCGATGGCCATTGGGGGTGCAGCAGCATCGGGCGTTCTGGCCAGAAAACGGGAAACAATGGATTCATTTTCGGCCCGAAGCACCGAGCAGGTAGCGTACAGCATGCGCCCGCCCGGTTTCAGGCATTGCCAGAGGGTGCTCAACAGACTCTCTTGCAAGGCCGCGAGCGCCAGAATCTCTTCGGGTGTCCGCAAAACCTTGATATCGGGATGGCGACGAATCACACCGGTACCGGAGCAGGGCGCATCCAGCAAGATGGCATCATACGGGGTGCCATTCCACCAGTGGTCGAGTTTAGCCGCATCGGCGCATAGCACGGTTGCCTGTAGCCCGCTTCTGCTAAGGTTTTCATGTACTCTGGCCAGACGCGCTTCATTGTTGTCGAGTGCGGTCAGGTCCAGTGCTTCTGCCTGTTCCAGCAGGGCACAGGTTTTACCGCCAGGAGCGGCACAGGCATCCAGCACGCGGGCGCCGGCGGCGGGGTGCAGCAAAGCGGCCGCCAGTTGTGAGGCTTCATCCTGAATACTGACCAGGCCGTCCGCGAAACCGGGCAGGGCGCTGACATCCACCGGCTCATCAAGGACGATAGCCGTCGTGGTGTGTTGGCCAGGAACGCCTGGAATACCTCCAGCCGCGAGCCGTGCCAGGTAATCAGGGCGGGAAATGCGTTGCTGGTTCACTCGCAAAACCATGGGCGCCTGCTGATTGTTGTTGGCAAGGATGGTGTCTGCCTGGTCGGGCCAATCTGTGGCCAGGGTTTGAAGAAGCCATTGTGGATGTGAGGTGCTGGCCTGCTTAT
>JBMTQX010000026.1:0-37613 GCA_049446715.1 Pseudohongiellaceae bacterium
CTTTTCCTGTGTCTTTTCCAGTGATTGGGGACGTTCAGGTTGCGCGGGCTTCTCCGTCACTTTCGCAGCGACCCGTTCGGCACGAGTTGAGGGCGCCGGAGGTGCCGGCCTGTGATCCTGCGCCGCGTCCGCCTGTGCTGGCGCCGTAGCCGGGGCGGACACTTGTGTCACCTGTTCTGTCACGACGGTATAGACGGTATAAAGGGAGGAATCAGGCGCACCCGGCAATTGCACGCGGGGCAGATAACAGTCGATTCCCAGCGCCTGCAGGGTTTCACGACGCTGTGATTCGGGCAGCGACATGCCAGAGTCTCCGGACTAAGGTGGGGTTGGAATGAAACAGTCATTCTACCCGGCAACCGGGCTATTGCAACGCGCACAGCGGAGTGCCGACAACGGTCAGTCACGCTATCCACGCTTTGAAGTAGTTCACAATTTCAGCGCGACGTGTCAACCAGTCTTCAGTCTGCTCGTTGTTACGGGTGAAGCGAATACTCCGGCCGGTATTCCCCCTTTCAATCGAGCACTAACACGTACAGGAGTACGGCACATGAAACTGAACAAACTGATCATTCTGGGAACCACGCTACTGGTGGGTACCGCACTGTTGCCGGTTGCCCAGGCCCAGGACAGCGGTCCCGGCTTTTCACCACAGCATGCCGGCGCTGAGGACCACCAACGACGTGGGCCGGGTGCCGGTCGGGGTCGTCATCGTCCGGGGCATCCCGGCGGCAATCCGAACTTGCTGATCGAGCGCCTGGACAGCGACGGCGACGGCTATGTTGATGAGGACGAATTTCTCGATGCCCGCCTGGCCCGGGTCGACGATCAATTCGACCGCCGGGATGCTGATGGTGACGGCCTGCTGAGTGAGGAAGAAGCCAGTCGCCCGCCACGTCGTGGCCCCCGTGGAGACACCACGGAGCGTGAAGAAGTCATCGCCTGCGTCCGTGAAACCATCACCGACTGGGAAGGACCGCATGAAGTCGAGGACCGTTTTGATGCTGTCGATACTGATCTGGACGGATACATCACCCTGGCGGAACTCAGTACTGCCCTTGCCGAACGCGCCTATGTGTTGTTTGACCGTATTGATGCCAACAGCGATGGCCTGATCAGCCCCGAGGACATCTCCGCGCATCAGGACAACGAGCTGAACCTGCGTCGCGTGATCCGCGCCTGTGTTGATGAAGTCTCTGATCCGTTCGAAGCCCCACTCTGACAAGTGCGGTTGTTCCTCACTGCACTTTGATCACTATTCTTTCCTGACATAGAGCATTCATGGCCAGACAATTGTCTGGCCATTTTTTTGGCTTGATCCAGCGTATGGCATTGGGAACCCGTCCGGTTATCATCTGTCTGAACTGAAACAGACAGCATTTCACGGAGCACCCGATGTCACTCACTATCCCTTCACCCCTGGTCGAGGCAGACTGGCTGGAAAATCACCTCGGGGATCCGTCCCTGCGCATTTTAGACTGTGCCATGGTCATGCAGACCCGGGAAGACGGCAGTATCGCCTTTGCCTCTGGCGAGCCAACCTGGCAGGAAAGCCATATTCCCGGCAGCGCTTATATCAGTACCGGCGAAGAACTGTCCGACAAGACCTCCTCCCTGAACATGATGATGCCTGCGCCGGAACAACTGGCAGAAGCCTTTCTCAAGCGCGGTATCGGCGACGGTACGGCAGTGGTCTGTTATGACCGCGGCAACCATGCCTGGGCAGCAAGAGTCTGGTGGCTGCTGCGCGCCTGCGGTTTTGACAATGCCGCGGTGCTCAATGGCGGCTGGCGCAAGTGGCAGGCGGAAAAACGCCCGGCATCTTCGGAGACCACGTCCTGGCCGGTGCCGGAAACGTTCACCATCAATCCCCGCCCACAGCTGATGGTGGACAAGGCCCGTGTGAAAACCGCCAGCGAAGCGCAGGATGCGGTGCTGATTCACTCCCTGCCCCTGCCCCTGTTTACCGGCGAGAAGGTCGCGTATGCCCGCCCGGGCCGTATTCCCGGCAGCAAACACCTGTATTGCGAGTCCCTGCTCGACACCGACACCTTTGCCTATCACGACATCGATACCCTCAAGGCCCGCATTACGGGTGCTGGTATCAGCAAGGACGACACGGTCATTACCTATTGTGGCGGCGGCATTGCCGCCAGCGCCAACGCCCTCGCCCTGACGGCGGCGGGGTTCGAGGATGTGGCCGTCTATGACGGGTCACTGTCAGAATGGACGGCAGATCCTGATCTGCCCATGGAAACCGGTTAACAGCATAAGGTTGGCGCCATACCCAGCGTTCCGGTCCTGGCCTGAAATCAGCCTTTACCCAGTATTCGCCGCGCAGCATTGCGCCCGGGTAAGCCCGTGACGCCACCACCGGGGTGAGCACCGGACCCGCACAGGTACAACCCTGCCACCGGCATGGCATATTGCGCCAGGCCGATTCCGGGGCGAGCGGCAAACACCTGGTCGAGGCTGAGACGGCCATGGAAGATATCGCCACGCACCAGCCCGAACTGCTGCTCCAGATCCCACGGACTCAGGACCTGGATTCCGGCGATCAGGGCATGGAAACCCGGAAAATAACTCTCCACTACCGCCAGTATGGCCTTCACGGCCTGATCCTTGTCCGTCGCCCAGCGTGCCCCCAGATCCGGCGAAAAGTGCTGGCAGAACAGGCTGGCCACGTGTCCACCGGGCGGGGCCAGGGAGTCATCCACAAGACTGGGGATCAGCATTTCCACCACGGGCTGCTCTGACCAGCCGCGGGCTTTGGCACTGTGCCAGGCCCTGTCCATATAGCCCAGGTCGGGCGCCATGATGATGCCGGCTTCCAGGCAGTGCGGCACCTGCCTGCCGGAATACACTGGCAAGCCCTGCAAGGCCACGTTCATGCGAAACGCCCCGCTGCCCGATTTGTACTGCCGCATGTGATCACTGACGGCCTCAGGCACGTCCGCGGTGTCCAGCAGCTGACCGAAGAGCAGCACGGGGCTGACGTTGGCGGCCACGATATCGGCCGAAAACGTGTCTCCGGCTGCCGTGACAACTCCGCTCACCTTACCGCCATGGGTGAGGATACGAACCACGCCAGTCCCGGTCTGGAAACGCACGCCATGTTTCCGGCCTTCGGCGGCAATGGCGTCACTGATGGCGCCCATGCCACCAATGGCATGTCCCCAGCGACCCGGCTCGCCATTCACTTCGCCGACCAGGTGATGCAGCAGGTTGTAACCGTTGCCCGGGGTATAAGGCGAAACATAATTGCCGACGATGGCATCAAAGCCCAGCAGCGCCTTGATCGGGCTGGACGTGAAAAAGTCATCCAGGATTTCCCCGGCGCTGCGCCCGAACAGGGTCAGCAGAAACTGCTTCTGCGCACGATCCAGTGCGCTGAATTTGCGACTCATCCTGAACAGGCCGAGCAGATCACCCAGGCCGGCATTATCGATGGCCGGTGGTGTCATCAGCATGATGTCCTTGATCACCGGCACCACGGCAGCAAGTAATTGGTCATATTGGCCCAGCGCCCGGGCATCGCTGGCAGAGTAGCGCGCCACTTCACTGGCCAGCTGGCCGGGTACCGCCGCAAAACTGTCACCCTCGGGCAGGGGCAGGAAGTTATTGACCCGCCGCGGCAGGATTTTCAGTCCATGCTGATGCAGGTTGAGATCACGGATGACCTGAGGATGCAGCAGGCTGACCGTGTAGGAACAGACCGAATTGCGATAACCCGGATGAAATTCCTCGGTAACGGCGGCCCCGCCGAGCACATCACGTTTTTCCAGTACCGTCACGTCCAGGCCTGACCGGGCCAGATAGGCAGCACACACCAGGCCATTGTGACCACCACCAATGACAACCACTTTCTTGGGCATGTTTAGGGTTCCAGCGAGGCCAGATATGCCGAGAGGGAAACAATATTTTCCAGGGAAAGCCCGGCGACAGCCTCCTGCATGAGCGGCGACCAGAGGCCGCGGCGGTTACCCACCTGCAGGTCGTACAGCTGGCGTGCGATATAACTTGGCGAGCGACCGGCCAGCCCCGGCACCGGGCCAAGACCTCGCAGATCATCCCCATGACAGGTGCGACAGCTGCCGCTAGCAACCAGTTGCTCACCAGCCGCCACGCTGCCGGTGGGCACGTAGGCCATGAAACCGGAGCGGTCATCACGCATCTCGGTCAACTCGAGATTCTCGGGTAATTCCAGAATGCGATTGCCGATGAGTTCTGTGCCACCGCCAGGCGCTTCCACATACATCCACCCTGCCACCACGGTTTCCGGGACCGTGTCCGTTTCGATGACACGGATCCAGGGTTTTGGCGTCAACGAGGCAAAGTAATCAGCAGCCGCGGCTACCTCTTCCTGCGTGGCCGTGGCACCGATGGCCCGCATGAAGGTGGCTGGTCCGTGCAGGGGCTCTGAGGTCTGGCGCAGACCGGCACGCCAGTCCGCCATCTGCTGCAGGATATATTCACGGGGCAACCCGGCCAGGCTGGCATTCTCCGGTCGGCCCATGCCATTGGGCAGATGGCAGTAGCCGCAGGCAAACACACCGGGGTTTCTTCCCTGTGCCACGATAGCCGGCATCTCGGGATGGTCTTCCGGATGCCAGTCGGGTGGATCATAGAGGTTGCGGGGGTTGGTAAAGGTATAGGCAACATCACTGCCCGGGACAGTCAGGGGAACATTGAACTGAAAAGGAAATTCCACTCCCGGTGTATTGATGGCATAGGCCCAGGGCAAAGGGGTACTGGCTGGCGCCGTGTCTGCACTGAAGGCCGCAGGCGTTGCCATGGCCAGCATGAGCAACAGGCTGGCGAATGCACCCCGGGTTGCTCCCGTACTATTCACTCGAATGTTCTGCATATCCCTGACCATCTGATGCGTGGTGGTGTCGACAGGTTTAATTGTCGAACTGGTAACCCGGCGTGGACCTGGAAATACCCACTTCCTCTTCGGTCATGTCCACGGCAATGTCCTGGAACAGCGGTGTACTGAGATAGCGCTCGCCGGTATCCGGCAGCATGCACAGGATGGTCGTCCCCTTTGCGGCTTTTTCCGCAACCTGCAAGGCGGCACTGAAGGTGGCACCGGCCGAAATACCGACAAAAATACCTTCCTGCTGTGCCAGCTCGCGCGACAGGCGCATGGCATCCGGGCCGGCAATTTTCAGGGTCGCTTCCACATTGAAGTCGTTGACTGCATCTTCTGTCAGTTTGGAAATGAAGTCCGGCGTCCAGCCCTGCATCGGATGCGGCGTGAACGCTTCATGACTGACAGCGGGCGAACCATCCCGGTTGCGGGCCTGCTTCACGCCACTGTTTACCAATGCCGCGATATCCGGTTCCGACAGGATAATTTTCGTTCCCGGACTTTTCTCCTGGAGGGCTTTCGCCACGCCTTTCAGGGTCCCGCCTGTTCCATACCCGGTGACCCAGTAATCCAGTTCACCATGGGGGAACGCCGCCAGGATTTCTTGTCCGGTGGTATGGTAATGCATGTCGGCATTGGCTTCGTTTTCAAACTGCTGGGTTAGGAACCACCCGTGCTTTTCCGCCAGTTCTCTGGCCTTGTTGACCATACCGGTGCCTTTCAGCGGCGCTGGCGTCAGGACCACCTTCGCGCCCAGGAAGCGCATGAGCTTGCGTCGCTCAATACTGAAACTTTCGGCCATGGTTACCACCAGGGGATAGCCCTTCTGTGCACAGACCATGGCCAGGCCGATACCGGTATTGCCGCTGGTGGCCTCGACCACTGTCTGCCCCGGTTTCAGGGCGCCGGTTCTTTCGGCGTGCTCGATAATCCCCAGCGCCAGGCGATCCTTGACAGAACCCATCGGATTGAATGCCTCTGGCTTGACGTACAGATTGACGCCATCCGGGGCCAGCTTGTTGATTCTGACGACGGGCGTATTGCCAACGGTTTCGAGAATATTGTTGTATTTTTTGCCGCTGCGGGCTTCGATGGCATACGCTGAACTGGACATGAATTTTTCCTTACTGACAAAACGGGCAAGAACGGTCTGACTGGCGAAATACCACATCACGTTGATATTCCGGAATGGTCATTCCGCCATAAGCGCCAATCTTGGTGAGTACTAGCGCCGTACTCAGGGCGGTTTTGCTTCACTGGCGTGAAGCAGGTCTGCAGGGTATTACGACTGGTGCAGTCTTGTCATTATACGGGCCAGCCTTTTTCGGCCCCGGGCGGCACCAACAACGACGAAGCCACCTGCAGCATGATCAGGCATCCGACTTGTAAGAACGGTCATCGCAGTTGTAGGGTTCCCACGGATAACTGGACACAAACATGGTATCGCTGCCGCGGTATGGCCGATTGAAGTACGCCGGATCCTCGGCCACATAGGTGCGTACCAGCGCCCCGTTGCTTGGATCCAGGCGAAAGCGCTCCGTTACGACCATATCGCCACTGTGCGGGGTGTTGGCATCGGCGAGCAGAATGCCGGGCAGAAAGCCCCTGGTGGTTACGACCAGTTCATCGTTCTCCCAGCGGCCGATGGAATAGCCACCGCGCGTGGACGTGATACTGTCGGGAAAGTCCTCATCGAGATGGATCGTACGCTCGAACACCATGGTGCCGTAAATCAGGCGCACTTCATCGGCCGTCTGCTCGATGCGATTGACCGGGTTGTCGAAACCCCAGTCCCACAGGATGTTTGTGGTCTCACAACGCAGACGCGGATTGTCGGTGGAAGATCCGTCAAAGCCGGCTATGGCAGCCTGTCCGGCCGGTGTCAGGTCAAGCGGACTCGGCCTGCCCCATGTGGTGGACAGTGGATCATCAGTAAAGGATTCCGGGGTACCGCGCGAGCCCTGGAAAGCGCGACCACCCTCCGGCACTTCGCCCGGATCAAACTGGTCTGCCACGCTCAGCGGCACCAGGGTACCTTCAAGACCCCGCGGGTCGGTCATGACCACCTGCTCTGCCGCCCAGTCACCGGAGATATCAGGATCGCCATTGGGCAGGCGCTTGATTTCAATGGACTGCCGCAGGTATTTCTCGGCATCGGTAATCTGCTCGTAGCGATCCAGGCTGAGGCCGTTCGCAAACGTGATGGTGCCGGTGTAACAGGTATTTTCCTCAAAACGGTCCGGTGACCCCGTGATGGTGACGGTGGAGCCGTTTTCAAACAATTCCTTCGTCCAGCCGGAACGACGCAGCACGGTGCCGCCCCGGAGTTCACATTTCCAGTTGGTGATGGTGCCATCGGCGTTGGTGACATCGATATAGACCCAGGAGTGTGGATTGACCATGGCCAGGTTGGTGATCTTGCCATGCACTTCAATATCGATATTGAGGTTGAAATTGGCCAGACCATGATGCGCCGTGACAGGCAGAGCCATGCCCAGCAGGGATACCAGCGGCAATACCCGAGACGAGATTTTGAGGAAGCCTGTTGTCGATCTATTGGCTGTTCTGGGTGTTCTGGATGTTCTGAAAGTGCGCAAGGGAAACCCTCCGGGGATGTGTGCTGTGCGGCTAGAGTATGTAAGCGGTCCGTGAATTTCAATCCAACAAGCGATGCCGAATATGCTTTAATAGGCGCCACTGAAAACAGTCTCATCAGAAGACGACACATGCCAAGCCGATTAATCCGCTATATGAGCTATACGAAGAGTACCGACAGAGTCTCCAGCAGTTTCTAGCAGGCAAACGATTGACCCGATTCATCAAACAGCATCTTCCCGGTATGCTGCCTACGTTATTGCTCGCCCTGCTCGGGCTGGGCGCCGCTTTCACGGCTTTTTCCTACGATGTCGGCAGCTTCACCGGCATGGGCCCCGGTTTTTTCCCGCTGGCCCTGGGCCTCATTCTTTTTCTGCTCGGTGGTGTCATCCTCTGGCAAGATCGCCAGCCCCCTGGAGCCATTGCCGAACAGGCGCATCCATTTGCCTGGCGCCCTTTCGCCGCAGTTTCCGCCGGCATTCTGGCCTGGGTACTGCTGGCCGAAACTACCGGCTTTTTCGTGGCTGCCGCCTGCCAGGTCGTACTCACATCCCTCGCGTTACCCAACCCGCGCTGGCGCAGCATTGCCATCATGGCAGCCGTCCTGGCAACCGGCGGCTATTTGCTGTTCGTGACCCAACTCGGTGTGCCGTTATCGGCCGTCGGTTAACCTGGCAGGGAGCAACCGCATCAGTATGGAAACCCTCAATCTGCTGGCCATGGGATTTGAACAGGCGCTGACACCGCAAGCGCTCATGTTCTGTCTGCTGGGCGTCAGCCTCGGGACATTCATTGGCGTCCTGCCCGGGATTGGCTCCCTGACCACCATCGCACTATGCCTGCCGCTGACTTTTCACCTGGAACCCTTATTGGGCCTGATCATGCTGGCCGGCATTTTTTACGGTGCCCAGTACGGCTCTTCCACCGCCTCCATTCTGCTGAATGTGCCTGGCAGTGCCCCGGCGGCCATTACCTGCCTGGACGGTTATCCCATGTCGCGCCAGGGGCGTGCCGGCATAGCGCTGTTCATGACGACCATTGCCTCATTCATCGGAGGCAGTTTTGCCATTCTGCTGCTGGTGTTTTTTGCGCCGGTACTGGCGAATTTTGCCGTCAGCTTTTCTGCGGCCGACTACTTTTCCATCATGATCCTGGCACTGACCGCAGCCTCCACCCTGTCGGTGGGCTCCCCCGTCAAAGGCCTGGCCATGGTGACCTTCGGCCTGCTGCTGGGCATGGTCGGCACAGACATCAATTCCGGACAGTTCCGCTTCACCTTTGGCATTCCCGCCCTGACCGATGGCATTAACCTCGTGGCCCTGGCTATGGGTCTGTTCGGGGTTGCGGAATTTATGAATAACCTCAATGAAGGCAAAGTACCGCAAGCCGGCAAGGAAGCCATAACCCTGAAGAACATGATGCCAACAAAGGACGACTGGAAGGCCTTTCGTTACTCCTGCATGCGCGGTTCGCTGATCGGCAGCTTCATTGGCATGCTGCCCGGCACAGGTCCGACCATTGCCACCTTCATGGCCTATGCCGGCGAGAAAAAATTGTCCCACCATCCGGAAAAATTCGGCCACGGGGCGGTTGAGGGCATCTCGGCCCCGGAAGCCGCCAATAATGCGTCCGTCCAGGCCGCGTTCATCCCGACATTGACCCTGGGGGTTCCGGGTGACGCCATCATGGCCGTCATGCTCGGCGGCCTGTTGGTACACGGCATTACGCCCGGGCCACAACTGGTCACCACAAATGCCGCGCTGTTCTGGGGGGTGGTTGCGAGCTTCTGGATCGGCAACGTCCTGTTGTTGATCCTGAACCTGCCCATGATCGGCCTGTGGGTGAAACTGCTGAGCATTCCGTACCGTTTTTTATTTCCCGCCGTGCTGTTCCTGATCTGCATCGGCGTTTACAGCGTCAACAACAACCGTGTCGATGTCCTGCTAACCCTTGGCTTTGGCGTGATGGGCTTTTTCCTGAACCGTCATGGCTTTGCCTCCGCACCCTTGCTGCTGGGATTTGTCCTGGGCCCGCTGATCGAGGAAAATTTCCGGCGCGCGCTGGTGCTTTCCGACAGCAGCCTGGCCACGTTCGTGGAACGCCCCATCAGCTTGGTGTTCCTGGTGCTGACCGCGATCCTGCTGGTGTTCTCCTTGTGGCGCAAAACCGGCACAACCCATTCACGCTCACAGGCCGCACCCTGATGTATTTACGACCTCTACTGACTTTTGTCCTGACCCTCCTGCTCACCGCCTGCGGCGGTGAAAACTCGGGCGTGGCGGGCGACCCGGCCAGCTATCCGAACAAACCGGTCCGGGTCATTATTCCTTTCGGTCCCGGTGGGCTGGCCGATGTCACGTTGCGCCTGGTCGGCGAACCCCTGGGCGAGCTGCTCGGCGAACGCCTGGTGATGGAAAACCGCCCCGGCGCCGGCGGCGTGGCTGCCACCACCACCATGCTCAATGCCGACCCCGATGGTCACACCCTGATTGTGCTGACCAACGGCACCACCATTGCCGAAAGCCTGTTTGAGGACCTGCCCTACAACATCACCGAGGAGCTGGTGCCGATTTCCGCCGTCGCCTGGTTCGATCTTGTGCTGCTGGTGAACCCGGATTCCGGCTACAGCGACCTGCAGTCCCTGCTGGCCGCCAGGGGCGATGACCTGCGCATTGCCACCATCAATCCGGGCAGCACCCAGAACCTGACCGCCGAACTGTTCACGTCCCGGGCCGGAATGGACAATGCCACTATCATTCCCTATCGCACCACTCCCGATGTGCTGGGAGCCCTGCTGCGCGGCGAAGTCGACCTGGCCATTGATGCCTACACCGCCCTGAAAGGCGCTATCGACAACGGCCAGGTACGTCCGGTGGCTGTCACCGGCGAGGTCCGCAACCCCGCCATGCCGGATGTTCCCATAGCGGCCGAAGCCGGTGTCGAGGATTTCGTGGTCACCGGCTGGAATGCCCTGTATGCCAGGGCCGGAACCGACCCTGCCATTATTGCCCGCCTCAACAGCGAAATTGCCGCAGTGCTCGCCACGGGTGACATCAAAGCCCGTTTCAGCGAGCTGGGGGTAGAGGCGCGTGGCAATACGCCGGAGGCGATGCAGCAGCGCCTGCTTGACGATATCGTCAAGTGGCGCGGTGTCATTCAGGCCGCCGGCATCGACACCCTGTAAAAAAGCGCCAGGAAACACTTTATATGCCCGTAACACGTCCGGCGTTGCTGGTTGACGCCCACGCCCACATCTTCACGCTCGACATGCCGCTCATCAACAACCCGCGGCACAGCCCCACGTACAGTTTTCCCCTGGACGACTACCTCGCCCAACTGGAAGCCAATCGAGTCAGCCTGGGGGTGATCGCCGCTGCCAGTCCCTGGGGTGATTTCAATGACTACACCCGTGAATGCGTGAAACGCACACCGCAATTGCGCGGCACGGTCATCCTGCATCCGGAGAAGCTGGATACCTACCCGCTGGACGCCATGACCCGGGAAGGCATCCTGGGCATCCGCCTGCCCTTCATCGGCCTGAGACAATTGCCCGATATTCGCTCGGCGCCATACCAGCGCCTGTTCAAGGCCCTGGCGGATCGCAACTGGCATGTGCATCTACATGTGGAAGGCAGGCATATCCCTGACTTGTTACCGCATCTGGTCAATGCCGGCCCCCGCCTGGTCATCGACCACCTCGGCCGGCCGGAACCGGAAGCAGTGAAAGATGCGCCTGCGTTCAAACCCATTGTCGATGCCGTCAATCGTGGCGAGGCCTGGATCAAGGCATCCTGCGGCTACCGAATCGGCCCGGTGGCAGAAGAACATTTCACGGCATTCCTCAACGAGTGTGGCCCGGACCGTCTGTTCTGGGCCAGTGACTGCCCGTTCGTGGGCCATGAGGGTGAGCTGGAATACAGGGACACCATCGACTGGCTGGCCAGGCTGCTGACCCGTGACAGTGATGCTCGCAAGATCTTTGGTGAAAACGCCAGGGACTTCTACTTTCCGGAAATGCTAGCCTGACCAATGCCCCGCGCTTAATGGGTCAGGGCATAAACCGCGAAATTCACCCCGAGTTGGATGGACAGGTTGGCCTCGAACTGAGGGTAGCCGGGATCATCGGCACGCTGCCAGCCATCGGCAATATCGTTGTTGAAGGTGATCATCACCATGATGCGGCCATTGTCGTCCAGGATGGCCCGCCATTTCGGCTCACGGCCGCCTTCCCGGTAACCGCGCGGCAGGTATTGCCAGGTCGGCACCTGTCGCTTATCGGTAAGATCGAACACCATGTGGAACACCGGATGATCATCCGGCAGATCGACGATGGGACGGTCCGGAAACACCCGCTGGATGGTTTTTAAGAAACCGCTCCACTCGTAATCCCCATAAAAGGAATCGCATAGCAGAAAGCCGCCCTTGAGCAGGTGCTCGCGCAGTTTCAGTGCCTGGTAGTCCGTCAGGTTCCAGCTCCCCACCAGGCCGGAAATGAGAAACGGCCAGTAGAACGCGTCATCACCATCATCCAGGTTGACCGGCTGTTCCACCGAACGCACATGCATGGTGGTCATGCGTTCCAGCAGCATGGCGAACACCCGGTCGCCTTCGGGGTAATCCACGGACCAGGCTGTGCCCCCGCGGCGCCAGTCGCCCGGGCCACTGCCAAAGGGGCCGCGCTCATATTGCGGGTACATGAGGCGGCCTATAACAAACTCGGCGGGATCCTCAAAATCCGGCGGCAGCTTGAGGCTGTTCCAGCCCATCTCCATGCTCGGGTACTCACGCCATGCGCTTTGCGCAAACAGCAGGGTGGGTATCACGCCCAGCAGCGAAAAAATGAGCAGCCACTGTCCAGCATATTTCGTCATGACTAAAGCATACCTGCGGCCAGTGGCAATTGCACAGTTATGCCCGTAGCATGCATACCACTTGCCCAACGGAGCAGGTATCATGAAACCCGTTAAAAAAATCCAGGAAAAATTGCGGGGGATCCATGTCGACAGTTTCAACTTCACGACTTGCTAGGGGCTTGTCCCTGTTTGCCACGATCATGCTTGCCGGTTGCGGCACGACCGGAACGACCAGCACCGTAAGCGCACAGGCCAGATCACTGGCACCACCACCGGCCGCCACCGTCTTCGGCGAACCGGTGCCGGTCACGGCCCATGCTGACCATACCTTCCTGCTCGACAGTGCCAATCCCCAGCTGCGCGCCAACAAGCGCCTGGTGTACGACATGTGGCGCACCATTCTCAATGCCGGCCAGGTCGAGGCCGCTGACCGCTACCTGGCGCCGGGTTATATTCAGCACAATCCCACCGCGCCTACAGGCCGGGATGCTTTCAAGCAGGTTTTTGGCCGCTTTATGCCGCGCCAGGACACAATTCCCGAGACGGTGCAGAATCCGGTGGTCAGTATTGTGGCCGAAGGCGACCTCGTCGTGATGGCGTTTGTGAACGAATACGAGGAGCCGGATGGCTCAGGCACCTATACATCCACCCACTTCGACATGTTCCGGGTCGAAAACGGCCAGGTGGCTGAACACTGGGATTCGATTCAGATTCGCCGCGGGCAGAACACGCCGGCCTTTGGCGGCACGGGACCACAACCGGTGGTGGGCACCCGGGGCCTGGCCCAGCTGGACATGCTCACCAGTGATGACCCACAGCTGTTCGCCAACAAGCGCCTGGTCTTTGATCTCTGGCGGCATATCCCGGAAGCCGGTCGCGAGGAGCTGGCCGATATTTACATGGATCCGATCTACATCCAGCACAACCCGAATGCCGCCACCGGCCGTGCCGGGGCCAAGGCCTACTTTGCCATGCGCCCGGACACCAGTATCGACAGCACCCTGGAAGATCCTCTGGTGGCGCTGGTCGCGGAAGGCGATCTCGTCGTCCAGGTCCTGCAGGAGGAACGGCCCCACCCGAACAGGCCTGGTGAAATCTACTACGTGGCCTGGTTTGATATGTTCCGGATCGAAAACGGCCGGGTGATCGAGCACTGGGATACCGCCTCGAAGGGCGAGCTTCCCGCCATCATGCAGCAATAACCGGCTCATCGGGACAGATCGCCGATGAGTGTCGCTGTCATTTCGCTGGCTGCCCTGGGGGTGGCGCTGGTGTTGTCCATGGGGTCGCGCATCAATGTCGGCCTGATTGCCATCGCCTTTGCCTGGCTGATCGGGGTGTACCTGGCTGACCTGTCCGCCGCCACCGTGATTGGCGGCTTTCCGACATCCCTCTTCCTGACCCTTGCCGGGGTCACACTGCTGTTTGCCGTCGCCGAGTGCAACGGCACACTGGCGTGTCTGGCCGGCTACGCCATGCACCTGATCCGGGGTAACCGGCTGCTGATGCCCCTGCTGTTTTTTGTCATCACCTGCCTGCTTTCCGCCGCCGGTCCCGGGGCCATCTCCGCCAGCGCCCTCATCATTCCCATGGCCATGTCCATCGGCATGAAGCTGCGTCTGCCGCCATTGCTGGTGGCCCTGATGGTGGCCAACGGCGGCAATGCCGGCAACCTGTCACCAGTCAGCACGGTGGGCATTATTGCCAACTCGCGCATGGCATTGGCCGGCATCACCGATGAGGCCTTTAAGGTATTCTTCGCCAATTTCGCCGCCCATCTGCTGGTATCGGTGGCTGCCTACGCCTGGTTCCTGGTGCGGGACAGGCCGCAGCAACAGGACGCGGTCCAACTCGACACCCGCCAGCAGCCCATGGACAAGGCCCAGCGCCTGACCACTGCCGTGCTGGTCTGCTGGATCATTGGCGTGATTGGCCTGAGCCTGAATGTTGGGCTCAGTGCCTTTACGGTCGCCTGTGTCCTGCTGGTGTGCCGGGCGGCAGCAGAGCGGGAGGTCATCGCCAGCATGCCCTGGCCGGTCATGCTGATGGTGGGCGGGGTGGCGACCCTGGTGGCGCTGCTCGATCAAACCGGCGGCATGGACCTGTTCACGGCGTTACTGTCTTCCCTGTCTACCCCGAACACCATTAACGGGGTCATCGCCTTCATCACGGGGGCCATCTCTGCCTACAGCAGCACCTCCGGCGTGGTCATGCCGGCCTTCCTGCCCACTATTCCGGATCTGGTCGAGAACCTCGGTGGTGGCAATCCGCTCGCGATCGCGCTGTCGATCAATGTTGGCTCATCCCTGGTGGACGTCTCGCCCATTTCCACCATCGGTGCCATCTGCCTGGCCACGGTGGCCGATCCCGAGCAGTCGCGCCGCGTTTTTGTGCAGATGCTGGCCTGGGGTCTGAGCATGACCGTAGTCGGCGCCCTGCTCTGCCAGTTTCTGGCCACCGCGCTGGCCATCCAGTGAAAACAATGTGGGCAAATTACTGGAAATTTCATGAATAACCGACAGATTTATAAGCAGTAATATCATCAATTTCTGATATCAATGCCCAACCTGCATCACTGTGCGTTGTGGTTTCAATTACAGGATTTCTCAGGCAGGCAGCACACAATGATTGATATTCTTATTCAGCTGGCACCGATCTTCCTCTATTTCGGTCTTGGCATACTGCTCAGGGCGACCGGTCTGGCCAACAAGACCAATGGCGAGTTCGTGCTCAGGCTGGTCCTCATGGTGACCCTGCCCCTGCTCATCCTGGCGACCCTGCCGATGACCACCATGACGCCGAACAAGGCGATCCTGCCCCTGGCCAATATCGCCATCAGTTTTGCCTGCATGCTGATCACCTTGCTGGCCGTGAAAGTCATGAATGTCGAGCGCCAGCAGGCCGGCACCATGCTCGTCAGCACCATGATCCTGAACAACACCTACATGTTTCCGTTCATCCTGGTGGTGTATGGCAGTGAGGCTTTTGCCGATGCGGTCCTGTTCGATGTCGGGAATGCCCTGCTCATGTCGACCTATGTCTACATGCTGGCCTATCGCTACGGAGGCGAGGAAAACGACAGCACCGGCATGCTGGTAAAACTGGCCAAGGCGCCGATCCTCTGGGCAATTCTGGTGTCCCTTATGCTGTCTGTCCTGGGCTATCCGCTGCCCGCACCGGTGGTTGCCACCATCAACCCGGTGGCGCAAATGACAGCCCCACTGATCCTGATCACGCTGGGCATCTTCTTTTCCATCGACCTGAACCAGCTCAAGCTGGTCGGGGTGACGGTATTCATCCGCATGGGCATGGGCTTCCTGTTTGGCATCGCGATTGCCAACTACCTCGAGCTCGGGGAAACCTCGTTCATCGTGGTCGCGCTGTGCGGCGCCGCCCCGGTCGGATACACGGCGCTGACTTTCTCGTCGGTCGCCAAGCTGGACACCTCACTCTGCTCCAGTGCCGTGTCCATCTCCATCTTGGGTGGACTCATCTACATCCCGCTGCTGATGCTCTATTTCGGCGTGCCCTGAGCCTCCTGTCGCCCGCCAGACCTGGCCTGTTCCTGACCATACCACCGGCTACGCTTGGGATCGGTTTCCGTTTAGTGACTGCTGTGGGCTAATGCAATACAGCATGCTCTTGCTGTTCGGGGTCAATGGGCTGCTGACCTATTTTTTCGAAACCCAGAAGAAGCAAAAGCTGCTGGATATCTTTGGCCCGTATGTGCCTCAAGAACTTGTGGCTGAACTAAATCCCTATACCGAACCGTTCAAGCTTGATGGGGAATCGAAACACATGACGATCCAGTTTTGCGATCTACAGAATGTCTCCGGTATCTCCAAGCAAATGACACCCAGAGAACTGGTGAAAAGGCAGGACGATTATTTCAACGCATTGACGGCCATTCTTTACCAGTACGGCACGACCGTCGACAAGTAGATCAGCGACCCTATCATGACGTTCTCGAGCGCGCCGGTAACCCAGCCGGACCATGCCAGACGAGCAGTGCTCGCCAGTTTTGAAATGCAGCGCGCGGTCGCCAAACTGTCAGCATCCTACAGCAACGCGGCTGGCCTACGCAGACCATGGGCATCGGCATCAATACCGTCATGATGAGTGTCGGCAACATGGGCTCAGTTTACCCGCTGGCCTATACGGTGATCGGCGATGCCGTCAATCTGTCGTCACGCCTGCATACCATGACCCGGGATCTACAAGGTTCCCACCATCTGGGGTGAGGAAACAGCCAAGAGCGTGAATGAAGTGGCCTCCATGGAGCTGGATACCGCACATGTCCAAGGCAAGAAAATCATATCCCGAATCTACCACCCAATCGGGCTGAAATCGGATGTCTCCGAAACTGTTCAGGCCAACAAAGCGCTGCAGCACAGGGCCTTGCACTGCTACTACAATCGTAATTTTGATAAGGCCGATGACCTGTTCTGCCGCCTGATCCAGCAGAACACTGGCTTTGAGGATTACTACCGCTACATGCTGCAGCAGGTGGCAGCCAAGCAGAATTCCACCACCGTAAAGCCAGGCAAAATCAGTTTAGGAAGACGGTTTCGTTGATTCTCCAATACGCTATGCTTAGGCTGGCATAAGGCGCAGCCCGTTTGCCGACACGGCACTAATTCTGCGGCGACTTATCGACATGTCGGCAAAAGTTACGCTATGCCGACCTACATTCTCATCACTTGTGACTGGACGCTTTAAGAGAGCGTAGTCCCGTGTCCGTAAAAGTCGGCAATCGCCAGCCCGGCCGCGACGCTGGTGAAGGGATCATGTTCAACGACCTTGTCAGGAAAATGCGCCTCGAGAATACGGGTGACCGCCGGTATCAGGCAGGATCCCCCTGTCCGGAGCACCAAATCGATATCTGAAGGCTGCATGTTTGCCTTGGCAAGCGTGTCATTCACGGCCTGCTCGAAACGCGTCAGCAGGTCGCCAATCATACGCTCGAAATCAGCCCGGGTGATTTCCACCTCGACATCAATCTCTGGGATGTCCAGCACGGCCCTTTCTTGGACTGACAACGCCGCCTTGCAATCCTTGATGGCCTGGAACACCTGGTAGGAATAGTTCTGGGTGATGAGCTCGTAAAGGCGTTCAAACTTCACCGCACACTCCCCGCCCTGGCGAATCTTGTCGAGTACCGGGGTCGTGTATTCATTCTGGTTAAGGATGTAGCTGATGGTCCAGTTCAGCAGCAGATCACCATAGGCATCAAAGGGAAACAGCGTGTCGATGTCCTTGCCATCGACTTCCCGGCGCCAGCGCTCGCCCTTGCCCAGCAGGGGGAACAGGATATGTCGGAACATGCTTTGGTCTATGTGATCCCCGCCAAGGCCAATACCGTGTATGGCAACGACATCAAAGTGGGTCTCGTTGCGCGCCAGGATACACAGGTCGAGTGTGCCGCCGCCAAAATCCACGGTGAGCAGGGTTTTGCTCGTTTCTATTGGATTGGCATGCAGGTAGCTGAGCGCCGCCGCCGTGGGTTCCGGGTAAAAATGCTGCTCGGTAATTCCGGCATACCGGTAGGCTTCACTCAAGCGCTCAAGCGCCACCTTATTATGGCCGGCATCGCGGCCTTCAAAATTCACCGGATGCCCGATGCAGGCCCGATTGCTGTAGGCATAGTGTCCGGGCAGTTCGGGGCAAGCCTTTTCAATGGCCTGACGTATGCGCAGCAGGATCGGGGTAATGAGGGCGACCAGGCGGAAGGGCCGCTCAAACACCATGACCCGCAAAGTGTCGACACTGCCCAGCAGGCGCTTGGTACCGCGAAACAGGCGACCGGGGAGACTGCCGTCATTGAAGGCCTGGCCATAAAACACCTGGGTGTCGGCAGTGGTCGGCAACTGTGACCCCATATCCATCTGCCCGGTACTAGTGCGGCCTTCACCCAGGATTTCCACACTCAGCTCCACCTTGCGGCCCTGGTTGCGGGAGATGTAGGTATCGATGGCTTCCTGCCCGGTGCAGGTCACAAAGTCGCGATCGATGTAGCTCGCCGAGGGCATGATGGCATTGTCTGTTTCCAGCTGGACGAGAGTGATGGTGTTACCGTCAAAGAGCGCGGCCGCGCTGTTTGAGGTCCCGAAATCGACGCCAACCCCGACATTGTCGGGCCTGTTTTGCGCAAAGTCCTTTGCGGAAGACTGGGCTGGTGAACCGGTTACTTCTACCATGGTACAAATTTAGCCTGGAGGCCATTGTTCGGCCTGCGTATTTTGACGAAAAAGAATGCGAAGATACCGAAGAAAAAACCCCGGAACAACTGCTTATTCCGACCTGTTGCCGATGCCTGGCTCACGTTGAATTCACCCGGACTCCCTGCTAGTCTCATGGCTTCATTAGCTCCCGTTTGCTGGTGACTAGACCACCAGTCAACCTGTTTGCTGTGCCGGGGCAAGCCCAGAAAAAACAGGAAAACAAGCGCCATGGCTGGCGGCAACACCTAAAATCAATAATCAGTTCCGGCTACCGCCCAACACAAGACAGGTTTCCGGGGGATACTTTAATACAGCCAATACAGCGTCCAATACCGCTGTAAAACTGAGGTAAGCCATGTCTCAACACTACACCACGCGCTTTGGCTCGATGCAGGACTATGACAAGGGCCGCGTCGAAATCATCAATGACGACGTCAAGCATTACGCCTTCTCCAACTGCTTCGATATCGCCAACAACAGCAAACCCTACGAGAAGGTCGTGTTCGGCCAGAATATGGAATATGTCCTGGAGGTCGTGCGGGCGGAAGGTGACTCGCCCTGGTACACCTGTGCCCATGACGAGTTCGCCCTGTGCATGGACGGTGAGGTGCAAATCCACCTGGTGAAGCTGGATGGCGCCCAGGCCGTTCAGGACGAAAACAAGGAAGGTTCCGTGCTGGTCGACGGTGAACCCCAGGGCGCCAAAATGGGCTGGATCAAGCTGGGCCGCGGCCATCAGGGCATGCTCCCGGCCGGCAGCGCCTACCAGTTCCGCAGCAGCAAACCCGGGGTCATCATTTTGCAGACCTGCAAGGGTGAGCTTTCCATTGAACGCTGGGCAGATATCTGCCAGACCGCATAACGAGGGAGAATCAAGATGGCAAATTCACACGGTTACAACGACTTTTCCCTGGGCAGTTTCAATTTTGCCCGCGACGAATACTTTGCGCATATCACCTGGAACACGCTCGATGGCAGGCCCATGAGCCATACCATGGATGTGGGCAACTTCCTGCGCGCCCTGATGCGGGATGTGGCCTGGGGCTTCTTTTACGGCTGGGTCAACTTTGACGATGTCATCGGCACGGTGAACCATTACGGCACCGTTGAGCTGTATGCCGGCTCCTTCAATGGCGCCATGAAAGATGCGGGCATCGACCGCATGGAGGAATTCTCCACGGACGATATCCGCCAGCTGTTTGAAAGCATGCTCGCGGACTGGACCAACGACGGTTTCGATCCGTTTGCGGCGCCCCAGGAAACCGGTACACCCTACGGACCCAAGAACGGTGATAACATGCCGGCCATCACGCGGGCCCGCGAACTGGCGCGTCGTTGTGTCGGCCTGGAAGGCGACCTAGCCCTGCGGACCGATGAACGTGGTGCGCCGGTCAACCGGGCTTTTGCCGATGTTCCCCAGGATGTCCCGGAAGTGCATGCCGAACCCGGTTTTGAGAACGAGGTCCATGCCTTCAACCTGTTTGCCTTCCTGTCCCGTTCCCAGGTGACGTGGAATCCCTCATTCACCTCCGTGGTCAAGAACAGCTTCATGTGTCCGACCACAGAAGAGCATATCCTGCCCATCATTCACGGCAACGACCGCGTGGAATGGTTCTTCCAGATGTGCGACGAAATCCACTGGAACTGTGACCACAAGGAAACCGGGGAACCCCTGGCCCGCGTGATCATGAAGGCCGGCGACATGGCCGCCATGCCGGCGTACTGCCGTCATCAGGGCTTCAGCCCGAAACGTTCCATGCTGCTGGTCTGGGAAAACGGTAACCCGAACCTGGTGGACGACATCAACAGTGGTGCCGCACCCCAGGTACCGGTGCAGTTCTGAGCGGCATCGTGAGCATCACCCACAATCACAGGACCCTGCTGCTGGCGACGCTGTGCGCCGGCAGCTTGCTGGTGGCAGGCTGTTCCGAGGAGCAGCCCGAGCCACGTAACAACGTTTCCGAAACCCTGTCAGTCAATCTGCCGGATACGCTGTTCCAGTTTGATGCTGAACCGGCCGCACCTGTGACAGACGGGACTGTGGCGGATTTCAGGATGCTCTCTGACAATGCCGGCCCGACCACCATCGCCATCGCACCGGATGGCAGCCTCTGGTACACCCTCAGCAGCGCCAATGCCATCGGCCGCATGAATCCGAATGGCACCGGCATGGTGGAATATCCGATACCCACGCCCGATTCCTCGCCCCGCATCATCTCGCTGGGTAGTGACGGCAACATGTGGTTCTCAGAGCACAACAGCGGCAAGATCGGCCGCATCACCCCTGACGGGGAAATCACCGAATTTGCCCTTTCCTCCACGGACAGCCAGCCGCGGGCCATCGCGCTGAACAGCGACGGCAATATCTGGATCGGTTTGTTTGCCGCCAGCCGCATTGCCCGCATCACCCCCGATGGCGATATCACGGAGTGGGACATCCCGACACCGGACAGCGGCCCGCGCGCCCTGGCAGCCGGTCCTGACGGCAACATCTGGTTCTCCGAGTTCAAGGGCGGCAAGATTGGCCGCATTACGCCGAGTGGCGAGATTACCGAGTTCGACCTGCCGCCACAGACCGGCCCGGGCGATATCACCGCCGGTGCCGACGGCAATATGTGGTTCCTCGAGCTCAACGGCCGCATGGATGACACGCCCGTGGTGGGCAATAAAGTCGCTCGCATTACCCTGAATGGGCAGGTTACCGAGTTCGATATACCCAGCGAAGGCTCAACGCCCATCAATATTGCTGTCGGCCCCGATCGCAATGTCTGGTACACCAAGAACAACACCCTCGGCCAGGTCACACCGAATGGCATCATTACTGAATTCCCGATTTCGGACGGCCCTGCCCGCGCCGTGGGCCTGAGCGCCGGCAGCGACCGCCAGCCGCCTGATCGCCTGACCGACCGCCTCTGGTTTACCGACCCGGTCAACAACCGCATCGGTTATCTGCAGTTCAGCCAGTGAGCGCCGAGCGCCACACCGGACTGCCCCTGAACCGGCAGTTTGCCCGTGCCCTGCACCAGCACCAGGCATTCAGCCCTGCTGATCTTGAAAAGGCCGCTTATTGCCTGCTGGATTTTCTCGCCTGTGCCTATGCCACCCGCCACTTCACCTGGGTAAAACAGGCCAAGGAAGTGGCCTGGCAGAATTCCGGCGCAGACTCGGGGGCCAGATTGCTGGGCACTCCCCGTTTTGTGTCTGCCCAGGATGCCGCTTTTGCCAATGCCGTTGCAGGCCACTCCCTGGTGCGGGACGATATGCACCTGGGCAGTGTTTCCCATCTGGGGGTGGTGGTCATTCCGGCTGCCCTTGCCATGGCCAGCATGACCCCCTGCTCCGGCACAACCTTACTGCACGCCGTGGTATGCGGTTACGAAGCCGGCGGCCGGCTGGGTGCCCTGCTCATGGACGTGGAGACCGCCCGCAAAGTGCGCCCCACCGGCCTGATCGGCGCCTACGCTGCAGCCGCCACCTGCGTCCGCCTTGCCGGTCTTGATGAAACGCAAACCGCCAATGCGCTGGGCTTTGCCAGCAACTACATTACCGGACTTAACGAGTGGGCCAGCTGGGGCAGTGAGGACATGTATTTCCATCCCGGCGTCGCTGCCCGCAACGGCATGACCGCCATGCAACTGGCCCGGGCCGGGGCCACGGCGGCGGCAGGTGCACTGGACGGCGCCGCCGGCCTGTTTGCTGCCCTGGACAAGGACATTCCGGCATCGCCTGCCTTGCCGTTTGCCGATACGGCAGAAATAGAGCGTGTTTTCTTCAAACAGGTGCCCGCCTGCAACTATGCCCAGACAGCCGCCCAGGTGGCTCGCCAGCGTCATGAGACACTGCATAAGGCACTAAAAGGCGCGAGCGATGCCATCGCTGCCATCGAGGTGCGTGTGCCGTATGCCGCGGCCCACTATCCCGGTTGTGATTATGCCGGCCCCTTCAGCAGCATCCTGCAGGCACGCATGAGTATCCATTTCAATGTCGCCAGCGCCCTGCTGCATGGCGATTTTCACGACAGCCATTACCAGGCTTATGCCGATGAGGCTGTTGCCGCCCTGGCAAAACGGGTCAAGGTGAGGGTTGATGATAAACTGACTGCGGCCTACCCCACTTGCCAGGGTGCCAGCATCAGTGTGCAACTGAAATCAGGTGAAAAGATCGAGGCGATACTGCCCGATGTGCTGGCTGCCTCGCAGGATGATGTGACAAGCCGTTTCCTGGAGGCTGCCGCAGAAGCCATCGGCCCGGATCAGGCCGAAACCCTGAAAACCATCGTGTTGAGTCTGGCCGATCAGGACACCCCAGAGGCGTTGCTCAACAGCCTCTGAGGCCTTACTGGCACTGGCTCAAGCCAACCACCAGGCTGTTATTGGTCTCGCGGTCATCGCAATTGGGATACAGCTCGCCCGGGTGGGCCATGCCCACCGGCCGGCAGTGCATTTCCCGGACCAGGCCAGGCTGGTTTATCCGGGCCAGTTCCTCGCCACCGGCCGGGCAGACCGCCTGTAGCCTGGCTTCGCAATCCACGCCCTCAAGCGGCGCACAGGCAATCAGGTTGACGGTCCTGTTGTCTTGCAGCCTGAAGCCCCAGAACACGGCTTCATTGCCGACCCGGCCATTGACACCGGTTGCTGTTGCGCCATCAAGCTGGGGAAAGATGTCGGCGAGGCGGGTGGCAAAGACCAGCTCCGGTCCGCCGATCTGGACCACGGTGCGAACCGGAGGACGCGGTTCCGTAGCGCAGGCGGCAACCTGGCTCATGAACAGCAGAATGGCAGACACAAGGATTGGTATTTTCATGGTCTGGTCTCAATAAGCGAAAAAATGCTGTGGCATTTTTATCATGAGAACCCGAAACCGGTCATTGTCTTTCAGGCATTGACCGTCGGGCTTTTGCTTGCCGAAGTATCCGGTGTTCATTACTCTGCATGTTCAGCCGTCTTTATCAAATGAGTTATCTTCGGGGGAAAGTCGCATGACGCACCTACTGCCAAAAATGACCGCAACGATCTGCCTGGCTGCCAGCTTGGCCATCGCCAGTGCTTGCGCCGCTGCCCAGGAACCTGCTTACAAAGACGTGATTTACGCCCGTCCCGACAGCAAGACCCTTGGGCTGGATATCTACCTGCCGGAGAACAGCGATAACCCGCCGCTGATCGTGCAGATTCATGGTGGCGCCTGGCGCTTTGGCGATAAAAACAGTGCTGTCCCACTGCAGTTTGTCGACCATGGCTACGCGCTGGCCAGTCTGGACTTTCGCCAGTCCACCGATGCGCCCTATCCCGCCATGATCCATGACATCAAGGCCGCCATCCGCTTCCTGCGGGCCAATGCCGACCTTTACGGGTTTGATGCCTCGCGCATCGCGGTGACAGGAGCCTCCTCCGGGGCCCACCTGGCCCAGGTCATCGGGGTCAGTAACGGCCATCCTGAACTGGAAGGCACGCTTGGCGACCATACCGATACATCATCGGATGTGCAGGCCATCATCAGCTATTTCGGTGCCAGCGACCTGACGGTCATCCTGTCCCAGTCCACCCCGTTCGGCCTGGGTGTGCGCGAACCCTCCCTGGCCCAGCTGCTGGGTGCGCTCCCGGATAAGGCCCCTGAACTGGCACAACTGGCCAGCCCACTCTACCTTGTGGACGCCAATGATCCTCCGCTGTTACTGCTGCACGGGGACATGGATCCGCAGATGCCTGTGAACCAGAGCCTGAACATGCTCGGCGCTTACAAGAAAGCCGGACTGGATGTGACGTTTGACCCGGTACACGGCGCTGTCCATGGCGGCCCGGATTTCTTTGACGAGGAACATCTAGGCAATGCACTGGACTTTCTGGCACGCACGATCGGGCACTGACCTCGACAGATGAGTTTCCCCCTGCAACTGGGCGAGATCCGCATTGACCGGATCGTCGAAATGGAAGTGCCGTTCCTGGCGCCGGCAGACGCCTTTCCGGACATGCCGGCCGCGTGCCTGGATGCCCATCGGCACTGGCTCGAACCCCGGGCCCTGTGCCCGGAGACCGGCATGCTCATCATTGCCATCCAGACCTGGGTGATTCAAACACCGGAGCACCTGATCCTGGTCGACACCTGCATCGGCTGCGACAAGACCAATCACTACTTTTCGAACTGGCACCAGCGCCAGGATGATGTGTGGTACCGCAAACTGCTCGAACAGGGCATTGATCCGAATGCTGTCGACTTTGTCTTCTGCACCCACCTGCACGGCGACCACTGTGGCTGGAATACGCGGCTGGTGGACGGCCGCTGGGTTCCGACCTTCCGCAACGCCACCTACATCATTGCCAAGGACGAAGTGGCGCATTCTGCCGCCCAGAATGCCCCGGCCTACCAGGAAAGTGTGCTGCCCATTGTGGAAAGCGGCCAGGTGATGGCCGTGGACACTGACTTCAGGCTCAATGAACACGTCCGCCTGTCACCGACACTCGGGCACACACCGGGCCATGTCGCTGTCCACCTGAGCTCACAGGACCAGCATGCCGTGCTTTGCGGCGACCTCATCCACAGCCCGATCCAGTGCCTGTACCCCGACTGGCCGTACTGGATCGATCATGATCCAGTGCAGGCGGTCGATACGCGCAAGCGTTTCCTGGCAGAGCGCTGCGCAGATCAACACCTGGTATTGACCGCACATTTTCCTTCGCCCTCAGCCGGTCATGTGCTGGCAGACAAGGATCAATACGTCTTCAGATTCCTGGGCTGAAAAAACGGGTTTTTCTCATTTTTATCAGCAAGTTACCTGTATTCCACTGCTACTCTTTGTTGATACCGATCAAGCCTGCCAGAACTTCCCCAATTTCTCCCTCCTTCTCTGCCAGCTTTCGCTATAATGGCGGCCCTTTGATACACGAATACCTATAATTCAAACGTTCCGCAGGAGTCATTTATGGCCACGATCGTCGGCGGCATCGCCACTTCACACACTCCCACCATCGGCTTTGCCGTGGATTCCCACAAGGAAAACGATCCTGTCTGGGCGCCCATCTTCAAGGGCTATGAACCTGTCCAGCAGTGGCTGAAAGACCAGAAACCGGATGTGATCCTGTATATCTTCAACGATCACATGACCTCCTTCTTCCTCAATCATTATTCCCACTTCACCCTGGGTATCGGCGACGAGTACCCGGTGGCGGATGAAGGCGGCGGCGCCCGCAAGCTGCCCCCGCTGAAAGGCGACCCGGAACTGGCCGAGCACATTGCCAAGGGCCTGGTCGCTGATGAGTTCGACCTGTCCTTCTTCCAGGACAAGGGCCTGGACCACGGTTTCTTTTCACCGATGTCACTGCTGATGCCCCATGAACCGGACTGGCCGTGCAAGGTCATCCCGTTCCAGATCGGTGTCTTGTTAGCGCCGTCTCCCACGGCGGCGCGCTGCTACAAACTGGGCAAGGCGCTGCGCAAGGCCATCCTGAGCTATCCGAAAGACATTAAGGTCGCCATCGCCGGTACCGGCGGTCTGTCGCATCAGGTGCACGGTGAGCGTTGTGGTTTCAACAACACGCCCTGGGACATGGAATTCATGGAGCGCCTGGAAAAGGATCCGGAAGGCCTGACTAATATCACGCTGGCGGAATATGCCGAGCTTGGCGGTGCCGAAGGCGCCGAGGTGGTCATGTGGCTGATGATGCGTGGCGCCCTGTCCGAGAAAGTGGAAACCACCCATCAGACCTACTACCTGCCATCCATGACGCCGATCGCCAGCATGATCCTGGAAGAACGTTCCGATGAGAAGCCCGAAGAAAGCCAGGAAGACTACATCAAGCGCATCAACCATCAGCTCGCCGGCATCGAAAAACTGGAAGGCACCTACCCGTTCACCATCGAGCGTGGTGTCAAGGCCTACCGCCTGAACAACTTCCTGCACGACCTGATCATTCCGGCAAAACGCGAACTGTTCCTGAACGACCCCGAAACCGCCTTTGCCGAGGCCGAACTGACCGAGGAAGAAAAGGACATGGTGCGCAACCTGGAATGGCGCAAGATGATCCATTACGGCGTGATTTTCTTCATGCTGGAAAAACTCGGCGCCGTGGTCGGTACTACCAACCTGCATATCTATGCCGCCATGCGCGGTGAGTCGCTGGAAGACTTCCAGAAGACCCGCAACGCCCAGGTGCTCTACTCGGTGGCTGGTGATACAGATACCGACTGGGACAAGGAACAAAGCAAGACGTCTTAAGCCACACCGGTTATTCGCGGCTGAAGCCGCTCCTACGGGATTCAGGGGTTCTGCAGAGAATCATGGCTTCCGGCAGGTGCGGCTTCAGCCGCCAAAACTGCTGCCCATTATCAGGCTGGATCACAGCCAGGCTTCTGTCATACTCTGTCCCCATTCATCTTTGGGGAAATCACATGTTGCTATTGATCGCCGGACTGGTGCTGTTTCTGGGTACGCACTCCACCCGTTTGTTTGCCAGTGACTGGCGTGCCTCATTTATACAGAACAAGGGTGAAAACGCCTGGAAGGGCCTCTACACGGTGGTCTCGCTGGCGGGGCTGGTCCTGATCGTCTTTGGCTACGGCGCTAGCCGGGCCGATCCGGTATTTCTGTGGGATCCACCGGTGTGGACCCGGCATGCTGCCGCCCTGCTGGTGCTGTTTGCCTTCATTCTGCTGGCCGCGCCGAATATTCCCCGCAACCACCTGAAAGCCCGGCTGGGCCATCCCATGTATGCGGGCGTCAAGCTCTGGGCCCTGGCCCACCTGATGACCAACGGTCGCCTTGGGGATGGACTGCTGTTTGGTGGTTTTCTGGTTTGGGCGATTGTGGGCTTTTCGATATCTAGCAAGCGCGACCGGCTCCCCGGGGTCAGCTATGGGGAAGGCAGTGCGAAAGGCACGGCGATCACGGTTGGCGCTGGTCTGGTGGGCTATGGCGTATTCGCCATGTTCCTGCACCGCCTGCTGATTGGGGTCTCCCCCTTCTGATTCAACCCACTCATTGAGATAGTCCGGATTTACACCAGACTGAAGAAACAGAGCTTGTTGCCTACGGGATCGCGCATGTAGGCAGCATAAAAGTGGTTACCCTCCGTTGGCCAAAGCGGCTGCCTAGGCGGCATCGACCATCGGTTTGCTGAGGGCGCCAAAGGCCATCATGGTGCCATTGCCTGTGGAAGCGGCTTCCCCATTGAACGGCGGACAGATCAGAATCTCGACTTTGGCATCCGGCGTATCCAGCAGGCCGTATCCTGCCCAGCCATTATCCTGGGCAAATTTCTTGACTTGTCCCAGCGCCGTCATCACCGAATCATAAAGCGCCTGTGATTTTTGCGGGTCGTTGGTGCCCAGGGTGATATATCCAATCATGACGGAATCCTGTCAGGAAAATTACGGGATTCTTCACGAAGCAATGCTACTCGGGTTAAGCCGCTTTTCACGACTACTGCAGGACTGAGAGTACATAAAGGTGTCTGGTAAGAGTGTAAACAGCGAGTGTCTGATAGAGGCGGTTTAATGTCATGTCAGGTTTTTTAAAGCATGGAAATTACCTGCTTAATCGCTGTAGAATAGCGACCCTTCGGGAGCAGCCCCTCCGGCTGAGCCCGTTTTGCTGAAGAAGTCGGAGTGTAGCTCAGCCTGGTAGAGCACTACGTTCGGGACGTAGGGGTCGTGAGTTCAAATCTCGCCACTCCGACCATTTCAGCCGGACAAGAAGCAAACACACTTCACATCCATTCTCTTGTCCCTTGCCCCCTGTTCATTGCCACTTGCCTCAGCCTGCACGGCTCTTTATCTTACGGTTAGAAATAATAACAAGGGAAAAGCGTTGCCATGAAACCCGACCTGACCAATCAAACCATTCTCATTACCGGCGCCGGCCGCGGCCTGGGCCGTCATGCGGCCCTGCACCTGGCCGATTGTGGTGCCATTATTGGCGTGGCCGACATTGATGGTGACACTGCGCGCGCCGTGGCCGGGGAAATCACCGGCAATGGTGGCAAGGCCAAGGCCTATTCGGGTGACATGGCCCAGCGTGACACCTTCCTGGCCGTCGCCGCGGATTTCGCCAAACTCACCGGCCGCCTCGATGCCATCATCAACAACGCCATGCTCCTGCGGTACTGCCCGGTCCAGGATGTCGATGAGGACACGCTCAGCACGATGCTGGATATCGGCATCAAAGCCCTGTTCTGGTCAGCTCAGGCCATGCTGCAGCATTATGACAAGGACAAAGGTGGCTGCATCATCAATCTGGCCTCACCGGTGGCCACGCGCGGCTTTCCCGGCACCTCTGTATACAGCACGGTCAAAGGCGCCGTCACGGTGTTTACCAAAACCATGGCGGCTGAACTTGGCCCGCAGAATATTCGCGTCAATGCCGTCTCTCCCGCGTCAGTCCCGACACCGGGGTCGCTGGGTCTGAACAGCAAGGAAGAATACGAAAAACGCGCCGGCTGGATTCCCCTGCGCCGCAACGGCACCGAGACCGACAACTCCAATGCCATTGCCTTCCTGCTGAGCGCAGAAGCCAGTTTCGTGCACGGGGAAATCTTCAACGTCGATGGCGGCGTGGCGGCGTGTAATTAAAAACAGCCAAGAGCTGGACGTAGGCCGGAAGAGGCACGAAGCGCCGTCAGCCGGCAATTCAATTCAAGGCATTACTGTAAAATATCTTTGCCATGCCGGATGACGCTTCGCTTTTTCGGCGTACAAATCTTTCGGAATGTAGTATTACCCTACCGTATACAAGGCATCGATGAGGCGCGCTGCCCGCGGGCCATTGGTGCCCACCGCATGCATCTTGTTGCAGCAGTAGGAAAAGCCGATCTTCGCATCGGGGTCGCCGAAGCCGATGGAGCCGCCGATACCATGGTGGCCGAAACTGCGCATGTTAGGTCCCATGTAGACCGCTTCCGGGGTATTGAGTAACACCCCCATGGCCTGGTGATAGGGCCGCTCCTGCAGGCCCTCGGTCTGGTTATGCTGTTCGGTGATCATGGTTTCCAGCCCAGCTTTGGAAAGCAGGCGCACCCCATCGAGCTCACCGTTGACCACACAACCGTAAATACGCGCCACGCCGCGGGCATTGCCATGCCCACTGCCGCTGGCCACTTCCACTTCCCGCCATATCCTGCTGTTCATGGTTTCCGCCCAGGGTTCGTCGGGATTCTGCTTGAAGGCCAGTGCCCGCAGCGAGGTTTGATCGGCGCCATCCTTGGCGGCGAACAGTTTCGCCTCCATATTGGGCATGACCTCGGCCACATGACGCTGCTCAGCCTCACTCATGCCGCCAATGTAGTACTCCGCCTTCAGGGGTTCGGTGACTTCCTGGCGCAGAAACGGGCCTACCGTCATACCGCTAATACGACGCATGACTTCACCCAGCAGGAAGCCCTGGTGATGGACGTGATAGGCGGCCTTTGTGCCGATCTCCCATAACGGTTCCTGTTCTTCCAATGCCTTGACGATGGCTTCACGGTCGAACATGGCACCCTGCCATAACGGATTGGTGGTCAGTACTGGTACCGCGGCAGTGTGGTCCAGAAAATGCCTGATGAGGGTACTTTCCTTGCCGTTGTTGCCGTACTCGGGCCAGTACTTGATGACCGGGTCATTCGGATGGACCAGGCCTCGATCCATGAGCATGTTGAAGCAAATAGCCGTAATGCCCTTGGCCACCGACATCATGCATACCGTGCTGGGGCCATCCCAGGCATCATCCATGGCACCGTTGCGCCAGCCACCCCAGAGATCGACAACCGTCCTGCCCTGACTGACGATGCTGCAGGCCGCGCCGATCTCATCTTCCACCCTGAAATTCTCGATAAAGGCATCCACGACAGGCTGGTATTCGGGTTCATAGAAGCCGGCCAGGAAATAGTCATGGCCGCGGGTGTTGAGGGTGTGCGAGAGTTCCAAAATGGCTCCTTTTTATTCACTTTTTGTTATAGTCGCTGCTGTTGTTTTACCCGCAAGCGGGCGAGCCGTACCATAATAACAAAACCCGGTTTTGATGTGCCTATGCCAGACAAGTTAGAGAAATCAGACGACACCCTACAAACCTTTGATTACATCATTGTCGGTGCCGGCACTGCCGGTTGCGTGCTCGCCGCGCGTCTCAGCGAAGACCCGTCCATCGACGTCTGCCTCATCGAGGCCGGCGGCTCCGAGAAGCATCCTTATATCAGTATCCCGGCTGCGGTCGGTTGCGCCATCATGAACCCGGCCATGGGCTGGGGCCTGAAGACTGTACCCCAGGAAGCACTCGGCGGCCGGCAGGTGCCCCTGCCGCGAGGGCGGATCATTGGCGGCTGCGGGTCCATCAATGGCATGGCCTACTACCGCGGTGATGCCCACGATTACGATGACTGGGCCAGTGAAGGCAACAGCGGCTGGGACTATGCCAGCCTGCTGCCCTACTTCCTGCGCTCGGAACACAACCCGGAATTCAGGGACTCGCCCTATCACAATACCGGCGGGCCCATGGGCGTAAGCTTCATACCGAAACCAAACCGCCTGTGTGAATCCTTCAACGACGCCATGAAGGATCTCGGATTCCCCTACTGTGACGATTTCAATGCCCCGCATCCGAACGGTTACGGTTATCGCCAGGGCACCATCTGGAAAGGCAAACGCGTGTCCACGGCCAGCACTTACCTGCGCCCGGCCATGAAGCGTCGCAACCTGACCGTGCTCAAGGACACCCACACGCGTCGCGTGCTGTTTGACGGCAAGCGTGCCGTTGGTGTGGAAGTACAGGCGGCCGATGGCATCAAGCGCTATGGCGCCGGCAAGGAAGTCATCATCAGTGGCGGTGCCTATCATTCACCGCATATCCTGATGCATTCCGGTGTGGGTGACAGCAGCCACCTGGAAGATGTCGGCATCGGCGTGGTGCATCACTTGCCCGGCGTCGGCAAGAACCTGCATGACCATCCCTCGACATATACCGCGCTCGACATGCGCGACAGCACGTCCTACGGCATCTCCTGGAAAGCCATGCCGCGTGATGTGCTGCAGTTTTTCCAGTATGCCCTCTTCCGGCGCGGCCCCATGGCCAGCAACCTGTTTGAAACCAACGCCTACATCAAGACCATGCCCTATTCCGACCGGCCTGATATGCAGCTGGTGTTTCAGCCCGCAAGACGCAACATCAAGCCGTTCCCCATTCCGCTCAACCATGGCTATGCCGTGGCAACCGTGTGCCTGTATCCCCTCAGTCGCGGCAGCGTGACGCTGGCCAGCAACGACCCGCTGGAGGCTCCGCTGATCGACCTGGCACTGGGCCAGCAAAAAGAGGACATCCAGACCCTGGTCCGAGGTCTCAAGCTGGCACGCCAGGTCAGCGGCCATGACAGCTTTGGCCAATACGCGGCAACCGAGCGTGTCCCCGGCGTCGATATCCAGAATGACGATGAGCTGGAAGCCTATGTGCGCGAAACGCTGACCACTGTGCATCATCCGGGTTCATCCTGCCGCATGGGCAGCGGCCCCAACGATGTGGTGGATGCCGAATTGAGGGTGCATGGCCTGGAGGGTCTGCGCGTGGCCGATGCCTCCATCTACCCGCATGTGCCCGGTGCCAACACCAACGCCAGCGTGGTCGCCATCGCCGAGAAAGCCGCTGACATGATCCTCAGTGTGCCGGCTCCGGAGCCGCTTAAAGTCTCAATGTAGATCGGGATAGGCCGCAGGCTGTTTGCCGACAAACCGTTCCATTCGACAAAACAACAACATCACAAGCAAAGGGGGAACACATGGCCCAAGAACATCTGAAAACCTGGCGGATCGGCGCAGTCGAGGTCACTCGCATCGTCGAGGTGAACGGCTGGGAAGATGACATCAGCATGTTGTGGCCGGATGCCTCACCGGAGGATGTGCAACGCTATCCCTGGCTGAAACCGCATTGGGCTACCCCTGAGGGCAAGATGATCATCAGCTTCCAGTGCTTCGTCATGCGCACGCCACAGCACCAGATCATGCTCGACACCTGCATCGGGGCCGACCGCCAGCGCGAGTTCGATATTTTCACCAACATGCAGACATCGTTTCTGGAAGACCTGCAAGCTGCCGGCTTCAACCGGGAAGAGATCGACATCGTTCTGTGCACTCACCTGCATTTCGACCATGTCGGCTGGAACACCCACCTCCAGGACGGCAAATGGGTACCGACCTTTCCCAACGCCCGCTACCTGTTTGGCAAACAGGAATACGCGCACTGGCAGATGCTGCAGGAGACCGGCAACTACCACGACCTCAATCACATGACCGATGCGGTGCAGCCGGTGATCGACGCCGGCCTGGTGGACCTCATCGACATTGATCACAAACCCTGCCCGGAAATCTCGCTGATCCCCACCCCTGGACACACACCGGGTCATGTCAGCATCGTGATTGAATCGCAGGGCGAGAAGGCCGTGATTACGGGCGACATCATGCACTGCCCGATCCAGTTCGCCGAACCGACCCGCATCGTGCGTTTCGACATGGACCAGGCCCAGGGTGCCGACACGCGACAAGCCTTTGTTGAGCAGTTTGCCAACGAGGACGTACTGGTGCTGGGCTCACACTTTGCCGACCCGACCGCGGGTCATGTGGTCAGTGATGATGACGGGACGCGGTTTACCTCGGAATAAGCATTTCCCAAACTTCGGGGACAGTTTACTTAATTAGGCCTATTCCTCGGGCTTAGTATGCGCAACTGATAATTAAGTAAACTGTCCCCAATTTTTGCAGCCCCGCATATCCCGATGCCGTCACTCAATCCTCGATAAACGAGATCGTGCGGATTTCCATGCTCTGCCTTGGCGGGGTGTTGTCATCCGTCCAGGGCAGGTCTATCGCGGTGTGGCCCGAGTATTGCGGGACCAACTCATCAGAGTCGTACAGCTTGAAGGCAAAGATCTCGTCAGGCTGCATTTCAAACGCGTAATACCATTTGTGATCCGGGTTGAAACTCAGGTTCCAGCCATACAGCGGCGGTCGGTTGGGGTCGTTAAGGCCACCCCGCACTTCGGCAAAATTCAGGTCATCCCTGGTCACGGTAGCCGCATCACAAATGGCCAGCGGTGTGCGATAGACCGTTTTCACCGGACGCCAGAAATTCATCAGCACCACGCGTTTTTTCAGCCAGTCAGCCGCCTCATCCCCCAGGATGTTGTAGGCATATTCCTCGATGGTCTTGCGCCCGTAATCAACGTGAGCGGCATGGGAAGGCTGGGCATGCTGGCGGGCATCCGGCTTGTCGCTGCGCGCCACATGACCAAAGGCAATGGCTTTCACCGCACTGTTGACCTTTTTCGCCAGTTCGCACATTTCCGGATAGAACACGCGCTGGACGGTGGCCTCGTCATAATAATCGTCCCCCTGCATGGCGGTGTCATGGTGCAGCAGGGCAAAGCCGTTTTTCGCCACCGTGGGCCGCTCTGCCTCGGGCAGCGAATGAATATCCTGGATGGCCATGTCATGGTATTCGCCAGGCCAGTAGGACTTCTCCCGCTCGCCCGGATAGAAAATGGTGTGCTCACCCTTGATCACGTACTTGATGGGTGTGGTGACATGCCGTGTGGCCGGCGGGTTTGGTGCAGACATGGAATCCCCCTTGCGTTGCTACGGCTGTTTTATAACACCGGCATTCAGGGCAAACAAGCAAGGCCCGACGGCACATTGATAAAGGTCATGCCGATTTTGCCGGTCAGGTCATCTCCGGTACACTCGCTGGCATTCACAAGGGAGATTTTACATGATCAAAACCGCCACAGACGGCCTGGACAGCGCCCGCCTGAACCACCTGAAAAGCGTCATCGAGGATGACATCAGCAGGGACCGTTACTTTGGTGCCGTGGTCGCCGTGGCCCGCAATGGCGAACTGGGCTTTCTGGAAGCCATTGGCTGGGGCGATCAGGCACATACGTTGCCGCTGCAGACGGATTCGGTGTTTTCCCTGTTTTCCCTGACCAAGGCCTTCACCAATGCGCTGGTGTTTCGGGCCATCGAGCAGGGCCAGTTTGCCCTGACCACCCGCGTGGTGGAGGTGATTCCGGAATTTACCGGCGAGGGCCGGGAGAAGATCAACTTCTACCATCTGCTTACACACTCTTCCGGACTGCCACCTGTCTGGATACCGCGCGAAGGCATGTATATCGACAAGCTCGATGACATTATTGAAGCCATTTGCGAGAACATTTTTCCGCTGCAGCCTCCCGGTGAACTGGTGCACTACTCTCCCCTGGTCCACCACGCCCTCATGGGGGAAGCGGTCAGGCGCTGTGATCCGCAGGGACGCTCCTACCGAGAACTGCTGCAGCAGGAAGTGCTCGACCCGCTGGGCATGCAGGATACGGCCATGGGCGTGCGCAAAGACCTCAAGGACCGACATATCTTTCCGGACTTTCGCGGCAAGCCGCCGCAGGAGCACCTGGGCAGCAGCGACCTGGGCCCGCAGGGCGCCTTTGCCGAGGAGCACGCGGAAATGCCCTGGGTTGGCGGGATATCTACCGTGCCCGACCTGTTTCGCTTTGCCGAGATGTTTCGCCAGGGGGGCACTCTGGACGGCAAGCGGGTGCTGTCGCCAGCCATGATCGAGCTGGCCACCACTAACTGGACCGGCGACAAACCCAACGAACTCTACAAGCAGATCGCGATCAAACACGGTTGGGAACCCTACCCCGCCTACATCGGCCTGGGCTTTGGCCTGCGCGGCGACCAGGTCTGCCCCTCCATCTACGGCGGCACCCTGGCCAGCCCCGGCACCTTCGGCAACTACGGCGCCGGCAGCACCCTGTTCTGGGTCGATCCGGAGTGGGACATTACCTTCGTTGCGCTTACCGCCGGTGTCATGCACCCGGCCCTGAACATCGAACGCTTCCAGCGCCTGAATGACATTGTCATGTCAGCGGCTGTTTAACGCCGCCTGCAAACCCGTAGGTCGGCATCGTTATAGGTCGGCATAGGCCGCAGGCCGTTTGCCGACAATTCACGTCATCATTCAATATCGGCAAACGCTACGCTATGCCGACCTACAACTGAATTTGAAACCTGCGTAGGTCGGTATAAGGCGCTTGCGCCGCCATCCGACATGGCGATCAACGGTCGCCCGACAAAGCCAAAATTTTGGTAGCGTCGCGAGCGCCGGCAGATCAAGGCATTTTCTTTTTTGAGAACCGGGGACAGTGCTGTTGCACGCCCCCGCGTTTCAAAAAAGAAAATAACGCCGAGCTGCCGAGCGCAGCAGCTACTGCGACCTTTTTGTGCACCCAAAAAAAAACGGGCCAGAGGCCCGTTTTTTATTCTGCAAACTATTCACCCAGATTGGCGTTTACAAAATCCCAGTTAACCAGAGCCCAGAAGGCATCCATGTACTTGGGACGCAGGTTGCGGTAATCAATGTAGTAGGCATGCTCCCACAGGTCGACAGTCAGCAGCGGTGTCGCATCGGCATCGGTGAGTGGTGTGGCAGCATTGGAGGTGTTGACGATCTCCAGGCTGTCGCCTTTTTTCACCAGCCAGGTCCAGCTGGAACCGAAGTTGTTGACGGCGCTGTCGGTGAACTTGGCCTTGAAGTCTTCCAAGGAACCAAACGCGGCATTGATGGCATCCGCGATCGCACCGGTAGGCTCGCCACCGCCATTCGGGCTCAGGCAGTTCCAGTAGAAAGTGTGGTTCCAGACCTGGGCGGAGTTGTTGAACACGCCACCGGAAGAAGATTTCACGATTTCTTCCAGGGACTTGTCTGCATCCGGCGTACCTTCAATCAGGCCGTTCAGTTTCACCACGTAGGTATTGTGGTGCTTGCCGTAATGGTATTCGAGGGTCTCTTTGGAAATATGGGGCTCCAGGGCATCCTGGGCATACGGTAAAGGAGGCAGTTCGATCGCCATGCAAATTTCTCCATCACTGCCCTCAACGGGCAGCAGTCAATGAATTTAGCGGACTTCTGAGAAGCTCAGAGGGGGCATAGTGTACCGCAATTCGGCGGTCATGAAAGGGTTGGCGCCATTCTCCGACGATCACAACCCTTTGTTCAGCAGGGTCTTTTGCCGGAACGATGCCTCAGGACGGATGCATCAGGGTGTGTATGGCACGCCCCAGCACTCCTTCAGGACTGCCCAGGGTTTCGATGATCTCAAAGTGGTTGTATGCCTCGCCGTCTACCAGGGTAACCGGCTGGCCGGCGGCCTGCAGCACAGCCGCAAACTCCCGGGCCTGACGCTGGAATTCGGGACTCTCGGCAGTGCCATAAGCCACGATGGTCGGCATGGTGAAGCTCTGCGGTTGCGTCACCGGGCTTAGCCCCGGCATGGTGTCAGGATTCAGGTTCAGGTACTGCCGGCGCCATGAGAGCGCCACCGGCTCCAGATCGTACATACCGCTGCACAACAAGGCGCCCTTGAAAACATCGGCTGGCAACGCCAGCGCAGTCCAGTCCGTGGTCAGCAGGACCCCGGCGAGGTGGGCACCGGAGGAAAAACCGGCCAGGTACAGGTTGTGCGGATCCCCGCCAAAATCAGCCGCGTGCGCATACACCCACTGCACAGCGCGTCGGAGTTGATCGACCAGGCCCGCCAGATCACCGTTGAAGTCATCAACCGAGGAAAAATCCGGCACCACCAGATGCACGCCGGTTTGCACCAGGTGTTCAGCCGCAAAGGCATTGTCTGCTGCCACGCCCAGGCGCCAGGTGCCGCCATGAACAAAGATCAGCACGGGTTTACCCGCACCTGCTGCTCGATACACATCGAGGCCTTCAATGCCGGCAGGGCCATAGGCAAAGTGCAACGGATCCCCCAGAACCTCACGGGCCTGGCGCGAACTGGTCGCCAGACGCGCCAGCACCTGCGCCATGTTGGGTGCGTACACAGCCTGGTCATAGGCAGCATCCAGGGCTGCCTGGGTCATGTCGCGGTAGACAAGGGGTTGGTCCGGGTTCATGTCGGGCTCCAGAAGCCAGGGGCATTCAGGAGACGCATGATGCGATAAAAGCGGGCACAAGTGAACGGAACAACAGGCAGGAGGCAAGGAGGCAAGGAGGCAAGGAGGCAAGGAGGCAAGGAGGCAAGGAGGCAAGGATAGGATGGTTATTGGCGGTTTCCTGTCAAT
>JBMTQX010000027.1:0-37184 GCA_049446715.1 Pseudohongiellaceae bacterium
TTTTATCCTTTTATCCTTTTATCCTTTTATCCTTTTATCCTTTTATCCTTTTATCCTTTTATCTTTATTCTCGAAGCCCCCATCGATGACGCCGGATGACGGCGCTTCGCACCTTTTTATGCCCCAGAGGGTCCTTCCGGCCTACACCTGCGCATCAATCTATTTTCCATAACCCAGGGTGCGGATACTGGTGACACGACCCTCGGTGAACGTGACTTCACGCATGAACGTGCGCGGACCGAAATTGTAGGTCCATACTTCCACCGGCACCTCGACCACCGAGCGCTGGTGTACCAGCAGCTCCTGGTTGGTGATATCGACAAGGTATTCGTCGTCAGCCCGAAAACTGCTGAAGCGGCGATAGGGGATACCGGAACGATAAATGGTTTTCTGGGTCGCAAAGACCGGCTTGCCGCAGGACGCCAGCACTTCTCCCTGGCTGTCGCCCCGGGATATCAGCTCGCGGTCGCAACGCATGGTATTGGCCTGCACCCCTGTCGCGGACAGGCCAAGCATCAGGATGGTACTCAGCAAAGTGGTGATTTTTCGCATGGTGTGCGCCTCCATGGCAATCCATCATACGGATTTCAAGGTGAATTTGAACTGAATCCGTCATGCAGAACCGCGGCTCGTAGGTCGGCATTGACCCGCAGGGTCATTTGCCGACAGGAAGGCATGCGATTGAACAGATTCTTTAAAATTAATCTTGTCGGCAAACGGCCTCCGGCCTATGCCGACCTGCAACAGGATTTGTGCAGGGATTTAACCCAGGTAGGAAATCATCACACCAGCAGCCACGGCGGAGCCGATGACACCGGCCACGTTCGGGCCCATGGCGTGCATGAGCAGGAAGTTCTGCGGATTGGCTTCCAGGCCGACTTTGTTCGCCACGCGCGCGGCCATCGGTACGGCAGAGACACCAGCAGCACCGATCAGCGGATTGATCGGCGTGGCGCTGAAACGGTTCATCAGCTTGGCCATCAGCACGCCGGAAGCCGTGCCGATACCGAAGGCGACAATACCCAGCAGTAGAATGCCCAGGGTTTCCACGTTCAGGAAGGCTTCGGAGCTGAGCTTGGAGCCCACACCCAGGCCCAGGAAAATCGTGGTGATATTGATCAGGGCATTCTGCGCCGTATCACTCAGGCGCTCCACCACCTTGGATTCCTTCATCAGGTTGCCAAAACAGAACATGCCCAGCAGCGGTGCCGCGGACGGCAGGAACAGGGCGACCAGCACAAGCAGACTGAGCGGAAAGATGATTTTTTCACGCTGGGAAACCGGCCGCAGCTGCTCCATGCGAATCTCGCGTTCGGCCTGGGTGGTCAGCGCTTTCATGATCGGTGGCTGGATCAGCGGCACCAGCGCCATGTAGGAATACGCGGCCACGGCGATGGCGCCCAGCAAATCCGGCGCCAGGCGACTGGAAACAAAAATGGCCGTCGGGCCATCTGCGCCGCCGATAATGCCAATGGCAGCGGCATCGGCCAGACTGAAATCCATCAGCCCCATGCTAGTCAGCACAATAGCGCCAATAACGGTGGTAAAAATACCGAATTGCGCCGCTGCGCCGAGGAACAGGGTTTTCGGGTTTGCCAGCAACGGCCCGAAGTCGGTCATTGCTCCGACTCCCATGAAAATCACCAGCGGAAAGATACCGGTCGAAATACCGGCTTCGTAGATATAGTAGAGAATGCCACCGGGGGATTCGACATGACCGGCCGCGTCATAGATCGGTGAGGCCAGGAAACCGGCGCCGGGAATGTTGACCAGGATGGCCCCGAAGCCGATCGGCAGCAGCAGTAAGGGTTCGAAGCCTTTCCGGATGGCCAGAAAAACCAGCAACAAGCCAACCAGAATCATCACGAACTGGCCGCCCTCCAGCTGGTAGAGGCCAGAATCGCGAAACAGCTGCAATAGGCTTTCCATCAAATGTATCCCGGTATCGTGTGGACTGTTGGCGTGTCAGGCGTGTGTGATTGCTAGGCGATGACCTGCTGTTAACCGATGGTCAGCAGCTCATCACCGACGGCCACAGCATTGCCTTCGGCCACCTTGATGCTGCGGATGGTGCCGGCCTTCGGCGCCTTGACCTCGGTTTCCATCTTCATGGCTTCCAGGATGATCAGCACTTCCCCTTCCGCCACTTTCTGGCCAACAGAGACATCCACCTTGAAGATATTGCCGGCCAACGGCGCCAGCAACGGCTCGCCCTTGTTGACCGGAGTCGAGGTTTCGCTGGTCTTGGCCGGCGCGGCAGCAGACTGGGTTGTCGGCTGGATATTGCTGACATCGCCGCCTTCCGCTACCTGGACCACGTAGGTCTGGCCGTTGACGCTGACGGAATAGACACTGGGCTCACCCGGTGCAGCAGCGGCCTTGGCAGGTGCTTTCGGCTTGGCTTCTTCGCCGGTCGGGGCTGGTTCAAAGGCATCCGGATTGCCACGGTTCTTGAGGAATTTCAGGCCGATCTGCGGGAACAGCGCGTAGGTCAGCACATCGTCAATTTCTTTCTCACCGGTTTCCAGCTTAAAGCCTTCTGCCTTGGCCTTTTCGCGCAGTTCCGTGGTCAGGGTTTCCAGTTCCGGCTCGAGCAGGTCGGCAGGACGGCAGGTGATGGGTTCGGCACCGTCAAGCACCTTGGCCTGCAACTCCTTATTCACCGGGGTAGCGGTCGCACCATACTCCCCTTTCAGGATGCCGGCGGATTCCTTGGTGATGGTCTTGTAACGTTCACCGGACAGGACGTTGATGACGGCCTGGGTGCCGACAATCTGTGAGGTCGGTGTCACCAGGGCAATGGTGCCGAGGTCTTCGCGCACACGCGGGATTTCCTCGAGCACTTCACCCATCTTGTCAGTGGCATTCTGCTCACGCAGCTGGTTTTCCATGTTGGTGAGCATGCCGCCGGGAACCTGGGCCAGCAGGATGCGGGCATCGACACCTTTCAGGGCACCCTCGAATTTTGCATATTTCTTGCGCACGCCGCGGAAATACTCGGCGATTTCCGCCAGCAGCTTCAGGTCCAGGCCGGGATCTCCAGGCAGGTCCTCAAAAATGGCGTTGAGTGTTTCAGTAGCCGGATGGCCATAGGTCATGCTCATGGAAGAGATGGCCGTATCGATGTTGTCGATACCGGCTTCGACCGCCTTGACCAGTGTCGGGGTGGCCATACCGGTGGTGGCATGGCTCTGCATATGGACAGGCAGACCAACTTCGTTCTTGAGGCGCTTCACCAGTTCATGACAGACGTAGGGCCTGAGCAGTCCGGCCATGTCCTTGATGCAGATGGTGTCGGCGCCCATGTCCTTGAGCTGCTGGGCCAGGGTCAGCCAGGTGTCCAGGGTATGCACCGGGCTCACGGTATAGGACAGTGCGCCCTGGGCGTGACCACCCACCTTCTTGACACCCTTGATCGCGGTTTCGAAATTACGCGGATCGTTCATGGCATCGAAAATACGGAACACATCGACACCGTTGGTATAGGCCCGTTCACAGAATTTTTCCACCACATCATCGGCATAGTGGCGGTACCCGAGAATGTTCTGGGCTCGGAACAGCATCTGGTGGCGGGTATTGGGAATGGCTTTTTTCAGTTCGCGGATGCGGTACCAGGGATCTTCGCCCAGGTAACGGATACAGGCATCGAACGTGGCACCGCCCCAGGATTCAACAGACCAGAAGCCGACCTTGTCGATCTTGTCGGCGATCGGAAGCATGTCTTCCAGTCTCAGGCGGGTCGCCAGCAGCGACTGGTGGGCGTCACGCAGGACGAGTTCTGTAATACCAACAGGATTTCTGTCTTCAATCATTGGAGTAACCCATACTAAGTCTAGTCATGTCTGCCTGGCGCAGACCATTGTCTCTTTCTGCCTGACTCAATATCTGTCTGTCTGTTTCCGCAGGACCTATTTTCTGCATTTGTGCATTTCTGCTTACGCAGAAACCACGACACTACCCCCAATTGCAGTGTCTTTCAGCCGCATGGATCAGCAAATTGTCGCTCTGGATCGGTGCTGGTCCTTGCTGGTCTAGTTTGCTGGTCTTGTTTGCTTGTCTTGTTTGCTTGTCTTAGTTGTCTGACTTCGAGCGATGCGCGTGGATAGCGGCGCTGATGACGGCGAACAGGGTAGCTTCGTCAAGCTGCCCGGTTGCTCCGGGAGTTTTTGCCCCTGCGGGTTGAACAGGCGCATATTTTTGTACCAGTGAGGACATGATGGTTGTCACAATCACCAGCAGGGTCAGGAACACAAATACCGTGCCCATCCCCAATAACATCAGATTCATTCCCTCTGATATTAACGTTCCGGAATTCACTCAAAAACTTCCTAAGGTCATTTGGATTAAACGTTATTTTTCTGGCATTTCAGGCAGAAATTCCAGTGTGCGCACTCTACCTCAGTTGGTCTCTTTTTGCCACGCATACCGCGGCCCCGGGGGGCCACAACAAGATTACTTCAACTTTTTATCCACAATTCGCCGCAAAGCGTCTCTATGGCGGGCACCCGAGACCGATAACCGGTAAATGATTCCCTGTCATTCCATGAATTCGACCCGGGGACCCAGCCTTGCACCGAGAAACTTCTGCTTTATTGACGCCCCTGTTGTTGTTACTAGGCACTTCCACCCTGCTGATCACTGTTTTCTATCGCCTGCGCATCACTTCCCTGCTGGCGTTTCTGATCACCGGCGTCCTGTTCGGTCCGACGGGATTTGGCATCATTGATAACCCCGAGGAGCTCACCGCCATCGCCGACCTGGGCGTGATCTTCCTGCTTTTCATTCTGGGCCTGGAATTCTCACTGCCGCGAGTGATCGTGCTACGCAATACCGTGTTCCGGCTCGGCAGTATGCAGGTAGTCACCTGTTCAGCCTTTTTCTTCCTGATCCTGACCCTGTTCGGGCTGCCCTGGCAGGCCGCTGCGATTCTGGCTGGCGGCCTGTCCCTGCCCTCAACCGCCATTGTCACAGGCGAACTCAGCACCCTGGCCATCGTAAGCGTGGCCGTGCCGTATGCGTCTGTTTTTTAAGTTGTGAAAGAGCCACCGCTTTCCCGCTTTGCTGCTCGTCATGACATGGCTTTTCTCGCCAAAAAATGGGTATTGAGGCTTATCAGCCTGTTATGGATTGCAACAAAGCCAAATTTTTACAAGTTAATACAAGGGGATAGTAATTTACCAAAAGCTGGCATGTTATCTGCAAACTCCCTAAAAACTGCTTAGATAAGCATTAGCTCGATAAGGGAGGAAACATCAATGGGGTATGGACCGTGGGGACTGGATTTCTGGGAATTGCTCATTCTGGTATGGCTGGTGATCTGGATATTCAAGCCCAGGGAATCCAGACAATGGGACCGGATGTTTGCGGATTTCAGCGCACAGCATGAAAAGGAAAAGGCTGCCGTCGAAGACAGCCTGGATGCCTATGAAGCAGACCTCGGCAAAGCCGAGGCCCGAATTGACCCCTTGGAAGAGCGCATCCGTGTGCTCGAACGTATCGTGACTGACGAGCATAAAACCCGGTCACTGGCTGACGAGATCTACAGCCTTGCCTCTCGTTGACTTCAATCGCTGACCTTGAAAGCCAGCAGCACGTTGCCCGGGCGACCGACGAAACCGGCATTCCCCGACAGAAAGTAGACACTGTCGCCGGCGACGACCGGACCGGGCCCATCGAAGGAAGCCCCGTTGGCCTCGACACCGTTCACGGTGTCGAAATTGCGGTTGGCATTGAATACCCACAGCACCTCACCGCTTTCGGCGTCATACACCCGCATGCCGCCATCGGCAGACCCGGAGAACACGGCACCATCGATGGCTGTCACGGCAGCGGACTGGGTCGCTGAACAACCAGGGCCTTCTGCACACAGCAGGTCCTGCGGCGGCGTGTACCAGACCCGTTCACCGGTATCCAGATCTATGCCGTGGATACCGCCACCCTCCGTGAAGATGTAGCCCCCCACTGCCACGTACGCCAGGCCGTTGCCAACCGCTGAACCCCAGACACCACCCACCGGGCTGCCCGGCCCGGCCCGATACTGCCAGACCATCTCACCGCTGTTGTTGGGATCCAGGGCATAGGCAAATCCGGATTTCTGCGGCACCACAATCAGGTCGCGGCCCGAGCTACTGCTGGTGAGAATTGGCGAGGCAGAAAAATCAAAGTCAGGACCCAGGTCTTCCGGGCAGTTGGGATTACCGGGTTCATTACAGCCACCCATCCAGGCATCACCCGGTGTCAGCTGGGTTACCCAGGCCATTTCGCCATCTGCCAGGTTGATCGCCACTACCGCGTCAGCCGTTTCAGGGGTCGGCTCGGCATAGGCATTGCCCGTGGCGACATACAGCAGGTTGCGATCTGCATCGATCGTGGGCGCACTCCAGATACCCACACCGGCCGGACCGTACAGTGTGACACCCCTGCTGCTGGTCCCCCGTGGTTGCGGTTCCGGCACCATGTAGGATTTCCAGATCAGGTCCCCGGTCGTGGTATCAATGGCCGACACACTGCCGCGGAAGGTGCAGCAGGCATAGTCGGGATTGGAAGCGGTGGATTCTTCACCAACACCGGTGACGGGCACGTACAACACCCCATCGTGCAACGTCAGCGCCCCGGTGCCACGCACATTGGGATGCTCCTCCACCTTGCGCACCCACAACGGTTCACCGGTGTGGGCATTGACGGCATACACGTTGGCCTGGTTATCAACAAAATACGCGGCATAGCCGTCACGGCCATCGGCAAAACGATGCGGCCCGACCGACGGTGCACTGCGCAGGCCGCTGCGCGACAGGTAGGACCAGTAGGTGCAGCCGGATTCGGCATCCAGCGAATACAGGGCACCGGCCCCGTTTCCGACAAAGACGCGACCTGAGACCACGACCGGTTGCGACCTTGCCTGGCTTTCGCCGGGCAGGCCAAAGGCCCATTTCAGTGCCAGGGAATCCAGATCCCCGGCATTGATGCTGCTGCTGAAACGGGTATTCCGGTTATCCGGCCCCCAGCCGTTCCAGGACGGCAGCAATGCGGGATTGGTCAGTGGCGGATTGCTGCTGCAGAGATTCTCGGTGATCGCCAGATTCAGGTCAGCCACATCCTTGCCGGTCAGGAATGACGCTACAGCACGCATCTGGACATCATTCAGACCGGTGGCCTGGACCCGCATCATGCCGTCACGAAGGGCGGCATAGACGGAGTTCGGCGTGAATCTTGCCATGTCACTGCGGGCCGGTGCATGGGCATTGGCTTCCGGGTCCGGATTCTCATGGCAGGCCGCACAACGGGTGTTGTAGATGTCCTCCCCGTCCTGGGCAAAAAGCTGGGCTGTCCACAGCAGGGCCAGCATCATGGCACCGCCTAAAAAAGTGTTTGCTCGCAATGGTCTTCCCCTTGTTAATTCTGTTTTGACTGCGTTATTGAAACTGTTTGGTCAGCTCATCGGCCGACTGCATCGGCATAGACACGAATCACCGCTACATCAGACCAGCCACCATTACCATGGTCAGCCCCGGGCTGAAGATCCGTAAAACCGATCTCATCCACCCGGCTCAGGTCGATCTCGTCCAGCAACGTGCCACGTGTCACAGCGGTATCAGTATTGAACACCATCCATTTCACATCACTGACACGAAATTCCGTGAACAGGAAATCGGACAGGGACACAATCTCCAGGTCACCCACGTAGGTGGAACCATCGGCCAGGCGCACGAACGGACGAATCTTGTGAAAGCCTGAAGTCTTGGCCTGCACCATGATGCGGGCGGCACCTGACAGGTCGGCATAGCTGTCCCTGTGCCGGAAGGCAAAGGTGCATCCGTAGCCACACAGGCCGGACCAGGTATGCGGCGGATTGGCCTCGCTACCCTGCACGCCATTGATCTGCAGCTCCTCGTGGTTCATGCCATACAGTTTCAGCTCCAGGGCAGGATTGACAACATCAGCCTGGGTCAGCGGATGCTCACCCGGTGTGGCCATCTGCCAGGGCTCTTCAAAAAACAAACCCGGACGCGGCGGCGGCCCACGCCGACCGGCATCGGCTGCCTTTGTGACACCCGCATACAGGAAACAGGCCAGGACAACACCGACCAGGAAGGCAAGCGGCAGGTGCTGGCGCAGACCCGGATTGTATTTGACGACGCTAAGACCCATGTGAATTCTCCCGAATGGCCATAACGGCCGATAACTGAAATGACGGTGATAATAGACCTTATACCCGATCAAAAACAGGGCCAACCCGGCCTGGATCAACCCGGCTTATTTCCACAGGGCTTGCATAATTTCCGGTTCGCAAGAACCAATGCATGGGACATAATGATTGAATAACAACAGCATCAATGCAGGCTAACGCAGGCAACAGGGGGACCATCAAATGACTAGCTGTCAGCAATCCGGGGTATCGGCAAGCGTATGGTTTAAGGCAGTTTGCAGCGCCTTCTTTTTCACCTGCCTGGGCATGACGCTGTCCAGCCACGCGGCAAGTGACATACCCCGCATGCCGTCCGGCAAACCGGACTTCAACGGCGTCTGGGCCCGTCCATATGTGCCCAACATGCTGGCAGCAGGCAACGGCCGCAACCAGATCGGTCCCGGTGAGGAGCCGTTCACCGAAGCCGGGCGGGCGAACTACGAAAACTACAATCCCACCGATGGCGATTACACCGGCTCCTGCCTGCCCTTTGGCCTGCTGCGCGCCATGAACTCGCCCGACCCAATCCAGTTCATGCAGACCGACACCCACTTTGCCTACCTCTATGAACAGAACACCTGGTTCAAGGTGGTGAACCTCGACGGGCAGGATCGCTCGGCCCGCCTGCCGGCGGCCTGGTACGGTCACTCCGTAGCCAACTGGGACGGCGACACCCTCGTCATCACCACCAGCAAGTTCAACGGCAAAACCCGCCTGGATACCATCGGCCATCCGCACAGTGACCAGATGACCGTCACAGAGCGACTCTCACTGCGTGATGCCGACACACTCGATTACGAGGTCACCATCGACGACCCGATCTACTACACCCGCCCCTGGAGCAACCAGCGCGTGTTCACCCGCCAGACCGATTTCGAGCTCATCGAGTATTCCTGCATGGAAAACAACAAGAGCCTATGGGAAGGTCGCGTGGTGCCGCCGGACTATGACAACTGGCACACGTATGACACAGAATGAAGAGTTGCTGAATAACGTTTAAGGCAAGCGCAAGTTGACCGGAAAATTGATGTCGGTCGCTATAGCGCCAAAGCGCCGTTTGCCGACATTCCCGGGCAACGAACAGGGTTCAGTTTTCGAGACATTTAACAAGATCGGCAAACGGCTAGTGCCCTATGCCGACCTGCAGTGTCTGAAAAAAACCATTAGTGGCGGTCGAGAAAATCGAAAATTTCCGCGGCGTAATCCAGGTACGCCGTCAGGTGCTGACCACCGGGTACATCGTGGTACTGCGCCTCCACCCCGCTGGCCTGGAGGGCATCGCGTAACTGCAACTGGGTCTGCCGTGAATACGCGGTGTCTTCACTGCCCTGCAGCAACATGACACCCACCTTGCCCGCCAACCTGTCCATCGGGTAGTTCTCTGTCACAATAGCGCCGGCACTGACCACGACGGCGCTGATGGCATCCGGGTACTCGGCAGCAAAATGAAAGGCGGCTGATCCGGATGGATTCTGGCCGTGAATGAATATGCGTGAAGTATCGGCGTTGTATTCCGAGGCCACCAGGTGCAGCACATTGATCACGTCCTGGTGGGCACGCTGGTCCTCCTCATCCGTCCAGCCGGCACCAGGCTCTGAAGGCCCGTTGGCCCGGTCCGCCGGGTAAGGACTGCCATAATAAGGTTGCGCAAGACCGCGATAACCCAGCGGCGAAATCACGATATAACCACGCTGACGTGCCTCCACCACCAGGTCGTTGTTGTTGCGGTGATTGTTATTGATGCTGAAGCCGGCGCGCAGGGTCACGAGAATCGGCAGCGACTGTTCCGGGGTCCAGGTTTCCGGCACGAATAACCGGTAGGGAATGGATTCACCGGTGCCGGGAAAATCATAGGCACGATACTGCTCCCCGGTGTGGCGGTACAAAGGCAGATCGGGATTGGGCGCAAGGGAATCCGCAACAGACATGCCGGGCAGGCTGACGGTTTGTGCCAGCAAGGTTTGCCAGGCGAAAAGCCCGATGAGCACTGCCGTAAATCGAGCCATGTGGATCCTGACAGACATGATCACTCCCTAACTTGTTTAATATTTGTTTTTATTGTGTCTGGTGCTTGTCAGCATAGGAGGCAGTCCACTTGCCGACACCGGTAGCATCCCTAGTCGTCCAGAAAACGTGTCGCCGCCTCGGCATCACAGCTTTCAGTGGAATGCGGCATGCCGGGACGATAGACCCAGCTGCTTTCCCAGTTCACCGGCTCTGCCAGGTATTGCGAGTCTGAAATAGTGCCGGAATACAGCATCTGCCTGCCATCAGCGCTGAGTTCAAAACGCTCGGTCAGTATTTTTTCCTCGCTGCTGGGCAGGCTCATGGTCAGGCCCATCGGATGCTGTTCAAAATTGGTGGATTCCACCACCAGGACATCGTCCTCCCAGTGGCCGATGGAATGCCCGAGCAGGAATTTTTCACTGCCAGCGGGATGCTCACGGCCATCCAGCCAGATAGTCCGCACAGAATCCAGCCAGTCCACATCCATGACCACGCGATCATCAAAGACCTCGACGCCGATAGCCACCGGGTACACCATCAGGCCCGGGGTGCCGATGGGAATGCAGTCTTTGTGTGTCGTATCCGTGGAGACAAACGAATCCACCTCGGCCTGCCCTGCCGGCGTCAATGGCCAGCTGTTGGCCCCGCCCAGGTAACCAAAAAAAGACGTACGTGGCGGAAACCAGGTCCCTGCCAGGCTGTCTGCCACGGCATCGCCGAAATCATCGACGCTGCGCGAGGAAATATTGAGGGGAAAATAGGTGCCATCCTGCTTGTAGAGTTCCCTGCCCAGCAGCAGGGTGTCGGCATACCGGCGGCTCGGGTTGCCGATGACAGTGACCACGTCACCTTCACCCAGATCGTCACGGCTGAAGCCCAGAGGCGCAATAACCGAAGCCGCACCGGCTTCCACTTCCACCTCCCGCTGGATGCCATCGCCATTGTTGACGGTCACCGTCATGTAGACATGGGGATTACGATAGCTGTACTCGGTAATCGTGCCCATTACTTCGACAGTGTCATTGGTATTGAAAGCGGCGGCACTGTGATGCGCCTGAACCGGCATGGCCATAAAAGTCAGATACAGGGAAGATAGCGCAAACGGCAGGACTGCACGGGAACTACGACCGCTCATGACTAGTACTCCAAAAACAACAGTCCCTGGATTCTAGCAGACTCGACACGCCGGGACAGACCAACCGGGTCAGATGGCTTATATTGTTTCACTATGGGCCATCTGCTAGGCTCATGTATCCTGCCGAAGTACCAGTATTTTAGGACAAAAACGCAACCAAAAGGACATGTCATAAGGGGGACAGTCATATGGACAGTCGCATGTCAGGCGCCAGCATCTTTTCCGTATTTTCCGTATTTCCCGGCATTGCCGTGGCTACAATTTCACTCTTGCTTGCTGCCTGCAGTGACAGCGGCAATGACACCTCGGCATCGGCACCCATGCCGGCGGCTGCCACCGCAACAACCGCGGTCCAGGACAGCGCTATTGCCGGCACCGTGACCAGCGCGAACGGCCCGGAAGCCGGCGTCTGGGTCATAGCCGAAACCCACGACCTGGATACCCGTTTTGCCCGCATCGTGGTCACTGATGACCAGGGCCGGTATGTGCTGCCGGACATGCCGGACGCCAATTATGATGTCTGGGTGCGCGGCTATGGTCTCGTGGATTCGAAAAAAGTCAGCGCGGCACCCGGTGCCAGTGTGGATCTGACTGCGGTGATTGCGCCCGATGCGGCCGCCGCCGCTGAATACTACCCGGCCGGCTACTGGCTTTCGTTACTGGAAGTGCCGGGCGCCGACATGTTTCCCGGCACCGGCCCGACAGGCAACGGCATCAGCCCGGCCATCGAACACCAGGCCGATTACCTGCGCCTGATCACTTCCGGCGGCTGCGTGGTGTGTCACCAGCTGGGCAACAAGGCCACGCGCGAGATACCGGCCATGTTCAACGGTTATGACAGCAGTGCCGCAGCCTGGAATCGCCGTATCCAGTCCGGTCAGGCCGGTGGCTTCATGACCCGCACCTGGACCGGCATGGGCCTGGACTTCACGTCACAAATGTTCGGTGACTGGACCGACCGTATTGCCGCCGGCGAACTGCCACCGGCACCGGCGCGCCCGCAGGGTGTTGAACGCAACGTCGTGATCACCCAGTGGGACTGGGCGGACCCGACCGCCTACCTGCATGACGTGGTGTCGACCGATCGCCGTGACCCGACCGTGAATGCCTACGGCAAACTTTACGGTGCCCTGGAAGAAAGCGCCGACTACCTGCCCGTGCTGGATCCGGTGAGTCACAGCATTGACCAAGTCGCCCTGGACATGATGGACCCGAATGCGGGCCCCGTACCGGGACCGAACGTGCAGCCATCGCCCAACTGGGGTGATGAGACGCCCTGGGATTCTGCGGCCAATGTCCACAACCCGATGATCGATGCCGATGGCCGGGTCTGGATTACCGCGCGTGTACGCAATCGCGACAACCCGGCTTTCTGCCGGGAAGGTTCCGATCACCCGTCAGCCCGGGCCTACCCGACGCTGGCAAATGGCCGGCAACTGGGTATGGTGGATCCCGAGACTGGTGAATATCACCACATCGATACCTGCTTCGGCACCCATCACCTGATGTTTGCCGAGGATGAGGACAATACCCTGTGGACCAGCGGCGGTGGCCAGGTCATCGGCTGGCTCAATACCCGTCAATACCTGGAAACCGGTGACTACGAAGCGGCGCAGGGCTGGACCCCTTTCATCCTGGACACCAATGGAAATGGCGTGCGCGATGACTATGTCGGCGCCAACGACACATCGGATGGCAGCAAGGACCTGCAGATTTTTCCGGGCTTTGGCTTCTATTCCGTTAATCCTGCGCCGGATGGCAGCATCTGGGGCACGATCCTGGGCTATCCCGGTGCCGTGGCCCGAGTAGTACCCGGCGACAATCCGTCAGAAACCGCCATCACCGAATATTATGAGCTGCCGGTGGATGAGAACGGTGATGCTATCGAAGGCTTTTCACCGCGCGGTGGTGATGTCGATCGCAATGGTGTCATGTGGGTGGCGCTGGCCAGTGGTCATATGGCCAGCTTCGACCGGCGCCTGTGCCAGGGCCCGCTGAACGGACCCGAGGCCACCGGCCAGCATTGTCCCGAAGGCTGGACCTTCTATACCGAGCCGCTGCCCCAGTTCAAGAACCTCGACCGTCCCGGTTCCTCGGAAGGTTCCTATTTTACCTGGGTAGACCAGCACAACACGCTGGGGCTGGGTGAAAATACGCCGATCAATACCGGCAACCAGAGTGGCGCACTGCTGGCCCTCGATGACGGCGAATGGGTGCGGATGCGCGTGCCCTATCCCCTGGGTTTCTACACCAAGTGGATGGATGGCCGCATCGATGATCCGGACGCGGGCTGGAAAGGACGTGGCGTATGGGCCACCTTCAGCGGCCGTGCGCCCTTCCACATGGAAACCGGCAAGGGCACAACATCCATTGTCTACCATTTCCAGGTGCGCCCTGACCCGTTGACGCATTAACAACCGCCCATTAAAAACCCGCTGCAAGGCGGGTTTTTTAATGAACTCCAGTTATGGGACTCCTGTTATGGGAGTCCTTTATTCCCTGAAACGGAAATTATTGCTCAGCGGGGTGGCTCAAGCCACTTTGGATCAACTGCCACCGGAGCAGACAGGGTATTGAGAAAGGCTTCCAGCTGCCGCCTTTCAAACGGCAGCAGGCCGAGCGGGTTCTCGGCTTCGTTATGGCCAATCATGGCCAGGGGCGCATCGTTGTAGTGAATGATCGTGTCTTCCAGCGTCGCAATCTGTCCCTTGTGCATGTAGGGCGCCGTGCCGGCCAGGTTGCGCAGCGATGGTGTCTTCAGGGCACCGATCAGCTCTGCGCCTTCCCGGGCATAGATCAGCTCCTGGCATTGGCCCGGCCCGGCATCACTGTACGGCCCCAGGCAATTGAACGATTGCTGACGCACTTCACGCACGCCATCGACCCGGCCACGATCCGGCAGGTCGCCAGGATAAGAGAGCACGCCGGTGTTATGGAATTCAAAATTGGTGAACAGCGGGCCATTGTGGCATTCCATGCAGCGCGCCTTGTCCATGTAAAGACGCAGCCCCTTGATCTCATCATTGGTCAGAATCGCATCGGGCTCGTCACCCTCAAGCACGGCTTCGGCGTAGGCATCGAAACGTGCAGGCCCCGGCAGCAGCAGGGCTTCATAGGCAGCAATGGTCTTACCGATATTGGCAAAGGTCTGGTTGACCAGTTCCCTGTCCTGTGTCGCCATGCCCTGCCATGCCTGGTCCCAGGCTGGCTGCAGCTGCGGGCCGGCATGCTCGGGAAAGCGCCCGGTATCGGAAAAGTCCGGCAGCTCGCCAAACAGGGTCTTGTAGACCGGGGCGTAATCAGGATCGGTGGTGACCAAGCGGGCAATATGCATGCGGTTGCCGCCCTGTTCCTCGGGATCTTCCAGTGGCGACAACGCCTGTGACCAGAGACTGTCCCGGCGTCCGTCCCAGTACAACCAGGGACTGTATATCAGGCCCACAATGCTGGGAGTATTGCGTCTGGACTCACCGATAGCACGTGCCTTGTCCAGGCCATCGGTAAAACGTTTGTCCGGCTGGTGGCAGGACGCGCAGGCAACTTCACCGTTGGCGCTCAGGCGCGCATCAAAAAACAGTGCATGACCAAGTTCGGCGGCAACCGGATTGGCAGCGACATGGTTGGACGGGTTGTACGGTGGCTCAGGCAGGCTGCCCAGCCACAGGGAACGCATCAAATCCTTTTCGTCCGCTGTCCACGGGCCCGGTGGCCGGAACACCATGCCCCCCCAGACCGCCACCGCCGCCAGCACGATCAGGCCTGTCATCAGGATTGGTCGGGACAGCCCTTGCTGATGTCGCATGCTCAGGTTCATAACTCCAGCGCGATGATGACCTTGTCCTTGACGCCGCCAGCGCTGATCGACAACTCCAGTTCCCAGTAGCCCATCATGTGGAAGCGCAACCCTTCCAGCAGGTAATCACCACCGCCCTGCTCGGTAAATCCAGGTGCTGTCGCCAGACCATGATTATGCTCAGGCATGCCACCGGCAATGACCAGTTCAGCGCCAGTCACGGCCTGACCGTCTGCCGTTTCAACATGCAGCACCCAGCTGTGAATCTGGTTGATGGCAATGGGGGACAACTGGCTCTTGTAACTGACCTCGAAACGACCATTGGCCGATGTCAGCTCACCTGCTCCTGGCTGGGCTGTTACCTCGGCGATGCTCGCTAGGGCCAGTGCAAGTATGGAAAATACAGCTGTGATGTATGGTTTCACGTCATGCTTCCTTGATCGGTTGATTTGATTGCGGCACCAGGCGCCTGCCACGCCGGCGATCCCGGTTCATCCACCAGTAGCCACCCTGTACCAGTAAAAACAGTACGATGAACAACGGCAGGTATCCGTAGCCGATGTAGCCCACTTCAAAGGGAAATACGGCGGTATAAAGCTGATTGGTTTGCGGGTGGCGTGCGGTCACGATTCCCAGGTAGTTACCGGCTTCATCAAAATCATGATTGATGGTGTAGATATCAGGCTGTTTACCCGGTGCCCGATAGAGCACCGTGGCCGCCTCGATTTCAGCTGCCGACAGGGCCTCGACATCCTGCAGTTGCGCGAAACGTCCCAGGCCGGTGACATCGCGGATGACCCGGAAATCCACCGGTACCTGACCGAGATCGCCGTAGGTATATTCCATGACAAAAATGGTTTCACCGCGGTCAGGCAAATCCTCGCAGTAGTCCTGGTGCTCGCGGGTCCGCGGCTGGTAGATCTTGAAGTGGGCACTGTAAAAGCCGATCTTGATCACACAGAGATCGCCTTCCGGGGTCACGCTACCATGTGCCCACCCCTGCGAGGGCAGGCAGATGAATATCATGAGCAGGACCAGGCCACGAACTAACATGCCAACGTTGATATCTTCAGGGATAAGGGACAAGGGGCAAGGCACAAGGGGAATCACAGGGGCGGATTGTACACTGATCGAAAAGGGGCTTGTAGTGACGTTCCTGGCACGGGTTTTTTACGTGTCGAGCGCAGTACTGGATTGTTCGCGGCTAAAGCCCCTCCCACGCCGCCCAGCCTTTTTTTGCCGCCTGATCACGATCCAGGCAACTAACGCCATCCCCTGTGCCTTGCTCCAGACCTTTTGTTCCTGGCCTTTTGTTCCTGGCCTTTTTACTGACCTTGTCGGCAAATGGCGCTGCGGGCCCATGCCGACCTACGATGACTTCGATTTCAGCGGCAAGTACACATCGGTGATCATGGCATGTTCCGGTACGTTCGGGCCGACATTGACGTAATGGAAGAAGATCGGGAAGTCGCCAAGCGCTTCACCACTCGCGGGCAGCCATTCGTACACGAGATATTCCGCCGCACTGACATGGTCGCGCGAGCCCTTGTGCCTGGCCACGGCACAGCGACAGGCCGGGATGATCTTGTTGATGACGCCCTGGGGATTCTGGGGTACCTCGTGCTCGACTGACACACAGATGTCGAGACGGAAATCCTCGGGAATGGTGTTGGCCGGATCGGTGTAGTGAATGCCGTAGGTGTTGCCCTGTTCAGGGCCGATACGGTTGGCCTGACGCCACTCGATGAATTTCATGGTGCTTTGGTAGGTCTGGCTTTCGGGGCCGTGATGCTCGAGTGCGGCGACCCGGGTCTCCGGAAAATTGACGATATGAACTGGCATGGTGTGTTGCTCCCTCGTGAATGGGGTTGGTTGACGTTACGGGTGATGGACTGGCCACCACCTTTCCCAGTCAGGCTGGTGCCGGGACAAAGATGGTGCCTGTCCGTATACCCGCCTGAAAGCACGCGTGAATGACTCCGGACACTCGAAACCGGCTTCTAGGGCAATGTCGGTGATCTGCCGCTGGCGATTGAACACCAGTTGCAGTGAGGCACGCTTTAGCCTGGCCAGTCGGATAAAAAGCCCGACCGTCATGCCCGTCACCTGCCTGAAAAGGCGGTGGAAGTGAAAGCACGACAGCCCACTCAGGGCGGCAAGCCTGTCCATAGCCAGGGCTTCATCCAGGTTGGCCATAATATAAGCAGTGACACAGTTAATCCGGCTGTCCCCGAATTGGCTTGCAGGCGTGCTTTCTGTGGTCATCGATGCCCTGTTGATTCCAGTTGCTCCTGTGCTGGTCATTACGCGAGGCATGCCGTGTGCCCAAGCTCGAACTGCTTTGCCTGACCATGGTTGCGGTTTCCACAAAAAATGCAAAATCCGATTGAGCGGTTTACAATCGCGCTCCGTAAAAGAAACGCAAGAAAAACTCCTTGAGAACACCATGACCAGATTCACCGGGATGTTGCTGATCGGATTCGCGATTTTGCTCTACCTGCTCAGCGCTGTCACATTCGTCGATTATCTGTATTCGCTGACTATCCGCGATACCGTGACTGCCGTTGAGAACGCGTTTGGCACGCTCGTGATCTTGATTTTCATGCTGGTCATGGCCAAATTCAGCCGGGCCAAGGGAAAATCCCTGATGTTCGCAGACCAGGGGAGTCATAAGAACAATCCGGTAAGCGGTGAAGCCACCGATCCGGCGTTTGATCCAGGTCAATCAGCCGCGAGTGAAGAGGCTGAAAAGTAACGAAAAACGGGCTTGTATCTCCCGAAATATCTTGCCCTGAGTGGGGTGATGTTTTACCATTATGCCCGTGTTGTGAGCCGGCTAGTTCGTGTCGGCCAAGGATCTGGGAAGAACCCAAGCATTGATTTTTTTACTTACTAAATCAATTGCTTGGGATCAACAAAGACCTGCCGCTCAAAAAGGACATGAGGGCCGGTCAGCCGATAGCGCATAGACCGCCGGCAGCAAGACAGATCACCAGATTGAGTTGACATAAAGCAGTAGCTTGAGAACGATGCAAAAAGCAGGAAACAGGACAGGTCAGACTGGTCACCGATTTTCCCACTCTCAATCCCTCTGCCACTCCTTCTGCGTAGTTGACACTGTCCCCTCACTCGACACCCCAGTTTCCGGATTGCTGATTTCCCGTCCCGGCCGTTTGCTGGTTATGAGGCCAGCAATCCACCAGCGTTGCGTTCGGTAATTGGCCCGGGCAGCAGGAAAAATTTAGCTATACGTTCAACGAGATTCATAAAACTGTAAATACTGCTCGGGTGACTGAAGTCGGTCAGGCAGATGTAACTTAAGGACTGGAAATCTATGGCATTCGTCGTCGCGATTATCTTTCTGATCATCATTTCAATCATTTTCCATTTCTGGAGTCCCTGGTGGCTAACAGAGATTGCCTCCAACTGGGGCTCTATCGACAACACCATCTACATCACCATGTGGGTGGCAGGATTCGTATTTATTGCGGTGAACGCCTTCCTGGCCTACGCCGTTTACAAGTATCGCTACGACAAGAACCGTCGCGCCAAATACGAGCCGGAAAACCACAAGCTGGAAATGTGGCTGACCAGCCTCACAGCCCTTGGCGTCGCTGCCATGCTGACACCAGGCCTGTTCGTGTGGGCCAATTTCGTACAAGTCCCTGAAAATGCTCATGAAGTTGAAGTTGTCGGTCAGCAGTGGCAGTGGAGTTTCCGTTACCCGGGTGCCGACGGCATCATGGGCACTGCCGGTACCGAACATGTCACCCCAAACAACCCGCTGGGGGTGAATCCTGAAGATCCGTACGGCCAGGACGACATCATTGTCCAAACCAAGGAAATGCACTTGCCGCTGGGAGAGCCGGTCCACCTGTTGCTGCGTTCAAAGGATGTGCTGCACGACTACACAGTAGCCCAGTTCCGCGTGAAAATGGACATGGTGCCAGGTAGCGTGACCTACATGTGGCTGGAACCGACCCGCGAAGGTCGTTTTGATATTTTGTGTGAAGAGCACTGTGGCCTGGGCCACTTTGTCATGCGCGGTACCGTGGTTGTCGAGCCACGTGAAGATTACGACGCCTGGCTAGCCACCCAGAAGACGTTTGCTGAAACCCAGGTCGCTGCTGCCGGCAATGCCACAGCAGGCCAGGCCAGCTACGCTGTCTGTTCCGCCTGTCACGGCGCCAACGGCGAAGGCAATGTGGCCCTGAACGCGCCGAAACTGGCCGGTCAGGAAGGCTGGTACATCCGTCAACAGATCGAGTACTACAAGACTGGCGTGCGCGGCACCAATCCGGATGACACCTACGGCATGCAGATGGCCCCGATGGCTGCCACCCTGGCCACTGACCAGATCCTGAATAACGTCATTGCCTACATAGACACACTGCCCGACAACCCGGCTCCTGAAACCATCACCGGCGACCTGGCCAACGGCTACGACCTGTACCAGGGCAAATGCTCGGTATGTCACGGTCGTGAGGGTGAAGGTAGCTGGGGCACACATGCTCCCCGTCTGGCCGGCATGACGGACTGGTACCTGAAGCGTCAGCTGCAGTACTTCAAGGACGGCACCCGAGGCAACCACCCGGAAGATCAGCTGGGTTACCAGATGACTCACATGGTCAGTGCGCTTGCGGATGAGGAAGCCATCGATGACGTCGTGGCTTACATCAACACCCTGCCTTAATCCGGTCAGCACATTAATAGCGAATATTCATCAACAGAATTTGATATCAAGTCACCGGTACCAAGACAAACCGGTAGAAACGAGGAGACAGTAATGGCTTATGTACCTATAGCGGATCAGAAGGAAGAGATGCATGATCATCCGCACACCTTTATCAGCAAATACGTCTGGAGCCAGGACCATAAGGTAATCGCCATCCAGTACGGTTCGACGGCGATTGCCGTGGGCCTGGTGGGTCTGGCACTGTCAGTCCTGATGCGACTGCAGCTGGGTTATCCGGACTCCTTCGCCATGATCGATCCGGCGGATTATTACCAGTTCGTGACCATGCACGGCATGATCATGGTGGTCTACCTGCTCACGGCCCTTTTTCTTGGAGGCTTTGGCAACTACCTGATTCCACTGCAATTAGGTGCGCGCGACATGGTATTCCCGTTCCTGAACATGCTCAGCTACTGGTTCTTCCTGCTGTCCTGCATCATCCTGATGGCCAGTTTCTTTGTACCAGGCGGCCCCACCGGCGCTGGCTGGACCCTGTATCCGCCACAAGCGATTACTAAAGGTACCCCGGGTTCTGACATGGGGATCGTGCTGATGCTGGCTTCCCTGGCGGTATTCATCGTGGCCTTCACCATGGGCGGCCTGAACTATGTCACCACCATTCTGCAGGCCCGTACCCGCGGTATGACCCTGATGCGTATGCCGCTGTCCATCTGGGGCATCTTCGTGGCCACCGTGCTCGGCCTGTTTGCCTTCCCGGCCTTGTTTGTAGCCGCAATCATGATGTTCTTTGACAAGATGGTCGGTACCAGCTTTTTCCTGCCGGCCATGGTAGCCCTGGGTGAAACCCTGGAACACGATGGCGGCAGTCCGGTTCTGTTCCAGCACCTGTTCTGGTTCTTTGGTCATCCGGAAGTGTACATCGTCGCCCTGCCCGCTTTCGGTCTGGTCTCTGACGTCCTGAGCTGTCATGCCCGCAAGAACATCTTTGGTTACCGCATGATGGTATGGGCGATCATTGCCATTGGTGGTCTGAGCTTCATCGTCTGGGCTCACCACATGTATGTCTCTGGCATGAACCCCTACTTCGGTTTCTTCTTCGCCTTCACCACCCTCATCATTGCGGTGCCGACGGCGATCAAGGTTTACAACTGGGTACTGACCCTTTGGCAAGGTAACATTCGCCTGACCGTCCCCATGCTGTTTGCCTGCGGCTTCATCTTCACGTTCGTGCACGGCGGCTTGACCGGTATATTCCTGGGTAACGTGACCGTCGACCTGCCGCTGTCAGACACCTACTTCGTGATTGCCCACTTCCACATGGTGATGGGTGTCTCACCGGTACTGGTCCTGTATGCCGCGATTTACCACTGGTTCCCGAAAGCCTCGGGCAAGATGTTCAACGTCACCCTGGGCAAGATCCACTTCTGGGCCACGTTTTTCGGTACCTATGCCATCTACCTGCCGATGCACTACCTCGGTCTGATGGGCGTACCGCGTCGTTACTACGCCATGGGCACCACAGACTTCGTGCCTGATTCTGCCCAGGCCCTGAATGCCAACATCACCCTGGCAGCTATCTGGGTTGCCGTGTTCCAAGTCGTGTTCATCGTCAACATCGTCTGGAGCCTGTGGAAAGGCAAGAAATCCGACCCGAATCCCTGGGAAGCCACTTCCCTGGAATGGTTCACCCACGAACATCCGCCGGGACACGGCAACTGGGGTCCGGAACTGCCAACCGTTTATCGTTGGGCCTATGAATACAGCGTACCGGGCGCAAAATCAGACTTCGTACCGCAGAACATGCCACCAGAAGAAGTCGAGATGGAAGACCCGAACGCGAAATACGTAGGCCACGACCTCTAAGGGATTGTTAAAACCATGAGCCTGCTCAAAAGTATTTTCGACAAGCCCTGGGATTACCAGGGCGAAGATCCCGGTCTGAAAGGCAGGGAACTGGGTGAGGGACTGCATCCGAAACGGATCGCCCTGCGCATGTTCCTAGCGGTGGTCTTCGTGTTGTTCATGCTGTTCATCGTCGCCTACTTCATCCGTATGGATCTGGATGACTGGCGCCCGATGCCAGAGCCCGGCCTGCTTTGGGTCAATACGGTGATGCTGTTCCTGTGCAGCGCCGCCATGCAGTGGACCCGCGGTGCGGCCAAGCGCAGCATGACGAAACAGGTTAAATGGGGCATGCTCGCCTCCGGCGCTCTTACCCTGGCCTTCATCTTCGGCCAGGTCAGCGCATGGGAAGAGCTGAACAATGCCGGCTTCTACTTGAACAGCAACCCGGCCAACTCCTTTTTCTATCTCCTCACCGGCCTGCATGGATTGCATATCCTGGGCGGCCTGTGGGTGTGGACCCGCTCGACCTTCAAGGTGTGGTCCGGGATAGAAATCAAGGCCGTCAGGCTGAGCGTGGAACTGTGTGCCGTGTACTGGCACTTCCTGCTGCTGGTCTGGCTAGTGGTTTTTGCCCTGCTTTCGTATACATAAAACTTATAACTGATATTACTCTCTTGAAACTTAGGATGCCTTTATGAGTGGAGAATCTTTGACACTGTCACAGCATGGCCAGACCGTCGTAGAGGACTGGTCAGCCGACAAGCAAGCCTACCATGTGCCCTGGGGCAAGTTGATGATGTGGCTATTCCTGGTATCGGATACTTTCATCTTCAGCTGCTTCCTCATCGGGTACATGAATGTGCGTCGGACCACCACCGAGCCGTGGCCCTACCCCAGTGAAGTCTTCTCCCTGGAACTGTTTGGTACCAACGTCCCGCTGATCCTGATTGCGATCATGACCTTCATCCTGATCACCAGCTCAGGCACCATGGCCCTGGCCGTACGCGCTGCCCAGCACAAGGACAAGCAGGGCGTGTTCAAGTTAATGCTTATTACCGGTCTGTTCGGCCTGAGCTTTGTGGGCATGCAGGCATTCGAGTGGTCCAAGCTGATTTCTGAAGGTGTCCGTCCCTGGGGCAACCCCTGGGGTGCGCCGCAGTTCGGCTCTGTCTTCTTCATGGTCACCGGTTTCCATGGCCTGCACGTATCGTGCGGCGTGATCTACCTGCTGATCGTGGCGACCAAGGTTCTCAAAGGCCACTACGATAAGAGCGGCGACTACTCCATCGTGGAGGTTGCCGGCCTGTACTGGCACTTTGTTGACCTGGTCTGGGTATTCATATTCGCATTTTTCTATCTCTGGTAAGTCAGTAGAAGCACGAGGTTTATACACTATGGAAAACGTTTCAACTCACGACAATGCCCAGGCAGGCGGCGAACAGGAACATCCGATCGGCATCTACCTGAAGGTGTGGATCCTGCTGTTCGTTCTCAGCTTCTTTTCTTACCTGGTTGACTACTTCGACTTCCAGGGCATGCTGCGCTGGACCCTGATCATCATTTTCATGCTCCTGAAGGCCGGCTTCATCATTGCGGTGTTCATGCATGTCATGTGGGAGCGTATGGCGCTGATCACGACGATCCTGGTGCCTCCCCTGCTGCTGGTCTTCTTCATCGGCTTCATGATCTCCGAAGGCTTCTATGTCTTCGGCACCCGTGTCGACTACATGGGCCACCCGGCACAGGCCGAGCGTGTTCATGTAGAACACGGCGAGAGCCATGACAGCGAAATGAGCGCCGAGCACTGAGCAGCCCATTCCATTCACTGACTGAAATAAGATTATGTTAAGCGACCAAGAAAAACTTGAGCAGTACGAAGAAGGCAGCGACAGCGATGCGGATGCCTTTGCCATCATCATGGTGGTAGTGATCATTGGCCTGACGTTTGTCCATTACATCAACGGCTGATCACCCCCGCCTGCTCCAGGCAAACAATAAAAGGCCGGCATTCATGCCGGCCTTTTTGTTTCCGGTCCGTTAATTTTTTTTTACAGCCTGTGCAGCCCCCCACACCATCCTGTTGATTCAGATCAATGCCCCTGTAACTCGGTGTTTCTATACTGGCAACACATCAAAAAACACACAGAAGAAACAGGCATGATCTTTTTAATTTGCGGTGCAATGGCCGTTGTCTCAGTTGGCGGCATTATCATTATCCTGGCAGGCATCGCTTCGCACAAAGTAGCGGTCTGATCAGACACCAGATAACCGACTCTCACTCTCACGGCCGCATTCGGGTCTAATGACCTGAATCGCAGCCGGCTCTCTTTTGGGGCGCTGGATTTTCCGGCGTCATGCATGAATCCGGTTTCGCACTTGTGGCATAATAGCGGGCCTCATTCACTGCCCCTGACTGTCCGAAATGATTCGCAAGACCTTCACTTTTGGCGAGCTGGAAATCCGGTTCAACCTGATCGTGGCGTTATGCGTCCTGGCCGCTTTTGGTGGCCTGGTTCGACTCGGCGTCTGGCAGATGGGCCGGGCGCAGGAAAAAATCGCCCTGCAGGAATCCTATGACGAGATGGGTGCGGACTATGCGCTCCCCATTGAAGAAGTCGCCATGTCCGGTCTGGAAAACGATGCCCTGACCATCCAGAACCTGCACGTCTCCCTCACCGGCCGGTTCCGCAACGACAAAACCCTGTTCATGATTTATCAGACCTATGAAGACACACTGGGGTATGAAGTCGTGACCCCGTTCCAGCTGAATTCGTCAGAAAAGGTCGTGTTTGTCAGTCGCGGGTGGGTGTATGCCAGAACCTATGAAGAATTGCTGGCCAAGGTAGACCCTGTTGAGGGCGACATGACCATCGAAGGCCAGTTGTATGTACCCACACAGAAACAGGCCGACCGCACTAACGACATCGACCTGTCCAACACCCGGTGGCCGCTGGAAATCCGCTTCCTGAATACCCTGGAACTGGCCCCGCTGTTTGAGGAAAGCATCTTCCCCTATGAAGTTCGCCTTGATGAAGACCAGCCTGGTCTGTTCATCAGGCACTGGCCCACGGTCTATGTGGATACGGGTCGTAACTTCTCCTATGCGCTGCAATGGTTTGCCATGTCCATTGCCCTGCTTATCGTGACCTTTGTCCTGAGCAGCAATATTCTGCAGATCATGCAGAAACGCGCCAAACCGCTTTAACCCTGCACTAATTTTCCTGATCACCCGGCCCCAGATAGGGCATGCCGCCATGGCCTGTCATATTGTGAACGGCCAGGCCCATTGCTATGCTTTCACGTGCGCTTCTGGCGGCCCGCCATTAGCCAGCTTATCTGATAGCTGTCTTTAACAAGGGAAATCTCATGTACCGTATCCTGATCGTCCTGACATCACTTTTTTTTTCGACCAGTCTCTTTGCCCAAAGCATTGAGAGTCAAATTCGCGAAGCCATGGCCAGCGATATCCGTACAGAGGCCGACAAGGCCCGTGACCAGTACCGTAAACCGGCAGAAGTGCTGGCCTTTTTTGGCCTTGAAGCAGACATGCGGGTCATTGAGATATGGCCCTTTGGTGGCTGGTACTCCAAGATTCTCGGCCCCGTTCTGCGTGAGGAAGGCAAGCTCTACACCACCCAGCCCGACCTGGGCTCCTACAGTGATGCCCTGGAACCCACACTGGCCCTGCCAGGCATGGATCGCGTCGAGAAGCTCGACTACAACGGCCGTGCCAAAACCAGCGACCGCGACATGTGGATCGGTCCCGGTGATGACTGGAATGTCGCACCGGTGGACATGGTGCTGACCTTCCAGAATTACCACAACATGACCTACGACGATCGCATGAACCTAAACAGCACCATTTTCAATGCTATGAAGCCCGGCGGCATTTATGGCATCGTCGACCACACCCGTCGCCACAACCAGGCTACTGCACGCTTCAACGGTCGCCGCGTGGACCCGGTACTGGTCGTCAAAGAAGTTCAGGAGTCCGGATTTGTCTTTGAGGATTACAGCGACCTGCTGGCCATGCCCGATGACGAACTGAGCCTGGAAGTTGGCCAGCCGGAAGTCAGCGGCAAGTCCGACCGCTTCGTTTTGCGCTTCAGAAAACCAGAATAAGGTTCTGAAACAATGCATTCGCGGCTAAAGCCGCTCCTGCGACACGGGTATCTGCGCAGCAGCGGCTTTAGCCGCGAATAATTTCTACACCAACCATCGTAAAAACTTTGCCCCAAATCCCCGGGCCATGCCAGGTCTCACAGCTGCTGCCTCACCATCCCTGCATTGACTCACACCGCCCTGCGGGGGACTGGAACAATGTATCCGGTAATCCTTAAATATTCGTGTTCCAGCCATTCATTGTCCTGGGAATACGACTGAGTAGTGACAATTCAAACACGGCGGGTTTTGGCGTCAGGGAAGCCAGTCTGATCCTGGCGGGAGTTCTAGTGCTTTTGTTGTCGGTATTCCTTGAAGAATACACTGTAACTCTGGTGGCAGTTGGCGGCGGCCTGGGAACAGATGCCGGCCTTATTCCTGCAGGTCAGCAAATGGCCCTGACGCATGCACGACCCGGCCATTGACCATGGTCAGCAGGGAGCGCAATGATTTAAGGGTTTCGTCGTCCACCTCGAGATAAGGTTGATCGAGTACCACCAGGTCGGCCAGCTTGCCGACCTCCAGGCTTCCCAACGTGTCTTCCTCGCCAAGAAACCAGGCATTGTCACGGGTATAAAGCCGCAGTGCCTCGAGCCGACTGATTTGTTCGCCGGGCAGGATAATCTCACCCCCGGCATGCTTGCCCGTCGTCATGAAGTACAAGGCCAGCCACGGATTCAGGGGCCCTACTACACCGGAGTCGGTGCCTGCGCCCATGCGTATACCGCTCTGAAGCAGGGAACGGAAAGGTGGCCCGGGATTCCATCCGGTGGAGCCGTTGCGCAAGTAATCATGGTCCTGCACCCGCACCTGGACACCAATGGCTTTCAGGCGCGCGATCTGGTCGGGGGTAATTTCAAAAATATGCTCAAGGGTCCAGCGCAGGCGCTCAATCGGCACAATAGCGGCAACCCGTTCCATAATCGTCAGGTAGCGTTCAATTTCCGCCTCCCTGATGGTGTGCTGTGACAATGGCCATCCTGCCCTCGCCACGTTCATGTAAGCCTGAAACACTTCCTCGTCGCTGGCATCATCCGCAATGACCCGCTCACCGACACCGACGGCTTTGTAAAAACCGTCTCCCATGCCATAGGTGGCATTCAGGACCCTGGCACTGACAGAGCGCAGATCATCCTGCTCGCGAATGTCCCGGTGGTCATACTGCAAACGCAGTCTGAGGGGTAGCTCGCCCTTTTGCCAGAGCGTGTCGAGAATGCGAAAGTTAGGGCGGTCGTCAATATCCAGATGCGCGCCCAGAAAGTCACAGCAGCCCTGGTCAACCACCGCCGTCAGGCCAAGACTGGTCGCGTAATCCATGTATTCGCGGAAGCGATGCAACATTCGGTCATCTGAACGGGTGCGCAGGATGTAGGTCAATCCCCCGTCTGCTGCTGCAGAAATGCCGGCGTCAGAAACGGGTATCCCGCGCTCGATCAACACGCGCCTGCCCATGGCATTGACAGTGCCGTCAGCCAGGTAGCCACGCTGCACCCAGACCGGATTATCGGGAACCGCTGCGCTCAGTTCTGCACTGGTGGGTAACCGCTGCTCGGCAAACTGGAGGGGCGTGAGCCCGCCAACGGCAACAATCCACTCCCCTGGCTCGGCCCGGCTGGCGGCCTCGGCCAGGGCGGCCTGGTATTCGGCAATCGTGGCAGCCAGTTCCTGGCCATGGATAAAAGGACCTGGCGCCTGCGCCGTACGAATGAAATGGGTATGGGAGTCGATCAGCCCGGGGATTGCCGTGCGGCCCTCCAGGTCAATGACCCTGGTACATGTACCGGCGACAACAGCCTCCCCCACCGCTATGATGTGCTCGCCTCGCACCTGAATGGCGTTCACCTCCTGGTTATCGCCCGCCATGGTAAGAATCCTGCCATTGATGAAAAGCCAGTCCGGGTTTCCCACGCAGGTGTCGGCTGCCAGCACGGACAGAGGAACAATCACACTGCCGCTTGCCAGCAGCGCCACGAGAACGCCTCCGGCGATAACACGCCAAAACCGCCATGTTGGTAATCGATCTGATGTCTTCATGCGAAGGCCTGCCTGGCTGGGGTAGAAGGAAACATACCGACCAGAATAATCAGGTCAGTGAAACACGTCCAGAAAGAACCGTAAAACAAGTGCATGCCCAGCTCTGTTTTTGTCAAAAAGCCTTGACGTATACTTGATTACAGGCGATTCATACACAGGTGCAAGCTTATTTCCTCTGATTCCAAACCTGCCCGTGCCGGTCATCACCAGGCCCTGCGACGCGAACTCGTTATTATCACCCTGTGCGGCCTGGTCTTCCTTGTCGCCATGGCGGCTTTGCTACTGGTGTTTGTCAGCACACCATTCAGCCTGCGGTGGTTGCCGGTTGCTCTGGTTTGCTGGGCAATCGTAGTCTGGCAATGCGCCAGGCGCCTGGATCGCAACTGCAGTGCGGACGGTGAGGTTCGCTATGCCACATTCGGCCTTGGTACCCAGGTCACCCTGCTGCGTGGCCTGTGCATCGCGGCCACAGCCGGCTTTCTGCCGACAGTCAGAATGACGGTAAACCCGCTCCTTTATTATGTGCCGGCAGTGCTCTACACTGTGGCCGCCTTCGGGGATGCCCTGGATGGCTATCTCGCCCGCCGCCAACAACACACCACGCTGCTGGGCCAGGAAATGGATACCGCGCTGGATGCCCTGGGCCTGGTGGTCGCGCCCCTGCTGGCCGTGCTCTATGGCAAGCTTTACACCAGCTACCTGCTGGTGAGTGTTGCCTACTATATCTTCATGGGGGGCCTTCACTGGCGACGTCGGCACGGATTGCCTGTCTATCCGCTGCCGCCCAGCCGGACACGCCGGCTTCTGGCCGGATTCCAGATGGGACTGGTTGCCACCGTGCTGTGGCCACCGCTCATCGCCGAGGTCACCCGTGTGGTGGGCTTCCTTTACATGCTGCCCCTGCTGACCGGTTTCGTGCGTGACTGGCTGTATGTCAGCGGGCGCCGTCAACCCGGGCCGGAGCCGCTGCCATGAGTATGCGGCAGCGATTCCTGGTACTGGCGTTATGGGGGCTTGCCCTGGCGCTGGTCGCCTGGACGCTGGGACAATTGCCCCTGGGGGAAATGCTCGTTCGGCTTGCGCAGCTGGACTGGCAAGATTACCTCTGGTGGAGCCTCACCAACGTGCTGATTCTGGCACTGGCGGTAAAACGCTGGCAGGTACTGGCTTTTGCGCTGCACGCAAACCTCGGCATGAGCTGGTTGTTTCGTCTGCGCCAGGCCGGCGGTGCCGTCAGTTTCATCACCCCTGGCCCGCAATTTGGCGGTGAACCCCTGCAGTTGTTCTGGCTGAACAGGCACGCCCGCCTGCCACTGCACCAGGCCATAGCCGTACTGGGCCTGGACCGGCTTCTGGAAACCGGCACCAATATTGCCGTGTTGCTGGCGGGCGTGCTGCTGATGGTCGGGACCGCGATCATGCCGGTAGCGCTGTGGTTGCTGGTTGCGGCTGTGCTCTTGCTAATCCTGGGTGCGCTGGTTACCACGACTCTGGTGGTCATTCACCATCCGGGCTGGCTGGCTGAGCGTTTTCGCAGGATCGCCTCCCACTGGCAATCGGATAAACCTCCAGAAGGAAATACAGCTGGCTGGGAACAGCTGGCTGCCCTGCTCAGGCAGGCCGTGGTGCAGGAGCGGCCACGACTCTGGCTTGCGTCAGGACTGGCCATCGCTGGCTGGGGCTTGTTGCTGTTTGAACTGCTTTTGTTGCTGCGCTTTCTTGGCCTGTCGGTGACGGTAGCGGACCTCATCCTGATCATGCTGGGCATGCGCCTGGCCATGCTGCTGCCCGCACCGGGGGGTATTGGTACCGTGGAGGCCTCGCTGTTCTGGTCATTCAGTTTTCTGGGTCTGCCGCTATCCGCAGCGGCCGGTGTGATCGCTCTGACGCGCTTGCGCGACGTTGTCATTCTGCTCATCGGCCTGGGCTGCCTGGCTGGCTTGCAGAGGCCATTTGCCCGGCGCAACAAGACACCAGCGGCAAACGGCATTTGAAAACTGTTAACGATTGAGCGCTTGAATATGCGATGAATACCGCGTCAGAACGCCTGGCGGTAGGCGGCCCAGCAGCTGTCGTTTTCCCACAGCTTCACGGTCATCTCGCCACTGCCCGGCGGCGTGATCTCTGCCAACAGGCGCTCGGTCAAAATGCGGCTGAAATGCTCGAGGCTCGGGTTCAGCCCTTCGAACTCCGGCTTGTCATTGAGCATGCTGTCACGGAAGTAGCCCACGGCAGCATCCAGCGCCGCTTCTATATCAACTATGTCCACCAGGTAACCGTGCTGGTCGAGCGTAGCACTCTCAATGCGCAGTTCCAGCACGTAATGATGCGCATGGGGACTGTTTTCATCTCCCCAGTCTCCGCCAATGAGAAAATGGTTGGCAATAAAATCGCGGGTTACGGCAACGGTATACATAAGAACCTTCTGTCAGTCCGGGCAATCTGTGTAGTCGAACAACACCTGCATGACACCGGACGTTTCATCATGCAGTTGCTGGTAAAGAGACGCCGCTTCACCGAGCGGCACCGTGTGGGTCACCAGCCGCGCCGGGTTGACCCGTTCAAGCATTTTCCAGGCGACACCAAAACGCCGCTGCTTGTTCCAGCGCCCCGTCAACGCCGGTGAAATGGTACTGACCTGGCTCGTAATCAGTTGCAGGCGATTGCGATGCGCTGGACCACCAAGATCAATCGGTGCTGATTTGTTACCGTACCAACTGCCGATCACGATGCGGCCGGTGTAACCGGCGAGGTTGATCGCCAGGTCCAGCGCTTGCGGTTGGCCGCTAACCTCAAAGATCAGGTCGGCCTCCAGCAGTGCCTGTTTTTGCTCTGCCGTCATGGCTTCAGGATCACTAGCATGCTGCGGACTACAGACCAGATCAGCACCCATTGCCTGCGCCATGGCCTGACGCGCCGGCATACCCTCGATGGCGGCAAGTGACGCCAGGGGATGCTCTGCCAGCAGGGAAGTCAACAGCAGGCCGACAATGCCCTGTCCAAGGACGACCACACGTTCACCAAGCATCGGACGTGCGTCCTGCACCAGGTTAACGGCAGTTTCCATGTTAGGTAAAAGCACCGCATCGCGTGGCGACAACTCATCCGGAATAACCTGTAAGGCATCGGTGCGGGCAAGAAAATGACTGGCATGGGGCTGGAACGCAAAGACCTCCCGACCGCGCCAGTGTGGATCAACCGCACTGCCGGTTTCAATCACTGTACCGACACAGGCGTAACCGTATTGCAGCGGATAGTCACTCGAGTCCTGCAGTGAATCAATGCTGCTGTCCAGTGCCATGCTGTTTGGCAACTGACCGCGATACAGCAGTAATTCTGTACCGGCACTGACCGCGGAATAACTGGTCCTCACGACGACCTGATCCGATGCCGGTGGATCCAGAAAGGTCTCACGTACTTCAACATGATGCGGGGCAGTAAACCACAGCTGGGCTGCCCGGATCTTGCTAGGTTGGGAAATCATGCGCACACACACCCCCGAAGTGAACGCGTCCCCACATGATCAATTCGTTGTCCAGCTGCTGAGTGTACAGGGGAGAGATTTCTGGAAAACCTGTGGCGTCAGAATTACATAACTCACTGACTGCTTTATAACCGCCAACCAGTCTTGGGGCAACAGTGAGCACAATGGCGTCCACCAGGCCGGCCTTGAGAAAGGCGTTTATGACAGAAGCACCGCCTTCCACCATAAGGCTGTGTATGCCTCGCTCATGAAGTTTCTGCAACGCGACGTTCAGGTTTACATGCCCTGACCCGTCTGCAGGGATTTTGATCAGGTCACAGTCAGTGCGTGCGTCACACGGCTCCTGCGTGGTTAACACCCAGCAGCGTTGTTTGCCGCTGCTGCACAGCTTGCTCGAGGCGGGCATGCGCAGCTGGCTGTCGAGCACAATGGGCTGCGGATCTCGGCCTGTCCACTCCCGCACGTTGAGATTGGGATTATCAGCCAGTACCGTGCCGATGCCGACCAGGATACCAGTATGCAGGCTGCGCAATTGATGGGTTAATTTCATGGCGACGTCGCTGCTCAGGGCAAGCGTCTCACCAGGGCGGGTGGTGATACTGCCGTCCCAGGTCTGGGCATAGGTCAGTGTCACAAATGGGCGGTTGACGTTATGGGTGTCAGCAATGATCGCACCAGATTCCTGTTGCGCGTTAACAAGCCACTGCTCGATGCGTTGATTGATATCCACCATTAAATCAGGAAGTGCTTGCTGTCTTGATCCTCAGGAGATGATTCATGCGCTGCGCCTTGGTGGACAGATAATCGATGTTGTCAGAATTCGCAGGTACCTCGAGGGAGACACGTTCGGTGACCGCGATCCCGGCTTGATTCAGCGCGTCGATTTTTGCGGGGTTGTTGGTGATCAGCCGTACGGAATACACACCCAGGTCCTGCAACATCAGCGCAGCCAGCGAATAATCCCGCGCATCGGCTTCGTGACCCAGCATGAGGTTGGCATCGACAGTATCAAAACCCTTGTCCTGGAGATTATAGGCCCTGAGCTTTTCGAGCAGGCCGATGCCGCGCCCCTCCTGGCGCAGATACAGCACGACGCCGGTACCGACCCGGGCTACCATTTCCAACGATTGATCGAGCTGTTCACCGCAGTCGCAGCGGCGGGAACCCAGCACATCACCGGTGAAACATTCCGAATGCACGCGCACGAGAACGGATTCCCCGTCAGCGGGATTACCGAGGACCAGCGCCAGATGTTCTTTGTTGTCGATAGTGTTGGTGTAATAGCACAACTGGAAATCGCCATGGGCAGTTGGAATGCGGGCACTGACCTTTTTGGCCACTGATAATTGGGGCATTTTGCGCTCGAGAAGCTGATATGATGTGTATCGATAAATATATGCCGAGTATGACACTGAAGCAAGTCAGCCTGCAGGGCAAAGCGTGTCCAATTTTATGACACGTTTTTGGTACGTTTGCCCCTGGCAATTAGATTAGACAGCGCGTGAAGACAGCACCACTATACTTCGTTTATCCAGGAGATCTCGATACACCGACCGGTGGTTATCGTTATGATCGCCGCCTGATTGATGAGCTGCGCAAGACCGGAATGGAGGTCATCACGATTGCGCTGTCCGGCACCTTTCCCTTTCCAGACTTGCAGGCCATAATGAATGCGAGAGAAGCTCTGGCCAGCCTAGCGGATGATTCTGTTGTGCTTGTAGATGGTCTGGCACTGGGCGTTCTGAATGACATCGCGAAAGCTGAAGCCAGGCGACTGCGGCTGCTCGGCCTATGCCACCATCCCCTGGCGCTGGAGTCAGGCCTGGATGAGGGAACCAGGCAACGCTTCTATGCCACTGAGAAAAGTACCCTGACCCATGTTCGAGGTGTTGTCGTGACCAGTGCGAACACCCGCGATATCCTGATTAATGCATTCGACGTACCTTCTGATCACATCACCGTTGCCTTGCCAGGAACCGATCGCATGCCCTTTGCACGATGCGATGGCGATCCACAGCGCTTGCTGACAGTAGCTTCCCTGACGCCACGTAAAGCACACGACGTTCTTATCGATGCACTTGCCCCTCTGGCATCACTTGACTGGACAGCGCGCTTTGTTGGCAGCAGCGATTTTGATCCTGACTGGGCACGGGGACTCACTGAAAAAATCGAAAACCATCGGTTATCTGATCGCATTACGTTTGCCGGGACCGTCACAAAACTGGATGCCGAGTACGCCAGCGGGGACGTTTTTGTGCTGCCCTCACGCTTTGAGGGCTACGGCATGGTATTTGCCGAAGCACTGGCGGCGGGACTGCCTGTCATCGCAACAGACACGGGCGCTATTCCCAGCGTAGTACCAGCAAGCGCCGGCCTGCTGGTGCCGCCCGATAACGCCCCTGCCTTGACCGATGCACTGCGGCAATTGTTGACCGATGCCAGCCTGCGCCGGCGCCTGCAGTCGGGGGCGCAGATGGCTGCAGCAAAGCTCCCCACCTGGGAAGAGACTGCGCAACAAGTGGTGCAGTTGTTAAACAGGGTAAACCCGGCATGAGCGGCTTCAGCATCGACTGGCTTGACCTGCGCGAAGACGCTGACCGTCGCGCGCGCGACCCCCGCCTGCTTGAAATGGCAAAAGCCTGGCTGCAAGCCAACCCAACATTGGCTTCGCCGCCAGTAGTGCTTGATCTGGGCGCGGGTACAGGCTCCACCTTGCGTGCCTTTAGGCACCCGAATGCAAACTCTGCTCCGTTGGCCTGGCGCCTGGTGGATAATGACAAGGTTCTGTTGAACGAAGCACAACGCCGCCATGGCGATGCCTGCTCATTGGAAATCTGCCCTATGGATCTTACCGAGGTGAATCGCCTGTCTCTCACTGGTGTGCAACTTGTGACCGCCTCGGCATTGTTTGATCTCGTTTCCGAGTATTTCATTCGCGAACTGGCGACCCTGCTTGCAGAAGCTTCACAGCTTGCCCCAGTTGGCCTTTACGCTACCCTGAACTACGATGGCACCACTGAATGGACACCCGGGCATACGCTGGATAAAGACGTACTGCAAATATTCAACCAGGACCAGCACTCTGACAAAGGCTTTGGCCAGGCACTGGGACCGGACGCCGGTAACCTGATAAAAGCAGTATTTTCAGAGTCAGGGTTTCAGGTACATTGCGCTCCCACTCCCTGGCAACTGGACGGCAAGGATGCTGCCATGGTCGATGCGTTAATCTCAGGGATCAGTACCGCAGTCGCGCAACATGGCGAGATAGATTCGGTGGCACTTGAGGAGTGGACACGTTTTAGAAAGGCGCATCTTGAAACGGGAACATGCGTAGTGGGACATACCGACCTGCTAGCGCTGCCTAATTGCTGAATGGTGCCTGAGCTATATATCCAAAGCATAAAAAAGCCCGCTTCAAAAAGCGGGCTTTTTATATGATGGCGCACCCGAGAGGAGTCGAACCTCTAACCGCTCGGTTCGTAGCCGAGTACTCTATCCAGTTGAGCTACGGGTGCTTTAAACGGTCTGAAAAACGCCGCCATTGCAGGCTGTTTTTCGAAGGTGCGCATTGTCCGGTATTTGCTCTTTCAAGTCAATTTCCCGAGGTCCTTCTCCAGTAAATTCAATCACTTTCCCCGGTAGGCCGGTATAATGGGCACCCCGGCCAGTTGGCCCCTGAAAGTGCCCGAAAATCATGCTCCTGCAGGACATCCAGACAGACCAGCTTGCCATTGACCGCCTGGAAATACAGCCCGGGGAGTGCTGGGCCGTGCTGGCCCGCAATGGCTCAGGAAAACAGATGCTGACGGGGGTGATTACGGGCCAAACCCACCTCACCTCTGGCCAGGTTTCGCATGATTACCGCCGGATCGGGGTGCTTTCCTTCGAAACCCAGCAGGCCCTGTATGAACAGGAGCTCAAACTGGACATGACGGACTACATGGACAAGCTTGACCCCGGGACCACGGTACGGGAGTTGCTGGGCCTGACCGACACTATGCCAGCCATGCTCGATTTTCTGCATCTTGAGCCAATCCTGGACAGGGGCTACCGCCTGCTTAGCAGCGGTGAGGGGCGCAAGGCCCTGCTGGCGCGCAATATCCTGAACGAACCCGACTTCCTGATCCTGGACGAACCTTACGACAGTCTCGATATCCAGTCGCGAGCAGAGCTGCAGGCTTTCTTTCGCGAGCTGTTGGCCCGTGGCCATACTGGGCTGCTGTTCCTGTTCAACAAAGCTGATGAGTTGAGCGATTTTCACACCCATGTCGCTGTCATGGACAAGGGTGTCATCATCACCCAGGGCGAAAAAAGCGCTGTAATAAGCGATCCGTCAGTGGCGGCCCTGCTTGCTTTTGATCCGGCCAGTTTGCCGTCCTGGCCCGCCGCCCTGCCTCGCAAGCCGCTTCCAGAGCCCTTGGTACAATTGCAGGGCGGCCATGTCAGCTATGGCGGCGAGTCCATCTTTACTGGCATCAACCTGACCATTCATCAAGGCGACCACACCTTGCTGACCGGTCGCAACGGATCCGGCAAGTCCACCCTGCTGAGCCTGATCACCGGCGATCATTCCCAGTGTTATGGTAACGATATCCAGGTCCTGGGTTTCCAGCGCGGGCAGGGTGAGACCATCTGGGAAGTGAAAAAGCAACTGGGCATTGTTACCCCGGGGCTGCACCGTGATCATCGTGTGCCGGGATCAGCCCTGCATATTGCGGTCAGTGGCTTCTATGACAGCATCGGGTTGTACGATGACCCGACACCGGAGCAGGTCACCCATGCCAAAGCCTGGCTAGCCATGACTGGGCTGGGCGATCGCCAACATACCCCCTTTAAACAACTCAGCTACGGAGAACAGCGCCTGGTCCTGATTGCCAGGGCGCTGGTTAAACAGCCGGCACTGCTAATCCTGGATGAACCCACGCAGGGGCTGGACGACATCAATCGCCACCGCCTGATGTATTTCCTGGAACACCTGAGCAGCCAGCAGCGCACCACCATCATCATGGCCAGCCACCGTCTGGATGAGCGCCTGCCGTTATTCCGGCAGCATGTGGATATGGATGCGGCAGATAAAAGCATAAAAGGATAAAAAGCCAACGTGTTTGGCGACCCTTTCACGTCAAGCACCTGATGACAGGATATTGTTGCAGGTCGGCATAGCGAAGCGACTGCCGACAATTCTCCAGTGATGTTAAGTCGGCAAATGGCCTGCGGCCCATGCCGACCTACGTTCTCTTTATCAGTCCGGAATGTTCAGTCGTCTTCGTCGGCAATATCCGACGGAACCTCGTACTGTGATGCACAGAGCAGGTCGGACTGGAAAATGAGGCCGTGATGCGGCTCACCGATTTCCGCCAGATCATAGATGTATTCAAAAATCTCACCCGCCTTTTCGGCCGGAACAACCACGGGGAGCATTTCCTTCTCGGTTTCCTCGCCGATACCCCGCTTGACCAGCGGGTTGTACATGCCGGCACCACGCGCCATGTTGATGTTACCGGTAGTGATGCCGAGTTCCTTGCGCAGGCCCACCAGGACCTTGCGCCCGGTGCCCTTGGGCATGATGCGGGTGATCAGTTCATGCCGCCCCAGCTTCATGGTGGCCGATAACTGTGCTGTCGCCATACTCACCCCCGAGTAAATAGTCTGGATTTCGCCAGACTCGATCTTGGACAGCACTTCTTGGGGGATATGCGTCGCGGCTTTATTCAGCTTGGTCATGTAGATGAAGCCCATGCCCGGGGTATCCAGTTCCCGGGCAATGTACATGCGTTCAAAGATATGATCAGCCTGATCATCAGCGACCGCGACGATAATGACTTCCTGCTCTGCTTCCACGGC
>JBMTQX010000028.1:0-35504 GCA_049446715.1 Pseudohongiellaceae bacterium
ACGGATCTGATTAATGAATATCACCAGCGTGGTGGAATTCTTGATATTCCCCGCCATCTTCCGCAGCGCTTGGCTCATCAGTCGCGCTTGCAACCCAACATGGTGATCGCCCATGTCACCCTCAATTTCGGCGCGCGGTGTCAGGGCCGCAACCGAGTCGATAACCACGACATCAACAGCACCGGAACGCACAATCATGTCGCAGATTTCCAGGGCCTGTTCGCCGGTATCCGGCTGGCTGACCAGCAGGTTGTCTACATCGACACCCAGTGCTTCGGCATAGATCGGGTCCAGGGCATGCTCGGCGTCCACGAAGGCGCAGGTGCCACCCAGCTTTTGGGCTTCGGCCACAACTTGCAGAGCCAGAGTAGTCTTGCCGGAGGATTCCGGGCCGTAGATTTCAACGACCCTGCCGCGCGGCAAGCCGCCAATGCCCAGGGCAATATCCAGGCCCAGTGAGCCGGTGGAGATAGCCGGGACGGCGATGCTTTCGGAGTCACCAAGGCGCATCATGGAGCCCTTGCCGAATTGTCTTTCGATTTGAGCCAGGGCAGCAGAGAGGGCTTTGTCTTTCTGGGAGTCTGTATTGGTGTCTTTGTCAGCCATTACCGGATAGGGTCCTTGAGGTTGTTCGGGTTATCGAATAAGCGTTTGATATTGCGCTGCTTTCTCTTCCTCACCTTGATCTCGTGATCACGAAATACACCATGCGGGCACTTAATGCAGCTACTTTTGACGGCAAGTAGCAGCGAGATGCGCTTTGAAAAAGCCGTTGCAAAACAGCAAGTCACAAACGGGTAAAAGTGGTGATTCGCGCCCCGGGACGGGCAAAAATCACGCTGTCTTTATGGCGTTTCATTAAAGCAGATAAGCGTGTTTTATGCCATATGAGCAGTCGTGATTTCCCCGTCTGAACGGGCAAATTTTTTGAAGGTATCCGTCAGAATAACGTAGAATCTCTGGCTTGATTAAAACAACGACAACACCACAAGCCAGCGTCTCTTGAGCCAGTCTTCCAGCCAGCACACCCCCATGATGCAGCAGTACCTGAAGGTCAAGGCTGAGCATCCGGATGAACTCCTGTTTTACCGCATGGGTGACTTTTACGAGCTTTTCTATCGCGATGCGGAGAAGGCCTCAAAGTTGCTGGATATCACCCTGACCGCGCGCGGCAAATCCGGCGGCTCCCCCATTCCTATGTGCGGCATTCCCTACCATGCCGCTGACCGCTACCTGGCCAAGTTGGTCGAGGCCGGTGTGTCAGTCGCCATTTGCGAACAGATTGGCGATCCGGCCACCAGCAAAGGGCCGGTGGAACGCAAGGTCGTGCGCCTGATCACACCGGGTACGCTCAGTGATGAAGCCCTGCTCAAGGAAACCCGGGACAACCTGCTGCTCGCCATCTATGCCGAAGGCGGCCAGTATGGCCTGGCGACCCTCGATATTTCCGGTGGGCGTTTCTTTGTCATCCAGGTGAATAACGACCAGGCCCTGACCAGTGAAGTTCACCGCATCAATCCAGCCGAGATCCTGGCACCCGAAGCCCTCGATCTGCCGGCAGAGGTAGCCAGGCATCGCGGCCTGCGGCACCGTCCCGGCTGGGAGTTCGACCTGGATTCCGCCACGCGCAGTTTATGCCGCCAGTTCAACACGGACTCCCTGTCCGGTTTCGGTTGTGACGGCATGGATCGGGCCATCCAGGCCGCCGGCTGCCTGCTGGCCTACGCCATGGAAACCCAGCAGACCAGCCTGCCCCATGTCCGCTCCCTGCACGTGGAAACCACGGACGATGCCCTGGTACTGGACAACATCAGCCGCCGCAATCTGGAAATCGACCGCAACCTGGCCGGCGGCACTGAAAACACGCTGGTCAGCATTCTCTCCCGCTGCGCCACCCCGATGGGGGCCCGCATGCTCAATCGCTGGCTGCACCGCCCCGTGCGTCAGCACGATGAAGTCCGCCAGCGCCAGCATGCCGTCACGGCGCTGTTGGCCGATTACGCCTATGAAGCCCTGCAGGATGCGCTCAAACCCGTCGGGGACATGGAGCGTATTCTGTCCCGGATAGCCCTGCGCAGCGCACGGCCCCGCGACCTTGCCCATCTGCGTGATGCCCTGGCAGCCCTGCCAGACCTCTCGCAGCAGGTTGCCAGCATCGAGGCTCCCCGACTCCAGGCACTGGCAGAAAACATTTCACCCTACCCGGCCTTGAGCGGACTGTTGCAGCAAGCCATCTGTGAAAATCCGCCGGTAGTCATACGTGAAGGTGGTGTTATTGCCGATGGTTATGATGTCGATCTGGACGAGTTGCGTCAGCTCAGCAGCAACGCCGGCGAATTCCTCAACCGGCTGGAGGCCGAAGAGAAGGCCCGCACCAAGCTGTCTACGCTCAAGGTGGGCTATAACCGCGTGCATGGCTATTACATCGAGATCAGCCGCCTGCAATCTGATGAGGTCCCGGGCGATTACATCCGCCGCCAGACGCTGAAAAATGCCGAGCGCTTTATCACCCCCCAGCTCAAGGAATTCGAGGAAAAGGTGCTCAGTGCCCGTGCCAAATCCCTGGCCCGCGAAAAGCAGCTCTATGATGAGCTGCTGGAAACCCTGGCCGACTCCCTGCCGGAGCTGCAGCAAACGGCGTTCAGCCTGAGTGAACTGGATGTGCTGGCGAATTTTGCCGAACGCGCCAATGCGCTGAACCTCACATGCCCGACGCTCACCGACACGCCCGGCATCAACATCACCCAGGGGCGTCACCCGGTGGTGGAACAGGTCATGGAAGAGACTTTTGTCGCCAACGATATGCAGCTGGATGCTGACAGCAACATGCTGATCATCACGGGCCCTAACATGGGCGGTAAATCCACCTACATGCGCCAGACCGCACTGATCGTCCTCCTGGCATATACCGGTTGTTTCATTCCTGCCGAAGCTGCCCGCATCGGCCCGGTTGACCGGATCTTTACCCGTATCGGCTCCTCCGACGACCTGGCCGGAGGCCGCTCCACCTTCATGGTGGAAATGACGGAAACCGCCAATATCCTGCACAATGCCACGGCCAGCAGCCTGGTGCTCATGGATGAAATCGGCCGCGGCACCAGCACGTTTGACGGCCTGGCGCTGGCCTGGGCCAGCGCTGTGCATATAGCCTCCCGCATCAAGGCCTTCACGCTGTTTGCCACCCACTACTTTGAACTGACCGCCCTGCCCGAGCTTTACCCCGGCATTCGCAATGTCCATCTCAACGCCACCGAGCACGACAAGGGCATTGTGTTCCTGCATACCGTTGCACCAGGTCCGGCCAACCAGAGCTACGGGCTCCAGGTAGCCCAGCTTGCCGGTATTCCCGCGGACGTCATTGCCAAGGCCCGCCGCAAACTCAGCCAGCTGGAGCAGGATGACCTGCAGTCCAAGTCCGGCTCATCACAAACGGTCCATCAGGCTGAATTGTTCACCCCGGAAGCCTCACATCCCGCCCTGGATTTCCTGGGCGAAGTCCATCCCGATGACCTGTCTCCACGACAGGCCCTGGAGATGCTGTACAAACTCAAGGACATGCTGGAAGACTGACAATTAGCGCATCGCGTTCATTGCCTGATGCTAGTGGCTTGAGTAAAATGGCGCCTTTTCTGGACACTCAGGCCTGCACAGGCCCGGGCATTATCGGGAGATAACAATGACCTTTGTTGTTGGCGAAAACTGTATCAAATGCAAGCACACTGACTGTGTGGAAGTCTGTCCTGTTGACTGTTTCTATGAAGGCCCGAACATGCTGGTCATCAATCCGGACGAATGCATTGACTGCGCGCTGTGCGAACCGGAATGCCCGGTTGATGCCATCTATGCCGATGATGAGCTGCCCGAGGACCAGAAAGACTTCCTCGCCCTGAACGCTGAACTCAGTGAAAAGTGGGAAGTCATCACCGAAATGAAAGAGGCCCTGCCTGACGCCGAAGAATGGGCCAACAAACCCGGCAAGCGCGAGCATCTTCAGAAGGAGTGGTAAAGACTCCCACCCCTCTCAGTGCGCCAGTGATTCCAGGCTAAGCCCTTCCTGCTCGATCATCTGGCGCAATTTCTGCAACGCCTCTATCTGAATCTGCCTGACCCGTTCCCGGGTCAGGCCAATGGCCTTGCCCACATCCTCCAGTGTGCTGGATTCAAACCCACGCAAACCAAAACGCCTGGCCAGTATTTCACCCTGCTTTTTCGAGAGTTTATCCAGCCAGGCATCCAGATGCTGCAGCATATCGTCCTCCTGGATATTCACTGCCGGATCACTGCCAGGCTTGTCCGGCAGCACTTCCAGCATGCTCAGCTCGACACCTTCGTTGAGGATGATATCGGCAGAGCTGGTGCGTGAATCGTGGCGCAATAATTTGTGTATCCGGCGCACGGGTTTGCGCCAGCGCTCGGCAATTTCTTCTTCTGTTGGCAGGCGATTAAGTTCCTCGGCCAGCTCACCGGTAATTTTCAGGCAGGTATTGAGTTCCTTCATGACATGGATCGGCAAGCGGATGGTGCGCGCCTGGTTCATCAGCGCACGGTCGATATTCTGCTTGATCCACCAGGTGGCGTAGGTCGAAAACCGATAACCCAGTTCCGGATTGAATTTTTCCACGGCCCTGATCAGGCCAAGATTGCCCTCCTCGATCAGGTCCAGCAAGCCCAGGCCGCGATTCTGGTAGCGTTTGGCAATGGTTACCACCAGCCGCAGGTTGGCCTCGATCATGCGGTTCTTGGCCTGGCGATCCCCGGCCACAACACGGCGTGCCAGGGCACATTCCTGGTCACTGGTGAGCAGCGGTGTTTTGCCGATATCGTTCAGGTACAGCGTTGTCGAGTCGACCAGAGTCGACGAACTTGCCGCACTGGCAGGGGGAAGTCGTTGTGGGGGCAGCGCCCGCTTTTCAGACTGGGCAGAATGCTGGCTTGGCGGGGGTAACAACCGCCTGAGAGAAGTGCGGGCAGGTTTGACAGAAACAACAGGGAGAGTTTTACCTATGGCAGGCTTTCCATGGCTCATATTTAAATCCTTTTAAATAGTGATTAGGAACAGGCGTGTAAATCAGTCAACACTGAGGCCGTGTTCAGGTTCTCCTCCGTAACAGGCATCCGGATTCAGTATATACCAGCTTCATTTTCTGTCGACCTGATTGCATCTTTATCCGCCCGACGGCGGCAAATAGCGCAAGGGATCGACCGGTTTGCCTTCCAGCCGGATTTCAAAATGCAGCATGTCACGATCCACCCCAGTGGAACCGAGCTCGGCGATTTTCTGCCCCCGGGTGACTCGCTGCCCTTCATTGACCACCAGCGCATCGTTGTGCGCGTAGGCGCTCAGGTACTGGTCGTTATGTTTGATAATGAGCAGTTCGCCATACCGCAGCAGCCCGCTGCCGGCATACACCACTTCACCGTCGGCGGCAGCCAGCACCGCATCACCCTTACGACCGGCAATGTCCAGGCCCTTGTTTTCCACACCGGCTTCGGAAAAGCGCCCCACGATACTGCCCTGGTAAGGCCAGGCCCAGCTGACCGGCCCCTGATTGACCCGCACGGGTACCGCCTGCGCCGGTGCTGGCGTGGCTGGCGCTGGCCGCGAAGTTCCCGTCGCCGGGATGTTGCTGCTGCCTACGGGACTGCCGGTAATGGCGGGTCCGGTGATGACGGCAGTGGTATTGGCGGTTGCGTTTCGCGCCGGCTGGGTGGCAATAATCGCAGGGGCCCGCGGATCCACGTTCAGGATCTGGCCGGGATAGATGGTGTATGGAGAGATGAGGCCATTGGCACGCACGATCTGCATGAAGTCCAGATCGTATATCCAGGCAATGGCGTAGAGAGTTTCGCCGGCATTCACACGATGAATGCGGTCGGTGTCCAGAAAGCGGGGTTCATCGATATTGGCCACCGGGGACTGGTAGGCACTGCGACAGCCAGCCAGCAGGGCCAACAGCAGGAAGGCGAAGAGGCAAACGGCATTGTGAACAACTGTTCTGGACATGGACAATCAGGACGTCGCTGAGGTCTCCCCGGTATTGTGGCCTGCCAGGCTTTCCAGGAGCAACACCAGCCCGGCTCCGGCCACTAGCAGCCCCAGGCAGATCAGCGGTGAAAAGCCCTGGCCGGTGATCGCCTCATAGGTGCCCGGCATGACATGGCGATAACTGGTAAAGGCATGACTGGCCAGGTCAAGTTCGGTGGCTACCCGCCACGGCCAGAGCAGGTAAAGTGATCCGGCCAGCATACCGGTCAGCATGGCCAGGGTGGCCTCGTGGCGATGATGCAGCAGCCAGGACAGCACCCGTGAAAAGCCCATCAGGCCGCAGGCACATCCCGCCGCAAAGACAAGCACCACTGGCACATCAAATCCGGTCAGGGCCTCCAGTACCGGCCCGTAGGCGCCCAGCAGCACCAGGATGAACGCCCCTGAAATGCCCGGCAGGATCATGGCACAGATCGCAATGGCGCCGGAGAAGAAAAAATACACCAGCCCCCCGCTTTCCTCGCGCAAAGGCAGAAACGCCAGCGCCAGGGCCAGTAATGCCCCGGCCGCCAGCAACAGGCCACGCTGGATGCTCCATTGGCTGATGCCGCTGGCCACATAACGGATCGATGCCAGCACTAGGCCCGCAAAAAACGCGAGCAGGTATGGCAGCGAGTTATCCATCAGCGTGAGAATCAGTCGCCCCAGCAGGAGCAGTGACGTGACGATGCCGGCGAACAGGGTGAGCAGGAAATTGCCGTGGATATGGGTCCAGGCCGGCTTGATGCCTGCGTTTTTCAGGATAACGAGGACTTGCAGGTCGATGGCGCGAATGGCGTCGATCAGTTCCTCGTAGATATTGGTCATCAGGGCGACTGTGCCACCGGACACCCCGGGCACGGAGTCGGCGGCGCCCATGGCCATGCCCTTGAGGAACAGCAATATGCGTTGACGGGAAACCGGCATATGTCCTTTGACCCCGCTCAACCCGGTCCGTTCTCGACACCGCCCAGCAGCGGCACGAAACGCACAGCCTCCAGGGTGGCATCGGAAATCTTGCCGTCAGTCTTGCGATACAGTTTCAGTTCCTGCTGCTCGCGCCCACCGACCGGGATCACCAGCACGCCGCCTTCCGCCAACTGCTCGAGCAGCGCCTGCGGCACTTCGGTGGCCGCGCAGGTGGTGATAATGCAGTCAAAGGGCGCATATTGCGGCCAGCCCAGGTTGCCGTCAGCGCATTTGACGGTGACATTGCGAATCCTGAGCTCCTGGAAACGGCGCCGGGTCCGCTCCAGCAACGGGCGGATGCGTTCGATGCTGTATACATGTCTTACCGAGCCGGCCAGGATAGCCGACTGGTAGCCACAACCAGTGCCGATTTCCAGAATCTTTGCATCCTCAGGCGCCGCATTGAGAATCACTTCCGTCATGCGCGCCACGATGTAGGGCTGGCTGATGGTCTGGTTGAAGCCGATCGGCAGCGCCACATCTTCATAGGCGCGATGTGACAGGGCTTCATCGATAAACAGGTGCCGTGGCGTGCTGCGAATGGCCTCCAGCACATCGATGCGCTGGATACCCTGCTCGATCAGGCGCGTGACCAGACGCTCCCGTGTGCGCAGGGAGGTCATACCGATGCCTTCCCGGCGAATGCTGTCGGACATGCTCAGCGCCCCTTCTTGTCGGTCATGTCAGCACGGCCGGCCAGTTGTGCCGTCACGACTGACGTGTCCACATCTGAAAGCCCAGACAGCACTTTCTCATGGGTCATGTCGGCATGAATTGGCGTGATGGAGATATAGCCGCTGGCCACTTCATGGAAATCCGTGCCCGGTGTGTTTTCCACCGGCCCGCCGGCGCGGCCAATCCAGTACACCGCCTTGCCACGCGGGTTTTCGGTGCGCACCGGATTTTCACTTTTCAGGCGACGCCCCAGGGTGGTGAATTTCACCCCCTTGATATCTTCAACCGGCAGGTCGGGAATATTCACGTTGAGCACCGTCCTCTCCGGCAATGTCAGCGTGTCAATAAAGTTCAGAACGCTCAGGAACAACCTGGCGGGGGTATCAAAATCGACATTGGCTTCACGTCCCTTGTGCGTCACCAGCGATACGGCGATAGCCGGTTTCTGCAAAAATCGGCCTTCCATGGCGGCCGCCACCGTGCCGGAATACAGGACATCATCACCCATGTTCGCCCCGTAATTGATGCCGGAAATCACCCGCTCGGGAATCGGGCCATAAATGCCCGATGTCCCCAGATGCACACAGTCCGTCGGAGTACCGTCAACACCAATATAGCGATTGCTGAGCTCTTCCACCTGCAGCGGACGGTCCAGTGTCAGGCAGTTGCTGACCCCGGAGCGATCATAGGTCGGCGCAATCACCTGCAGTTCGACGTGTTGCGCCAGGGCGCTTGCCAGTGCCATCAGGCCCGGGGCCCTCACGCCGTCGTCATTGGATAGCAGAATGCTCATTAGCGTTTCATCCTCTGCCGCGTTTGTACGCGTACCTTGTTCAACTTGCTCTGTCTCATAATCCTGCTGCCTGCACCATTTCCCGCAGGACGCTGGTGGCAAAAGCCCCGCGTGGCAGGCTGAAGGTCGCCACGAGTTGCCCGGCCTCAGGCATCGCCAGGGTCAGGGCCTCCGGTATGACCCGCAACGGCCGACGTTCCTGCGTCATGCCGGCTGCAGCCAAGCCGGCACTGAATTCGGCCAACGTCCCGGCAATACGGTTTTCCAGGCGCGCCGCGTCTGCGGTGGTCGGCAAATCCCCCCTGCCCCACAACGGGCCGGTCGGGTGAATATCGCCGCTGGCCAGGCGCGCTTCCAGGGTGGGATCCTCAGTTTCCGCCCGAAACACACTGGCGCTGCCGGACAAGGCCATGACATCACCGGCGATCTGCCGGTGCCAGGTACCGTCGCTGACACGTTGCGCCAGCACCTGGTTGAAAAGCCACGACCTGGCCGCTGACAAATACAGGCCTCGCTGGTGCCTGCCCGCTTTCAGCGTGCCCGCAAACAGGGCTTTTGCCTTGTCCAGGTTGCCGCCATAGTGGCCAAAACGCTGCGGCCCGAAATAATTGGGGCATCCCTTGATGGTCAACTCTCGCTGCCAGTGCCCCAGTTCGTCAGGGGCAATCATGACATCACGCAAGGTGATGACAAATCGGTTACCCCGATGACTGCCACGGCGCAGTTTACGGCTGTTGCGCAGCTGCCTGAGAATGCGCCAGCCGGACTGCTCTGTCTCCGGCAGCTGGGCAACGCTCTTGCCAGGCAGACTGAACCACTGGGTCGCTACGGCATGGCGATCCTTCAGGCCGGCATAGGCGACATCGCGTTCCTTGACCCCTGCCAGGCTTGCCAGCTGCCTGGCCACATCCACCGTGTTCAGGCCGATTTTTTCCACTTCCAGCCACAGGTGTTCACCGTCGCCGGTAAGCTCAAAACCCAGCATTTCGGTGACGATGAAATCCTCTGGCTGCTGGCGAAAGCCGGCGGGCTTTCGGGCCAGGCCCAGTGCGCAGGGCACGTCCGTCATCTGCACCGCGGTCAGGAACGTTCCAGCAAGACCGTGGCAAAAACGGCAATGCCTTCACCACGACCGGTGAATCCCAGCCCTTCGCTGGTCGTGGCCTTGATACTGATGTTTTCCATGGCGGCCGGCATGGCAGCAGCCAGCGCGGCCCGCATGGCCTTGATGTGGGGGGCAAGCTTCGGAGCCTGTGCCACTACCGTGATATCCGCATTGCCCAGCACCCAGCCCTCAGCGTTGACCAGTGCCGTCACCTGACCCAGCAAGGCCAGACTGTCGGCATGCCGGTAGGCTGCATCGGTGTCGGGAAAATGATGCCCTATATCCCCCAATGCCAGTGCCCCCAGTAAGGCATCCATCAGGGCATGGGCGAGAACATCACCATCGGAATGCGCAAGCAGCGGGCGTTCACTGGGAATACGCACACCGCCCAGGATGATCGCCGCATCAGCAGCCGGATCACCGAAGCGGTGCACATCAATGCCATTGCCGATGCGCAGACTGCTCATAATGCCCGCTGCCGGTTGAGAATGAATTCCGCCAGCACCAGGTCTTCCGGGTGTGTGATCTTGAGGTTATCGGCCCCGCCCTGCACGGTCTTTACCCGATGCCCGGCCAGTTCCATGGCATGGGCCTCATCGGTCACCATGGTGCCGGCCGCCAGAGCGCTGGCCAGGGCATCACGCAGCAGACCGAACCGGAACATCTGGGGCGTGCCTGCGAGGCGATAGGATTCGCGGGGCACCGTGCAGGCAACACTGCCGTCTTCGTTGATCTGTTTCAGGGTTTCGTTGACCGGGATCACCAGCAGGCCACCGACATCATCCGTGGATAACTGGCCAATCAGGTTGTGCAGGTCTGTCATGTCGACACAGGGCCGCACCACGTCATGCACCAGCACCCAGTCGTTGTCGTCCGCCTGGTCTGCTAGCGCCTCGAGACCGTTGAAGACGGAGATAGCACGCTCGGATCCTCCGGTGGCCAGCATGAGACGCTCACCCACCTTGATGTCGAGTTTCGGGTACCAGGTGTCTTCGGCATTGAGTACCAGGACAATGCCGGAAAAGGCCTTGAGCATGTCCAGTCGCTTCAGGGTCAGCGCGAGCACGCTTTGCCCCCGGATTTTCAAATATTGCTTGGGCACCTGCTGGGCCACCGACTGCATGCGACGACCAACGCCGGCAGCAGGCACCACCGCCCAGAAATTGACCTGGTTGTCCGAGTCACTGCTGTTCAATGGGTTCCTGCCTGGGCCTTGTTATTCATTGGCATGGATGCCTGTCTGCGCATCCGGTTTTTCGGGTTCAACGATCATGTAAAAGGTTTCCCCCTCCTTGATGAGGCCGAGATCCTCACGGGCTTTTGCCTCGATCGCTTCGGTGCCGGTTTTCAGCGCCTCAACTTCCACCAGGAGCGCCTCGTTGCGCTCGGCCAGGGTGCTGTTTTCCTGTTCCTGGGCGCTGATGGCCTCATCCAGGCGGGACATTTCTGCCAGGCTGCCGGGACCGATCCAGAGCCGTAACTGGAGCCCCAGAATGATCAGGATCAGCAGTCCCTGAAGTATGCGCATGAAGCCCCCAAATCCTTGCGTGTGGTGACATCGGTCAGCTGCGGGTAAACTCCGCACGGCCGCGATAGGCGGCCTGGCCAGCCAGTGCTTCCTCGATGACCAGCAGGCGGTTGTACTTGGCCACGCGGTCTGACCGGCACAGTGAACCGGTTTTGATCTGGCCGGCGGCCGTGGCCACCGCCAGGTCAGCAATAGTGGTGTCTTCGGTTTCGCCGGAACGATGTGAAATCACGGCCGTATAGCCAGCCTGTTTGGCCATGTTGATCGCTGCCAGGGTTTGCGTCAACGAACCGATCTGGTTGAACTTGATCAGGATGGAGTTGGCGACACCGGACGCAATGCCGCGCTCGAGAATTTTCGTGTTGGTGACGAACAGGTCATCACCCACCAGCTGCACCTTGTCACCAATTTTAGCGGTCAGTACAGACCAGCCATCCCAGTCGCTTTCGTCCATGCCGTCTTCGATGGACAGAATCGGGTACTGCCGGCTCAGGTCGGCCAGGTAGTCGGCAAACTCTTCACTGCTGAAGGCCCTGCCCTCACCAGCCAGGTCGTATTTGCCATCGCGGTAGAATTCCGATGCGGCACAGTCCAGTGCCAGCCCGATGTCCTCACCGATTTTCAGACCGGCCTTTGCCACGGCTTCCAGGATCGCATCCAAAGCGGCGGCGTTGGATGGCAGGTCCGGTGCAAAGCCACCCTCATCCCCCACCGCGGTGCTCAGGCCCTTACCATGCAGTACGGACTTCAGGGCATGAAACACCTCGGCGCCATGGCGCAGGGCCTCGGTGAACGTCGGAGCACCAATGGGCTGAATCATGAACTCCTGGATATCGACATTGTTGTCGGCATGCTCACCGCCATTGATGATATTCATCATCGGCACCGGCATCGTCAGTACGCCACCGGCATTGGCCTGCGGCAGTCCTGCGATATAGGCGTACAAAGGCAGCCCCTGGTGCGCGGCCGCCGCTTTGGCGGTTGCCAGGGAGACGGCGAGGATGGCGTTGGCCCCTAGATTGCCCTTGTTGTCCGTACCGTCGAGATCAATCATGACCTGGTCGATGGCGGCCTGATCCAGGGCATTGTGTCCTTTCAGGGCGGCCTGAATCGGGCCATTGGCCGCAGCAACCGCCTTGAGTACCCCTTTACCGCCATAGCGGGCGGGATCCTTGTCACGCAATTCCAGGGCTTCGCGGGACCCTGTCGAGGCGCCGGAAGGCGCAAAGGCCGTGCCGGTCTCGCCGGTGCTCAGGGTAACATCGGCCTGGACGGTGGGATTGCCACGGGAATCGAGAATTTCCCGGGCCTTGATTGCTGCTATTTCGGTCATGACTTACTCGGATTGTCTTAATGGTTGACAGGAAATGGGTTGGTGTTCAGGCGGTGTCGATAGACTCCTGGGACTTGACCAGGTCATCGAGCGCCTTGAGCTGGGTCAGAAACGGCTCCAGTTTGGCCAGCGGCAAGGCACAGGGGCCATCACAGAGGGCCCTGGCCGGGTCCGGATGGGCTTCCAGAAACAGGCCGGCGATACCCTGGGCAATACCGGACTTGGCGAGCACGGTGACATCCTTGCGGCGTCCGCCGGCACTGCTTGACTGCCCGCCCGGCAACTGCAGGGAGTGCGTGACATCAAACAGCACCGGATACCCGAAACTTTTCATGATCGGAAAACCGAGCATGTCCACCACCAGATTGTTATAGCCAAAGCTGGTGCCACGCTCACAGAGGATCAGTTGATCGTTACCGGCTTCCTCGAATTTGTGCAGGATATTGCCCATCTCGCCCGGTGACAGAAACTGGGCTTTCTTAATGTTGATGGCTTTGCCGGTTTGCGCCATGGCCTGGACCAGATCCGTCTGGCGCGACAGAAAGGCTGGCAACTGCAGGATATCGGCCACTTCTGCTACCGGCGCTGCCTGATAAGGCTCATGGATATCGGTGATTACTGGCACCCCGAACCTGTCCTTGACGGCCGAGAGCATGGCCATGCCCTGCTCCAGGCCTGGCCCACGGAAAGACTTCACGGAGGAACGATTGGCTTTGTCAAAAGAGGCCTTGAAGATATAGGGCATGCCGAGACTGGCGCAGACCCCGGCAAAGGTCTGTGCCACATCCAGCGTCATGGCTTCGTCTTCCAGGACATTGAGCCCGCCAACCAACACCATAGGCGCATCATTGGCCAGGGTAATCTCGCCGACTCGAATGATTTTGTTCATGACCTACCGGATCAGCTGTTGGCAGCAGTGGGCTGGGTGTCGGCATCTGTGCCAGACTGTCCCTGCTCATGCTGGGTAATCGCGGCCTTGACGAAACCGGTGAACAAGGGATGACCGTCACGCGGCCCGGAGGTGAATTCCGGGTGGAACTGGCAGGCCAGGAACCAGGGGTGGGATGTCACTTCCAGCACCTCCATCAGGTTGCCGTCCATGGACTCACCGGTAAAACGCATGCCGGCAGCTTCAAGGCGTTCCACATAATTGTTGTTCACCTCGTAACGATGGCGGTGACGCTCGACAATGACGTCTTTCTGGTAACAGGCATAGGCCAGGGAATCCGGTTTCAGACGGCATTCTTGGCCACCCAGGCGCATGGTGCCGCCAAGGTCGGAGTTTTCATCCCGGGTTTCCAGATTACCGGACGCGTTGACCCATTCGGTAATCAGGGCAATCACCGGGTCGGCGCATTGTTTTTCAAATTCGGTGCTGTGGGCGCCGGGGAGATTGAGCACCTGGCGGGCAAATTCAATCACGGCGACATGCAAGCCGAGACAGATGCCCAGGTAGGGAATTTTGTTCTCACGGGCATACTGGGCGGTGCGGATCATGCCTTCGATACCGCGCTCACCAAAACCACCCGGCACCACGATGGCATCAATGCCTTCGAGAGCATCCAGTCCTTCAGTATCCAGGGTTTCCGAATCGATGTACTTGATCTTTACCCGTGTACGGGTCTGGATACCGGCATGCTTGATCGCCTCGATCAGCGACTTGTAGGCGTCCAGCAGGTCCATGTACTTGCCCACCATGGCGATATTGACTTCGCGGTCCGGCTGCATGGTGGCCTCGACCACCCTTTCCCACTCGGACAGGTCCGCTGGCGGGCATTCCAGGTGAAAACGCTTGAGAATGATTTCATCAATGCCGGTGTTGTGCAGAAGGATCGGGGCTGAATAAATGGTTGCGGTGTCCTGCAACGAGACAACGGCTGGCAGTTCCACGTTGGTGAACAGGGCAATCTTGCGACGCGCGGATTCCGGCAGTTCGTGATCGGAACGGCAGACCAGGATATCCGGCTGGATACCGATGGAGCGCAGGTCACGCACAGAATGCTGGGTCGGCTTGGTCTTGGTTTCGCCGGCTGTACTGATATAGGGCACCAGGGTCAGATGCAGGAACATGGCGCGATCGGAGCCCAGTTCCACTTTCATCTGGCGCACCGCCTCAAGGAAGGGTTGTGACTCTATGTCACCCACCGTGCCGCCGATTTCCACCAGCGCCACGTCGGCATCACCGGCACCGTCCTGGACGCGCAGCTTGATTTCGTCGGTGATGTGGGGGATGACCTGGATAGTGGCACCCAGATAGTCGCCGCGACGTTCCTTCTTGATAACGTCTTCGTAGATGCGTCCCGCCGTGAAGTTGTTCTTCTGGGACATGGTGGTGCGGATGAAGCGCTCATAGTGCCCCAGGTCCAGGTCTGTCTCGGCGCCATCCTCGGTCACGAACACTTCACCATGCTGGAACGGACTCATCGTCCCCGGATCCACGTTGATATACGGATCCAGTTTGAGCATGGTGACTTTGAGCCCGCGGGCTTCGAGGATTGCAGCAAGGGAGGCTGACGTTATGCCCTTGCCAAGGGAGGAGACAACACCACCGGTAATAAAAATAAACCGTGTCATTAACAATCCATCAGGTCTTATTCGATGTTTCTGATGGAACTACAGTTTAATGTAAAGGCTCAGGAGCCACAATGTAAATCTGACCTTAACCAGTGAATACGGTGGATTTTTTTGCCTTTTGCGTCACGGTCTCGTACTCGCCAGTGTTCAGTGACAAACAGATCGCCAACAGCCAGCAATTCATCGTCACGGTAAAACAGCGGAATACTGTCCCGCAGCCATGGCGGCACCTGGTAATCCTGCAGGATTTTTTTCAGTGGCCGGGTTTTGCGCCCGGCCGGTTTGGCGCTCTCACCCCCCTGGCGAAAACGGATTTCCAGCATGCCATCCGCCGGCAACAGGAAACCATCCGATGCTGTTTCCTCCAGAGACACCGTACCGGCACCCGGCAGGTGCAACGGCGCAGCGGTGTGCCACATCACAGGCTCGGCAGGCAACGCTTCCTGAGCCGGCAGCACCAGGTGAATGTGGCCGGCGAAACGGCGCAGGCTGGCCTTGCGATCGTCCTGCTGCCAATGAATCACAGGCTCCGCATCCTCGGCGGCTGGCAGCAACTCATCAAACACCCGTGCCATGACGTTCTGGTTGGCCGGTGGCAGCTGCAGGGCTGATTCCAACCCCACCAACCAGCAGCGCACGGCATTGCGGCGTCTGGCCGGACTCAGCGCCAGCAGCGGTGCAATCGCCAGCTGGCAAGGGCCATTCTCGATACCGGCCAGATCCTCGGCACCGATTTCAAGCATCAGCGCCTGCCCTTCCTGCGCCAGTCCGGCTAGACGGGCAAGATTTGTCCGGTAGGCGGGCCAACGCCTGCCCAGGACCGGCACCACCTGGTGACGCAGGTAATTGCGATCCAGTGACTCATCGCTGTTGCTGTCGTCCTCGATCCAGAACAACCCTTTTCGCTCGGCATAAGCCTGCAGGGCGCTGCGGGTCGCGCCCAATAACGGACGTACGAGCTGACCGGCGCCCAGAGGGCGTTGCGGCTGGATGCCGGCCAGCCCCCTGATGCCGGTGCCCCGCATCATGCGGTACAACTGGGTCTCCACCTGGTCGTCCTGGTGGTGAGCCGTGAGTATCGTGCCGGGGGAATCCTTCAGGGTATCAGTGAAGACCTGATAACGGGCTTCACGTGCGGCCTGTTCAGGCCCTAGCCTGCCCTTGGCAATATCCACCTCGCATACCTGGAGCTCAACAGCCAGTGCCTGGCAAACGCGGCGGCAATGTTCGGCCCATTCATCAGCTTGTGGATTGAGCCTGTGGTTGACGTGGATGGCCGTCAGCGCGCCCGTGAACTTGCCGGCATCTCGCAAACGGGCCATGGCATGCAGGAGAACGTGGGAATCCATGCCGCCACTGTAGGCAACGTGGCACTGGCCGCCCGAATCGGGCAGCCAGGCCAGGATATCGTCAGGATGGAAGGCCATGGGCACGGCCTGGCGGTTTACTGGGAGCTGCCGTGGCTCATCAGCCGCTTGTAGCGACGTTCCAGCAGTGCACTGGTGTCCATGTTCTGGAACTGCTGGATCTGCTCAATGAGCTTTTCCCTGATCCGTTCGGACATGAGCTTGATATTACGGTGGGCACCACCCAGCGGTTCCTCGATGGTGGTATCGACAATGCCGAGTTCCTCCAGGCGCTCGGAGGTTACCCCCATGGCCTTGGCGGCATCAGCCTTGTGATCGGCGGATTTCCACAGGATCGTGGCACAGCCTTCCGGCGAGATCACAAAATAGGTGGAGTACTGGAGCATGTTCAGGTGGTCGCAGACCCCGATGGCGATGGCACCACCGGAATTACCCTCACCGGTGACCGTGGCAATGATCGGCGTTTTCAGCCGCGACATGATGGCCAGGTTTTCGGCAATGGCTTCGTTGATGCCGCGGGCTTCCGAGTCGATGCCCGGATAAGCACCCGGCGTGTCGATAAAGGTCAGCACTGGCATCTTATAGCGTTCAGCCATCAGCATCAGCCGGCGCGCCTTGCGATAGCCTTCGGGTTTCGGCATGCCGAAATTGCGCTTCACCTTTTCGGCCGTGCTACGTCCCTTCTGGTGGCCAATGATCATGACCGGCATTTTGTCCAGGTAAGCAACACCGCCAATCAGCGCCTGGTCATCGGCAAAGTAGCGATCACCATGGAGTTCATCAAAATCGGTGAAGATATGGCTGATGTAATCCTCGGTATAGGGCCGCAAGGGGTGCCGGGCCAGCAGGGAAATCTGCCAGGGTGTCAGCGAGGAAAACATTTTCTCTGTCAGCTTCTGACTCTTGTCCTGCAGCCTGACGATTTCCTCGTTGATATTGAGTTTGTTATCCACGCCCACGTGGCGTAGCTCGTTGATCTTGACCTCAAGATCGGCAATCGGTTGTTCAAAGTCGAGATAATCAGGGTTCATACGGCATATTCTGACAGGGTGAGCCGGTAAAAGCATGGCCTGTCCTGACGGGTTGATGATTCGGGATTGTTTAAAACACGTTTTGCAGGTCTAACCGGGTCACACATCAATCACTTGAGATCAGTGAAACAACAGAGTCAATACAGATCACTGGTAATTCACGCGGATATGGCTGGCACCATATTGTTCGCGCAACTTGTGCAGTAACTCATCGTCGACATGAACACGCCATTCTCGCCCCAATACAATACGCCCGCGGGCGCCTTCGCAACTGTAATTCACGACGATATCGCAGGCCCGCTCTTCTGAAGCCGAGGTAGATCCGTTGTGGGGGTGACTCATTGTCATGCCATGTGTGCCATTGGCGCCATTCCTGGAACCGACGGCAGCGGCCGCCTGACTGGCATTGACCGCAGAAAAACTGTATTCCAACAGAATGTTCTGCAAAATATGCAGCGATTCTACCGGCATATTCTCGTGTTGCAAGTCGAGGGTGATATTGCGCACCAGCTGCTGGCGGGCTTCCTTGAAACTGGTCACCTTGCGGGCACGGATCTGTATCTGTGAGTTACCGCTGTACTCGTCCAGGCTTACCACGCCCTCCACGACAATCACGATATCCTTGCTCAGCATATCGCGGCAGCTGTCATACACCTCTCCGAACAGGGAAACCTCGATACGGGCACTGCGGTCATCAAGAGTCAGGATGGCAATGGTGTCACCGCGCTTGCTCTTAATGATGCGCATATCGTGAATCAGGCCGATCACCGTTTGCGCACCCTTGTCAGCGCGCAGATTGATGATGCGGTTTTTGGTCATACGCTGGATTTCCGGCAGGTATTCCTGGATGGGATGACCTGAGAGGTACAGTCCCAAGGTGTCTTTTTCCTCCTGCAGGCGGCGCTGCTCGCTCCAGGGCTTGATCTTGCGAAAGTTGCCGTAGACATCATCACTGCTTTGCGAGGGCACCAGTTCACCGAACATGTCATCCACGCCACTGGCCTGGGTACGATCGCTCTGCTCAGCAGTCTTCACCGCCTCGCCCATGCTGGCCAGCAGGATCGCACGATCGGCCCCAAAGCTGTCCATGGCACCGGAACGGATCAGGGCCTCAATGGCGCGCTTGTTGATGACCGACATGTTAATGCGGCTGCAGAAATCGAACAGGTTGGTGAAGGGACCTGATGCCTTGCGCACGGCAATGATATTCTCGATCGGCCCCTCACCCAGGCCCTTGATCGCACCGAGGCCATAAATGATGCGGCCCTGCTTGTCCACCGTGAACTGGAACTGGCCGGCATTGACATCTGGCAGCATCAGGGGGATTTCCATGCGCCGGCATTCTTCAATCAGTATCACGATCTTGTCCGTGTTCTGCATATCGGCAGACAACACGGCCGCCATGAAGTGCGCCGGGTAGTAGTGCTTAAGCCAGGCGGTCTGGTAGGACACCAGGGCATAGGCTGCGGAGTGGGATTTGTTGAAACCGTAATCGGCAAATTTTTCCATCAGATCAAAAATGGATTCTGCCTGCTTGGAATCAATATGTTTCTTGGCCGCACCAGCCAGGAAAATCTCGCGCTGCTTCTGCATTTCCTCGGGCTTCTTCTTGCCCATGGCACGGCGCAGCATGTCCGCGCCGCCCAGCGTGTAGTCTGCCAGCACCTGGGCGATCTGCATCACCTGCTCCTGGTAAAGAATGACACCGTAGGTATTCTTCAGCACCGGTTCCAGGTCGGGATGCGGGTAACTGACAGCCATCGTGCCATGCTTGCGGTTGATGAAGTCGTCCACCATACCAGAGCCCAGCGGACCAGGCCGGAACAGGGCCACCAACGCGATGATGTCTTCAAAATTACTGGGACGCAGACGCTTGATCAGGTCCTTCATTCCGCGCGATTCCAGCTGGAAAATGGCCGTTGTCTCGCCCTGCTCCAGCATGCGGTAAACCGCGGGATCATTGAGCGGAATCTGGTTGATGTCGACCGGATCCCGGTTCGGGTCCTGGTTGATGTTCTTCAGGGCCCAGTCAATGATCGTCAGCGTCCGCAGGCCGAGAAAGTCAAACTTCACCAGCCCGGCGCTTTCGACATCGTTTTTGTCGAACTGCGTCACCAGGTTGTTGCCGTTTTCGTCGCAGTACAGTGGCGAAAAATCGGTGAGCTTGGTCGGGGCAATCACCACTCCCCCGGCGTGCTTGCCGACGTTACGGATAACACCTTCGAGCTTAAAGGCCATCTCCATGATTTCATCGGCCTCTTCATCATTGGCGATGAATTCCACCAGCTGCTTTTCCTGTTCCAGCGCTTTCTGCAGGGTCATGCCCACTTCAAAGGGCACGAGCTTGGAGAGCTTGTCCGCCAGCGCATAGGATTTGCCCTGGACGCGGCCCACATCCCGGATAACGGCCTTGGCAGCCATGGTGCCGAAAGTGATGATCTGCGACACCGCCTCTTGGCCATAGAGGTCGGCCACGTGGTCAATGACGCGGTCACGCCCGTCCATGCAGAAGTCGACGTCGAAGTCAGGCATGGAGACACGTTCTGGATTCAGGAATCGCTCAAACAGCAGATCATAGGCCAGCGGATCGAGATCGGTGATTTTCAGGACATAGGCCACCAGTGATCCGGCGCCGGAGCCCCTGCCCGGTCCGACCGGAATGCCATTGTTCTTGGCCCACTGTATGAACTCCATCACGATCAGGAAGTAACCGGGAAAGCCCATCTGGTTGATGATGTCGAGTTCGAAATCCAGGCGTTCCTTGTAGGTCTGGCGGGTTTTCGCAAAATCCGGTGCACTGATGTCAAACAACTCTTCTAGGCGCACTACCAGCCCCTTTTCACTTTCCTGGCGCAGAAATTCCTCGATGGTCATGCCCTCGGGAATCGGGTAATTCGGCAGGTAGGGCTTGCCCAGTTCCAGGTCCAGGGTACAACGGCGGGCAATTTCGACCGTGTTCTCCAGCGCTTCGGGCAGGTCACTGAAGAGTTCCTGCATTTCCTCGGTGGAACGCATGTACTGGTCTTCAGAATAATTTCGCGGACGCCGAGGATCATCCAGCGTACGCCGCTCGTTGATGCAGACCCGCGCTTCATGGGCCTCGAATTCGTTCTCATCCAGGAAGCGCACATCATTGGTGGCCACCACGGGGCAGTCGTGGGCTTCAGCCAGGCTCACGGCGCCGCGGATGTACTGCTCCTCCCCGGGGCGGCCCGTGCGCTGCAGTTCCAGGTAGAAACGGTCGGAAAAACGCGCCATCCATTGCGCTAGGCAGGCTTCGGCCTGCGCCATGTCCTCATTGAGGATGGCCTTGCCGATTTCACCGGCGCGGCCCGCCGACAGCGCGATCAGGCCGTCGGTTTTGCCGTCCAGCCAGCTTTTATGAATGCAGGGATGGCCGCGGTACTGCCCTTCAACATGGGCACGGGAAATGAGTTCGGTGAGGTTGCGGTAGCCCGTTTGGTTCTGCACCAGCAGGACCAGCGTGGAAAACTGTTCGGGGTTGTTGTCTTCGCAAATCAGCACGTCACAGCCACAGATCGGCTTGATGCCGGCCTGGCTGGCAGCGGTGTAAAACTTGATGAGAGCGTAGAGATTGACGTGATCGGTGATGGCCACCGCCGGCATGCCCAGTGCCTTGGTTTTCTGGGCCAGGGCTTTCACCCGCACCAGGCCGTCTACCACGGAATATTCGGAGTGAAGGCGAAGATGAACAAAGCCTGGATCTTGGCTCATAGGGTTTTTATTAACGCATTGATGGCGGTGAATTTCGGCAGGTGCAGTTTAATCGGATCGGGGAATCGATAAAAGGATAAAGGGAGAAAAGGAGGAAGGGGCGATCGCAAGGAAGCCTAAATTTGGTTCTTTTTTTTCTGGGCGTGTTCGTTTGCGGGGTGGTAATTACCAGATATCACGAGCGGACTATTCGCCCCTTCCTCCTTTTCTCCGTTCCTTATCTTTCTCGCTTCAATAAAGCCGCAACCGGCCCAAAACTCCGCCGGTGTACCGGTGTCGGCCCCATTGCCCTGAGTGCTGCCAGGTGCACCGCGGTGGGATACCCCTTATGCTGGGCCAGCCCGTAGCCCGGATAACGGGCATCCAGTGCTACCAGCTCACGGTCCCGCGTCACTTTTGCCAGGATGGAGGCCGCCGCGATCGCGGCAATCCGGCTGTCGCCCTTCACTATCGCACGGGACGCATATGGCCACTCCGGGCAGCGGTTGCCATCCACGTAGACCAGCGCGGGCTCTGCAGCCAGTGACCTGACGGCCCGGGTCATGGCCAGCAGGCTGGCCTGCAGAATATTGAGGCGGTCGATTTCCGCGACGCTGGCCCGGGCGATGGCAAAGGCCACCGCCTGCTCGCGTATCTGGCCAAACAGTGCCTCACGGCGGCGTTCGCTGAGCTTCTTGGAATCGGTCAGACCCGGGACCGGTGTGGCGGGATCCAGTATCACGGCTGCCGCCACCACGTCCCCGGCCAGCGGTCCCCGGCCCACTTCGTCCACCCCAGCCACGGCGCTTAAATCGGCGATCGCGCCAGCGTCCTCTGCCAGGTACAACGGCAGGGCCTGGTCGGTTACCGGGCGCGGCATAGATCCAGCACGGCAGCAGCGGCGGTCGCGCTGGCGTCGCGGCGCAGGCTTTCATGCAGACGATGCCATGTCTCGATGATGGCTCCCGAGTCTGCGGGGTTGGCCAGCAGCTTTTCCAGGTTATCCGCGATGGCTTCAGGTGTGGCAGCATCCTGCAGCAACTCCGGCACCAGTGGCTTATCGGCTAGCAGGTTCGGCAGGCTGACATAGGGCGCCTTGAGCATGCGGGAGATGATGGCATAGGACAACGGGGCCATTTTGTAAGCGACCACCATCGGTTTTTTCATGAGCATACCTTCCAGTGCCGCTGTGCCGGAGGCCAGGACCAGAGCGTCAGCGGCCGCCATCACGGTCCGTGACTGGCCGTCGACCAGGGTAATGTCCAAATCGCTGTAACCGGCCTGAATACAGGCCTCGATCTGCGCACGGCGTGGCGGCCCGGCACAGGGAATGACCGCACTGAGGCCTGGGAATCGCGTAGCCAACTGCCGAAATGCCGCCAGAAAGACGGGACACAAACGCTCGACTTCCCCACCCCGGGAACCGGGCAGCAGGGCCAGCACGCGTCCGGTCGCCGGCAGGCCCAGGGCCTGGCGGGCACCAGCGCTATCCGGTGTCAGGGGCAGGTCATCAGCCAAGGGATGGCCGCCGCAACAGACTTTCACGCCATGCTCGCGATAGAACTGTTCCTCGAAAGGAAACAACGCCAGCATCAGGTCCACGGCCTGGGCAATCTTGCGAATGCGTCCCTGGCGCCACGCCCAAACTGACGGGCTGACATAATGCACGGTCGGGATGCCGAGTGCGCGCACTTTACGTTCGAGATCGAGATTGAAGTCAGGGGAATCGATGCCGATGAAGACATCGGGGGGCGAGGCTTTCATGGCCTCGTAAAAGTCGCGCCGGATGCGCAGCAGTTCTGGCAGGCGCTGGAGGGGCTCCACCAGGCCCATCACCGACAGGCGGTCCATAGGTACCCGGGACACCAGGCCGGCGGCGGCCATTTCCTCACCACCAATGCCCGTGAACGTGATGGCCGGATAGCGCTCCTGCAGGGCTTTCATCAGCCCACCGCCGAGGATGTCACCGGAGGACTCCCCGGCCAGGATGCTGACTCGCAAGGGCTTTTCCATAATGCCTGTTAGTGCCTGGCTGTCTTGAGTGAATTGATGTTTGCGGACATGACACCCGCCCGGTACATCCTATCGGATAATGCCTTTCCGGGAAGACTCGACCGACTCGATCAGGGCATTGATTTCAGGATATTCCAGCGCCAGCTTGGCCATTTCGGCAACAGCTTCATCCGCCTTCAGTCCCTGGCGATAAAGCAGTTTATATGCCTTGCGGATGGCCTTGATGGCATCGCGGGAAAAGCCCCGCCGTTCCAGACCGGTAATGTTCACCCCTTTGGGCTCGGCCGGCGTGCCCTTGACCATGACATAGGCCGGCACATCCATATTGATGTGGGTCAGTCCGCCGACAAAACTGTGGGCGCCGATGCGCAGGAATTGGTAAACCCCTGCGTACCCGCTCAGGATGGCCCAGTCATCCACGATGACATGGCCACTAACGGCGGCATTGTTGGAAAAAATGGTGTGATTGCCGATGATGCAATCATGGGCGACATGGGTATAAGGCATGAACAGGTTGTCGGAACCGATGCGGGTGATGCCGCCACCGACACCAGTGCCCCGGTGCAGGGTCGCGCCTTCCCGCACAATGTTGTTGTCACCCATCTCCAGCCAGGTGACCTCACCTTCGTATTTTTTGTCAGAGGGGTCTTCGCCGACCGAAGCAAACTGGAAAATCCGGTTGAAGCGCCCTATGCGGGTGTGACTCTTGATGACCACGTGAGAACCGATGTCACAACCGTCCCCGATCTCAACCTCGGGGCCGATAATGCTCCAGGGGCCGATGGTAACGTTCTGGCCGATCCTGGCGGATGGATGAATGACGGGGTCGTTCCCGCTCATTATTCCTTCCTTTCAGCACACAGGATTGTCGCCTCACAGGCGGTCTGGCCGTCTACGGATGCGCGGCATTCGAATTTGTAGATGCCACGACGCACAGGACCCAGCTGCGCCTCCAGCACAAGCTGGTCACCCGGCACAACCGGACGTTTCAGGCGGACGTGATCGGCGCCGACAAAATAGTACAGGTAGCCGTCCTCGGGTTTCTTTTCCTGGGATTTGAACCCGAGTACTCCGGCAGCCTGGGCCAAGGCTTCGATGATCAGCACACCCGGCATGATTGGCTTGTGGGGGAAATGCCCCTGGAAGAATTCTTCGTTGGTGGTGACGTTCTTGTAGGCCTTGATGCGCTTGCCCAGCTCCAGTTCAACCACCCGGTCGACCATCAGGAAGGGGTAACGCTGCGGCAAGTAAGCCTTGATTTCTCCAACATCCATCATACTGATATCCTGCTCCGCTCTATTCCTGCTCTTTACGTAAGATTATTGCTGCCAATGTTACTGCCAAAGCAGGACCCCCGGGCTTGTACTGTCAGGAATCCTTGAGGTGTTTTTCCAGTGCTTTCAACCTGCCCGCGAGATCGTCAAGCTGCCTGAAGTGCACGATATTTTTCTTCCACAAGGCCGCTTCGGACAAACCGGTGCCGGAAGAATAAACCCCTTTGGTGGTAATTGATTTGTTGACCAGCGACATCGCCGTGACGGTCACGCCATCAGCGATGGTGACATGATTAATAATGCCGACAGCGCCGGCAATAATACAATTTTTCCCTATCGTTGAGCTACCGGCGATTGCACTGCACCCGCAAATAACCGTGTGCTCGCCAACCTTCACATTGTGGGCGATCTGCACCTGATTATCGATCTTCACCCCATCGCCTATGATCGTGTCTTCCAGCGCCCCCCTGTCGATCGTGCTGCAGGCACCCACTTCCACATCATCGCCGAGCCGGACCCCCCCCAACTGGGCGATTTTGACTGACTTTTCGCCATCACGGGCGTAACCGAATCCGTCAGAGCCGATCACGGAACCGGCATGGATGACACCCTGTTGCCCGACTGTAACATCGGCATAGAGCGTGACATTGGCATGGATCACGGTGCCATTACCGAGCCGGCAGTTGGGCCCGATCTGGCTGTTGGGTCCGATGGTGCACTCATCCCCCAGAATAGTCCCCTCCCCGATCACGACATTGGCGCCAATGCGGACGCCGTTACCCAGCGTCACCGACTCATGCACAACCGCGGTGGCATGTATGCCGGGCGCTTCGTCGCCACCGGCGGCAAACCAGTGACTGACGCGGGCATAGGCCAGGTAGGGGTTGTCGGTAATCAGCTTGTTAACAGGACACTGACTAGCCGCATCAGGTGGCACGATGACGGCACAGGCAGTAGTGTTCTTCAGGTCATAGAAGAATTTGCTGTTGTGATAGAAGCTGAGCTGGCTGGCATCAGCCGAGGCAAGAGTCGCGATACCGCTGACTACGGCATCAGGGTCTCCTTCGAGCGAAAGAGACAGTTTGTTGGCGAGGTTACCGAGTGTGTATGTTTTGTTTTTAGGCACTGCTTCTGCTGCACTGCTGTTCTGGCATGTCTTGGCACATGCGACACTCCGGTAATCCCGCCATTAAGAACAGCCGGATTACCGCGGGTTTTACTGCTGGTTGAGCTTTTCAGTCACGCGCGCAGTAATATCAAACGAGTTGTCGAAATACAGGGCGGCTTCGGCGCGGACAACGATGTCGTAATCCTCTTCTTCCACCACTTCGCTGATGGCCTGCACCAGGTTGGGCGCGTAGGTCTGCTGGAACTGCTGGCGTCTTTCCTGGCTCAGCTGCTAGATTTTCTGCAGCAGGAACTGGTACTGGTTCTGGATTTCCTGAATTTCACCGACGATACGGCGCTGTTCTGCTTCACTCATGACTTCGCCGTCTTTCTGCAGGCGCTCTTGCAATTCCTGACCCTGTGTTGCCAGGTTGCGCAGTTTTTCTTGGTCGGCAGAAGTTTCTTCCTGCAATTCCTGCTCCACGCCTCTGGCGACATCGGAGTTCAGCAAAGCGGTGGCCATGTCCAGCACGGCAATCTTGAGCCCGCTCTCGGACTGGGCGGCAGCACTGCCGGCAGCAAGCAACAGGACAGCGGATACAAACAAACTACTTACAATCTTTTTCACGTGACTCTCCAACTTCTTCTGATGTCGTTGTGTTGAATGTGATTCGGTTTCGTGCCCGGCACTTATATCTTGTATATCTTGATAAAAGTGCACGGGGCGCCGGGATATTATGCCGGGTAGCTGATTAGACTTCCCTTCCCGCAATTCATTCCCGGCCGCCGGAAATTCCGGCTGCGGGGTCGCGATGGCGCGTATTCTACAGGCTTTTTTGCCGTGGTTCGAACACTTCCTTGAGTCAAATCAGGGGCTTCCGGACCTCAGAAGGTGTTGCCCAGGGTGAACTGGAAGACCTCGGTTTCATCCACCAGCGAGGCATTGAACGGCTTGGCCAGGCTGAAGGACATGATGCCGAAAGCACCGGAGAACCAGCTGACGGATATCCCGGCTGAGTAGCGGAAACCGTCCAGACTGAAGCCGGCACAATTGCTGGACAGTTCCTGCTCCTGTGTACAGTAGGAGGAGAATACGTTGCCGGCGTCGACAAAGATGGCCGAGCGCACCCGGCTGCGGTCTTCAATGAACGGCAAAGGAAACAGCAGTTCCACGGTACCTGTGGCCTGGATGTTGCCACCAAACGGCTGCGGACGGCCGTTGTAAAGCGGCTCCGATGACAGGACTTCCTCGAGCTGGGGCTGGCCGGTATTGTCAAAGACCGGGCTACCGTTCTCATCAACGACCTGCTGCAGGATATAAGCAAAGGATGAGCGGTTGTCGATAATCGGGTTGCCGAACTGGTCCAGGGCTATATCACCGTTGTTGTCTCGCAGGTAGCCGGTCTGTGTGGTCCGGTAGCGTTCCGGGAAAGTCGCACGGGGGCCAAGCGTGTTGCGCTCAAAACCGCGCACGGTGCCCAGGCCACCGGCATAGAAATGCTGGAAGAACGGCAGCTGTTCCGTGGAGCCGTAGCCGTCGCCATAACCCAGGTCAGTGCGCATATGGAGAATCCATTCCGGGTACAGCGGGATGTAATGTTCGCGGAAATACTGCAGACGGTAATAGGACAAGTCACTGCCGGGTACGGTTAAGGAAAACGACAGGCTTTGTGCCATACCGCGGGTCGGGAACAGCCCCAGGTTCAGGGTCGATTCACTCCAGCTGATGCCCAGGTTCAGGTTGTTGAACTTGTTGCCCTCACGATCGAGAAAACCCTGCTTCTGGTTGAAGGCGGTGGCCGGCAAATCGGTAATCGGCGCCAGCACAGGATCACTGATCGGAAAGATCTGTCCGGTGGTCGGATCGAAATAGGAACGGCTGCGGCCGGGAACGGCGATATAGCTGTTCACACCATTGATCAGATCCGGGCTGGACTTGATCTCTTGCACTGAGCCGTAGCCTTCATTGATCACGGTGTTAGTAAAACCGAAGTTGAACGACAGCGACTGGTTTTCGTTCAGGCGGTAACCATAGGTGACATTGGCGTTGAACTGGTCGGTGCTGTAAGGCGCCAGGTTGAGTTCGGCAAAGTCCGATTTGGTATAGGACATGCCGAAACCACGACTGATCTGGTCGATGGTGTAATAGGGATTGAAATAATTGAACTGGTAACTGGTGCTGAAACGGCTGGTGTTGACACCGATACCCACGCTTTTGCCGGTACCCAGGAAATTGGCCTGCTGCAGGTTGGCCGAGAGCACCAGCCCCTGTACCTGGCCGTAACCGACGCTACCACCGATGGTGCCTGACAATTGCTCCTCGACGCTGAAGTCCACATCGATCTGGTCTGATGAACCCGGCACTTCGTTGGTGTCATATTCCACTTCGCTGAAATAGCCCAGCTGTTCCAGGCGCACCTTGGACTGCTCAAGCGCCACGCTGGATGCCGGCGCACCTTCCATCTGGCGCATCTCGCGACGAAGCACCTCATCGGCGGTGTTGGTGTTGCCATAAAAGCTGATACGGTTGACGTAAGTGCGATTGCCGGGAATCACGAAGAACGTGACATCGACAGTTTTGTCTTCTTCATTGATGGAAGGCACCCCTTCCACTTCCGCGAAGAAGTAACCAAGGTTGCCCAGAAGCTGTGTCATGAATTCAGAAGTTGACGTTACCAGCTGCTGCGAGAATACCTGCCCTTCCCTGAGTTGGATCATCAGTCGCAGCAGCGCCTCGGAATCGACCAGGTCACCGGCCAGCTCGACTTCATCGATGGTATAGACATCACCTTCGGAGATGTTGATGGTGATGTAGACCTCGTCCTTGGCCGGTGTGACAGACACCTGGGTCGAGGTGATATCGAAATTGATGTAACCCTGGTCCATGTAATAGGACGTCAGGCGCTCCAGGTCACCGTTGACCTTTTCACGGGCATACTGATCGTCCTTGCGCAGCCAGGACAGCCAGTTGGACGTCGAAATCTCGAACAGGCCGAGCAGTTCCTCGTCATCGAAGACACTGTTGCCGACAATATTGATGTGGACAATCTTGGAGGGTTCGCCCTCATTGATCTGGATGTCGATGGCGACGCGGTTGCGCTCCTGCTCGTTCACTTCCACATCGACACTGGCACCGTAACGCCCCTGCCCCACATACTGTTCCTGCAGCGCCAGGCGCATGCCATCCAGCGTGGAAGCCTGGAACACCTGGCCAATAGAGAGCCCGGCATTGCCCATGTTTTCCATCAGGGCTTCAGTCGGAATCAGTTTGTTGCCGTCAATCTGGATATCACTGATGGTCGGGCGTTCTGCCAGACGGATGATGAGGACGTTGCCCTCGCGCAACAATTCCACATCATCGAAATTTTCCGACGCAGAAATATCACGAATGATGTTGGCGTAATCCTGCGGGGTGAGTGTGTCGCCGACATTGATGTTCAGCAACGCAAACACGTTGGTCGCCGAAATTCGCTGTAGGCCTTCCAGACGGATGTCAGAGACGGTAAACGCCTGGCTCGTCGTCTGGGCATAAACTGTCACCGGGGCGACAATCGGGGTGGACAGTGATGCCGCAACAAGGCATGACAAAATTTTCTTTTTGACCTTAGGATTCATTGGCAAGCCGTTACAACAGGCGGTTTATGTCATTGTAGAACGCAATGAACATGATTCCCGCAATGACCAGCAAACCAAAGCGCAGGCCCATTTCCTGAACACCTTCAGGCAGAGGTTTACGAATGATGGCTTCGATGGCGTAATAAAACAGGTGGCCACCATCCAGTACGGGGATTGGCAGCAGGTTCATTACCCCCAGACTGATGCTGAGGATGGCCAGGAAACCGACAAAATACTCCAGGCCATCACTGGCAGAGTCACCGGCTATCTGGGCGATGGTGATCGGGCCGCTGATGTTGTTAACCGACATCAGGCCGATGATCATTTTCTTGATGGACACGAGCACAAAGATGCTGTTTTCCCAGGTCTCACTTACTGCCTCGACGATCGCGGCCAGTGGTGAAAAATGGATGTCCCGAATCATGTCTTCGGACAGGACCGGTACCTGTACCCCGGCGCCGATGTAACCCTGCTGGCGGCCTTCGGCATCCAGCTGCGGGTTGCCACTGTCATCCAGCCGGATAGCCGGGCGCAGTATCAATGCCTGTTCCTGCCCTGCCCGCGCAATGGTCACTCTCAGATCGGTCTCGGGATTCAGGCGCACCATGTTGACCCACTCGTCCCAGCCCTCCACGGCAATACCGTTCGCCGATTTGATCATGTCACCGCTGCGGATGCCGGCAGCCTCAGCCCGGTTTCCGGGGCTGACCTGGCCAATCACCGGGGGGATATCCATATAGATGGGGGTGATCCCGAGTGACCCGAGAATATCTGGGTTGGCGTCGCCCGCCAGCCAGCTGTTCAGGCTAATGCCGATATCACGGGTTATTGAGGAGTCTTCGCCGACCACTTGCAGATGCAGTGTGCCGGTCTCACCAAGACGGTCCAACAACTGTTTGCGCACTTCCTGCCAGGTACGTGTGGACTTGTCGTCCACTGCAAGGATCTCGTCCCCGTATTGCAGGCCAGCGCGTCCGGAGGCGGAATTCGGCGTTACCTTGCCCACCACCGGGGCGAAGTCAGTTACGCCGGACATGAACATGATCCAGTACAGCACAATGGCCAGCAGGAAGTTGGCGGCCGGACCGGCGGCCACGATGGCGGCACGCTGCCAGAGGGGTTTGTGATTGAAGGCGAACTGTTTCTGCGCTGCCGGAATATCGTGGTCCTGTTCGCCAAGCATCTTGACGTAACCGCCCAGGGGAATGGCAGCCAGGACAAATTCGGTACCGTCTTCCGGTGTCGGCGCCCGGCCGGCGGCAGCAGCAAATTCCGGTCTGGGTTGTTCACGCCAGCGCAGCAGCGGTTTACCAAAGCCGATGGAAAACTTTTCCACTTTTACACCGCATTTTCGGGCCACCCAGAAATGACCGAACTCATGGAAGGTCACCAGGATACCCAGGGTAACCAGCATGGCTGCGACATCAAAAATGATACTTCCGATAAACTCCATGACCCTTGCATGCGCCCTGCCCGCGAATGGGTGGACATCGTCTTGTTAGTTATTCTGGCTTTGCTGCGTTGATTAACAGCGTTGTTTTCTGCCGTTGTTTGCGGCGGCATGCGTGCTTTGACAACCCGTTGGAAGCAAATTATCCCCTCGGAGCGCCAAACATGACCCGAAAGCCGGCTAGTGAAAGCCGGCTACTAGCTGGTCATTCTTCTGACTTGTCTGGCAGCGTTCTCCCTGGCTTCAGCATCTGCTGCCAGGACGGCGTCCAGTTCCGGCAACCTGTCGACCGGCTGTGCATTTAAAACGGCGTCTATGATAGCAGGAATTTGGTCAAATCTGACGCTGCCGGCCAAAAAAGCCGCCACGGCTATCTCATTGGCGGCATTGAGAATTACGGGTGCAGAATCCCCCGTAGCGGCCACTTCCCGGCCCAGCTTGAGGCAGGGAAAACGGGCCAGATCAGGCGCCAAGAAATCGAGTCGCGCAATGGCGGCCAGATCCAGTGCCTTCACGCCGGCATCCATGCGTTCGGGCCACGCCAAACCATAGGCAATGGGTGTGCGCATGTCAGGATTGCCCATCTGGGCCAGCACCGAGCCATCACGATAATGCACCATCGAATGCACAATACTTTGCGGGTGGATCATGATGTCGATGGCGGATTCCGGCAGCCCAAACAGAAAACAGGCCTCGATCAGTTCCAGCACCTTGTTGACCATCGTCGCTGAATCCACGGAAATCTTGCGGCCCATACGCCAGTTGGGGTGGGCGCAGGCCTGGTCAGGCGTTACTGATTTCAGGGCCTCGGGGTCTGTGTGCAGAAACGGCCCCCCCGACCCGGTCAGCACGATGCTGGCAAAACCGTCTGCAGGATCATTGTCAAAACGGGCCTGCGCGTTGATCGGCAGGCACTGGAACATGGCGTTGTGTTCACTGTCGATGGGCAATAGGGTGCAACCCGCCTCCCGGATCGCGGACATGAAAAGATTTCCAGCCATGACCAGTGCTTCCTTGTTGGCAAGCAGGATTTTTTTGCCGGCCCTGGCAGCAGCATACGTGGGTGACAGGCCGACACCGCCGACAATGGCAGCCATGACGCAATCCACCTCCTCATGGGCGGCCACGGTCTGCAGACCCTCGGTGCCGGTCAGCACGGTAGTGCCCGTACCGGCCAGTTCCCGGGCCAGCGCGCTAGCAGCATCCTCGTCCTGCATCACGGCATAGACAGGCCTGAAGTGCTCGCATTGCTGGCGTAGCTGCTTGACGTTGGTGTTTGCGGTCAGGGCAAAGACACGATAACGCTCGGGATTGCGGGCAATGACATCCAGCGTATTGGCGCCAATGGATCCGGTGGCGCCCAGAACGGTGATGTTCTGCATAACGCTCACAGGAAATCCTGCTGCAGGTTGATCAACAGCAGCGCATACAGGGGCGCCGCAGCGGTAAGTCCGTCAATGCGGTCAAGCATGCCGCCATGCCCCGGCAGGATGGTGCCACTGTCTTTGATGTCACGGAATCGCTTGGCCATGCTTTCAAAGAGATCCCCGACCACACTGGTGCCCGCAATCAGCATGGCCCCGAGCAGCAGTTTCAGCCAGTGCATGGCCTCCAGGTCCGTAACCTGGCTGATCAGGGTCAACGCCAGGATGACTGTCAGCAGGCAACACGCCAGCATGCCGCCGAAGAAGCCCTCCCAGGTCTTGTTTGGACTGACATCGGGCGCCAGTTTGTGTCGGCCAAAAGCCCTGCCGGCGAAATAGGCGCCGCTATCCGCGGCGGCAACCAGACCCATCAGCGTCAGTACATGAAAGGCAAAATACGGCTGTTGCCGCAAGGTCATGAAGGCCAGCCAGCCTGGCAGAAACAACGGCAGGGTAATGAGAAAAAGACCCGGGCGATGGGCCCACACAGATTTGCCGGCCGGATAGCAACACACCAGCACCAGTGCCATGACCCAGAACAGGGCACCTGTCACAAACACCACATTCATGGCGACCGGGGCATGGGTAATGACGGCAAACAGCAGCGCCGTCAGCAGGAGGAACAGGAAGCGATGCGCAAGCGCATCGAGACCGGCAAGCCGGGACCATTCCCAGACAGCAGTGCCAATGACCAGCGCGATGAAGATTTCAAACAGCAGTGGCGGCAGCAGGAAAACAACAGCCAGGATGACAATGAACAGGACAATCGCTGTCATGACGCGCTGCTTCAGCATGTTCAGTCACTCGCTACCTGTTCACTGACCTTGCCAAAGCGCCGTTGACGGCCGGCATAATCATCCAGCGCGGCGTCGAAGGCCTCTGCATCAAAATCCGGCCAGAAAGTTTCCGTGAAATAGAGTTCGGTGTAGGCAAACTGCCAGAGCAGGAAATTGCTTACGCGCTGTTCACCACCGGTCCGGATGCACAGGTCGGGTATGGGCAGATCGCCGATGGCGATATGCTGCTGCACTGTTTCCTCGTTCACGGCTTCCGGGTCGAGATTGCCCGCCGCCACTTCCCGCGCAATCTGTTGTGCCGCATGCGTCATGTCCCAGAGACCACCGTAGTCGGCAGCCACGACCACCGTCATACCGGTGTTGTTTGCTGTGAGCTTTTCCGCGGCCGCCATCAGGGCAAGCATCTTGTCGGTAAAACGCTCACGACTGCCGATGAAACGCAGCTGGATGTTCTGCTTGTGCAGTTTGTTGATTTCGTTCTTCTGCAGAACGTTGAGAAACAGCGCCATCAGCCCGCGCACTTCCTTTTTCGGGCGCAGCCAGTTTTCACTGCTGAACACGAAAAGGGTCAGGACTTCGATGTTTCTTTTAAGGCAAAGATCCACCAGGTTTCTGGCGGCCACGGCACCGGCCCGATGACCGGAGGTGCCGTTCTTGTTGTGCTGCCTGGACCAGCGGTTATTGCCGTCCATGATCACTGCAATGTGGCGTGGGAGTTTCTGTTTCCCAAGAGTCTCAGCCCTGGATGCAGGTCGGTTGGCAGGTGACATGATAAAAAGTAGGAGCAGCCATTCAGATCGTCAGGAGATCTGCTTCCTTTTCTTCGTATTTGGCTTCGATCTTGCCAATGTAGCTGTCGGTGAGCTTCTGGATATCCTGTTCGGCGCGGCGCTCCTCATCTTCGGAGATGGCCTTTTCCTTGAGCAGATCCTTGGTGCTGCTGTTGGCATCACGACGGATGTTACGAATGGCGACACGGGCGTTTTCCGCTTCCTGCTTGGCCTGCTTGGTGTATTCCTTGCGGGTTTCCTCGGTCAAGGCCGGCATTGGAATACGAATGACATCACCGTTATTGGAAGGATTCAGGCCGAGGTCGGATTTCATGATGGCCTTTTCAACCTCCCCCAGCATTTTCTTTTCCCACGGCGTTACCGCAATGGTGCGTGAGTCTTCAATCGTGACATTGGCGACCTGCTGGATAGGCGTGTCGTTGCCGTAGTAGGACACCATGACGCTGTCCAGGATACCCGGATGGGCCCGGCCTGTGCGGATCTTGTTGAATGCCGCTTCCAGGCTGTGCAGGCTTTTTTCCATCCGCTCGCGCGCATCCTTAATGATGTCGTCAATCATGTCAGTCTCCCCTTTCTATCAGCGTACCCTCATCCTTGCCGGTGATAATACCGAACAGGGCATCAGGCTTGTTCATGTTGAAAACCCGCACGGGCAGGTTGTGATCGCGGCTCAGACAGATGGCCGTCAGGTCCATCACACCCAGCTTCTTGTCCAGCACTTCGTCATACGTGAGGCGATCAAATTTTTCAGCGCTCGGATTCTTGATTGGGTCATCAGAATAAACGCCGTCCACTTTAGTGGCCTTCAGCACGAGATCGGCATCAATTTCGATACCGCGTAAACAGGCTGATGAATCCGTCGTGAAAAACGGGTTGCCGGTGCCGGCGGAAAAAATCACAACGTCACCATCGCGTAAGTGACGGATGGCAGTGCGACGGTCGTAATGTTCAACCACCCCGCTCATGGGAATGGCCGACATGACTCGGGTCGGGATACTGGCGCGCTCCAGGGCATCACGCATAGCCAACGCATTCATGACCGTGGCCAGCATACCCATGTGATCACCCGTGACACGCTCCATGCCGGCTTCGTGGAGGGCGGCACCACGAAACAGGTTGCCGCCACCAATCACGAGTCCGACCTGGACACCGATTTCCACCAGCTGGCCGATTTCCGAGGCCATGCGATCCAGCACTTTCGGGTCGATGCCGAAATCGGCCTGGCCAGTGAGGGCCTCACCACTTAATTTCAGCAGAATCCTGTCGTACTTGCGGATCTTGGTTGCCATGTGCAGAAGCCCTTTCCAGCTATTGACCAGCTACGTGTGTTGTTTGACCCCGTTCAGTGACCTGAGCTTCAGTCGTCGCTTTTGGGCTTCAGCTGAGCCGCCACTTCGGCAGCGAAGTCTTCGGTCTTCTTCTCGATACCTTCACCCACTTCATAACGCACGAAGCTGATGACGTCGGCGCCGGCATCCTTGACCAGTTTGCCAACCTTGATATCCGGATCCTTGACGAAGGCCTGTTCCATGAGGCTGACCTCTTCCACGAACTTGCGCAGACGACCACTGACCATCTTTTCGACGATGTCGGCCGGCTTGCCGCTTTCGGCAGCCTGGGCGCTGTAGATTTCGCTTTCCTTGCTCAGCACTTCAGCAGGCACATCCTCGGCTTTAACGACCAGGGGATTAACGGCCGCTACATGCATGGCGACTTCCCTGGCCAGATCTTCGTCGCCACCGCGCAGGGCAACCAGGACGGCAATCTTGCTGCCGGCGTGCACATAGGAGCCCACGGTAGCGCCTTCATCAGCCAGCATGACAGCGCGACGGACAGTGATATTTTCACCGATTTTCTGCACCAGTTCCTGACGGGTCTGTTCCAGGCCGGCAGCCAGCAGTGCATCGATGTCGGTTTCT
>JBMTQX010000029.1:0-35282 GCA_049446715.1 Pseudohongiellaceae bacterium
CTTATAGATAGATATAAGACCCATCCGGCCGCACATACGGCTCCCCTTGATACAACCCTTCCGTTCTCGCCGCATCAATCACACTGATCAGATTCACCTGGTCCTCATGGAAACTGGCGCCGATGCCGGGCCGGTCGTTGGGCCACAGTTTGCCGTCCTCCAATCGATAGCTGTCGTTGACGTAGTCGGGCAGGTTGCCGCGGTTCATCTCGTTGATGATGGGCCCACTGGTGGCGAACAGGCAGTGGCTGACCGCTGCCGTGGAGAGCGGGGCGGTGAAGTGGGGGACAACGCCGACATGGTGGGCGTTGCACAGCGCCGCGATCTGCATGAAGGGGGTGACGCCGCCGACGTTGGGCATGGAGGCGCGCAGCCAGTCGACAAGGTTGGCTTCCACCAGCGGGCGGATGCCGTCCATGATGTCGCCGAACTGTTCGCCGGCGGCCAGGGGCACGCTGGTTTGTTGGCGCAGGCGTGCGAACTGGGTGGCGTCGGTGATGCTTCGGATCGGGTCTTCCACGAAGAAGGGGTTGAGCGGTTCCAGCAGGTTGCACAGGCGGGTGATGTCCGGCAGGTCGAATCGTGTGTGAGCGTCCAGGATCCAGTCGCCGTCATCGCCGACGCCTCGGCGCATTTGTTCAGCGACGCGTGCGGTTTCGTCCACGGCCTGCCTGGCGTTGAAGGTTCCCGACTCGTTGTAGTCCACGCCGTGAAAGCGCACGGCGCGAAAGCCGGCGTCCATGACGGATCTGGCGCTGTCGCGGGCGTTGCGCACGTTGAGTGTGCCAAAAGACTGGTAGCACTCGATGTGGTCGCGGGTCAGGCCGCCGAGCAGTTCATATAAGGGTACATCGAGCGCCTTGGCTTTCAGGTCCCACAGCGCGCAGTCGAGGGCGCCCATGGCGTGCAGCTTCTCGCGGCCGGGCGGATAGAACTTGTTGCGGTAGAGCTTGCCCCACAGGTATTCGATGCGAAAGGGATCTTCGCCGATGAGCAGACCGGCAATGTCTTCCAGCAGGTCCTTGGTGCCGCCCTGGCCGGTGCCAGTCAGGCCCGAGTCGGTTTCGATGGTGACGAGGATTTCACTTAAGTTGATCCAGTCCGACAGGCCGTTGGTGCCGGTGGGGTTGTAGACGTTGATGCGGGTGATTTTGGTGTCGCTGAGGGCGCCTTTGGCGTATTGGCTCAGGCCGGTGTTGAGGATGCTGGCGGTGGCCAGGCTGGCAAAGATGGACTGGACGAGTTGGCGGCGTTGCATGGTGATTCCCCCGGCTGCAATGGATGACACTGCGCCTGAGCATAGCGCAGTTACTGGAGGGGGCAAAACGCCACAGGTCAGGTGTTTGTTTTTCCGGCGTTAAAGGCTAACCTGAGCGCTAAAAGCCCGAAGAGGTTATCCCCATGCCGATCCTGAACCGTGTTCCCTTGGTACTTTGTTTGCTGGGCTTTGCCGTGGCGGGGCCGGGTGTTGCCCAGGCTGCCGATGATGATGCCGGGTTCCGGTTGTATGTCCTCGATGGCGGCGAGCTGGAATCCAGCCCGGCCAGTTACGACCTGCTGGACTCGGAAGTGGCCACGACCTCCCTGGCGCTGTCGGCCTTCCTCATTGTGCATCCCCGGGGTGTGCTGTTGTGGGAAGCCGGTGCGGTGCCTGACAGCGAACGGGTGATGGAAGGCGAGGGGGCGCGGCAGATTGTTATCCGCTCGGACGAGGCGGAGCGACCGGTCATACTGGGGCCGTCCCTGCTGGGTCAGCTGGCCGAAATTGGCTATGGCCCGGACGATATCGATTACCTGGCGCTGTCCCACTTTCACTGGGATCACTCCGCCAACGCCAATACCTTCGCCCATGCCACCTGGCTGGTGCGCCCGGAAGAGCGTGCCGCCATGTTTCCAGATGCGCCTTTGCACAACAGTGCCCGCCCCATGACCTACGCCGCGCTCAGGGACAGCGATACCGTCCTGATCACCGATGAAGAATTTGACGTGTTTGGTGACGGCCTAGTGATACTCAAGGCCGCCCGTGGTCATTCGCCTGGGCACCAGGTGATTTACCTGAACCTACCGGAGACCGGAGGGGTGGTGTTGTCCGGGGATTTGTATCACTACCCGGAGGAGCGCACGCTGAACCGCTTTCCCGCGCGCGATTTTGATGTTGAGCAGACACGCGCGGCGCGCGCGGATTTGGAGGCGTTTCTGGTGCGCCACAATGCGACACTGTGGATAGAGCACGACCTGATCGCGCATCGCCAGTTGCGCAAGGCACCGGCGTTTTATCGCTAGTCTTTATGGCGTGGTTAGGGGTTACCGGGGCTTAACCGAGCTTTCATTTGCGGCTAAAGCCGCCTCTACGAGCTCGTTGGCACATTCGCGCCACGGCGCCCGCCGTTTTGTGCTAGTATCCGCCTCCCTCAAATCGGGCGCCGGCATGGTAAGCGTCCAGATCTGGCCTTTATTCTGTCGTTTCCACTAAATGAGACCTGCATGACACCCGAACCGGTAATTCCCTTCGCGCACCTGCAACTGAGCGCTCCTGTGCTCGAAGCCCTGGCTGACGTCGGCTATGAAAACCCCACGCCCATCCAGACCCAGACCATTCCGCTGCTGCTCGAGGGCCGCGACGTGCTGGGCCAGGCGCAGACCGGCACGGGAAAAACCGCTGCGTTTGCGTTGCCGGTGCTGAGTAATCTGGACCTGTCGCAGAAAGCACCGCAGGTGCTGGTGCTGGCGCCCACGCGCGAGCTGGCGATCCAGGTGGCCGAGGCCTTTCAGACCTATGCCGCGCGCATCCGGGGTTTCCAGGTGTTGCCGGTCTACGGCGGGCAGGATTACAGCGGGCAGATTCGCGCGCTCAAACGTGGTGTGCACGTGGTGGTGGGTACACCGGGCCGGGTGATGGACCACATGCGTCGTGGCACGCTTACGCTTGATGCGCTGAAAACCCTGGTGCTCGATGAAGCCGACGAAATGCTGCGCATGGGCTTTATCGATGACGTGGAATGGATTCTGGAGCAGACGCCATCCACGCGGCAGATCGCGTTGTTCTCGGCCACCATGCCGAAGGAAGTGCGCCGCATTGCCACCGCGCACCTGCGCAATCCCGGTGAAATCACCATTGCCATGAAAACCGCCACTGCCTCGCTGATTCGCCAGCGCTACTGGCCGGTGACGGGCATGCAGAACAAGCTCGATGCGCTCACCCGCATCCTGGAAGCCGAGTCTTTCGATGCCATGCTGATCTTCGTGCGTACCAAGATTGCCACGCTGGAGCTGGCCGACAAGCTCGCCGCTCGCGGCTTTGCCGCTGCCGCGCTCAATGGCGACATTGCGCAGAAACAGCGTGAACTGACAATCGAGAAACTGAAGAAGGGCAAGCTGGATATCGTGGTGGCCACCGATGTTGCCGCCCGCGGCCTGGACGTGGAGCGCATCAGCCACGTGGTCAATTACGACATTCCCTACGACACCGAAGCCTATATTCACCGCATTGGCCGCACCGGCCGTGCCGGACGTGCGGGCGATGCCATCCTGTTTGTCACCCAGCGCGAGAAACGCCTGCTCAAGGCCATCGAGAAAGCCACGCGCCAGGTGATCGAGCTGATGGAAATGCCGTCGGTGGAGATGCTCAACGACAAGCGCATCGCCCAGTTCAAGCAAAGCATCACCGATACCCTGGCCAACGAGGACCTGGCGCTGTTTGCCGATCTGATCGAGCAATATCGCAAGGAACACGATGTGCCCGTGTTGAACATTGCGGCCGCACTGGCCAAACAGGCGCAGGGCAGCGAGCCGCTGTTGCTGGAGAAGAAGCCGGAACGGGCGCGTCCGGATTTCAAAAAGGACAACGAAGACTGGAAAGCCCGCCGCGCTGAGCGTGATGCTGATCGGGAAGGTGGGCGTGAAAGCAAACGCCCACGCCGTGATCGCGATGACGGCGAGCCCCGCAAACGCAGCGAACCGCGTTTCAAGGATTCACCTGTTGAGGAGGGCATGGAACGCTACCGCATTGAAGTGGGACATACGCACCAGGTCATGCCCGGCAATATTGTCGGTGCCATCGCCAACGAAGCGGGCCTGGAGAGCAAGTACATCGGCCGTATCAATATCTATGAAGACTACAGCACCGTCGATTTGCCCGAGGGCATGCCGAAAGAAATCTTCGATCACCTGAAGAAGACCTGGGTGGCGGGGCAGGCCATGCGGATCAGTCTTGAAGGTGCTACACCGGCCCATGGTGGCGGCGCTTATCAAGGTGAGCGCTCTGGCAAACCGGGCAAGGGCATGCGAGGCATGAAGGGCGGCAAAGGCAAAAAGCCGCGCCGCGATAATGCCAGTGGCAAGCCGGGTGAGGCCAAGCCCCGGAAGCCGCGCAAGGACAACCCTTAATCGACGTTTGGTGTTTTCTGGTTCGCGGTTGAAGCCGCTCCTACCCGGTTCTCGACCGTAGGAGCGTCTTCAGCCGCGAACGAATGATGCCTTTGATGAGAAGGTAAAACGCCGGATGACGGCGCGTTGCGCCTCTTCCGGCCTACGGGGTTAACGGGCTACAGTTGTAGGTCGGCATTACCCTCTGGGGCATAAAAGGCCGAAGGCCGTTTGCCAACATATTTAATTCAATTTAGGTTGATCCCCGGAATAATCCTGTCGGCAAACGGCGCTTTGCGCCTATGCCGACCTACGTCGATACCGACCTACGGGGTTGTGGGGTTACCGGGTTACGAGGTTAACCGGGTGCAGGTGAGTTCGACCTCGCCGTCTTCAGTCGCCACATACAACGAGTTTTCCGACACGGTCACCGACCACGCCATGGTCTTGTTCACCTTACTGGCCAGCGCCTGCACCTGTTCCCACGGCAACTGAACATACTCGGCGTTCAGGGCGCTGTAATCCGCTTTCCCCTGCGACCACCATGTGTCCGATTTGCTGTTGAAGCTGTACACCTTCACTGATTTTGCCTGGCGCGCCGCTTTCTTGATGCGATCCACCGCCGGTTCTCCCACGTCGATCCACAATTCGATGCCCCCGTTCAGGTTCTTCGCCCACAGGTCCGCTTCATCGGCATCGCTCAGGCCCTTGCAGAAGATGAGGTTCTCACTGGCATTGAGGCAATAGGCCAGCAGGCGCACCACCATGCGTTCAACCGTTTCCGACGGGTGTTGGGCGAGAGTCAGGTTGAGGGCGTCATAGACATGCCGGTTCAGATCGGACAGGTCGATGCGAGCTTTGTAGATGGTGGGTTTGAGGGCCATGTGGCGGGGGAGTGTACTCTGAAAGCGGCTCGATGCCGGAATATTTTGTAGGTCGGCATAGGCGCAAAGCGCCGTTTGCCGACAGGATTTTTCCGGGTGTTAGCCCGAGTTACATTGAATATGTCGGCAAACGGCCTGCGGCCTATGCCGACCTACATCCATGCCGACCCACGGGTTCTCGGAGTTATGGTTGGTCTACTCGCACCGGCGACCAGGCCATGCCATCGACATTGTCCGGGTTGATGGCGATCACGGTGCGTTCGCCCACGAAGGCGGGCACTACCGCAGAGACTTCGTTGACGGCGCTGTCGGCCAGGAACAGCGTGTTGTTGGCCGCGTACACGCGGATGCCGGTGCCGCCGGCATTGCTGGCTGGCAGGGTCAGCTGGCCAGCCTGGGTGAAGCGGGTGCCGTCGAAGTAGGTGACATAACGCGCCGCGGCATCATCGCTCGTGCTACCGGGAATAACAGCGATGCCGTTGGCCAGCACTTCAGCGCGGTTCACCGCAATGCCCCCGATCGCGCCAATGATTGCCATGCTCCCGGCATCCACAATCGTGATGGTGCTGTCGTTCTGGTTGGCGACCCAAACCTTGCTGCCATCGGGCGCAATCGCAATCCCTTCCGCGCGGGCGCCGGTTGGTATCACCACGGTGTCTTCCATGACCTCCAGGTCAATGCGTGACAGCGTGCCGCTGCCACGGGCAGCCACAAAAGCGTATCGGTTGTCCGGCGTCACCCGCACCATGTGACTGTCGCGGCCGCCGGTGGCATAGGTGCGCACGATGGTGCCGTCGATCACATCCACCAGGGCAATGGCCTCACGCAGTTCCAGGGTGGTGATCACGTGACGGTTGTCATCCAGGAACACCATGCTGTGCGGGCGGCTGTTGGCGCCCATGTCGATGCGACGCACAATCTCTGCTGTCGCCACATCAATCACCACCAGGTGCCGGCCGGGATTGCTGCCGGTACCGTATTCACTGGTCACGGCCAGCTCCCCGTTCGGGGACGCGGCAATTTCATGGGGGATGGGCCCGGTAATGGCGAGGCGCGTGGCCTCACGCTGCGTGGGCAGGTCGTAAAAGGCAATACTGCTGTCGTCGCGATTCACCACCATCAGCGTGCCGGACAGGTCGACTTCGGCGGCCAGGGACAAGGAGCAAGGAACAAGGGATAAGGTGAGCAGGGCGATCAGGCGGAACATGTGAGCACCATGGGTTGTGTCTGTTGGTGAGTGAGACCGGAATATGGGGCTGAGCATAACGTACCTGGTTGGTTAGCCCAAATGGGGCTTTTCCGGGATGATGCTGGCTTGGGGTTAACTGAGCTCTTCTTCGGGGCTAAAGCCCCTCCCACACCGGTCAGGTTTTCACCTGTCTCTGGAGGCAGACTTGAACGCTGACGGTATAAATTCATGACCTGCCGGGGCTGGTTTGCCAGGAACGACCCTCAAATACCTGGCCGGTGTGGGAGGGGCTTTAGCCCCGAATGAAAAAGAAGGCGAACAAGAACAGCCCCTTAGTACTGAAAACTCAGCAATGAGGCAGGGGATATCCAACCCGCGGCCATCCCGCTACACTTGCCATCCGGATCCCGGGGATCCCCCATGTGTTTATTGCCAACTGAGAGAATTTTCCATGTCCATGTATTCCGCCTCCGTGCCCGTTATCACCCGCTTTCTGAACAACCTGTCCGTTATCCTGGAAAAAGGCGAGGCCTTTTGTGAAGAGAAGAACATTGAGGGCACCGTGCTGACCTCCGCGCGCCTGGCGCCGGATATGTTTCCGCTGGCCCGCCAGGTGATGATTGCCTGTGATGTGGCCAAGGGCTGTGGTGCCCGCCTGGCCGGCGTCGAGGCACCCAAGCACGAAGATGTCGAAGTGACTTTTGCAGAGTTGAAAGCCCGTATCGCCAAGACCGTAGCCTTTCTGGATACGCTGGATGAAAGCAGTTTTGCAGGCAGCGAAAGCAAGGACATCAGTTTCAAGGCCGGCCCGTATGAGCTCAACTTCACCGGTGAAAGCTACCTGAACACGTTTGCCCTGCCGAACCTGTATTTCCATGTCACCACGACCTACAACATCCTGCGCCACAACGGCGTGGCCATCGGCAAGATGGATTTCCTGGGCAGTTAAGCGGGATTGATGGCAGTATCTAAAAAGGGAGCTGGTTGGCTCCCTTTTTTGTGCGCGACCGTTTTCATCCTGAACACTTTGTAGGTCGGCATAGGCCGCAGGCCGTTTGCCGACATTATCGACAGATTGCGCACCAGGAATTTAACGTGATGTTCAACAGCGCATGTCGGCAAACGCCGCGTTGCGGCTATGCCGACCTACGATAATTGCCGGATGACGGCGCATGGCGCCTCTTCCAGCCTACGGCATGGATAAGGAAGGAGGGTCTCTATAGCCGGCGCACTCTCATGCGTCGGCCCTTGATCTTGCCTTCTGACAAGACCTTCAAGGCCTTGCCGGCTATGGCCGTTTCCACTGCGACATAGGCCTGGAAATCAAACAGGTCGATCTTGCCGATCTGGTTGCCGGCCAGCACCTGGTTGGCGGTCAGGGCCCCCAGGATGTCGCCGGGGCGCAGCTTGTCCTTGCGACCGCTGTCGATGACCAGGGTCACCATGGGCGGTATCGGCAGCGTGGTGTGGGTCGGGGTTGGCAACGAATCCATTCGTAACGCCTGGCCCAGCTGTTTCTCGATGGGTCCGAGCTTGGGCGCTTCGGAGGTGTGGAACAGGCTCAGCGCCAGGCCCTCGTTGCCGGCACGCCCGGTACGACCGATGCGATGCACATAGATTTCCGGGTCCGGCGACAGCTCGTAATTCACCACGGCACCAAGATCCTTGATGTCCAGACCGCGCGCGGCGACATCGGTGGCAATGAGGATGGGCACACTCTTGTTGGAAAACTGCACCAGCACGCGGTCGCGTTCTTTCTGTTCCAGGTCGCCATGCAGGGCCAGCGCCTGCAAGCCCTGGGCATTGAGGGCATCGGCCAGGTCCTGGCACTGCTGTTTGCGCCCGCAGAACACCACCGTGGATGGTGGCTGGAAGTGTTGCAGCAGTGCGATGAGCGCCGGGGTCTTCTCCCCTTTCTCAATTTCGTAGAACAGTTGCTTGATCACGGTAGTGTCGTGAAGGCTTTCTACCGTGACTTCGACAGGAGTGTTTTGCACCGAGGCACTGATGCTGAGGATTTCCGGCGGAAAAGTCGCCGAAAACAGCAGGGTCTGCCGCGCTGTCGGGGTATAACCGATGATGGCCAGGATGTCCTCGGAAAAGCCCATGTCCAGCATGCGGTCGGCTTCATCCAGCACCAGGGTTTGCACGCTGTCGAGTTTCAGGCTGCCCTTGCCGCAGTGTTTCAGGATGCGCCCCGGCGTGCCCACGGCAATATGCGGCGGAAATGCCAGCGACCCGAACTGCGGACCGATGGGGGTGCCCCCGCACAGCGTGAGAATTTTCACATTGGGCATGGCACGCGCCAGGCGGCGCAATTCCTTGCTCACCTGGTCGGCCAGCTCGCGCGTGGGACACAAGACCAGCGCCTGGGTGCTGAACTGGGTCGGATCGATTTTCTGCAGCAGCCCAATGCCAAAAGCAGCGGTTTTCCCGCTACCGGTTTTCGCCTGCGCCTTCACGTCCTGCCCTGCCATGATCAACGGCAGGCTGTGTGCCTGGACGGGGGTCATTTCGGCATAACCCAGCGAGTCGAGATTGGCGAGGAAATCGGGGCTCAGGGGCAGGCTGGAGAAGGCGGTGTTGGTCATAGTGACTGGCATGTGTGTGTTCGTTGAACGAGGCGCGCAAGGTAACGTGGTTGTCGCTGTGATACCAGCGATTTCCCTGAAATACAGGCGATATCAGGCTATTCGCGGCTGAAGCCGCTCCTACGCTGTTTTGTGTAGTAGGTCGGCATTACCCTCTGGGGCATAAAAGGCCGCAGGCCGTTTGCCGACAGCTCGCCTTTTATCAATCGCTAACAATGTCGGCAAACGCCGCTTTGCGGCTATGCCGACCTAAAGGTTGCCTGCCAATGCCGGATGACGGCACGGCGTGCCTCTTCCGGCCTACAACTTAATCCAGGTTGTTGAGGATGTCGGCGCCGATGGCGAAGCTGTTGATGCGCGCTTCGTGGTCGTAGCAGTGGCAGGTGAGGATGAGCTCGTCGGCCTGCGTGCGCTCCAGGAAGCGGGTGATAAAGGCCCGTGCTGAATCTTTTGTCCCCACCGCCGCTTCACACAGCACCTGTTCGGCCATGGCGATCTCCGCCGGGCTGGCGACATCATGCAGGTCGTCCGGTGGCGGCTCAATCGGGCCGGGCTGGCCGCGGCGCAGTTTGATGAAGCCCTGCATCATGCCGCGCTTGAGACGTTCACCGTCGGCCTGGGTATCACCGGCGAAAATATTGATGGCGGCCCCGCAATACGGCGCGCTGAGCTGCTCGCTGGGTTTGAACTGCTCGCGGTAGATCGCCAGTGCGTGATCGAGCGCATCCGGCGCAAAATGCGAGGCAAACAGGTAGGGCAGGCCCAGTGCGGCGGCCAGTTGGGCGCCAAACAGGCTGGAACCGAGAATCCACAAAGGCACTTTCAGACCCAGGCCTGGCACAGCTTTCACGCCGTTATACCCCTCATCGAAATACGCCTGAAGGATCTGCACGTCATGCGGAAAGGTGTCGTCCGCGCGCAGGTTTTCGCGGCGGATGGCATAGGCTGTCTTGCCATCGGTGCCCGGGGCACGCCCCAGGCCGAGATCGATGCGACCGGGATAGAGCGATTCCAGCGTACCGTAATGCTCGGCAATGATCAGCGGCGAATGGTTGGGCAACATCACGCCTGCCGCGCCGACCCGAATGGTGTTGGTCCCTTCGGCCACGAATCCCAGCGCCACCGAAGTCGCGGCACTGGCGATGCCGGTCGAGTTGTGGTGTTCGGCCATCCAGTAACGCTTGTAACCCAGGCGCTCGGCATGCTGCGCCAGGTCGCGTGAGTTGTAGAGCGCATCGCGGGCAGTGCCGCCGGCGACGATGGGGGCGAGATCCAAAAGTGAAAAAGCTTTCAAATTTTTCAATGTGGTCAGGTCCTGCGAAAAAGTATCGGGGTAGGTTACCAGTCAGCAGGAACAAGGGACAAGGAGCAAGGTACAAGGAGAAAATTTCTGAAATGGGACTATCTTGAGATGAACAAGGTATTTCTGAATAGTATCAATATTGGTATCATAAATGGCTGATCTGAAGGCATTGAAAGCTCAGATGGCGAACAATCCGAAAGGTGTTCGTTATCGAGATCTGTGCAAGGTATGTGATGCATGGTTTGGCAAGCCTCGTCATGCTGCCAGCAGTCATCGCGTCTATCGAACACCCTGGGCTGGCGATCCGCGTATTAATATTCAGAATCATAGTGGCAAAGCGAAAACCTACCAGGTAAGACAGGTACTCAAGGCAATTGCATTAATCAGGCAGGCAAATGGCAAAGACAACTGACAAATTTACCTATCGTGTTACCTGGTCCGAAGAGGACCAGGAGTATGTTGGCTTGTGTGCTGAGTTTCCGGCGCTGAGTTGGCTTGATATCTCGCAAGTGGATGCTCTGGCTGGTATTTGTAAGCTGGTGCGGCGCTGTGTATCTGATATGAATAAACAGGGAGAAGATGTACCAGAGCCCTTTTCGACCAGACAATTCAGCGGCAAATTCATGGTCCGTGTGCCGCCAGAAATGCACAGACAGCTGGCGATTCAGGCAGCCGAGTCTGGTGTTAGCTTGAATCGGCTGATAGCTAGCAAGCTGCATTGAGTATTTATACGGTTAATCGCCGGAAAAGGCGCGTTGCGCCTTTTACGGCCTACGCTTAGCATGCAGGCCGTTTTAGGGAGACGCGTTGCGCGATTATTGTCGGCAAACGCCGCTTTGCGGCTATGCCGACCTACGACATTCTCTATAACGGGTGTTAATCAGGGTTAGCGTGAAAATCGCACCATGCGATCACCCTGGAACGATCCCACGTAGACATTGCCGTCTACTTCTATCGCCACGGATACCCCATTAATCAATGCGCGCCCACGGTTGTCGAATACGCGGGTGATCGCGCCGTTGGCCGGGTTGATCACGACCACCTGAAAGCCCTGCAAACACGGATCATCGCTGTCAGCGGGGCAATTGCCGTTGACGCCTTTGACGCCGGCGGCCATCAGGCGGCCGTCAGGGGTCCAGGTGAGGTTGTCGGGCATGAAGCCCAGGTCTACCTGCAAAACTTCTTCCTGCGTCTGCAGGTCGTATTTGTGGAAATCACTGGTGGTCCAGCCGCTGATGTAGGCGTAGCGGCCGTCATCGGACACGAGCACACCGTTCGGATAACCGATTTCGGTACCGGGCAGCACCTGTTCGCCGTTGGCGGTGCTCCAGTGCGCGACATTGCCGGTGGGATCTCCGCTGAAGACGTTATTGTCACCTTCGCGCATCAAAGCCTGCGGACGTGTCGCCACGAAACTGCCGTCAGGACGCGCTGATACGTCGTTGTAAGGCTCCTCCGCAAGTACACAACCACGCCATGCCAGGCGCCAGGAATTGTCTTCAGGGAGCAGCTCGTACATCTCCATGGATTCCCGCACGTTGTGGTTCACCACGTAGAACTGCCATGCCCCACCGGTGCGCTGGGTCAGCGACAAGCCGTGCGGACTGACCTGGGTGCCTATGGAATCGGTACAGGCCGGATCACCCCAGCCGGACTGCGGGTCATCACTGATGGCCAGTTGGCTGAAGGCGCCGGTGCGCAGGTTGTACAGGTCGATCGGGTGATCGGTGCCGTTGCCGAACTTGGCGACAATTAGATAGCGCCCGTCCGGTGTCACCTCGAAATCCTCGGGCGCCCGTGTATTGCAGATCATGTCGACATCGCCATCCGTGCCGCAGTCCAGCAGCGGTGGATTGAAGGCGCCGGGTTGGGCGTGTGTGGGCAATGCAAGCCAAGAGAGGATGATCAGGAGTGACAGTTTGTTGTTCATGATTCGGTTATCCGGTTAGTACAGTGTCTTAGTTTGTCGGCAAACGCCGCATGGCGGTTATGCCGACCTACTACAGGTCGGGTTCGTAAGTCGGCATAGCGAAGTGTTTGCTGACATGGCGCCATCAATGGTTATACAACTCCGACGTCACCACGCGCTCGTCCACGGTGATGGCGAAAAAGCCGCTGACGGCATAGGTATTCATCACGGCCACCATATCCATCACGCCTTTGTTGCCGAACTGATCGACAGCGGCGGCAAAAGTCGCTGAGTCCACACGCTTGTCACGATAGAGCTGGCGGCCCAGGTGAATAATGGTGGCATCGCGTTCGCTCAGGCCCTGCAGGGAACGGTTGTCACGGACCACGGCCAGTACCGATTCCGGTACACCGGCTTTCAGTGCAGAACGCTTGTGCGCATCCCACTCCAGCATGTAGTTGGTTTCACGACACGCAACCATGATTGCCAGTTCGCGCTCATAATCATCCAGTTCTCGGGTGGTCACGGCAGCGTTATGCAGATCAAGCAGGGCTTTGGCGACACCGGGATTATAGGCTGGCCAGGCAAGTGGGCCAGACACGCTGCCGTTAGGCAGCTGGCCTGGCAGCATGTCGAAGATGGCCTGGCCTTCAGCATCGAGATCGCGTCGTTTTACATACGGCAGACGCGCCATGGAATCGGCATGGATATCGTCGGGCAGCGCACGCTGCTGGGCCAGGACAGGAAAAGCGAAAGCGCTAGCGATGGACAGCGTCAGAGCGGCGATAAAAGCGGTGAGACGGGCATGTGGTCGCATGATGAACCCCCTTGGTTTGTTTTTTTATTGTTATTGCCGGGGAGAATAGCATTCCCGATGAGCGGTTGCATATGTTGCTGTATGCAGGATCGGCAGTGGTGACAAAAAGTGTCAAGTGATACAGCTGCAAGATGCAGGAGCGGCTTCCGCCGCGAAGAGCACTCAAGGCGTGACGGTGAAGGCCAGTCACCCATCCCCCAAACAAAAAGGCCCTGCAAGTGCAGGGCCTTCACGGAACAAGGACGTTTTACCAGCTGTAGCCAAACTCCACTTCAAACTGGTGCATCCTGATCTCGATCTGCTGGGTCGGATCAAACGGATTGGTGCCAGTGACTTTTTCTTCCGGGGCATACATCAGGCTCATGCTGTATTCACGACCACTGTCCAGAACGTGCGTGAAGCCAGTAGTGAAATGCTGCTTGATCACGCCCGGTGCCAGCATGTTGAACAGTACCTGCGACGATTCAATCGGCTGCTGACCGTGGCTGTAACCGACACGGAAAGTCCAGTCGCTCAGGTTGGCCAGTTTCCACTGGTAGCCCAGCTTGTGCGTGGTCATGTCATCCCAGCCGAAGCCGGCGCCATAACCGCCGCCTAGGCAACCTGACAGGTTGGTGCCGCCGGCGCCGGCCGTCGGGCAGCTGAACAGGTTGGACAGCGGATTACCGACAGACGACACGCTGCTGAAAGACGTATGCTCGATGTCGTAATGCACTGAGTTGCCATTCGCCAGGCGCATGGATACGCCGCCACGAATACTTTCCGGCACATCAAAACCGCCTTGCTGAGCGAACAGGTCGCTGTAGTCGTCAAATTCCGACATTTCGATGCGGCTCTGGTAGCTCAGGCTGACGTTGATGGCGTCAGTGGCCTGCCAGATGAAGCCGAGTTTGAAGCCGGCACCAAAGGCATAGTCATGGGAGTTATTGGTCAGTGATGTTGGCATCACGGTACCGCCAGAGGAGGCAAAGGTTTCCGTGTACGGTGCAAAACTGCCCACGCCTTTGGCGCGAAATGCCTGTGCTGCCAGGACCGCGGCTACACCCCAGGACACATCGCCGTTCTTGCGAGAATAGGACAGGTCAGTGAACAGCTGCATCAGGTTAACGCCGGTATCGCCAAAGCCATAGGTGCCGGGCAGTGACATTACTGGGGCCGGACCGGGACCATCGGGATCAAACGTGGCTGAACCGGAGCGGTAATCTGTATTCATGCCGCCGCGGCCATAGAGGGAAAAGCCCAGGGCGCTGTCGTCAGTTTGGGCCCAGGTGCGCGCGACATACGGAATGGGAAACAGTTCGCTGTTGCTGTCGACGGAGCCGGCATCGATGGTGAAAGCACCGCCCTGACCGTTGGCCAGGCTGGTCGATGCGGTGTAGGCGCGGCGCGGTGAAAACAGGGACAAACCGGTTTCAAACTTGTCGCCCATGATCACGGCAGAGGCCGGGTTTACAGCAGTGGCAATGGCTTCTTCCGGCATGGCTGTACCGGCACCGGCCATACCTTTGTTCTTGGTGCCTACGCCATGGGAAAAATAGCCGTTGGTGGCCAGGGTCAGGGGGCTGGCCCCGATGACAGCCAGCGCGATAGCGGCGCGAAGTGCAGAAATTCTGGTCATGATGATTCGTTCCTGAGAGTGGTATTCGTCATTTGCGATACTGCATAAACCTGCAAAAGCGCGGCATTCTAGCAGTTTTGGGGATGACTACAATAATACGGACGCTTCAGAGCACTGTATTTTTGGGTGGTCATGGAATTTTCGTGGCTAAAGCCGGTTCTGCCAGGAGTTCACAGGCTTATAGGTAAGCTGAACTCAGCATCTCCATAGGCACGCTGACATTTATCGTCAGTACGCCCAGGTGCCTGTTGCCCCACACACTTCCAATATCCTGGTAGTTATGGAAAGCTTGCCTGGTCTTGCATGCCGCGCCTGATGCGATGTCTTTCACGCTGCAGCAAAACGGGGAAATAACACGATAAGAACAACAGGATGTCTTTCCGGCAGAAAGACAGGGGATTCAATTCACGTGAGAGACTTATCATGAATACCTGGCAGCGTTGGACGCAGGCACCGCAAACGGCATTTCTGCGACGGGCACTTTTTCAGGTCCATCTCTGGTTGGGGATCAGCCTGGGACTTTATGTCCTGGTCATTGGTGTGAGTGGCAGTGCCATTCTGCTCAAGTCACCTTTCTACAATTGGTTTGAACCAAAAAACGTCAGTCCTTCACAAGGCACGGAGTTGTCTGAAGATGAGCAACGTGAACGCATGGAGCAGGTCTATGCGGATTATCAGCTCGGTTTCACCATGTATTCGATGGAACCGGAGAAAGCGACCTATATCGTGTTACAAAAAGATGGCGAATACATTCCGCACTATTTCAATCAATACACGGGTGAAGATCTTGGTCCTGCACGCCCCTGGCAGATCAAGGCTGTGGAGTGGGTTGCCGATGTGCATGCTGAGTTAATGCTTGGCAGGGAAGTCGGACGCAAGGTGAATGGTATCGGTGGTGCACTGTTTGTGTTGATGAGTCTGACAGGATTGTTGATCTGGTGGCAGGGTAAAAGAAGATGGTTGGAAGGCTTAATCATCAACCCGAAAAGCACACGCTCGATATGGTGGCAAACCCACAGTTTTTTCGGGTTTTGGGCACTTGTACTGATGTTGGCATGGGGAGTGTCAGGCTTTCAGTTGGGCTTTCCGCAACAGGTGAATGCACTGCTTGAATTCTTTGGTTTTGAAGCCTCGTTCGGACCATTACGCAGTGGTGTGTTGGGCTTTTTTCGTGACGTGCACTTTGCAAGACCTGGCAGTGCAAATTCATTCGTGCGTTGGTTGTGGATCATCGCAAGTTTTCTACCTGCACTGATGTTTGTGTCAGGTTTCATCATGTGGTGGAAACGTGTAGTAATTCGCGCGTTCCGCAGTATGCGAACGCGTTAAAAAAAATAGCCTCTTACGCTTGAAATTATCTGAATTAAGAATATGATTTCCCTCGTATCACATTGTAGTGATGCTTACCTTGGAGATTATCAATGAAGAAAAAAACCGCTGCTAAGAAAAAGCCGGCTGCCAAGAAGAAGGCACCAGCTAAGAAGAAGGTTGTAGCTGATAAAAAAGTTGCTGCCAAAAAAGCACCCAAGAAAGCTGCAAAGAAAAAAGTTGTAGCTAAAAAGAAACCAGCTGCCAAGAAGAAAGCAGCTGCAAAGAAAAAAGTAGCTGCCAAGAAGAAGCCAGCTGCTAAAAAGAAAAAGGCGAAAGCTGCCGCGAAGAAGTCAGTCGCTAAGAAGAAAGCTCCAGCCAAAAAGAAAGCTGCCAAGAAGAAAGTAGCTAAGAAGAAAGTCGCCAAGAAAGCTGTGGCGAAGAAAAAGGTAGCCAAGAAAAAAGTAGCGAAGAAGAAGGTTGCTAAAAAAGCGCCCAAGAAAGCTGCTGCCAAAAAGGCACCTAAAAAGAAAGCTGCTCCAAAGAAGGCGAAAAAGAAGTAAGCCTGGACACTTTCAAGTAGTAGCAGGAATTCATAAGCCGGGGCCCATCAAGGTCCCGGCTTTTTATTTTCTGGGCGAAGGGCTTTTTACTTTCCGGGCTAAAGGCTTTTTACTCTCTGGGCCGCAGACGCACGAATCTCCCGTCCAGGCCGGCCTCAAGTCGGCGCTGCTTCCCATAACTTCATATATTTCAATCGGTTAATACCCCGTAAAAAGCTGCAAATTCTATCAGTGCATTTGCTATACTGCGCGCTTTATGTGCATTCCGAGGCCTGAAAGGCCGATAAATCAGGGGATTTTTTAATGGCTGAGACCACTACTGAAAACAACACATCAGCAGCGCTTGCTAATCCTGTCTCACTGACAAGCCAGGCCCATGGTGGCCTGCGTATTCAGAGCGTGGGCAGTGCCGAACATATTTCCAGGAACCACTTCGCCAAAATCTATACACCGGAATTTTCCAAGGCCGGTACCGACTACCCGATCATCTTTGTGAAGGATCCGGAAACCGGGGTGTTCTTTGCTGCCGGCATGTGGGGTCTGCAGCCAGGTGAAAACCTGTTTGTTGAAGGTGATCGCTGGGTCGGTGGTTATTTCCCGGCATCGGTGCGTTGCTATCCGTTTGCTGTGCAACCCGATCCGGAAAACACTGATCGCCTCTTCATCGGTATCTATGAAAAGGCCCACGTTGTTAACAAGGAAGAAGGCAACCTGATGTTCAACGAAGATGGTACTGAAACCGAGTGGATGGCTGGCGTGAAGGAATTCCTCGTACGCGTGTTCCAGCAGGAAGAGATGACCAAGCAGTTCGTGAAGAAGCTGGATGAGATTGGCCTGCTGTCATCGCAGACACTGACCATTCGCAATCCTGACGGCTCCACAGCACATGATGTCAGTGGTTTCTATGTCGTTGATCGCGAGAAACTGGACAAGCTGTCCGATGAAGACTACCTGGCACTGCGCAAGAACGGCGCGCTGGAAGTCATCTATCATCACCTGATGTCGCTTGATGCGCTGGAAAAACTGCTGCGCAAGAAGAACGGCCAGGGTAACGATCAGGCGGCCGATGGTTCTGAGCCGATGGCCGGTGGAGCCAGCCAGGCGCCGGTGTAATAACCGCCCGCAAGACAAAAACAAAAAAGGCCGGTATTACCGGCCTTTTTTATGCAGGGCTGCATGCAGCCTGCGGCAGTCACTGCGCCTTTATAGAGGCCTCAGAAATTTTCATGGACGAAGCGGGCAACGGCATCGACCGTGGCATCATCTATCACGGCAGGGTACAGCGCCGGCATTGGTGCGACCGGGTTTTTCACTTTCTCAATCACTTCATCCAGGCTCATGCGCGAGGCAATATCGCCCAGGCGATGGTCGCTGATGAAATTGCCGTCGACACCGTGACAGGAAGTGCAGACCTGGCTGTAAAGTTGCCGGCCATCGCTGCTCTGGCTGGTGATATCCAGCTGGCGTAAGGGCGCTTCCGGGTTCAGCGTCATGATCACCACCGAGGGCAGGCCAACATCGCCGAAGGCGTTGCGGGAAATATTGCCGGACGCCATGGCGACATACTGTTTGCCGGCGATTTCGTAGGTGGACACACCACCGGCCATGGCGCCGCCCACGTTCTGCTGGTGCACGATGTTGCCGTTAGCACTGTCAAAGACGTAAAAATTCCCGCCCAGGTCACCTGTAAAGGTGACACCACCCCGCGTTGGCGTCACACCGGCAACCACCGGGTAATCCAGGTGATGCTGCCAGCGGATTTCGCCGCGTGAATGGTCCATGGCCGTAATCCAGCCGGTGGCATCACCATCCGGCGCGACCGTGCCGCCGAAATTCACTTCGCCGGGCATGTACTCGGTATCACCAAGAGTGAGGATGAAGCAGATATCCACGGCGCCCACGATGAGATTGTTGTTGAGACGATCCAGGGCCGGGCCATTCCATTCCACGCCGCCGGCAAAACCCGGACAGACCCGTGTGCCTTCGCGTGATGGCGCGGTATACGGATTTTCGATGGTCGTGACCGGTGTGCGAAAAACGACATTGTGCGTATCGCGGCTGACCACGGTGATGTAACCGTCCTTGCCGCCAATGGCCATGAGATCGTCGCTGCCCACACGATACAATGTCGGCGCCGCCGCCAGGTCGTAGTCGAGCCAGTCGGCCGGCGCTACCTGGTGCCACCATTTCAGCTCGCCTGTGCGAGCATCCAGCACCACGATGGAATCGGTGAACAGATTGTCACCAGGGCGATATCCAACATCGATATCCGGCCACGGATTGCCGACCGGTACAAACAATTCACCGGTAGTCACATCCAGTGACATGGCGCCCCAAACACCACCACCGCCGGTTTTGGCGCTTTCCGGACGCTCCCAGGTGTCGGCACCGATCTCATCGCCCATGGGAATGGTATGGAAACGCCAGATTTCCGCGCCGGTCGTGGCATCAAAAGCCATGACTCGACCGCGGGCGCCGAGGTCACTGCCGGCAATTCCCATGAACACGCGATTACCCCAGGCCAGCGGCACGGCGGACGTGGCTTCGCCCAGGCGCGGCGCTGCAATCACGTTTTTCCACAATAACTCGCCCGTGCGCGCATCGAGCGCCAGCAGGCGGCCATCACAGGTGCCGCGGAAAACGCGACCGTTATGCAACGCGACACCACGATTGGCGCCACCGCACAGCGGATCTTCCGGCGTGTAATCGTATTGCCAGTGCACATCGCAGGTCAGGGCATCCAGTGCCAGAGTCTGGCGGCTAGTGGCGACATAGATGACACCGTCATCGACGACCAGGCCGGAATGGAAGGATGTCGGGCCATCGACCTGCACCTTGCATACCTGGCCCAGCTGGCTGGCGTTGGCCGGGGTGATCTGCTCGAGAGGCGAAAAGCGCTGGCCTTCGTAACTGTAGTTGTAGGTGGGCCAGTCACCGCCGGGTGTCTGGGCGAGGGCAGTGAGGTAAAGTAGCGACAGTGCAGGAATCAGTAGCGAGTGTTTCATGTTTTTGTACTTGAGCAGGTGTGGTTTGAAAGGCGGTTTGTTCGCGGCTGAAGCCGCTCCTACACAAGTTTGTATTTTAATGCAGGTGCGGCTTCAGCCGCGAAGGACAATGATTAAAACTCCACAGCGCGTGCATCCGCCATGATCAGTTCATGGTACACCGGCAAGGACCAGCCGGCGGCTTCGTGCTGGTTGAGGTTGTCCTCAAACTGGCGCAGGAAGTTGGCCTTGCTGCCATACAGTTCGCGCAGCTTGTCCTTTGAGAAGCGCTCTTCATACACCGACAAACGGCATACGGCTGCCAGGCCAGGGTCCTGGCCTGCGGCGAGCGTGTTGCCGGCTATATAGGTGGCAAACGGCACATCCACATACGGGTTGCGAATACCGCCCACCGCATTGCCATGTGCATCCAGCACCATCAGGGAACCGTCATTGTTCACGTTGCGATCCAGCAGGACGCGATCGCCCCGCGGCGGCTCGATACCCTTGTCCACCCATTCCAGCAGGTGATGGAGAGCTACCGAAAAGTAAAGCTCCAGCGGGTATTCGGTGGGTTTGTGTTCGCACAACTGCGGCGTGATGCGCGGATTATGACGCGCCATCAGGTGACCGACGCCGGCAAATTCGTAGACGCGGAACTGGTTGCCGGGCTCATCGCCGTCCTGCACGGCAGTCGCCACATTCATGTACTCATGCTGGGTCGGCATCTGAATCATGGGCACGTCCACCGGCAGGATGCGGGTGCCGTTGGAGGTCGGCAGGAAACCGTCAAAGACCTTGGTGCCATCTGCCTGCAGGAACAGGTGATGGGTCGGCAGGAAGCTGGTTAGCATGTAGGAGGTGGCTGAGGTACCGAACAGGATAACCTTGCGCAGACCGCTACCGGCAATCGGGCTTTGCGGACTCTGGATCAGCGCCCCGGTCTGGGCCAGCACTTCACTGGTCTGGTTCGGGTTGAAGTGGTGATCGCCGTAACGGTCCGCGTTGAACGCCAGGTGCTCCTGGCCCAGGGTGATGACTTCAACCGCAATATGGCCGGCATCCATCAGGTAGACACTGTTGTGTTCAAAGCCATGGGCAAAGCCAGCCGGGTGCATCGGTTCCAGCAGCACCAGGCCGCTGAAGCGGGACATATCGCGGGGGCGGCGAATCACCATGCGGGTTTTGTAATCCTGGCCATCAGCCTTGCCGGTCAGGATGTATTCATCGGCGACATAGTCAAAGTGATCCATGTCGTAACCGGGCCATTGCCCCAGGGCGGAGTTGTAGGCCGGGCCGGGCCGGTTGTTGGGTTCCACGGCAGGAATAGTCACCGTAACCGGCGCCTCGGGCAGCATGGTCGGATTACCGAAATTACGTTGGGCGACAGTGGTATTGGTGAACAGGACAGCGGCTGCAACAGCCAGGAACGTGCGGATTATTATGGTTTTCATGACATCCCCCTTGATGGTCAGGAAGGCAAAGATAAAGCCAGACCGTGAGAAAGTCTATGTGGCGTAGGGCGGATGCCATTTGGCAGGATTCAAGTCAATATTCATTCGGGGCTAAAGCCCCTCCCACACAGGACAGGTCAATACTACGCACTCGTGGCAAACCGGGGCTATTGTAAGAGGTGCTTTAGACCCGAAGAGGGTTTAGGTGATTCGGCTTGGAGCTCAATACCGGAAGGTATAGCGGAACTTGATGCTGATGTCGCGGTTCAGGGAATTGAATTCGTTGTCCTTGTCGAAATCTTCCATGTTGTAGTTCAGCACGATAAAGCCTTCCTGGCCGGCTTTGGGGATCCACTGCAGGCGGGTGTTAATGCCTAGGACTTCGGAGATATTGTCGTACTGCACCAGGCTCACCCAGTACAGGTTGCTGGTGAATGCGTACTGCGTGTTCAGTGAGATCAGGCGGGTCTTGAAATCACCCTGGGGCAGGCTGATGTCGTTGTATTCGTAGCTGCCCTCGATGATGTACTTGCGGCCCTGCCAGCGCAGGTTGGTGCTGACCTGGGTGCGGTCACCGTTGTAGTAGCCACCGGTACCGGTGCCGAAGAAAGCGGACAGGCGGCGCTGGTTGGCGGTTTGCAGGCGAATGCCGGCCCGGTTGAACTTGTAGCTGCCGGGCATGATCTGGATGACCTTCCCGGGTTCGCTGTACACGGTGAACGGTGTGCGCACCACTTCACGGTCGGTGGCCACACGCAGGCGGAAACTGTCGCGGGTATTGTTGTTGGCTTCAAACAGGGTCCAGCGGATTTTCTGTGTCTGCAGACCGCCATCGAGGAAATTGACTCGCTGGGCATCGATACCGAACTGGATCTGCTGCAGGTAGCTCTGCGGGCGGAACATGCTGTAGCCGACATCGGCGCGGTAATCGCGAATTCCCGAGTTGTTGACAAAGCCCATGGCCGGATTGAAGTTGGCCTGGATTTCCTTGGCGCCAACACCACCGCTCCAGCCCTGGTTGTTTGGGGAGCGCAGGCCGAGGCCCCAGGCAGCATTGTCACCGTTCAGGCCGGGTGTGTCGGACTCCATGTACCAGGCATCGCCTTCCAGGGCCGTACCGCTGGGTAGGCGGGTATTCAGGTAGCGGAAGTCCATGCCGTACACCGAGTTGTCCAGGTTGGAGGTCGGATCGCCGTCGGTCACGATCATGCCGAGATTGGACTCGGCCAGGACGTTGGCGGAAATGCGGCTCACCAGCAGGGTGGAAGGATCGACATTGCCAAAACCGGCCTGCTCGATGGCCAGGGTACCGATGTTCCAGCGTCCGACACGGCCACTGATGCGGCCACCGTATTCAATGTCCACGGGGTTGCCGTTGGCACCGATGCCGATCTTGCGCGAAAAATAGGGCCGGCCGTTTTCCTCGGCCGCGCCGTTGCTGGCGTCATTGCCGAAACTGCCGATGCTGCCGAACTGGAACAGGTCGGCATCGTTGTTGAAGAAGGCGCGGCGTTCCGGGAAAAACAGGTTAAAACGGTCCAGGTTGACCTGGCGATTGTCCACTTCAACGGCAGAGAAATCGGTATTCACCGTGAGTGCGGCGTTCAGTGACGGCGTCAGGCGATAAAAGACGTCCAGTGACGGGTTGGTCTGATCGGTATTCATGTTGGTGACATAGTTCTTGCTGTCGACCAGCGCCAGTGACGGCACGATTTCCAGGCCGATGCCCTGGTCCATGCCTCTCATACCGGTCAGGGTGCCCGCAATACTCGGGTTGAACTGGCGGTTGAAGGAGACCCAGGCCATTTCTTCGTTGCGGCGGCGAATGCCACGGCCGAAGTTGAAGCCCCAGTCTTCGGTATTGGGATCCATCGGCAACGACTTGAAGGGAATCTCGATTTCCGCGATCCAGCCGTTTTCATAGGTGCTGGTCTGCACATCCCAGATGGTGGACCAGTTGGCATCAAAGGAAGAGATGCTGGTGTACAGGGCATCATGGCGCACGCCGTTGAGATTGGTTTCAAAACGGTAGCCAGTGCGGCGGGTGTTGAAGGGATCAAGAATGACAATCAGGCGATCATCAGGACCCAGGCCCTGGCCATGGCGCAGGGTAGGGGTGGCAATCTGGTCGGGCTCACTGTCATCCATGCGGGCCGCGATATAAATGGCATCGGACGTGTAGGCTATACGTACTTCGGTATCTTCGGAGGTGGCTGTGCCATCACCCGGACGAATCTGGTGGAAGTCGGTGATGGGAACGGCGCGCGCCCAGAGTTCTTCATCGAGGATGCCGTCGATCACCGGAGGGGTGTCGATCCGCAGGGCCTGAACCTGCTTGTTGCCAACGCCGGAATTGTTTTGTGCGTTTGCCTCCGGTAGCGTCAATGCCAAACCGGCGAACAGGGCGGTGACCAGGATGCCCTTACCCATCCATGTCATAAACTCTCTCTCACTGCTTACTTGCTGTTAACTGGCTGTTTGGTTATGCGGTTGACCACGAGGCTGACGCGGCAGTATTCCAAAATCACAAGGTGGTCGCCATTGCGAATCGTGACAATAAAATGGAAGTCCGGACCGATTCCCCAGAACGTCCATTCAGGGGATCATCATGGTGCGCGATGAACCAAAATACATCAGCGTTGCTGGCCGGGATGCCCTGTTTTTGAGGCTTTTTGCGACAACTGTTTTATGACAAAAGTCTTGCGGCAGAGTTGTAGGTCGGTATAGGGCGAAGCCCATTTGCCGACAAATCCCGGAACAGGATATGTCGGCAAGCGGCCATTGAGGCCTATGCCGGCCTTCTACCGCGATGGCTTACGCTTTCTGTCTGGCGACCCAGTCCACATGCCTGGTCAGTGCCTCACTGGCCTGCAGCCGGTCCAGGGTATAGAGTTCCTTGGCCAGCTGCATTTCATCAAACAGCTTATGAATGCCGTTATGACACTTGCGGCAGACATGAATACCGCGAGCCAGGGTTTCCCGGGAAAAATTTTTCCTGAAATACGTCCGCCGGTGCACTTTTCGTGGTGTCAGGTGATGAAAGGTCAGGGGCACATGGCGGCGACACAAGGCACAGGCGTTTGGCCTGGAACTGGTTGTCGCGACATCTGTACTCATACCCCCTGTTCTACGAGCCAGGCTTTCAACTGGTTCAACGGCAGGGCACCTGAGACACGGGCTTTTTCACGGCCATGGTGAAACAGAATGAGCGTTGGAATGGAACGAATGCCCCATTGCGCGGCAAGTTGTTCATTGGCCTGTGTATCGCACTTGGCAAAACGCAGGCGCGGCTCCAGTTCCCTGGCCGCCGCCGCAAAGGTCGGGGCAAAGCTTTTACACGGACCACACCAGTCTGCCCAGCAATCCACCAGCACGGGAATGTCTGTTTTGCCGATTACCCTGGCGGCATTGGCCTGGTCCAGGATCATGGGGGCGCCGGCAAACAGTGTTTGTTTGCACTTGCCGCATTTTGGCTGCTGTGACAAACGCGCATCAGGCACACGATTGGTGGTATGGCAATGCGGACAGGAGATGTTCAGGATATTTGCAGCGGTCGTCATATGCCGTTCCCGGAGCGCTGGCTGCGCGCAACAGATTAATCTGGCTTTCTATATGGCTACGGTGGGGCCGGGTTACAAGGTCTAGGGTGGAATTTCCTGGCCATCCCACGCCAGGCATTTGCCGGAGTCGGTGACTGCCAGGTTGTCCAGCACAGCAGCCATGTGGGCGACGGCAGTTTGCGGGGCAAACAGCTTGCCCTCGGGAACCCTGGCCTGGAAAGGGCGGGACAGACCGGAATCCACGGTGCCGGGGTGCAGGCCCACCACAATGGCTGTGCGGTTGCGGCGTTTCATTTCCAGGGCCGCGGTCTTGATCAGCATGTTCAGTGCAGCCTTGGAGGCGCGGTACGCATACCAGCCACCGAGCCGGTTATCGCCGATACTGCCCACCCGGGCGCTGAGCGCGGCAAACACGGCGCGTTTATCCCGGGTCAGCAGAGGCAGGAAATGTTTCATGACCAGTGCGGGACCGACCGTGTTGATCGCGAGCACGCGCTGGAGGGCATCCGCGTCGATATCCCCCAGGGATTTTTCCGGACGCAGCGAGTTATCGTCATGCAGGATGCCGGTAGCCAGGATGATGGTATGTACCGGTACCTTGCCCAGTACGGTGGCCGCTGCGGCGACCGAAGCCTCCTGCGTAATATCGATGGTAAGTGGTGTGACCTTCGCATCATCAAAAGCCGCGCCAGAGCGTGACAGGGCATGCACGGTTGCGGTGTCAGCCTGCCCGGCAAAGTATTCGGCGAAGGCCTGGCCGATGGCGCCGGACGAGCCGATGACTATGATGTTTTTCATGTGTGCTGTATTTGCGGATTAAGGTCAGGCAAAAAGTATCTTGGTAACGGGTTATACCGTTGCCGGCGCGCGCCAGATCATCCGTCACGTCACAGTGGCCGTATCAGTGAAAAACATTTCCCTTCATGTCATGGCTCATCACAAACCGCACCTGCCCGAAAAAATCTGCCTGCATTGCCAGCGTGCTTTCAGCTGGCGCCGCAAATGGTGGCGTTGCTGGGATGAAGTGCGTTACTGCAGCCAGGCCTGTAAACAGGCCGCGCGCCGCCAAGCAAGAAAGAACGTCTGTGCGGCGGGCAGTGTAGAGGATGAATTCGGCTGAGTGACGGCGCGAGATTGTCGTCTGCGCTGAAAACGCAGCAGCCTTTCATCGTATTGCCTTAATTCGCCGGTGTTTTTTTAAAAGGGGCCTCGGTAGAATCTGACGGATTATCCACAGTGATGAGGGGGAGTTGTCACTGATGAAAGCTGTCGTGCAATCTGTTTTGTTTACTGCTGCCCTGGCGCTGGCGACCGGTACCCTGGCCCAGACGTCGGTGCCGCGACCCGACAGTAATGAGCCGGCAACCCGACCGGCACCGCGCAATGCGGATGGCCGCATCATTCTTGGCACACCACCGGGTGAAGAAATGGGCGCCTGGGACGGTTTCGGATCCCGTCCCATGATTATCGATTACGACATCGTGCCGGAAGGCTCCATTGTCGCCAACACCGACTACCAGCAGATCCTCGCGAATGAGAATCGTCCCTTCGACAAGATCGACCTCACCGATGTGCCGTTCAAACCCTGGGCCTGGTACCTGTACCAGCAGCGCACGCGCACTCGCTTTGAACCCTATACGCGTTGCAAACCCTCCGCTGGTGCCCGTGGTGTCACCACCGCTTATGGCACTCAGTTCGTTGAATTTCCGGGCCAGCAGAAAATCTACATGTTTCCGGTGGGTGGCCCCCGGCATTTCCGCGTCATCTACCTGGACGGCCGTGATCATCCCGAAGACCTGAAACCTTCCTATCACGGTCATTCCATTGGCCACTGGGAAGGTGACACGCTGGTGGTGGATTCCACCGGCTACAACGAAAAGATGTGGATCGATGCGGAAGGCACGCCGCATACCAAAGACCTGCACTTGATCGAGCGATTCACCCGCGAGTCCTATAACACCCTGAAATACGAAATCACGATCGATGATCCAGGTGCCTACACCGAAACCTGGAGCAGCGGCTTTGTCATGCCGTGGCGTCCCGGCGAGGCCTTCGAGTTTGTCTGCCAGGATGCCAACATGGCCTATGAGCTGATGACGGGCACCGAGTACGACAGTGTGGATCGCAGCCACGCCATTTTTCCCTGATCACCGATTGAGAACTGACGAGAATTGCTGATGTTGATGATGCGTAAAGTGGCCAGGGTTCTGGGTGTTGTATTACTGGTGCTGTCTGTCCCGGCGCTGCAGGCCCACCACGGCCCGGCCGTCAAATTTGATACCGATACCCGCCTTACCCTGAGTGGCCATGTCACGAAAATCGACTGGGCCAATCCGCATGTCCATATCTTCATGGTTGTCGATGGCACGGATGAACAATGGTACGTGGAAATCGAGAGCCCGCTGGTGCTCGAATGGAACGGCTGGGCCGAAGACACGCTGGTGCCCGGTGATCGCATCCGCATTGAAGGCTTTCCTGCCCGGGATGACAGCCCGCAGTTGTGGGGTGATGTAATCCTGAAAAACGGTGAGCCGGTGTTTGACGGTGATGTCACCGCCCTCAGCCTGGCACTGGCAGAAACACAGGACCGTCCCGTGCCACGCTGGCCGGACGGCAAACCCCGCCTGGGTCCGGCGCCGGGTGAGGAAGGTTACTGGGTGCCGGATACCACGGTCATGATGGAAGACGGTGTCGATGTGGCGATGACCTCGTACGGCTTGCTGGACAATGTCGCCGATGCGCCGCGTGTGGCCCCCATGCAGGAGTGGGCCCTGAAGCTCTATGAATTCCGCCAGCGCAATTTCCTGCGCTCAGATCCGAGTTTTGTCGAATGCCGCCCGCCGGCAGGGCCGCGTAAATTCCAGGTGCCATTTGGTGTCCAGCTGCTGGAAGACAAGGACTGGCAGCGTATTTTTGTCGTCGCCGCCGGCGGCAACCAGGACTGGCACCTGATCTATACCGATGGCCGGGGTATCAATACCGGCTTTGAGGTGGATAACGACAACGTGCTTTACTACGGCCGCCTGGTCGGCGAGTGGGAAGGCGACACGCTGGTGGTTGACTCGGAAGGCTACAACGAAAAATTCTGGCTCACCGGTGGCCTGCCACACACAGGTCTGATGAAAGTGGAAGAGCGCCTCACCCGCACCGATTTCAACACCATGACCTACGAGGTCACCATCGATGATCCCGGTGCCTACACCCGCCCGTGGTCCATGTCCTGGAAGCTGCACTGGAAGGAAGGCGGCGATCCGCCGGAATACTACTGCCAGGATAATCGTTTATAAACCTGATCCGCATTGATCGTAGCCGCGGCTTCAGCCGCGAACCTTAAAGATAACAGCAACCCCAATAGGGATAGTCGGCAACTTTTGTAACCAATCCTGCCCTGAGTGGATTGGCGATGACATACCGCATCGTCTTTCTGATGTCTCCTTGTGTTCAGATGGGCTGATCATGAAAACCATGCTGCCAGACACTTTCGCTCATGGCTTTTAGCTGATTTATTCTTCGGGCGCTTAATCCCTTTACATAACCAACAGTCTTGCTGAGAGTAATTTGGCTGGTAAGTTGTACCAGCCAATGCAAGTGATCAGGCATCAGCACAAATCCGATGGTTGTCGAATATCCTTTGGCATCTACCAATCTCAGGGATTGAATCACGATACGGGCGTAGTCGAACTCTTCAAACAGGCACATGCGTTTATGAGTGACTGTGGTGACGAGGTAGTAGCGATTAACCTGAGAAAAGCGATGTTTCCTCGGATTTTTTGCATGAAATACCACGGAATGTTCAGCCTGATTTCCGGCTTTGAAGGCAGTTCAGAATGCTGAAATTGCAAAGTTTGTTCGCGGCTAAAGCCGCTCCTATGAGTTGAGAGATGTCAAAAAGCGACAGTGCTCGTTATCAGATCATGACTCGTAATCTGAAAGTGGCGGGCACGAGCACACCAGGTGCCGGTCCCCGTACACCTGGTCGATGCGGCCAACCGGAGGCCAGTACTTGTTGTCTTTCAGCTCACGCATGGGAAAGGCAGCCTCTTCGCGGGTGTAGGGGCGTTGCCAATCTGCGCTCAGCAGGCTGTCGGCCGTGTGCGGGGCGTGGTGGAGCGGGCTGTCCTCCATGCTGATCTTGCCGTCGGCGACGGCCTGGATTTCGGCGCGGATGCCTTTCATGGCGGCGATAAAGCGGTCGATTTCCTGCAGCGATTCGCTTTCGGTGGGTTCGATCATCAGGGTGCCGGCCACCGGGAATGACATGGTGGGGGCATGGAAGCCGTAATCGATCAGCCGCTTGGCCACATCTTCCACGCTGATGCCGGTGCTCTCCTTGATCTCACGCAGGTCGATGATGCACTCGTGGGCGACACGGTTGTTCTTGCCGGTGTACAGGATCGGGAAGTCGCCGGCCAGCATGGTGGCCAGGAAGTTGGCATTGAGAATGGCGACGGCAGTGGCCTGTGTCAGACCGGTAGCACCCATCATCTTCAGGTACATCCAGGTGATCGGCAGGATGCTGGCGCTGCCGTAAGCTGCTGCCGCCACGGCGCCGTCCTGGCGCCTGTGGCTGCCCAGGGAAAAGTGTCCGGGGACAAAAGGTGCCAGGTGTGCCTTGACCCCGATGGGGCCGACACCGGGTCCGCCACCGCCATGGGGAATGCAGAAGGTCTTGTGCAGGTTCAAGTGGCTGACATCGCCGCCGATGTTGCCGGGTTCGACATGGCCGACCATGGCATTGAGATTGGCGCCATCAATGTACACCTGGCCGCCATGGGCATGCACGATCTCGCAGACCTGTCGCACCTTTGTCTCGAAAACGCCGTGGGTTGAGGGATAGGTAATCATGATGGCAGCCAAGTTGTCGGCATGTGCGGAGGCCTTGGCCTGCAGGTCCTCGACATCGACATTGCCGTTTTCATCGCAGGCGACCACGACCACCTGCATGCCGCACATCTGTGCTGAAGCCGGATTGGTACCATGGGCCGAGGCCGGGATCAGGCAGATGTTGCGGTGACCCTGGTCATTGCTCTTGTGGTATTCGCGGATGGCCAGCAGCCCGGCGAACTCGCCCTGGGAGCCGGCATTGGGCTGAAGCGAGACGGCGTCATAGCCGGTGATGGTGCAGAGCATGGCTTCCAGATCATGCATCATGGCCAGGTAACCCTGCGCCTGGTCCGCCGGCACGAACGGATGCACCTTGGCAAACTCAGGCCAGCTCACCGGCAGCATTTCGGCAGCGGCATTGAGCTTCATCGTGCACGAGCCCAGCGGAATCATGGCGCGGTCGAGGGCGATGTCCCGGTTCGCCAGCTTGCGCAGGTAGCGCATCATTTCCGTTTCAGAGTGATAGGTGTTGAAACACGCGTGCGTCAGGATGGCATCGGTGCGCAGCATGTTTTCAGACAGTGGACTCTCGGCGTTATCCAGATCGCCAACCTCCGCGCCGAACAGGCTCAGCAACTGCGCGACATCCTCCGGGGTGGCCGTTTCATCCAGCGAGATACCCAGATGCGCATCATCGATCTCACGCAGGTTGATGCCGGTTTCGCGTGCCAAGTTGTGTATCGCTTGCGTCTTTTCACCTGCGGCAAGGGTCAGGGTGTCAAACCAGGTCTCATTCACCACCTGCACCCCTGGCCCCTGTAATCCCTTGGCCAGAGCACAGGTCAGCCGGTGCACCCGCTCGGCAATCCGGCGCAAACCATCCGGGCCGTGATACACCGCATACATGCCGGCGATCACCGCCAGCAGCACTTGCGCAGTACAGATATTGGAAGTCGCCTTCTCCCGGCGAATATGCTGTTCGCGCGTCTGCAGTGCCAGGCGATGGGCCGGGTTACCGTGCACATCTTTTGATACCCCCACCAGGCGGCCCGGCAGGGAGCGTTTGTAATCATCATGGCAGGCCATGTAGGCGGCATGCGGGCCACCAAAACCTATCGGTACCCCGAAACGCTGGCTGCTGCCGATGGCGACATCGGCACCCAGGGCACCCGGGGATTTCAGCAACACCAGGCTCAGCAGGTCGGCCGTCATCGTGACCAGGGCGCCGTTGTCGTGACAGGCGGCAATCAATGCCGAGTGATCGGTGACTGCGCCGCTGACACCGGGGTACTGCAGCAGCACGCCAAAGCAGTCGTGATTGACGGCATCCGCAGGGTCGCCAATAACCAGTGTATAGCCCAGCGGTTCGGCACGAGTTTTCAGCACGTCGATGGTTTGCGGCAGGCAGTCCTGGTCGATGAAAAAGACGTTGCCACCGGCCTTGCTCATGCGTCGGCACAGCGCCATGGCTTCCGCGGCGGCCGTGCCTTCATCAAGCAGTGAGGCGTTGGCGATATCCAGGCCGGTCAGATCACACACCATGGTCTGGTAGTTGAGCAGGGCTTCCAGGCGGCCCTGAGAAATTTCCGGCTGGTAGGGCGTATAGGCGGTATACCAGGACGGGTTTTCAAACAGGTTGCGGCGAATGACCGCCGGCGTGAAACAGTTGTAGTAACCCTGGCCGATCCAGGACTTGTACACCTTGTTTTGTGCTGCCAGTGACTGCAGGGCGGCCAGTGCTGCCGCCTCACTCATGGGCGCATCCAGTGCGAGAGGCCTGTCCTGGCGAATGCTCTCCGGAATGACGTCATCGATGAACGCCGCCATGTCCTGGTACCCCAGCGCGGCGAGCATCTGCGCCTGTTCCTCGGCATTGGGGCCGATATGGCGGGGCAGGAAATCGTGGGTGCCAGAGATCTCGGCATAGGGTGTGTTGGGCATGGTCAGCACTCCGCTTAACGGACAAACCGGTTAGGGATGAAAGGCAGGGCAGTGATGGTAACCGCCAGGGGTTTGCCCCTGACGATGGCATCAATGACGGTGCCGGGTTCGGTACAGGCACTCTGCACATACCCCATCGCAATCGGGGCATCCACGCTGGGGCCATAGCCGCCGCTGGTGACCGTGCCGATCAGTTTGTTGTGTTCATCCACCAGTTGCGCACCTTCGCGCACCGGGGCTTTGCCATTCACTGTAAGGCCGACCCGTTTTTCCCGTGATCCCAGGGTCATTTCCTGCAGGATGGTGTCGGCACCAAAGAAACCGCCGGCACGGGCGCCACCGGGGCGGCGGGCCTTGCTGATGCTCCAGGTCAGGGCTGCACTGACGGGAGTGATGGTGTCATTGAGTTCATGGCCGTACAGGCAAAGTCCGGCCTCCAGGCGCAGGGTGTCACGGGCACCCAGTCCGATGGGTTTCACCCGTGCGTCAGTGAGCAGGCATCGTGCGAAGGCTTCAGCCGCGTTGCCGGGCAGGGAAATTTCATAGCCGTCTTCACCGGTGTATCCGGAACGCGTCACATACACATCATGTTCGTCCCAGCGGGCGGCCTGACCGTGCATAAACGCGATGGCGTCGACCCCGGGAATCACGGCGGACAGAACCGCCGCGCTGTCAGGGCCCTGCAGAGCCAGTAACGCCAGGTCTTCGCGGTAATCCAGGGCCAGCCCGGTCAGGTTTTCCTGCAGCCAGGCCAGGTCGGCAGTCTTGCAGGCCGCATTCACCACGAGCATGAATGTGTTCTCGGCCAGGCGGCAGATCATGAGGTCGTCAAGGATGCCGCCCCGATCATTGGTCAGCAGGGCGTAGGTCTGCTTGTTGACGGGCAGATCCATGAGATCGACCGGCACCAGGGCTTCGAGTTTTTCGGCAGCCTGATCGCCACTGATCAGGATCTGGCCCATGTGCGAGACATCAAACAGGCCTGCTGCTGCCCGGGTGTGCAGGTGTTCGGCTTTCACGCCTTCATACTGGACGGGCATGTGATAACCGGCGAATGGCACCATGCGGGCATTGAGGGAGTGGTGCAGGTCAAACAGGGGAGTCAGTTTGAGGGAGTCGGTATCGGCTGCTGACATAAACGCGGGCTGCTATTGATCGAGAGGCCATTATAGGCATTGCTGATATTTACTTGAAAGCATACTAATTTGGCAGAGAATTCAGTATGTTTACGCATCCGGAACGTTGAGGGGATAGCCTGTAAAAGAGCGCTCTGGCCCGGCTTGAAAGAAAATAAAAACAACACGGCATTAGAAACCATTAACCAGGACCAGGCGTTGCAACCCGATTTTTCACGCAGGACAGGAATATTCAGCAACTGGCTTTCTGGTTGTCGCCGTTTGAGTCTCAAGACAATTATTTATCCATTTATCAGGAGGGAGTTCGCCAATGAGTGATGACGCATACCGGAAAGGCCGTGATATGGCCGTGAAAATGTGGGGCGAAGAGGTCGCCGCGGCCCGTGAGAACCGGGCCACGCCGTTCAACCGTCCCTTTGAGGACCTGGTCACCAAGTACTGCTTTGGCGAAGTCTGGGCCGATGACACGCTCGATCCAAAGACCCGCAGCATGATCACGCTGGCGGCGCTGACCGCGTTGACCAAGCCCAACCAGATCAAGGTGCATGTGCGTGGCGCCATCGCCAATGGCGTTTCGGTAGCAGAGATTCGTGCCATTTTGATTCACAGTGCCGTTTATGCTGGCGTGCCGGCGGGCGTGGAAGCCTTTAACGCGGCGAAAGAAGTACTGGCAGACATGGGACTCGACAAATAGCCCGTAAGCCTTGTAGGTCGGCATAGGCGCAAGGCGCCGTTTGCCGACAGACTTGTGAGGGCTTCAAAAAGACCATGTCGGCAAACGACGCGCTATGCCGACCTACGCACACCGATAAATAAAAAGAACAATCCAGGACATCAGCAATGACAGCAACCAAAGACACCAAAGTTGGCTTCATCGGTATCGGTAACATGGGCTGGCCCATGGCCTTGAATATCTTCGAAGCGGGTTACCACCTCACGGTATTTGATATGGACAGCGCCCGTTCAGAGCGCTTTGCCGTCGAGACCGGCGCCCGCTCGGCAACCTCGCTGTCCGAACTGGGGGCCATGGACTGTGTCATTACCATGCTCCCCAACGGGCATGTGGTGCGCGAAGTGCTGATGGAAGCTGAAGGCGGGGCGTTCATTAATGCCGCGCAGTCTGGCCTGGTCGTTATTGACATGAGTTCCTCTGAACCGACTGGCACGCGCACGCTGGCAGCACAGCTTGCTGACAAGGGTGTTGTGCTGATTGATGCGCCGGTGTCCGGCGGCGTGGCCCGCGCCAAGCTTGGCACCCTGGCCATCATGATCGGCACCGATGACACCACGGCGCTGGCCAATGCCCGGCCCCTGCTTGAAACCATGGGGCAGCAGTTGTTTGAAACCGGTGGCAGCGGTTGTGGCCATGCCACCAAGGCCCTGAATAATCTGGTTGCCGCCTCGTCATTTGTCGCCACCTCCGAGGCGATGCTGGCCGCTAAACGCTTTGGCCTGGATCTGGCCACTTTTGTGGATGTCGTCAATGTCTCCACCGGACACAATTTCATGACCGACAAGGTGATGAAAGAACATGTCATCGATGAAAAGTTTGCCACCGGGTTTGCCATGGGGCTGCTGGTCAAGGATGTCGGAATCGCCAATGAGTTGTGTGATGCCGTGAACATGCAGGCGCCTCTATCGCGACTGGTGCTCAAACGCTGGCAGGAAGCACTGGACGTCAAGGGGTTTAGCGCCGACAATTCGGAAGGCATTCTGGTGTGGGATGAGCAGGAGTCTTCCTGACATCGCCCGTTAACAGGCCATAGCCAAGGCAGTCCAAAGCCGTTCGCATGGAAAACTGAATTTATAGGCAAGACTGGGCATCATTCTTGCCGCAGCCCTGGTGCCTGCCAGCGCCGCCACCCATGCGTGCTGTCCTGGTGGCTGATGCCAAGGTCATGGAAGAAATGGCGTCGGTGACCAAACTGGTCAAACGCATGTTTAGCATTGCCGAAATGGGCAATGATTCCCCCTTCAATCCTGACGATGAACCTGCGTTTTTGCAGGAACTGATCGCGCTCGACAATCTGCGTCACATTGATATCCAGATCATGTCCAGCAATGCGGATTACCCACAGGTCAATGCGTCCATGCGCGAGAACGTCAAAGCGCCGGCCCGGTTCGTCAACCTGGTCTATCCTGAAACAGAGATGCAGATTCGCACGTTTGTGCAGGCCAACGGTGGCATCATTACACTCTATGCAGATCCCGCCGACGAGATCGGCGAAGTTTGGGTAGAGGCCCGCAACCGTTTCCTGGCCACGCTGGCGTTTCTCATGCGGCTGATGGCCGTGATTGGTTACCACGTGCAGCGCTGGACCAAGCCCCTGGTAACCATTATCAGGGTACCGTCGTCTGCTGAAAGGTGACCCAGATATTGAAGTGATTGTGGAACTGGAAAGCGGTGAAGAAGCCAGCCAGAAAGTCCGCGAACTCAACCCCGACGTGATATTGATGGACCTGCCCATGCCAGGCATGGGGGGGCTGGAAGCCATTCGCCGCATCAGGGCCAGGAATCCGAAAATCAGAATCCTCGTGTTCACTATGCACGACAATGTGTCATTCGTTGAGCACGCCATGGAAGCCGGCGCGTCCGGGTACATCACCAAGAACAATGCGCCCAACGTGCTGATGCACGCCGTGCGCCAGATTGCTTCGGGTGACACCTACATCGAGCCCGGGCTTGAAAGCGACATGAACGTCCAGCACCAGCTTGGCAAGGGCTCGGCCATGCCGAAGCTCACGCACCGGGAATGCCAGATTTTCTGCCTCTTCTCCGAGGGCCTGAATACCAACGACATTGCCTCGGACCTGTCGTTGAGTGTCAAAACCGTGG